>CP055308.1 GCA_013374855.1 Candidatus Woesebacteria bacterium | reverse complement strand
TTGGGAGAACTTTATGAAGATACTTACTTGGTAGAAGAAAGTCTTTTGAAAACTTTAGTTGAAAGCGATCTCTATAGACAGTCAGTTGAACTTTTGTCCCGATACAAGAACAAAATACCTGCTCCAGAAAGAAATTATGACCAGTTTACTGCTACAGTAGATACTACAGCAAAAAGAGTCGCCTTGCTTGATTTTCTGGGAGATATAAGAGGCAAGCGAGTTTTGTTTTTAGGAGATGATGACTTTACATCAGTTGTAACCTCTAGTATGAGATCGGCGCAGGAAGTAGCGGTGGTAGATATTGACAAGAGAATTCTAAATAACATAGGTGACATCTCGAATGAGGTTGGTTTTGGGATTAGAACGGTAAGACATGATCTAAGAAGACCTCTTCCAGTCGGATTGAGAAGTAAATTTGATACTGTATTTACCGACCCACCTTACACTCCAGAAGGGATTAAACTTTTTGTTTCAAGAGCACTAGAGGCGATAGACAGAAAAAATCAGACAGCAAGAGTTTATGTTTGTTATGGAAATAGTGACAGAGCTAAAGAACGATTTTTACCCATCCAGGATGTTTTTACAAGCTCAGGTTTGCTGTTAAGATATGTATTCGACAGGTTTAATAGATATGAAGGGGCAGAATCTATCGGAAGCTCTAGCTCGTTGTATGTTGGTGAGATTACGCCCAGAGCAAAACCGCTAATAAAAGGAAATTATGACAAACCAATCTACACCATTGATTAAACAATTTGTTGCGCTAGTTAAGCTAAAATCCTTTGATAATTCGTTAGGTTTTGCTGAAGATTTGGCAGATGGTATCATTTCAAATTTAGATTTGAAGGTGGTTAAGAAAGTGTCTCATATCTTTAGTCCTACTGGGATTACTATTGGCTATATTCTTTCACAATCGCACCTGGTGATTCATACCTATCCCGAAGAAGGAATAATTCATGTCGACTTGGCCATATGTAGTGATAGGAGAGAAAAGGAATTTGAGAACTCACTAAAGCATGCTCTTTTTGAACACGAGGTTTACTCTATTGAGGTTAAAACTGTCGATTTTGACAAACTATCGGATTTAAGTTAGAATACAAATTATTGCAACGGTAGTTGGGCGTGCTGCACAACATAAGGTGTAGGCCGTGCAAGGTTAAAACCCAACATATGACAAATAAGAGTGGTTCTCGAAAAGAATTAGTCATCAATTTTATCCTCCAGTTGTTGAATAGTTTCGGTGAAGATATATCCAGAGATGGTTTAGCAGAAACACCCATAAGAGTTTTCAGGATGTATGAAGAGTTGCTTAGTGGGTACTCTCAAGATCCAAAGACAGTCTTCAAAACATTTAAAAGCAACGGTTACAAAGATTTAGTGACCCTAACGAATATAGGGTTCCATAGTCTCTGTGAACACCATATACTCCCGTTTTTTGGGAAAATCCATATTGGTTATATTCCCAACGGGAAAGTGCTTGGACTCTCTAAGTTTGTCCGATTGACGGAAATTTTGAGCCACCGACTTCAAACGCAAGAAAATCTAACTAACCAAATAGCCAATGCTTTAGAGGAAAATTTAAATCCGAGAGGATTAATCGTCACAATTGAAGCGGAACACCTTTGTATGAGTATGAGAGGTGTAAGAAAAAGCGATTGTATTACGAAAACAACGATATTTAGAGGTTTACTAAAAAAGAACACTAAATTGGTAGATCAGTTTTATAGAGAAATAAACAGCCAACCAAGCAAATGATATGAAAGTTATAAAGGAAATCCAGTGGGACATGGGGCATCGGGTGACCAATCACCACTCACAATGTAGAAATCTGCATGGACACCGTTATAAAGCGGAAATATGCGTTGAGGGTGACTTGGTCAACATAGAAGGAGTTTCTGATGAAGGAATGGTTATTGATTTTGGCGATATTAAAAAACTTGCCACCGAATATGTTCACGATGTATTGGATCATGGGTTTATGGTGTGGAATAAAGACGAGGTTCTTGTAAAGTTCTTTAAGGAAAATGCTGACCAGAAGCATGTTATAGTTCCATTTGTAACCACTTCTGAAAATATTGCCGCCTGGATATTTAATCAGCTTGATAGTCAAATTAAAGATAAATACAAAACTGGTTTGAGGCTTTACTCAGTCAAACTTTGGGAAACCCCCACAAGTTTTGCTGTTTGCACACGCCAAGACGCAAAAAAATTAAAACTAAAATATGATTCAAGAAATATATAAACCCACACAAGAAGATTTAGAACGGATAAAACCGTATCCAGATAAATTGAAGGTCAGTGGAGATGGTGTTTTTGCGACACTTCAAGGAGAAGGTGTTACTGCAGGTCTACCTTCTGTCTTCTTGCGACTCCATTACTGTAACTTAACATGTGGTGTGCCAAGTGGATGGCTTTGTGACACCTCGTATACATGGAATGCAAGTAATAGGGAGTTTTGGCAAGAGCCAGAGGATTGGTCTTACGAGGAAGCTGCTATTAGGATTCGTAATGCTTGGGAAACGACTTTCTCCCATCGAAAGGAGAAAAGGCTGGTTGTAACTGGGGGTGAGCCACTCCTACAACAAAAGAAAATCGCAAAGCTCTTACAAGAGTTGCCAGAGTGGCAAGTTGAGATAGAAACAAATGGAACGATTATGCCTATTTCGGAGTTGTACACCTGTCAATTTAATTGTTCCCCAAAGCTCGAGAATAGTGGAAATACTCTACAGAGAAGATATAAACCAGAAGTTTTGAGAGTAATAAATGGATTGCCCAAATCGCAATTTAAATTCGTGGTTACAAGACCTTCCGATTTAGATGAAATCGACAAGATTGTTGAGGAATGTAATTTAGACAATGGAAAAATCTTATTGATGCCTGAGGGACATACAAAGGAAGAGGTAGAGGCACACTTGGGTGTAATTAGAGAGGTAGTTGAGGTTAGGGGTTGGAGAATCACACTTAGAAATCAGCTTATATGGTTTGGTCCTAAAAGAAGAACTTAATATGGGAAAAGAAATTGAAATTCAAAAAAGACTTGAGTCAATTGATCGCAGAAGCGTGGTATGCACCGTAAGTGGCGGTTTAGATAGCGCCGTAGCGGCTGCCCTGATGGCTAAAGCTGGCTTTAAGTTACATTTCATATTCTTCGATTGGGGACAAAAAACTTGTAAGAAGGAATTGGAGTGTGCCCATGCACTTTCTAAACACTTTGATGCAAGTTTAGAGGTTGTTGAGGTTCCACTTCTCAAATCTCTGCCAGGGGTCTCGTTAACTCAGAGAGAAACGCTGACAACTGCTATTAATGAATATGTTCCCAACAGAAACGCTATTTTGGAGAGCCAAGCTATCGCTTATGCAGAGTATTTAAGGGCTGGAGCTGTTTGTATAGGTTCAACTGGTGGAGACCATATCTGCCCCGACAATAGTCCCCAGTTTGTCGAAGCCATGCAACATTTAGTCAATGAAGGAACTTTATTGAAGCCGCCAGTTCAAGTGATTGCGCCTTTAATTCACACGGATAAAGTTGGTGCTGTTAAATTGGGTTTTGAACTGTGTGTGCCATTTGATATCACTTGGTCGTGCCACAACAACATTGATATTGCCTGCGGACATTGCAGTAACTGTGAATCGAGACGGGAGGCCTTTAGGCTAAACGGAAAGGAGGATCCGATAAGATATGCTAGCCAAGAGAAATAAAAAATCGGTGATACTTGGACTTAATGGATGGATGGAGAGAGGCCATGATGCTTCAGCCTGTTTGTTGGTTGATGGGAAAATTATAGCTTTTGCAGAGGAAGAGAGGTTTACCAGGAAAAGATATAGCTATGATTCTTTGCCTCTAAATGCGATTGCATACTGTCTTGAGGAAGGACAGGTTTCAGTGGATGAGATTGATAAAGTTGTGTATGGCTGGAATATACCCAAAACTTATAAGATGAGAAGAGGGGTATTTCCTTTCTCTAATGAGCAAATTTTGGAGCAATTGTTCCCTTCTAATTTGTATAAGTATACAAACCTACCACCACTAGAGTTCATAGATCATCATCTGGCTCATGCAGCCAGTTCATACAGGCTTAGTGGCTTTAATGAGGCATCTATTTTGGTTCTAGATGGGCAAGGGGAGGATGCTAGTGGAACATTGGCTTATGCTGAGAACGGAGAAATAAAAATAATCGCAAAAATACCCATCTCATTTTCTCTTGGTTACATGATGGAGGCGGCATGCAAGCACATTGGACTTAGAACCTCAGACGTGGGGAAATTGATGGGTCTAGCAGGACATGGCAAAAAAGCTGGTGTCTTTGACAATATTGTTCTAACCGAAAAGTTATATTCGATCAATGGCTTTGCAGATGATAACGACCTAATAGGAGAATCTCTCGATGAACAGGAACGAGTTGCTTCTCAATGGAGGAGATATTTTTTACAAAGATACCCTTTTGACGTTACCAGGAAATATAAATTTGACAATCTAAAAGGCTCGATAGTTTCAGAGATAAACTACAATCAACAGCATAAAGACTTTGCTTACTCGGTGCAAAAGACGCTAGAGGAAGTGGTAATTCACTTGGCAAAAATTCTCATTAAAAAAACGGGTTGTAAGAATTTAACGATTGCAGGAGGAATAGGTTTAAACTGCACTACCAATGGTAGACTTATATCAGAAGGGATTGTTAAAAACCTTTTTGTTCAACCCGCTGCCAACGATGCTGGGGTTAGTATTGGAGCTGCTTTGGAGATTGCGCACAGAGACTTTGGTTATCGGTTTAAGCGCTTGAAAAATATTTATCTGGGTCCTCGGTATAAAGATTGGCAGATTCGAATGACACTGGATCGTCTTAAGATTCCTTACAGGAGAGTAAAAGATATATACAGATTGGCTGCAAAATCCCTTTCTGAAGGGAAAATTGTTGGATGGTTTCAAGGAAGGATGGAGGGCGGCCCTAGAGCTCTTGGAAATAGGAGTATATTAGCTAATCCAAGGATAAAAAATATGCACAAAATTGTTAATGAAATAAAATCTAGAGAAAATTGGCGACCATTAGCTCCTAGCATCTTAGAAGAATATATCGGCGATTATTTTGAAGAAACGGCTTTATCACCTTTTATGCTCCAAAACCACCGTGTCAGGCCACAAAAAGCTAAGGAAATACCAGCTGTTGTTCATAAAGATTTGACAGCCAGATATCAATCTGTATCAAGAGATTCAAATAGAGCCTATTACTTACTGATTAAGAACTTCTATGAACTAACAGGCACACCGATTGTCATGAATACATCCTTCAACATAGGGGGAGAACCTTTAGTGTGCACTCCAGAACAAGCAATTAAGGCTTTTTATGGAAGTGCTATTGATTGTTTGGCTCTGGGGAACTACTGGATCACAAAAAATGAAAAATAATAGTAAATTACCGCTTTCTATTGTAATACCGTGCGCTGATGATATCAGAATAAAACATTGTTTGGATAGTATTGATGAGAAAGTGGAAATTGTGGTTGTTCTTAACGGAGCAACAAAAGAGGTCATTAATGTTGTTAACAGTTATGATGTAAAAGTTGTGGAAATTAAGGAGAGAAATCTCTCTAAAGCTCTCAATATTGGTATCGAAGAAGCAAGGCATCCCAATATTATTCTTATTGATTCAGATTGTAGATTCGAGAGAGGAGCAATTAAAAAATTATTTAGAGGTCTTCAGAGGCACTATATTGCAAAAGGAAGGGTTATTTTTGAGAGCAATAATCTTCTCTCTAAAACCATAGCCAAGGTAAGGGAGTATGTATATTATGATCCCCCGAAACCTTACAATCCGTTCCTGGCAATTAAGAAAAGTGTAAAAAAACTTATAGGAAATTATTACTTCAATGAAAAAATTCACTGGACAGAAGATGCTGATTTAAATATGAGATTAAAAAAAGCTGGAGTAGAAGTTAATTATGTTTTTTCAGCCAGAGTATTTCATCACCCACTCGGTCTAAAGCACGATTTGAGGAGCGCATTCAGATACGGGATTGGCAAACGCATCAGAGTAGAAAATAAGGTATCTAGCGGGATAGGAACACACTTTTTGAAGATTTTAGATGTTGGGATAAAAAAAGGATTCTTAGCTGGTTTTTATTACTTTGTTTGGAATTGTTCTTATTTATTAGGCTATCTGTATCAATTGATGAGAGATCCTTACCATATGAGATCATTATCTTCTATAGAGCAAGAATGAGAAGAGAAAGTAAATATTTTCAAAAATTAGGACAGGAGTTAATTAAAGCTGCTAAACAGCAGGATCAATATGACTTGGACACTATCAACCTGATAGCTCCTGCAAGCCCTACTCCAATGAAGTATTTTTATAATCTACCCCTAAAACACAATGCAATAGCCGAGGGGTTACTTGAAAATAGACCTTATGCTGGTGTAGAGGGGTTTAACCGTATTGAAAGGATAGCTGCTGAAGCTGCGTGTAAGTTGTTTGGGGCGGAACACGCTAATGTTCAGCCACATTCTGTTAGTCAAGCTAATCAGGCAGTATATCAAGCACTTCTTAACTATGGTGATAAAGTGCTAGCTATGAGATTTGACGCTGGCGGGCATTTGACCCACGGCATGAGCAGGAACTTCTCGGGTATCTTTTATAATTTTAACTTTTATGGCGTTGATGAGAACGGCTGGCTTGATTACGAGGAAATAGAAAGAAAAGCATTGGAATTTAAACCAAAACTAATTGTTTGCGGGGCATCTTCGTATCCTAGAATTATCGAATTTGACAAATTAGCGAAGATTTCAAGGCGTGTTGGAGCTTGCCTAATGGCGGATCTATCCCATCCAGCAGGTTTAATTGTCGCCAAAAGGTTTCCACAACCGTTCCCCCACTGTGACGTAGTTACTTTAACTTTAGATAAAACTATGCTCGGTCCGCACGGCGGGATAGTGCTATGTAAAAGCGACTTGAGTCAAAAAATAGATAAGGCTATCCATCCAGGGGTTCAATCGAGTGTGCCGCTAAGAAGAATTTACCAAATGGCTCAGTGCCTTATTGATTGCAGTTTACCTTGGTTTAATGATTATATCAACCAAGTAATCAGAAATATTAAGATTTTCGAGCAAAAATTTAATCAATACCCTGGTTTGGTTGTTACAGGGGGAAGCGACACGCACCTAATGGTGCTAAATACTTTTAAAGTATTCGGTTTAACAGGTATGGAAGCTGAGAAGCTATTGGAAAGTCTAGGAATTCTTACTAATAGACAGGTTATTCCTGGGGAGATATTAAAGCCGTATGTAGCCAGCGGAATCAGGCTAGGAACTTCTTGGATTACTGCCAGAGGTTATTCTGAAGAAGAGACGGGGTTTATTGCTGATATCATATTGCAAAATTTGGCAGATCCGACCAACACCTCCCTCCAGATGGAATCGAAAGATAATTTGAAAAAACTACTAAAAATTAAAAGAAAGAATGATGTTTGGTGTGAGTAAAATAGAAAGATTAAACCATCCAGGATTGGCTCGAAGTCCAGAATACAGATTTACCAGACAGGGAACTTTAGTTTTTATTACAGGTGCCCCACTGTCGGGAAAGTCTACTATTGCTCCGCTTATCACCTCGTCAATCGAGAATTGCACTTTACAGTCGATGGACATTATCAGACTTGTAGCTCAGGAAATAGAAAGCCATAAACCAGAAGCCGAACGAAGTCTGTTAGTCAACTATGGCTCTTGTGATAGCTATGTTGCCATTGGAGATGGTTCATATTCTCCACAAAACCTAATTATAGGATTCAATGCTTATTCTGAAATAGTTTGTTCACCTCTACGTAACATTATTCCTAAATTAGAAGTTCAAGGAGAGCAAAATGTATTGTTTGAAGGAGTCCAATTAACACCCTCAATAGTAGCTCCTTATCTAATTGGCAATAATAGGTTAGTAGTTGTAACCTCCAATGCACAACAGCTAGAAAGTAACAGAAGAAAAATATTTGGAGATAATGTGGAATTGAATAAAAGATACTCAACTGACAAACTACTTCTTTTACAAGATGAAATTATTCGACAAAGTAGACAAGTTTCTAAAAACAGGCTATTTTATGTTAACAATACAGGGGACTTTAGGAACACAACTACCCAGGTTATACAATTTATGCTTAAAACAGACACAATTGAACCCGTCTCTTAGGAATGTAAAATACGTAGCTTATGAATAGAGAGAGAATTATTGCATCGCAACTAGAGGCAGAAGGAATTGATCTTAGCGAGCGGTTGGGTCAGCATTTTTTGATTGACGAAGGGGTGATCAATGTACTTGCCGCAACGGTGATAGAAGGGTCAAAAGTCATTGAGGTTGGTTCTGGAATAGGACATGTAACTGAAGCTCTAGCTCAACGAGCTAGTTCAGTCATTGGGATAGAGATTGATAAGAGATTTCAACCTATTCTAGGAGGTATTCAAGAAAAAAATCCAAGAATCAGATTTATCTTTAGCGACGCCTTGAGGGTGCAATTTGGTTCTTTAATTGGTAGAGACGAAGTAGCCCAAATTGTTGCAAATTTACCTTTCCATATTATTGAGCCTTTTATGCACAAACTAATAGATTTACCTATAAGCAGTGCAGTCTTGATGCTGGGAGATAATGTCGCCAGAGAATTTCAGGAATCAGAAACTAGTATGAACTTTGGGAAATTGTCGTTGCTGGGTCAGACCTTTTTTGACTCAAGAGTTTTAGCACAGGTGCCCAAAGAAGCTTTCTACCCACAGCCAAGAACAGATGCTGTTGTAATAGAATTTACTCCAAAGGACAGGAGGGAAATAGAAGCCAATCCCGCCGACTATATATTTGCATATTTGTTTAGAAAGGCAGGTAAATTTAGTTTGGTTATAAATGATATGAAACAGGCGCTTGTTGATGCTAGCCAGAGAGGCGGAGGTGGTGATTTATCTAAACGAGAATCACATAGACGAGATAGGTCAAATGTCAAACGAGAACTTAGACAAATGCTTGGCGAATATAATTGCTCAAGAGATATTTCGGTTTTTAGCAACCATGGCAGGGGTAGGGGTGGAGCGATAGTCTCACAAGCGCAGGCACTAGATGTTATTAGAAAAATGGGTATTCCAGAAAGTGTATTGGGTAAACCGTTTTTCAGATTAGACAACCAAGATATAAGAGTTTTAGCTCTTTCGGTTAGGGAATTCTACTCAAGGTAAATACCATGTATTGACCCGTAGCAAACTTTCGTGCCTGGGGTGGCATCTGATTACCTTAATTTAGCTTCAGAAGCCTCGTTGGGGATTTGTTGAGGCAATTTGGGGATTTAATAGCTGCAATCTCGAATTGTAGCCCAATCAAAAGGAATGCCTGAATTAACTCTACCAATCACACACTCAGAAATGAGCAAAACGCATACAAGGATAAAGACAGCCACCATAAGAATTAGAGTCTTCAAAATCCAAAGAAAAATAACACCGATTCTGTTAAAATAAAATCTATCGTCAAGTAATTTTCTAAACCAATGTCAAGTCTTTCTGTCGGGATAGAATAAGATATTCCACAACTTTAGACTTCAGATTTAACTTCTTACTTCCAAACAAAAGAACTGTCAGAATTATCACCCAGAGAGACGATTATGGAAGAATAATACGCTCTACACCGCCACCTATCAGCTATGAAAGTCCTGCCATACCCACAAATAGCTTATAATTGGGATATGCCAGCGAAAATTCTTGATAATCAAGACCCTAAAACAAAAGAATATCTTGCAAAGATAGGGGAAGTAGTTGTTCTCCTAAACCACTTGGAGGCGATGGTTGAATTTTGGATTTGGGAACTTATTGGTGCTGAGGGAAATGCGGGAGTAAAGCAACAAATAGGAAGGAGAATTACTTCGCCTTTAGGTTTTGAGAAGAAGGTTCAACTACTCAGGTCTTTAGTTGTTGAAAGATGTGGCAAAAAGAGAGCAAGAGAGTTTGAGGAAATACTAGAGTTACTTATGAAGTGTTGCAAAGCAAGGAATGATATAGTCCATTCTCAGTGGTTTATACAATATGGGAACGAAAAAGAGGGAATACCCTCGACAACTCACAAGATTAACATACCTAAGGTCTTGAAACCACAACGATCATTTAATTTCTCTAAAGCGATAAAAGATGTTGATCTCTCTGAACTAGATCAATCTGTCTCTGAAATTAACATAGCGATTGAAAAACTAATGAGATTTTTTACTTCTTCCTTACAAGGGTGAGGATGTCTTCCTCTGTTTCGTAGGCTCTGAGGCTACCCTGAAGATAACCCAATCGATAACTAAGGCTGGTGACCATCAAGCGCCAGTTTGTGCCTGATAAAGCCCCCTGAACGAGCTTTCTGAAGCCATTGCGACTGTCATACTCTTGGCGGGAGGTGTTACTGTCTTGGACAGTAAAACCAACGATAAGCTGCTTTCCAAACTCAGGCTTGGACAATTCAAGACGGATATAACCTTGAGAATTGATGGTGTCGTTAATGAGCTTTTCAAGCTCGACAACAGTCAGTTTTTTAATGTTGGCTACTGCGTCATATTCTTTTTTGTGTTTTTCCCGCTCTTCCATTTCGTCTACGAGCCTTTTCATCTGGTCAATTCTCCAAAGGCAATCCTGACCATCTTCATCAGAGAGACAAAACTCAGCACGATATTCCTTAAGTAGGAGTCGATCTCGCTCTTCTTTTTTCTTTCTATCGACTTCCCATTTATTAAAATCGTCTTTGTCAACCTCTTTATAGCCACAAGAAGAACAGGAAGTCGTCCAGATTGTTACCTCCCCCTTTCTTTTGTAGGTTAGCCTGGCTTCGTGTTTGCACTTAGGGCAGAGTGGGGGTTTTGAAACAAACTCTGAGCCATCATCATAAACACCTCGTCTTTTCTTGCAGTTTGGACATTCAAAGAAGAAAAGAACTCTCATGGGTTTATTTAGGTGGTCTATGAGGTCTTTAGTGGTAGCGAGCATTGGGCTATTGCATTGATGGCAGAGAATATCCTTCGGTTCGACGGCATTGTCTAATCGATCCTGGCGTTGGCGATCATCGTCCATCCACTTTAGGATGGTGTCCTTTTTATGCCGAAACCTGTCGATTTTAATAGCGTTGATGGTATAGCTGACAACTTTGTGAACCTCGGTATCGAACTTTTTCTTGGAGTATTTTTTGAAACTCTTGTCACCCCGATGCTTTTCAAAGCCACTTTTCAAGCTCCAGTAGTAATCAAGACAGGTCTCGATGGTGTGGAGATCGTAAAGGTCATTATAGTAAGATTCGTCCCTCAAATATCGATAATGAGCCATAATATTCAGAACAATTTATGTTTTATCTTTTTTACTCCTATCACCAAGATGCTCATTTATAACTTTGGCGATTTCTCCTGGGGTCATATCAATATGTCCTATTTGTTTTAGTAATTCGTCGACTTCATTTAGACAATCTTGATTTTTACATTGCACATAGATGTTTTTCAGCTGTAATAGAATTTTGATAGCCAGGTCTTGGACAGCGTGTAGGTTTCTTCTGGCGAAGTGAAATCCTGCATATCTTTCAAAATCAAAATCTTCATGAAAGACATCGATTGAATCTAGGAGAGCAGCATAACTGCTATGTGTGTAGAGGGAATAGGTTTTATAAACTTCTTTTTTCATTTCCTCTACGGGTAGTTTGACGGAAGCAGGATTTAGTTGGTTAATTACTCTATCAAGAGCCTTTCGGGCTTTTTCATTTTCGATAATTTTCCCCTTAAACCACTTTTCAAGTTGTTGGTTTTGGCTATCTTCAAATAAAAGAAATGCTAAATCAATAGATTCCGTTCCAGAGCGTGCTAAATCTACCATCTCAAGATTGTGTCCTTTCTGGGCAAGAAGAATTATCGTTTCAAGATTACTAAATGCCTTCCCAAGAAGCAGATAGGCTGCTGCATATTTAGTCTGATCCCAAATATGGGGGACATATCTTTTGATTTGCTTCATCAGTTTTTTAATTTCTGGCAGTGCGTCCTCAATCACTTTTATTTGAGCGTTTATAGCGTTTTTGTCCAGGCGCTTCTGATTTGATGGGTAATCAAGATGTGTAAGGAGATAATAATATCCCTTTCTTGATTGAAGCTTTTTAAGGCGTTCACTAATTCTTTCTTCTAAATTATCTGCCATAGCAACAAACAGTATACCAATTTCTCTTTAATTTTTGTATAATTTTGTTGAGTTATGCCGAAAAAACTGTCACAACTACAAGAGAAAAAAGCGCCCTTTAATAAAGTCATTAAGATCTCATTTGTGATTTGGCTAACCTGCGTCATAAGTGTGTTAGTAATGATCGGCTATGTTGTAGGTATCAGAAGAGAACTTTTTGATAAAGCTCCCAATATCTATGCCTTCTTAGTTTTAGGGTTGGTTTTAGTAGGATGTCTGGCTTTCTTAGTGGGGATTATTAGTTTTACTGCCCAACTTATAGCTAAGAGGTCTCAGAAAAAGCAAAATATCTTTGTTTTTCTTATAAAGCTCTTCTTTATTCTTGCTGTTTTACCCCTTTATTTGGCGGTTTATATCCTCAGACCCCTTGAAGCTATCAAAAAACTTAAACATACAGGCATCAAGGGGCTACTTAAAGGGTTTAGTATCAAACCTTTCATGACAAAAATAATCGCACTTTTAATTGTTGGTGCAATTATCTTGCCGATTTGGATTGGTGGTTACGCACTAGTTGGGGTAATGGTTAAGGAGGCTTTAGGTTACGACCCAGAAGCAATTGCTATAGCTGGGACAGGGTCAATGTTTCCAACCTTTCCCAAAGGCGAAGGAAAAGACCCCAAAGAATTGGCAAAACAAATTGTTGGCTACCCAGGCATGATACGCTACCCTAACGGATTAGTAATTGCGGGCAGAAGATACTTTAATTATGAAATCGGTAGGGGGGACATTGTTGTTGTTGAAAACGACAAAATTAGGGAGATGACCAAAAATATGTATGGTGAACCTTCAGGGTGGGTTAAAAGAGTAATTGGTGTGCCAGGCGACAGTATCGAACTTCGAGAAGGAATTGTTTACCTTAACGGCGAGCCCTTAAAAGAACCTTATACCGCAAAGCCTCGATCCACATTTGGAGAGGCTTTTCTAAAGGAATGTCAGAAAGTGATTGTCCCTGAAAACCATATTTTTGTAATGGGAGACAATCGCAAAGGAAGTGGAGATTCAAGAGAAATTGGGTTTGTTGAGATTAGCGCTGTCAATCATGTCTTGCCCCTTAAAGATCAAAAGGGTGATCTTGCTAAATACTGGCGAGATACCTCAAGAGATTTTGATGAATCCTCAAAGATAAAACTTGATAAAGAAAAATACTTAACACTTCTTAACGAAAAGCGAAAAGAGGCAGGTGCAAGAGAACTAAAATACCAACCAAAACTTGAACTGTCGGCTCAAAAAAGAGGCGAGACAATCTTAAAGTTTGACGATTTCTCCTTTGAGGCAACAAGAAGTGGTTACACAATGGAAAAGGCTATGAGGGAGACTAATTACTCCAATATTGTTTGGGGTGAAGCACCTACACAGGGTTATTACGAAGCAGAAGAGTTAATTGACAACCAATTCCAGTTTCCAGAATCCAAAAAATTTTTAACAGATAAAACCTATCAAGAGGTAGGCATCGCTGAGGTAGAAGGAGAAATCAATGGTTGCCCCACTCAAGTAATCGTTCAGCATTTTGCAGGTTATGTACCACCCAACTATTCAAAAGAAGTAATAGATAGTTGGAGAACTTCACTTGAAAGATTAAAAGAAATTCAACCAGGTTGGGCAAAGTTAAAAGAATACAAAGAATTTTATGAGAAAAATAAAAGCGATATTGATAGAATTAATGAGATAATATCGACAAGAATCGCTAATATTTCGGCAATCGTTACAAGGATGGAGTCTAATCAATGGCTAACAGCAGCCGAGCAGAAAATGATTGATCAGGACAAAGCTCTATACGATGAACAAGAAGCCATAGCAACAAAATTAAATAGTCAACATTAAATATGAGTAAAAATAAATTTGATTTACCAAAACTCCTAACCATAAAACAAGCAGCGGAAATCCTAAATGTGCATGTAGAGACTTTGCGGAGGTGGGGCAAAAGCGGGAAATTAAAAGCTGTTAGAGTTAATAAGCGAGGCGACAGGCGCTATGACCCCAAAGACATTGAAGCAATACTAAAAAACAAAAAATAAATATGACCAATCTTTACCAAAAGTTAAAATTAGATGTCACTAACTGGAGACAGCAAGGATACCCTTCTTCTTACCCTGCCATCGCCACCATCCTCCAACACAATCAGAACAACTTCCTAAGAAAAGCACAATTTGAGGCATTAGAAACTTACTGGTATTTGAGACTGGTTAAAAACACTCCCAACATCTTCGAGCTTTATAAAGAATACTTCCAAGGTAGGGATCTCCTGAAAGCTCTTGGGATCTCCCTGTCAGAGGAAGATCTAACCGACCTATTACTAGCTGGAGGCGGAATAGACGCAATCTTCGAAAAGGTAAAAACTGATAATACCTTTGTTAAGAAATATAAACTCGAAGCACTAAGGGAGACGCTCACTCTCTCATACCCAAGTTATATCCTGGCACTGGCAATGGGAGCGGGTAAGACAATCCTGATTGCTTCCATCATTGCTAGTGAGTTTGCGATGGCTTTGGAATATCAGGATGAAGACGGCATCTTTATCAAAAATGCCCTGGTATTTGCGCCTGGAAAAACCATTTTAGGTGCTTTGAGAGAAATCTCAGATACTCCCTATGACAAGATACTTCCTCCCCGTTTTTATAAATCTTTTATTATCAATGTTAAGTTCACCTACACCAGAGATGGTGAAAAAGACATTCCTGTTATTCGAGGCAGCTCATTTAATGTCATCGTCACCAACACCGAGAAAATACGACTTCAAAAAAACAGCATCCCCAAAACCCTTCTCTCTGGGCAGTTGAAACTGGAAGTTGAAGAAGCAAAAGAGCTGGTAGCTAATTTAAGGCTACAAACCATCACCTCTCTGCCTCACTTAGCCGTTTTCTCGGATGAGGCTCACCACACCTATGGGCAAGAGCTGGCAAGCGACCTGAAGCGAGTTAGGCAGACAATCAACTACATTGCCGAGAAGACCAATCTCTTAGCCGTAGTGAACACCACAGGCACGCCTTACTACCAAAGACAGCTTCTACGGGATGTTATTTACTGGTATGGCTTGTCCCAGGGCATTGAAGACGGCATTCTCAAGGAAGTTAGAGGCAATATCATGGCTTATCCAGAAGTCTCGGATAAGGATTTTATTGTTGATGTTGTCAAAGATTTCTTTCAGGAATACAAAGATGTCCGAGTTGGGAGCGGCGAATATGCAAAGCTGGCAATTTACTTCCCCCAGATCGGTGATTTGGAAAAAGCTCAACCAGTAGTCGAGCAAACTCTCATCTCTCTAAAAATTGACCCATCAGTTGTCCTGCCAGTGCATAACAAGTCAACTGACGAGGTCAAAGACCTTTTTGACAACCGCATTAACGACCCTAAACTGCCCTACAGGGTCTTCTTACTTGTTAACAAAGGCACGGAAGGATGGAACTGCTTATCTTTATTTGCTACAGCCCTGGCAAGGAAACTCACTTCGAGCAATAACTTTGTTTTACAAGCTGCCAGCCGCTGTTTGAGACAAGTTCCCAACAACACCAAAAAAGCCAAGATTTACCTCTCAAAAGACAATGTCTCCATTCTTGATCGGCAGTTGCAAGAAACCTTTGGTGAGGGTCTAGATGATCTTAACAGGGTCTCTGCCGACACCGTAACAGTTAAAGTAACTCTTAAAAAAACCACACCTGAACCGCTACTAATCAAAAAGCTCGTCCAAAAGATAGTCCCAGAAGATTTAAAAGCTGCGGAAGGCATAAAAATCAATAAACCAGAGGAACGGGCAGTCAAATCCTTTGAAAAGACTCTTTACTCCATGTCCAAAGCTCAAAGAAAAGGGGTTTTAGTTGAAGTGGGAACTAAAAAGGGAGTGGTAACAGACAGGAAGATTGATTTATTTCAAGCAGCCGTAGTTCTGGCTCATGCCTACCGTTTAGACTCGCTCAAAACTTATAAACTGCTTGAAGGCTTATACCCAGAGGGTGAAATCGGAGCGTTTGAGCTGGAACTTATCCGCTCGCAAATAGAAAAACAAAGCATACGCTATAAGGTAGTTAATGAAACCGTTGAAGAAGCAATAGCAATCGTTAAAAAGAAGGGTTTTGTTAAAGAAGAAAAAAATAAAGAAGAAATTTGGACAACTGAAATAAGGGTAAATAAAAGTAAACTTGATGATTACGTTTTGAGTATAGAAAAATATCAACATCAAACTGGGCAGCTGCCGCTCTTTGGCTTTCATTATGATCCGTATAACTTTGATTCGGAGGACGAACGGGAGTTTTTTGAGCGAATGCTTACTAAACTCGGTGAAGACCCCGATAATGTTGAGGACATTTATTATACAGGTGCAATTAACGATCCAGAAAAAACTGATTTTATCTTTGAATACAAAGACGACAAAGGAGATTGGCACAGTTATACACCTGACTTTTTGATTCGCAAGAAAGATGGCAAGTCCTTAATTGTAGAGGTAAAAGCGCCAAAATATAGGATTAAAGAGGCTGAAAAAGAGATGAAAAAGTTGGAAACGATAAATCCTGATAAAATTAAGTATGAACTTCTGCTTTTAGAGGAAGGAGAATCGGTATTTGGTAAAGTTCAACCGGTCATTGACTGGATTTACAAACAAAAATGAAATTACAAAATCTTTTTATTGACGAATCTGGTTTTGCTAACCCAAAGGCTAATAAAAACGGTTGTTATATATTATGCGGTTGTTTGATAAACGATGATAATCGAGAGTTGTTGAAGGTAAAATCTGATCAAATTAAATTTAAGTTTTGGGAGAAAACCGATATTGTTTTTCATTCAAGAGAAATTGGAAGACAAATGGGTGATTTCTCTATTCTTAAAGACAAGGAAATAGACAAAAACTTTAAGAAACTTTTATTTGATTTCCTAAATAAAGGCAGCTATCAAATATTTACAGTCATCGTAGACAACAAAAAAGCGACAAAAAAGAATTGGAATAGCCAAAAAGTTTATAAAGAAACAGCCAATATAATGATTAAAAATTTTATCCTTGCTCTTCTTGCCACTAACAGCCGAGGAAGATTGGTAATTGAATCCGCTTCAACAGAAAGAGATTTTATTTATCATAAAACTGCCGGTTTTTATTTATCAGCGGGAATATCAGATATTGGAATTTCTTACGAAAAGGTCCAAGAACACTTAACTGAAATTTCATTTGTCACGAAGAAAAATTTTGATATCGAAGAGCAAATAGCTGATCTTTTAGCTTATGGCGCCAAGGTAAAATTTCTTGATAAACCAAACGAGGATCTGTCTTATTACGACAAAAATATCTTAAATGTATTTAATCATAAACTGTTCGCTGTTCACCCGCAGACAGGAGATAAGAAAAAGAAGTTTTATACAAAAATAGAAAGTTACAAAGTTTTGCCGTAAAATGCAAAAAAACTGGTTTGAGGCATCACGCTCTCGCTCCAGTTTTCAGCATAATTATAATAACATTTATTAACAGTTTTGTCAAAGGGTATGAAAGATAGCGCTAAAAAGCTAAAAATCACGACGCCAAAAGGCAGACCAATGCTCCACTGGGTTGGTAAAAAACCGATTGAAGAAGTTCAAGGTTACCCGACACAGCTAATTGAAGCATTTGATCCAAAACAGACAAATAAAATAATCAAAATTCCAGAATACAAAGAGCTTGAAAAAAATTGGCACAATCTCTTATTTCATGGAGATAACAAAGAAGTTTTAGCAACACTCTTAGAACTTGGATTTAGAGGTAAAGTTGACCTTATTTATATCGATCCTCCATTTGCCAGCAACAAAGACTACATGAGAAAAGTTGAACTGCGGGGATTAAAAGATTTAGGCAGGATCGAAGAAGACAGCGAATCGATCATTCAGCAGACAATGTATGAAGATATTTGGAAAAGGGACGAATACTTCCAGTTTATGTATGAGCGGTTAATTTTATTGAAAGAATTGCTGGCAGAAACAGGCAGTATTTATGTTCACTTGGATTATAGGATGGTGCATTACATCAAGGTTTTAATGGACGAAGTGTTTGGCGAAGATGGGTTAAAAGCCGAAATTGTTTGGAATTACGAAACGGGCGGGGTAAGTAAAAATGAGTATGGTAAAAAACACGATAATATATTGTTTTACACAAAAAGTGCTAACTTCACCTTTAACCCTCAGAATATTTTGGAGAAACGAGGAGAAGAAGTGTTGAGAAGATTGGCTACGGGTGTTGAATCAGCTACCAGAGCTAAAAACGATTTAAGACTACCAACCGATGTGTGGAGGATACCAGCTATAAATGCGATGGCTTTGGAAAGAACAGATTATGCAACTCAAAAGCCAGAAAGGCTTTTGGAAAAAGTAATCCTGGCTTCTTCGGATGAAGATGATTTGATTCTGGACTGTTTTATGGGTTCTGGAACAACTTGTGCTGCTGCTCAAAAACTGGGCAGACGCTGGATTGGGGTTGATGTAAATAAGGGGGCAATTCAGGTTACAAGTAAAAGGCTACAAAAAATTATCAAGGGTCAAAAGGAAACAAAATATCCTACCTTCGCCATTTACAAGGTTAATAACTACGATTTGAGAATCTTAAAAACTGAAGCAAAGGAACTGGCAATCCAGCAATATGGAATTACTAAGGTTAAGACGGACACTTTCTTTGACGGTTTGCGGGATAGTGGTGAACTGGTAAAAATTATAGATTTTAATCATCCCTTAACCCTACTTGACCTCCAGCTAATCGTTGACGAGCTCAATAAGCGCCCAGACGAGGATAGAGATGTGGTGGTTATCTCACTTGGTCGGGAGACAAAGGTAGATGCTTGGATTGAAGAATGGAATAAAAAACAGCCTTATAAAGACACCAGAACCAAGAAACGCATGCGTCAGTTTATTATCTTTGACCTCAAAGACAAGAATTTTGTAAGTTACGAACCATCAAAAGCGGAAGTAGAAATCAAGCGAATAGGCAAAGACAAAGTAAAGATTAAAATCACATCCTTTATCTCCCCTACAATCATTAAACGCTTAGAGCTTGAACCAGGACTTTTGCAGAAAAAAATCCCAGATCTCAGATCAATGATCGATGTAGTGTTGGTTGATACAAATTATGACGGTGAAGTATTCAAGATTGGTTTCTCGGATGTCCCAGAAAAACAGAACGATTTGGTTAAGGGCGAATATGAGCTTGAAATAAGCGAAAAACCAACCAAAGTGGCAGTCAAAGTCATTGACATGTTAGGAGAAGAAGTTCTGGTTACAAAAGAGGTGTAATCAGATACTTCTCTCAAAGATTACTGGTTTAACTGCCCTTAATTGGGCAGTTTTTGTAAAAAATAAGTATGATCGATATAAAAAACTTTAATCCTAAAAAGGATCTTGAAGAATTTCTGAAGCCCTATGGTGAGAAAGCACTATCAGATTTTAGGGATAAAGTCACTGAAGACTTAAAAAGAATTTCTGAGAGACATAAAAGTCTGCTAAAAGACTCCGAAAACTTCAGACTACAGTTAATTACCATTTCTGGTGGAACAATTTCTATCTTTGTCGCCCTACAAGGAAACTTTGATGTTTCACTGCTGACAAAACTGGGTTTTGCTGGTTTGGGCGTGTCATTGATATTGGGTGTAGCTTCACTGTTTTTTGGTCTTGAATCAAAGCGATTTGAAATTCAATTAGAGGAAAGCAGTAATTTATTTCAGCAGAAGCAGGCGCTTGATTTTCTTGAAAAGTTTTATCGTCTCGACATCAGCCCAGAAAAAGAAATACTTTCATACTCAGAGAGCTTTAAGAAAGAATATGATGCCGATCTTAAAAAGAGGCAGAAACAGATAAACAAAATTCTGAATTTTATACACCTGGATGCTCAAAAGATTGAAAACGGACAGTTGATTTTATTTATGATAGGGATAATTCTTATTGTTTTGGGATTGTTCCTGCGTGTCTAATTAAACAACCAAGGCAATTTTGTAAATGGTTATGAAAAACATAAATGATCTTCTAACTGAACTGGCTAAGGGTGCAACCCACATCATCAGCAAGCCAGAAACAATAAAGGAACTCCAGAAGCAAGGAATAAAGTTTGACGAACCCCAAAGATTGACTCCTGAACAAGCTGTCGAAAAGATATTTTCCCAAAGAAAAACCATTGCCTTAGCTAACATAACTAAATTCTCTCCTCCGCCAGATATTGCTATCCCTACAATTGGCTTTCTTTATGATGAAATTCGGGAGTGTATTCTATTCGGACTTTATGGAGCTGCCATCTCACTAAGCGCTGTTTTAGTTGAGTTTTCTCTCAAACATGCCATTGTCAGAAAGAAATTTGGGAACACTTACAAAGAAAGCGAGTGGGATAGGATTGAAAGCATGGAGCTTAATCCAGCTATCAATGAGGCGAAACAATTAGGTGTTATTGATAAAGAAACAGAAAAAAGGTTAATTAGCTTCAAAGACTCAATTAGAAATCCTTATTTGCATTATAACATCAAGAAAATAACGAAAAATGTAGCAGCCAGAAAGGTAAAAAGGCTTGATATTAAAACAAGAGAAGTAAAAGAGGTTGATTTAGATGCAAAGGATAATCCCATTGTTTGGGGCTTTGCTAAAAGATTTGTTGACAGGGAAATGGTTTTTCAAGTTTTTGGATTTGCAGACAGCTTGGTTAAAAATCTCTTTCACAAAAGCGCATATGTCCAAGAAAGTAAATAAATATGGTTTATCGAGAGATATACCTTTTAATGTCAAACGAGAGGTAAGGCAACGGTGTGGCTATGGCTGTGTGCTGTGTGGATCTCTGTTTTGCGAATACGAACACTTCGATCCTCCTTTCAGCGAAGCCAGAAAGCATAATGCCAAAGGAATAACTCTTTTGTGTGCAAAACATCACGATGATGCTACAAGAAAAAGATTAAGCTGTAAACGAATAAAAATTGCTGACAGTAAGCCTTTTTGTAAGCAGGGTAATAAACCTCATTATCTTTTTGAAGATATGGAATATCCGTTGGAGATCGCTCTTGGAGGAATTGTATTTATATCTCCCGATGGAGTTTTACTTAAAGCGGATCAAAAAGATCTTTTATCAGTAAAACAACTAAATAAGGACGAACCTCCGCTGGTTAGTGCCTATTTCAAGTCAGTCAAAGGAGAAACGCTGGAAATTGTCGAAAATGAAATTATGGCAAGTGTTGGTAGCTGGGATGTGGAGACAAAAGGCGCTGAGGTAATTGTTAGGGGTAGCCTCAGAGACATTTTTCTACATCTCAAATTCACTCCTCCCAGCAGGTTACAAATTATAGAAATCAAAAATTATCTTGACGGTCATGTTATTGATACAAAATTCGGCGGAAAACTTTTTTTGAGATCTTCCAGTGGTGGAACGATTGATTTTGATCAAGGTTTTATAGCAACTGGCGGTAAGGTAACCTTTGATAGTCACAAAGGGATTGTGATTGATGGAGGTGCGCTGATCCTTGGAGCGGAAAAATCGATACCTTTTTATATGGACTTAGACTATCTGCTCGGAGAGGTGCGTAAGTTACAACAATCTGGAGTTTTCAAAAATGAAAATGGCTAAGGTTTTTTGCTCAGCTTGTAATGCTGAAAGAAGAATAAAAACGACAACCCGACGGGGAAGCCGAATAGATCATCTGCTCGAATGCGGGCATAAGTTTGTGAGACTTAGTCTTCATGACTCAATAAAGGCATACGATTTATTGGGCGTAAAGAAAAAGGGCAAGGATAGTTTTTCAAAGGATCATAGGTGGAATCATGAGCAACTTATTGGCGAGCGAGTAGGGAGAGACGGAAAACCAGTTTTTATTCACCAAGTAATAGACAGAACCAAGAATTACTACAAAAAGTTTGTTAGTCAAAGCGGTAAAGTTATCAAAGATTTAGAGCAGAAATTGACAGAGCATAAAAAGGAAATATGAGCGAAGTTATCTTTAAGAATTTACGGACGGGACTCTGTATACAAGGAACTCTAAGTTTCCAGGGAGGAAGATTTGTTGCCGATCCAACTTCGAGTTCTAATCTCCCCAGCAGTAATCCCCCAGAGCGTTTTCAGAATCTTTCAGGTTTAGCGGTGGATGTTTCTGAATTAGAGAAAAGGAAAGTTAAAGAATCAGAAATTCTTATACAGGCTTATGGTTTTGCGCTCATGACTTTGAGCGCCTGCGCAGCTAAATATCAAACCTATGCCTATTTTGCTTTCCCTGTGACCTGTCAATATAACTCAAAGACATGGTTACTGCATGAAGGCAGCTTCGAGGAGGCAGAAGAATGGAAGAAAACGCAAGTTATTAACGGAGGCGACGGATTCTGCAGAAATCTTGATTTCTTAAATAAGAAGAAAAATCCCAGGCGTGTTCTCCATTTTTATCGAGAGGCTCGTGATGAAAGCAAACCGATTGATTATAGAGTTTTGCAGTTATGGAGATTTTTTGAGGGGTGGTATAAGAAAAAAGACACAGAGTTGGTAAACGAAATCGTTTCCCTTAAAACCGTCAGAGAGAGAACAGGTTGGCATGTTAAGACAGGAGCACCAGTCTATGCTGGTTACAAAGTGACTAAAAGATTTGTGAACCGTTTTTATAAATATGTGCGATGTGCCGTAGCTCACGGCGGTGGAGCGAAGTCATGGCAAGCAAAAAAGGTGTTTTACCCACTACTTTTAGATTTTTATACTAACATAGATTTAGATCTGCATTTTATGCAGAAAATCGCCGACGAAGTCTTGCGAAGGAATACTAAGTTGTATTAACCCCGTTGCCCCGTGTGTCGCCTTCTGTGGGGTTTTCGTGCCTGGGGTGGCATAGTTTTTACCTCTATTCAGCTTCACCAGCCTCGTTGGGGATTTGTTGAGGTAATCTGCAGTGGTTCTGGGAGGACTCCTAAAACCTCCATACTTGATTGGGCTCGCCTGGAGAGTTTCCCCTTATAAAGGGTGTATTTCGAGCGTCAAAACCAGTGGTAATTTAACTTCGTTAAAAGATATTGTCAAATCGAATTGATATTTTCTCCATTTTTCTTTATGTTTCAGCTTGGTAGGCTACTGAGGGTAGAAATTCGGATGCTACCGCTCGTAGATGGAGGAATGTCCGACCTCCCAGAGCCTACTGTCTATCACGCCAGAAAATCTCTCCTCACCGCTGGCGGGCAAGAAATCGTTGAATGGGAGGAATGATAAGGTCTCCCGATAGACCTTAGTTTTGGAATAACGAGACGGTATTCCAATACTGAATGTTTTTGGTGTTGTCTACCGATATGCGGATCGTGGGATACGAGTAAGGTCTACCCACTAGACCATCTGGCAGTTTATAGCTTTTGTCCTCCCACAGCCAACTGTGCGTTTTACCATGGGAATAAACAAACCTGTCTTTAATTTGGTCAAAGTTGGGTAAGACTCGTTTTAGATATTCCATGGCAACACTTTCAGCCTCTGCCTTAGATATTTCTGGCAAGTTGTGAACCTCGGTCTTACACTCAATACCCTTTACCTTGTATGCCTCAATTTCATTAGGCTTTAACCCCGCAACGACAACTGCTACCAAGGAATGACTTCTGGGATCAATGTGATACTCATAAACCGAGCATTGTCCATTAAGTAATTCCTTTTGGCGATAAACATTAACCTGGCGTGTCCACTCCTCTACCGCCTCCATATTCTCACCACCATTTACCTGAGTGACTTTACCGACCCTGAAGTAATTTGGAAACGGTAAATCAGTCTTAACAAAAGACAGCTTGAGGTTAGGCTCTGCCATGAAATTACGGATAACCGTCTCTTCCTGGGTTGTTACATCAGTTGTTTGTTTTGATGGTAATAAAGCGGTCTTGCTACTTTGTCTTGACCAAACAAAAACACCTCCCAAAATGGCAATAACCAGTAGTGCAATGACAATTTTTATCTTCATATTCTCACCTCCTTTACGGGTAAGGCGGATAATCACTCCAGCCTTCTTTTCCTTGAATAAAATAACGACCGT
Source organism: Candidatus Woesebacteria bacterium (assembly GCA_013374855.1). GTDB lineage: Bacteria > Patescibacteriota > Microgenomatia > UBA8517 > UBA8517 > Ch104c. Next base: position 778,416 of record CP055308.1, on the reverse strand, counting down.
CTGCTGTATTACACACTCTTGGGTGACCAGTGCGCTTGGAAGCCTCCTCAGAAGTTACTTGACCCCCATCATGACCAATAGCTTTAAGACAGTCATCATAGTTTTTTACCCAGCTATATTTAGCCCGCATACGCTCTTGCCAAGTAGGAGCAATATCTCCTCCAGGCAGAAGGGCTGGAGTAAAGGGGTTATATTCTTCACAACCATGATCGCAATCCCTGACACTGGGCGTGCCTTCATTAAGAAGAATTCGGGCAATCTCCCAGGCGTTCATTGATTGAGAAATATCATAGACGGTCTCGGTATCGATGGTGTTGTTGCCCACCTTGATTGCCCCAGGCTTACCAGGAGTATTGTCTTTGGTGTATTCCAGAGCATATTTGAGTGCTTCCTCATCTTTAACAAAGCCGTAGTAGACAAGATTGCCAGTAACCGCCATGAGGGTATTTTGTTTATCAACTCGAAATTTAACCATCGGAGCATCTTTACGAGGAGCAGCAAACCTGTCCTGGGATGACTTATACCAATACAGACCACCAGCCAATAACAGGAGGGCAACAAACAGAAACGGAGCGATAATACGAGCCTTATTTTTTATTTTCATTGTCATATTTTGATATGGTTGGCTATATTAACTTCGCTTGGGGGAGATTGTCAAATCAAGGGAAACAAAAAGCTCCCCGCCAGCGATAGCCTTTCGACTACCCATACCCCTTTCGGGATATGACCCATCACAGGTGCTCTGACGAGGAGCTTACCGCCTGTGATGGGTTTTCTTAGCCATGCCCCAGAAGGGGTTTAGGCTTTATACTTATATTGTATCAATTTGGAGACTTTCTTACTACATTTTTAATCAAGAAACTCTTGACAAGAAGATAGGAATTTTGTAAAAATATAGCTACTAAGGCACAACTGCCTTAAGTTGAAATTCGCAAACGATAGGACTCGGAAAGCAAGAACGCACGAAAGCAACTCGCAATAAGGGCATGCAGCAGGATCTTCGGAATGCCAAGGGCAAATCCTCTTTTTTCCTGCAAGAGGTTTTCAGACATAATCGAACGCAATAGACGGACTGCACGATAGCAACACGCAAGAAATGGCAGTGTAGCTGTAGTAATGCAGTCCTTTTTTTGTGGCTGGAGAAAGGCGTATTTATGTCTGGTCAAAAATCAAAAGATAATCAGTATTACACAAGTAGCTTCTACTCGGCAGTTTTTTTGATGCTCCGAGGCTTGGAGCTTATATCAATCCAGCCTTCTTCAAATCCTAATAGATCAGTTTTTGTTCTGAAAGATTCCCCAAGTCGACAAGAAATTCTTAGGGCTTTCAATTTTGCGGAGGAAAACTCTCCAGAGGTTTTAGTGGACTTTCGTAAGGCAGTAACAGTCATTAAAAGCCTGAAAGAGAGGCTATATTCAGAAAAAGTCTAATAAGAATCAGTATGCAACAAACAAAGATTATGAACAGATTAAGTGGGTTTGACCGTCATTTTAGAGGGAGGTTTTTACTTCTTCATAGGAAGTTGTTGTCTGATCAGGAGTATATCTTGTGGGATTTGAGCTACTCGTGCCTTGCTGATTGGGATAAAAGTCATGGAGAAGTATATGGAAGCTTTGAGTATGCGCTTTGGGAAATCGGTTGGTTGATAGGTTGGAGTCCTTCTAAGGTGAGCAGAAACGCAGGCAAGCTCTACTCGCTTGGTTTTTGGAGAAAACAAGGCAAGAGGGTGTATGTGGTTGATTTTGATATTCGGGAGAAGCTAACTGAAATTGTTAAAGAGAAAAAGATCGTTGACCTGCAAGAACATATTGCAGATTTGCAAGGCGTCGTTGCAGAAGCACAACAACCTCATTCAGATTTGCAACAGAAAGTCTCTAAAGAGAATGACGACAATTCTCCTCAATCCGTTGCAAAGATGCAAAGAGCCGATTATAAACCTTTAAGTTCCTTTAAGTGTGGATGTAATCTTCGCAATGGTCATAGGAGTAATGAAGAGTATCGGGAGATGTTAGAGAAAGACGCAAATAACTTAGACATAAAAACGATGCAGGAAATAGACGAGTCGCTTTGGGAATCAACTGGCGTTTGCCCGCATGGAGAAGAATTATATGCAAACAACAAAACCTGAAAAACCAACAACATCAAAAATGCCTGGGGAGACCGAAAAGCAATATACAGCTTTCTTGCTGTATTGCGAAGTTGGGAGTGTTTCCAAACTAATTCAAGCATGGGAGCAAATAAGTCGGAGTTCAGCAGGAGAGTTGTCGGTGATTTTTGGCTCTAAACTCGGCGATTTACCCTCAGAAAGAACGATTGAGCGTTGGTCGGTTAAATACCGTTGGGTGGAGCGGGCAGATGCGAAGCTGGCTGAAGATTTAGAAGGACTGAAACATAAGACAACCCAGATACGACAGAAGCGAGCGTATCTAATTACCGAGGCTTTTTGGAACAAACTTCAAGCCTTGAAGAAACAAATGCAGGCAGGTGAGCCAGCAACTGTTCAGGAAGTTCGGCAACTTTGGGAGATGACAAGAATCGAGTGGGGAGAGTCTGTGGGGAAATATGAAGTTTCAAAAGATTACATTGATGAGACCCAGCAAAAACCCTTAACACCAGAAGAGATCGAGTTAAGTAGAAGGGTTAGCGAAGTGATCAAGGATTGGAATGATGAGCAAATTGGTGCAGGAAAGTATTACAAACATGAGAAAGATAATGTCACCTAACATCAAGTTTATTTATACCGATAAGCCAGAAAGCACCGAGCGCCTGAAGCTAGTCTATGACCGTGTTTTTATGATGGCAAGACAAAACATTATAGAAAGACAAAAGGTAGATAAAAGATCATTAGCGATCACACTTGACTTACATAGACCCTCTGGGTAGTGTGTTGAGTGTATCAAACAATATCATTTAGCCTTATGGAAAACCAAGAATACTTAACTATAAATGAGGCAGCTGAAAAGCTAAAACTTGCTAAGATAACCATTTATCGAATGGCAAGGCGTGGGCAATTACCAGCGGCAAAGCTGGGTAAAGCCTGGAGAATAAGCAATATCAAGCTGGCTCAGTTATTTGAGAAGTCTATGACGAAAACTTAATCAAAAAATCAGAGGTCTCCTGTTAACAGCGTGAAGACCTCTGATAAGCAAATAAACCTATGGAAGATTTACTGCCTAACACACAGCATACAGGAAACGGTCAAACCAAGCAACCGCTAGTTACGGGGCTTTATGCCAGAGTTTCAACTGGAAGGCAAGAGAACGAGCAAACGATAGAGTCACAAGTCGATGAGATTAAAAATCGAATTAAGGCTGACGGCAACATTCTCTCAGATAAGCACATGTTCTTGGATGATGGCTGGACAGGCACGATGTTGGCTCGACCAGGTTTAGACGCACTTCGTGACTCAATTAAAAGACAGGAAATTCAAGTCCTGTATGTTTATGATATTGGTCGTCTATCGAGGGATTTTACATATCAGCTTGTTCTCCTTAGAGAATTTGAAGAAGCGGGGATCAAAGTTATTTCCCTCCACGATATTAATCCAATAAATGAAGAACAAGGTCTTATGAGAAATGTGTTGGGCTGTTTCCATGATTATGAGAGGGTAAAGATAGCCGAGCGCTTCAGGAGAGGTAAACTCTACAAAGCTAAAAACGGCGTTGTCATAAGCGGGAGTGCCTTGTATGGCTACAACTATGTTAAGAGAACCGATACCACGCCTGCTCACTGGGAGAGAAACGAAGAAGAAATACGGACAATAAAATTAGTTTTTGACTGGTTTGTGATCGAAAGAGTATCCATAAACGGTATTATTAGGCGTTTATACGATTTGGGTATTAAGCCTAGGAAAAGAAGAAGTGATTTTTGGACGAAAGGTTCGATAACAAGAATGCTTCGTTGCGAAACCTACTGGACAGGAATCGCTTATTACAATAAGCATGAGGCTGTAGAGTCTAAAACTAGGATTAAAAATGATAAATATCGTAAAGTAAAGAAAAATAGCCGTCGCCTTCGACCCAAAGAGGAGTGGTATCCCTTCAAGGTGCCGATAATTATGGAGGACAGATTTTTATACGATAAAGCCCAAGAGATTATGGAATACAACCGAAGATATGCTAAGAAGCACAGAAAGTTTGATTATCTTCTCTCAGAGGTATTGTGGTGTGGATGTGGTAACCGTAGGGCAGGAGATGGTTGTAACAGAAACGGACACTACTACTACCGCTGTGAAGAAAGATTACACCATTTTCCCAAAGAACAACGCCGTTGCCACATTGGAGGGGTAAATGCCAGAGTTTTAGACGCATTGGTCTGGAAAGAATTGACAAACCATTTAACTAATTCAGAGCTCCTTAAAAAGCACGCTGAGGAATGGATTCGAGAACAGGCAAACCGATCAGCAGATACCCAAGAGAGATTAAAGATTCAGGAGCAAATCGACAAACTGACAGAAGAAATCAATCGCTACGCCAAAGCCTATGGTTCAGGTGTGATGGAGTTTGACCAGTATATGGAGTTAGTAAGGGCAGCCAGACGAAAGAAAGAGGGATATCAAAGGCAATTAGAGGAGCTAAAAGCCAGAGTCTCACCCGAAGTAGTCAACATTGAGGCTGATGAATTATGTGCTGAAGCAAGAAAGACTCTCAAAAGCCTTAAGTTGTATGACAAAAAGAACTTCATTCGAGATATAATAGAGAAAGTAATTATAAAAGAAAGGAGTGAGGTAGAAGTCTTATGTCACATACCACTACCACAACTGGCTCTGACTTCCACCGAAAAGTTGGGACATGAACCTATCGGTCGGAATAGTTGGACTGCCGAATGTAGGTAAAAGCACTCTTTTTAACGCTCTTCTTAAAAAGCAGCAGGCTTATGTTGCCAATTTTCCTTTTGCTACTATTGAACCAAATATTGGAGTAGTGCCGGTGCCTGATTACCGACTGATCAAACTCGCTGAAGTGGTTCAAAAAGAAGAAAATTTATCTTACTTGCCACCTATTGCTCCTTCGACTGTTGAGTTTGTAGATATTGCCGGGCTTATTGCTGGTGCTTCAAAAGGGGAAGGGTTGGGTAATAAATTTTTAGCCCATATTAGGGAAACTTCAGCTATTTGCCATGTGATTCGTGTCTTTTCTGATCCTTCTGTAGTTAAGGAAGGTTCTGTTTCGCCTCAGGATGATTTTCTGGTTGTTGAGACAGAGCTAGCACTTTCTGATCTTCAAACTTTGGAAAAGCAAAAAGATCCGGGTAATACTCCTGATAAAGAAGCAAAACGCAACTGGGAAATTATTTGTAGGTTTAAAGAAGCTCTTGCTAAAGGAATACCTGTTAGAAGTCTTGATTTAAAGGATGATGAGGTAAGATTATCAAAAATGTTGGGGCTTTTGACTGCCAAGCCTGTAATTATTGTTTTGAACGTGGATGAAGAGGATCTTAAAAGGGCAGATGAGGTGTCTTCTTATTTTTCAGAAAGGCTAAACTTAAAAGAGGATCAAGTTATTTGTGTTTCAGCAAAAGTTGAAAGTGAGTTAGCAGGGCTTTCGGAGCAAGAACAGAAAGAATATTTAGCTTCACTTGGAATTTCACAACTTGGGTTGGAGAGGCTTATTAGAAAAGCTTTTTCAACCTTGGGCCTTATTAGCTTTTTAACGGCAGGGGTTAAAGAGGTGCGTGCTTGGACTATCAAAAGTGGTACCAATGCACAGGAGGCGGCTTCTGTAATTCATTCTGATTTTTGTCAGAAGTTTATAAAGGCAGATGTAGTTGATTTTAAAACATTTGTCAGTTTTGGAGGTTGGAAAGCAGCGCGTGATGCAGGCAAGGTAAGAAGTGAAGGGAAAGATTATATAGTTTCGGATGGGGATGTGATTGAGTTTTTGGTAGGTAGATAGTTTCCTCTTGTCTGTCTCTTTTTTGCCTGTTATAATTTGCCTGTTATGAAATACGAATTGACAGTTTTGCTTGATGGAAAGTCAAGTCCTGCTAAAAAAAAGAAATTTTCGGAAGGTATTGAAAAGATAATTTCCTCTTTTTCTGGAAAAGTTGTCAAGTCAAAAGAATGGGGAGTTTTGGATTTGGCTTATTCTATCAAAAAAAATAAGAATGCTCTTTATCTTTTTTGGGAATTGGAACTGCCTGCTGATAAAGTAAAGTCTTTAAGAGATAAATTAAAGTTAGAAGAAGATGTTTTGCGTTATCTTTTGGTAAAATCTAATTGAAGATTTTGTTTTTTGGTTATAGAATGGTTCTATGACAAGAAGTTTAAATAAAGTTTTATTAATAGGAAATTTAACACGCGATCCGGAACTGCGCTACACCCCTCAGGGAACAGCGGTTTGCTCTTTTAGTATTGCTACTAATCGGCAATGGGCTACCGATTCTGGAGAGAAGAAAGAAGATGTAGAGTTTCATCGCCTTGTTGCCTGGAATAAATTAGCAGAAATTTGTGCTCAGCTTCTTAAGAAGGGAAGAAAAGTTTATATAGAAGGAAGACTTCAGACTAGAAACTGGACAGGACAGGATGGGTCTCAGAGATCAACCACAGAAGTTGTGGTTACAGATATGATTTTATTGGATTCAAAGAGAGAAGGCGAATCTTTAGAGGAGTTTGATGTTCCTGCTCATTCTGAAGATCAAGTTGCTCCGCCTGAAGAGGTGGTAGAGGCGCAAAAAGAAGATGTCATACAAGATGTTGAAACTTCTGAAGCAGAGGAACAATCGCCAAAGGATAATCAAGATGATTCTCTCAAAGAAGAAGATATACCTTTTTAATTTTTTATGACAAGACCAGTTAGTGTCAAACCGGAGTTTTCTTATTGTCCTTTTTGTAAAAAAGGCAAAGATCCTGATTATAAGGATTATGAACAACTCTCCAGGTTTTTATCTGACAGGGCAAGAATAATGCCTTCTTCTAGAACCGGGGTTTGTGCTAAGCATCAGAGAAGATTGGGAAGGGAAATTAAGAGAGCCCGCTATTTGGGTCTTCTTCCTTTTATAGAGAGAATCGAATAGTTTTTTTATGCATTATACTTTTAAGGTAGACATTGTTTTCTTGAGACGTTTTTTGGTTAAAGTTTTTACTTTCTCTTTAATTTTTTCATTGGGTTATTTGGTAGGTGTTAAGGGTTATAAGGTAAGCCAAACCAGCTTTTTTAATTTTAAAATTGAAAGGACGAATCCTCCTGATAAGCAGAATATAGATTTTTCTCTTTTCTGGAAAGTCTGGGATATGGTTGGCTCTTCTTACTACGACAAATCGAAACTTGATCCTGTTAAGATGGTTCAGGGTGCAATTCAAGGTATGGTTGCTGCAATTGGTGACCCTTACACTGTATATCTGCCACCTGAAGAAAATAAAGTAGTTCAGGAAGATTTGGAAGGAAGTTTTGGTGGGGTGGGGATTCAGATCGGTTTCAAGGGAAAGCAATTGGCGGTAATAGCTCCTCTTCCTGATACTCCAGCTGAAAAAGCTGGTATTAAAGCTGGTGATTTTATCTTAGCCATCAAGGACGAGAAAAAGGGTGTAAATGTTTCAACATCTGGTCTGTCTTTGCCAGAGGCTGTGCAGTTAATAAGAGGAAAAGCGGGTACTGAAGTTACTCTCACTTTGCTTCGAGATAACGAAAATGAGCCGAGGGAAGTAAAGATAACAAGAGCAGATATTGTGGTTCCTTCTGTTGTTCTTTCGTTTGAGGGGGATAATAAAGAGATAGCTCATTTGAAGCTTCTTAAATTTGGTGGGGAGACTAATAAGGAGTGGAATAAAGCAGTTTCTGAAATTTTATCAAGCAAGGCCAATTATATCGTTCTTGATTTGAGGAATAACCCCGGTGGTTATTTACAGGAAGCGGTTGATATAGCTGGTGATTTTCTTAAAACAGGTACGGTAGCTGTTTATGAAGAAGTTAATGGAGTTAAACAGGAACTTAAAACTAGCCGTAGTCCTCGTTTGTCTGGTTATAAGCTTGTTGTTTTAGTAAATGAGGGTTCGGCGTCAGCTAGTGAGATCTTGGCAGGTGCTCTGAGGGATCAGGCAAAAATAAAGATTGTGGGCAAAAATACTTTTGGCAAGGGGACGGTTCAGGAGCCAAAGCAGATAAATGGCGGAGCTGGTCTTCACGTAACTATTGCTCGCTGGCTTACTCCTAGTGGATATTGGGTTAACGAGAAAGGATTAGAACCAGATGTCAAGGTAGAAGAGGATGTTGAAACAAAAGAAGATGAGCAATTGTTAAAGGCAATTGAAGTCTTGAAAAGCTAGTTTTTTTCTTCTATTATTTTATTTATTATGAAAAGGATTGATTTGAGAAGCTTTACTATTGGTATTTTTTTGGGAATTGCTATTCTTTCCATTTTTCTGACAGGTGCTTTAGCAGACAGACTTTTTAATTTTGGATTTATTGACAGGTTTTTATCAAGAGAAGAAAAGGGTTTGAGGGTTGGTGTATCAGTTGATCAAAAGGTTGTAAATGAAGAGTCAGTTGTTATTGAAGTTGCTGAAAAAGTTTCTCCTTCGGTAGTAACTGTTTCTATAAAAACCCCACAAAGGGAAGTTATTCAATTTTCTCCCTTTTTTGGCTTTAGAAGGGGAGTTGAGGATGGAGTAGAACAGGATATAGGAAGTGGTTTCATAGTTTCTGAGAATGGTTTGGTGGTGACAAATAAACATGTTGTTTCAAATACAAGGGCAAAATATAAGGTTATTACTAAAGATGATAAAGAATATGAGGTAAAAGAGATAAGCCGAGATCCGTCGAATGATATTGCTATTCTAAAGATTGATCCAAAAGATCATCCTGAATTTAAGCTAAAACCTGTAGAATTAGGCAACTCTTCAGATTTAAAAGTTGGTCAATTTGTGATTGCAATTGGAACAGCACTTGGTGAATTTAGGCATACTGTGACAACAGGTGTTGTATCTGGTCTTGGTAGGGGAATTGTAGCAGGAAGTATCTATGAAGGCTATGTTGAAAGACTTGATAACGTTATTCAGACCGATGCGGCTATTAATCCCGGGAACTCTGGGGGTCCGCTTTTGAATTCGACCGGACAGGTGATAGGTATAAATGTGGCAGTTGCACAAGGAGCACAAAATATTGGTTTTGCCATACCTGTGAATGTTTTCAAAGATAGTCTTTCCAAGTTTAATGAGACAGGAAAATTTCCTGCAAAGCCGTTCTTAGGGGTAAGATATCAGATTATTGATAAAAAAACTGCTTTAGCGAATCAAGTTCCACAAGGAGCTTATGTTATAGAGGTTGTGGAGGGTTCTCCGGCAGAGGAAGCTGGTATTTTGGCAGATGATATTATTGTTCAGATAGATGGACAAAAACTTGATTCAGACAAAAGTCTTTCTGATATAGTTTCTTCGAAAAAACCAGGGGATAGAGTTAAAATTTTGGTTTGGAGAAATGAAGAAGAAAGAGAACTAACTGCTGTATTGGGAGAGGCGGAATAGGTTACTTTGGTAATTGAGAAATAAATTCTAAACCTTAGTTCCCAGAGAATAGCTTAAAAAAGCAGATTTTTTATGTTGTGTTTCCTCTTGTTGTTATAGTCTGTTTTTTGAATTTGTTGTTTTTTTAACTCTAATTTTTAGTTGGAATTTACCCTTATGAATTTTAAAAATTAATTTTTGTATAGTATAATTAACGTTATTCCTAAAGTATGAGTTTAATATCTGTTGGCATAGAGAGAAAAGGACTTTTACCTGATGCTAATAGCCCCCGTTATTTTGGTCCAGAAGGGGATAATATCCAGGAGACGTTAATTTCAGACGAACCTCTAGAAATTTCTGGAGAGGATTATCAAGAGCTTTCTTCAATTGCTAGAAGGGTATCTGAATTTATAGAACTTAATCCTATTAGTTTAGACCAAGCTTGTAAAATTGGCGCTGATTCTTCTTATATGAAAGACTGTTTACTTATTGATTCTTATGGTGGGTCTAGGATGATGTATGGGGGCTTGGATGTTTATAAAGATCCCACTCAAGGATTTAGAATTCTTGAAGTGAATCCAAGAGCTCAGGCAATGGGGTTGCAGGATTTTAGACAAGAAGAACTTGGGCTGACTAATCAACCTTCTCTTTTGGGGCATATGCTGGAGTGGCTTAACGGTAGTGATTACAATAAAGTTCTTCTTTTGGGTAGTAGGAAAAATCCTTTTTGGAGAGGTTACGAACGGGTTAGGGCAATGATTGAGCGAACTGGTAAAGAAGCTTACTTTTTGGATTTAGCTACCTTTTTGGATAATTATCATAATAGTGGTTACGTTCCGGATGTTATTTTAAGGTTTTGCAGTAATGAGCAGTTTGTGAGATCTGGTTTTTCTAGAGATCTGGAGTTTGTAATAAGAAGACATAAAATACCTATAGTGAATTCTCTTACTTCTTCTTTTTATGGATACAGAGGCTGGTTGTTGTTAGTTTCTAGAGAATTACCAGATCTATTTCCAAATCAATATTGGTTTGATGGCAATGTTGATAAGGAGACTGTTTCTTTTTTTCCTTGGATAAAACTGGAGGCTGGTGGTTTTGAGTATGTGGTAAATTATAATAGATTGCGCACCTGGGCAAAAGAAGCTCTTGTTTGTCTAATAAATCGTGATTTTGGGGGGTTTGAAAATTTGTTGGATGGAAAAAATGGAGGGGATGCTAATAATCTTAGAAGAGTAAGAGAAGTGTTGGAGGATGTTCCTGATAATGAGGTATTTTGGCTTGGCCAAGAAGATCTTGAACCTCTCCGCACCAAAATAAGAATTGGGGGTAATGAGGAAGAGGTCAGAATTTTGCATAGAGTTTATTGGTGGAACGATAACGAAGAGATAAAAGTTAGTGTAGAAGGGTTTGGTTGTTTGGAATCTCAGTTTGGATCCTCAAAAGGAAAAATAAACGCTGGTACTGGTTTTTCTGTTCCCATGAAGATAGTTAGTTGACTTGAAGTTAGTTATAAGGATGAAAATGTCTGGCTTAATTTCTGAATCTTTTCTTCTGGCTGAATTATTAAAAGATGGAGCTTGCTGCGTGATTTACGAAAAGAACGCCAAGACAGCTCTTCCCGCTGCAAGTCTTGTAAAAGTTTTTTTGGCTGCAGAGTTGTTAAGATTGATTGATGAAGGCAAGATAAAGAACAGAGTTGTCAAGGTTCAAAAAAATGATTTGGAGGGCACCGGTACCGATGTGTTGGTTGATATAGTTGGTGGAAAAAATAGGGTTTTTGTTGATGCATTGACCTTAATGGGGCTGATGATTAAATACAGTTGCAACAGTTCAACTTTGATTTTATCCAAAGAATTCCTACCAGAGAGAAAATTTCTACAGGACAGAGCAAAGAATATATGGGGGTTGAAAAATGCCGTTTTGTTGGAAAAAAATGATGAAGTGGTTAGTAAATTTTCACTTTTTGATTTCTTGACTATTTTCCAGTTTATTTATTCTAAAAGTGGGAAGAATTGGAAATTTTTGAGGGATAAACTTCGAACTTCTCGAAATATTTATTATCTTTTTGATCAGATAGAGATAAACATTTTGGGCACAAAGACTGGAACAGCTAAAATTGAAGATGTTTATTGGGTAAATAATTGTGGCATATTTGAATTGGGGGGAAAACATTATTTTATGGGAGCTATGGTCTCAGATAAAAGAATATCTCAGGCAGTTTTAAGAATTAGAAAAATTGGGAAAATGTTATTTGGTATTTTGCAGAAAAGGGGAGAGCTAATGGATTTTAGATCCTAGTTTCTTTTCTCTGCTTTACAAATTTTTTGTTAGTTCTATTACTTTGTCTAGATTGCCATCAAGTATGTCTTCGAGATTTCCAAAAGATTTGCCGATTCTGTGGTCAGTTAATCTGTCTTGGGGAAAATTATAGGTTCTTATTTTTTCTGATCTTTTTCCTCTTCCAATAGGGGAGCGGTAATTTGCTATTTCTCTTGATTTTCTTTCTTCTTCTAATTCCCAAAGTCTTGAGCGAAGCAAAGACATTGCAATTTGTCTGTTTTGTTCCTGAAACCTTTCTTGAGAAGCTGTTGTTACAATTCCTGTGGGTTTATGAATTATTCTTACTGCAGTTGAAACTTTGTTCACATTTTGTCCGCCGTGACCGCCAGCTCTGAAAAATTGAATCTCAATGTCTTTTGGATCAATATTTATTTCGCTTTCTTTTATTTCAGGCAATACTACAACTGTGGCGGTTGAAGTGTGAATTCGTCCTCTTTTTTCTGTTACTGGTATTCTTTGAACGCGGTGTACTCCTGTTTCATTTTTAAGACAATCAAAGGCCTCAAAGCCTTTTACAATAAGTGTATTTTCATCTGCAGGAGCGGCTTTCCATCCTTTGCGCGTTGCATATTTTAGGTACATTCTCAATAGATCTGTTGCCCACAATTTCGCCTCGTCTCCACCTGTTGCACCTTTTACTTCAATGTATATAGTTTGGAAGTTTTCCATAGAGTCTAGTTTAGAGGAAGATTTTATCTTAATTCAGCCAAAGTTTCAGGTTTTTCAAGCTCTTTTTCAATCCTTTTTTGTTTCTTGAGAAGCCTCTTTTCTTTCTTGGAAATAACTTTCTTTTTAGCTTTGCTTCTTTTGTTTAAGAAAGCTTCAACACGGCCCGATGTGTCGACATATTTCATTTGACCTGTGTAAAATGGGTGACAAGCTGAACATACTTCAACTTTTATCTCAGGCACTGCTGCACCAATTGTGAATGTGTTTCCACAAGCACAGGTTACTTTACAATCCGGATACCATTTTGGATGAATTCCCGCTTTCATAATTAAATTATATCACTGCCTTCTTAATGAGGCAACAAGACTTTTTTTGCTTTCTGCAATTGTCACACCTGTTGCAATAAGAGTTGCTCCTATTATAAATATTGGGGTTATTGTCTCTCCAAGCCAAAGTACGGCAAGTGGGGTGGAAAACAGAGGTTGAAGATAGGAAAAAAGTGACGCCTCGCTTATTTCTATTGTTTTTTGTCCTCTAACCCAAAGGTAGTAGGCTAAATTCCCGGAAATAATTGCCATGTACAAAACACCAAGATGGAAGTTGGGACTTAAGTTATAAATTGATTGGAAGGCTAGTTCCTTTTCTTTTAGAGCAAAGGGAGTAAGTGTGATAAGACCGATGATAAAAGAAAAGTTGGAAGTGAAAGTTGGCGATATGTTATTTCTTGCTAATTTTTTGGCAAGTATAGCCCCGGCGGTGTTGGTAATTAAGTAGGAAAAAACCAGAATGTTTCCCGAAAGAGTGGTGCCATCTTCTCCATTAAACAAAGGTTGAGATACAGCAATAGCAGTGCCGGCAAATGCGATAGCGGTTCCGAGTTTTTCTTGTTTGGTTATTTGATCTCTGAAAAACAATGCTCCAGCTAATGTTATAAGAAGAGGATTGAAGGTGGTAATAATAACGGTTTCAAGCATTGTGGTTTTTTCAAGCCCCATGAAAAGGAAACCGAGTGAAAGGCTTACAGCAAAGATTGAGTATAGTATTACAAGTGGTAATTTTGAGAGTGGAGGAAACAGATTTTTGTTTTTTAAAAGAATTATTAAAGAAATTGTAGAGGAAATAAGAAAACGATAGAACAGAAATGGTATAGCAGAGATACCGGAAAGGGTATACTTAATTACAGGTCCTGCTGCACCCCAAATTATAGATACTAAAAGTAGGTATAGGTATGCTTTTAATCTTTTGTTGTTGGGCATTGCAAAATTATAGAAAAAATGAGAGAGATCTTTCAATTGCTACAGATAAACGGGAGAGTGAAAATTAATTTTTGCTTTTATTCCAAAAATATTGTTCTTGCTTTGATTGTTTTTTCTTCTTTTTCGCCACAGACTATTATTGAAGTCTCTTTTTCTAAATCCTTTGTGTCAGTTTTTTTACCTTTGGAATCAACTATAGATGTGTTTTTGTCAGTTATTATTGTATAGTCTCCGTTTGAACTTGAAGCGATTATTTTTTGTTTTTCTACCTTTGTTATTTTCAATCTTAAGCTCGCTCTTTTGATTGGGGCAAGTGGTTTTATAACAACTATTCTTGATGCTTCAAAAGTTCCTCCGTTTACTCCCTTACCCATAAATATGGCAAAATCACCAATTGCCAAGTCCTGAAACTTTATTTGTCTTGCGGTCTCTTTATTGTCTGAAAAGCTAGTGTTTTCAGTTATCTTTATTTGGAAAATATCACCTGTTTTTTTGTTGTTATTATCAAATATGTATTTTCTTGCTTGGATGGTGTTGGTTGAAATATCTGTGATTGTGCCAACGTACCCCTTTGGCTTTTGACTTATTTGAGCTATCTTTTCTTGCACTTTTTTTCTGATTTCATCGGAGGAGGTTGAAACATCTTGAGCCTTAATTGGGCACGTCTTGACTAAGGCAAGTGTAATAAAAATTGTGATTGTGATTTTTTTGTTTATCATCTTTCAAATTCTTTTGAGTAAACGATGGGCAGTAGTGTATTAACTTCTCCTTTTTGGGTAAATGCGGTGATTAAAATTTCGTTTATTCCTCCTGTTAGTTTTATTTCTTGGCTGAATCCACCATTTTGGTCAGCGGTTATTAAATAATCTTTTTCTTCAGCAGAAATGGCTAATTTAGCGTTAGGTTCTGTTATGCCTTCGATTATAGTAGTTTCTTGATTTAAAATTTCGTTTTCTTCTGGTTTAAATATTGTAATTCCGTTGCTGGTTTCTTTTTCTTGTTGTTTTTCTTTGTTTTCTGAGATGATAGTTTGTTTTTCCTCGGAGGTTGGTTCTGTCTTGTAATTAGTTTTCCAGATTCCAAAGGCGACTACTAAGCCAAAAGCTATTCCCGTTAAGAGTGCAAAGAAAATTTCTTTTCGCATAAATTTTTGGGCTTCGGGCTTAAATATAAATTTATAAACCGTTTTTGTCAAGGGATTTTATTGCTATTCAATTGTGGGTATTGCCAATTTTTTTCTGGTTTGTTAGTATCCATGGTATGGATATATCTTATTTGGGTCATGCCTGCTTTAATATAAAATCAAAACAGACAAAAGTCTTAGTTGATCCTTTTGACCCCAAAATGGTTGGTATTCCTTTGCCAATTCAAGAAGTGGATGTTGTTCTTGTAAGTCACACCCATCCCGATCATAGTTGTATTGAAAGAGCCCGAGGATATCGGAAGGTAATTTCTTTTCCCGGTGAGTATGAGGTGGGTGGAATTTCAATTTTTGGATACTCTACCTTTCATGACAAAAGAAGTGGGGAAGAAAGGGGGAAAAACACCATTTATCTTTTGGAGGTGGAGGGTATAAAAGTTTTGCATCTTGGTGATCTGGGTCATATTATATCCGATAAATTGGTGGAAGAAATTGGAGAAGTTAATGTATTGATTGTTCCGGTTGGTGGTAAGTATTCACTTGGGCCTAAAGAAGCTGTAGAAATGGTAAAGCTTCTTGAGCCACAGATTGTGGTGCCAATGCATTTTTGTTTTGAAGGTATAAATAGAGATTATTTTGATGGTTTGTTGCCAGTGGAAGAGTTTCTTAAGGAATCCTTACTGCCAGTAGAGAAAGCAGCCAAACTTTCTTTAAGACCAGAAGATTTGAGTGAAGATCAGAGGGTGTTTTTGCTTGAGCGTAAATAATTCTGCCTTCTTTTAAATATGTCAGATTTGCGAGTTCCTCCTTACTCAAAGGAAGCAGAAAGTTCAGTGTTGGGTTCATTGCTTATCGACAAACACGCAATTATTGCGGTTGCTGAAATTTTGCTACCTGAAGATTTTTATGAAACTGCACACAGACTTATTTTTGAAGCATGTCTTTCTCTCTATGAAGAGAGGTCGCCGATTGATATATTGACGGTTAGTGATAAATTGAAAAAGAAAAAAATGCTTAAGAAAGCAGGGGGTTCTTCTTATTTGGCAGAGCTTGCATCTCAGGTTCCAACAGCAGCCCATGTTGAGCATTATGCAAAGATAGTTAAAGATTTATCAACAAGAAGAAATCTTATTTCTATTGCAAGTAAAGTGGTTGAAATGTCTTTTGATGAGGGTATTTCAGCGGATGAGCTTCTTGATAAAGCAGAATCTCAAATTTTTTCCATCTCCCAAAAACATGTTTTTCGTACTTTCACACCAGTGAGAGAAGCTTTAGCTGAAAGTTTTGATAGGTTAGATGAGTTGCATAAACAGGCTGAAGGGTTAAGAGGTGTGCCAACGGGTTTTAAGGATCTTGATAATGTGTTGGCTGGGATGCAAAGATCTAATCTTTTGATTTTGGCTGCTCGTCCTGGTGTGGGGAAGACAACTCTTGCCTTAAATATCGCTCAAAATTTGGCTGTTGAGTATTCTCGCCCTGTTGCTATATTTTCTTTGGAAATGAGCAAAGAGGAGCTTGTGGACAGGCTTTTGGTTGCTCAAGCAGATATTGATGCCTGGAGACTAAAAACAGGTAAATTGTCAGAGGATGATTTCACCGCTCTTTCCAATGCGATGGGTGTTTTGGCAGAAGCCCCTATTTATATTGATGACACCCCAGCTTTGTCTATTATGGAAATGAGAACAAGAGCAAGAAAGTTACAGATTGATGTGGGTATAGATTTGCTTATTGTGGATTACTTGCAGCTTGCACGATCACGCCAATTGGAGAACAGGGTTCAGGAGGTTTCTGAAATTTCTCAGGGTCTTAAAAATTTAGCTCGCGAGCTTAAGATTCCAGTTCTTGCTTTGTCTCAACTTTCACGAGCGGTTGAACAGAGGGG
Organism: Candidatus Woesebacteria bacterium; assembly: GCA_013374855.1. GTDB lineage: Bacteria > Patescibacteriota > Microgenomatia > UBA8517 > UBA8517 > Ch104c. The sequence goes on along the minus strand of CP055308.1, from coordinate 761,689 downwards.
AGAGAAGAGGCCACAATTGGCGGATCTTCGTGAATCGGGTTCTATAGAGCAGGATGCAGATGTTGTTATGTTTCTTTGGCGTGATGATGAGGAGAATCTAGAGAATGTTACACTCGATATAGCCAAACATCGGAATGGTCCCCTCTCTTCTATTAAGCTTTACTTCAAGGGGGATAGGATTAGATTTTATGGGAGGGAGACAAAGAGGGAGTAGTGGAGATGAAAATTTATGATTTGGGAATTAGATTTTTATGTCTAAATTCTAATGATGGTTGAGGGTGGGCAAGGAGGGATTCGAACCCTCACGATGCTTTCGCACCACAAGTTTTTGAGACTTGCCTGTCTGCCAATTTCAGCACTTGCCCTCAAAAGTGCAAGTTATATTTTATCATAAATCTTAAAAATTAAGAGGAATAGAATGCTATTTGTGTTGTTGACTCTTGTTCTGTGCTAGAGATAAAATAAAGCCTTGTATGATCGGAGCAACTGACTTAAAAGCTGGAGTAGCTTTTCTTGCAAATGGAAAGCCGTATCAGGTTATAAAATATAGCCTTATTAAGATGGGGCGGGGTGGGGCTATTGTAAGGGTAACTGCACGTAATTTGATAGATGGTTCGGTTGAAGACAAGACATTTAGTTCCAATATTAAAGTTGAAGAAGTGCTAACCTCAAAGAAAAAACTTAATTTTCTTTATTCTGACAGCAATTCTGCCTTTTTTTTAGACCCTTCTACTTTTGAGCAGGTGGAAATATCTGTTGATGTTATTGAAAACGAGATCCATTATCTTAAAGAGGGTGATGCTGTTGATGTTCTTTTTTGGGAAGACAAACCACTTTCAGTTTCTATTCCACCGAAGGTTGTTTTGAGGGTAGTGGATACTACACCGGGGGTCAAAGGTAATTCTGCTACTAATGTCTACAAGCCCGCCAAGCTGGAGAATGGTCTTGATGTTAAAGTGCCACTTTTTATAAATAAGGGGGATTTAATAAGAGTTGACACTAGGACAGGCCAGTATGTGGAAAGAGCTAAAGACTAAAGTGCTTTCAACCTAATATCCACCATATAGCTGCTCCTGCTGTTATTATTTGAGTTGTTATTCCCCAGAGAAAATTGCTGTTGTTTTGTATCGATTTTTGAAAAATAACCCATTTTTCCATTAGGACGGATTTTTTATTTAAGAAAAAATAGGGAGATTCGACTATGTCAGGAAGAACTGATAGGAAACAAGCAGCTATTATTATGAAGAAATGCATAATGCTTTTTGATTGAGTTAAGGCAATTAATATTCCACTTACAAGAGCTACTGAGGAATCAAGAACTACGATGGCAAATGATTTTTTGCTTATTTTTCCATTTTCTTTTTTTTCGGTATAAAGATGTGGGTTCCAGTGAGGCAGTTTATCAAGAATAAAATGACTTGCTAGCGCAAGTGGCAGAGAAATAAATGGGTTTGGAATTTTGGTAGCCAGTGCGGCCCCAACTAATGTATGTGGTGTCTCAAGCACAAGCTTTATTTTATATTTTTTGATCCATAAGGTCAACAGTGTTGTGAAAAACAGCAAAAGCACAGAGCGCAATTTATTTGAGATTCATTGCTAGTGTTATATTTTTTACTTATTTGTGCTTAATGTTATAATTGTTTGAATTTATGCTGTTTTATGTTTTTTTCTTTAATTTGCTGGGAATTTTTATCTTCCTTTTTCTTTTTTGGAAGAAAATGAAGGAAGACTATACTTCATCTCAGATATTTTCGACCTCTTTCTTGATAATTATTGGTTTTTGTCTTTTGTTTTTGGTTCTAAATTTTTACTCAACGGACTTTTGGTTTTGGGCTGCCTTCTTTGTTTTCTTGATTTCTGTTCTGTTTTCTGTCTGGAGATTTAAGCTTCGTTTTTTTGAGACATATGAGGCTTCTTTTATTTCCATCTTACCCTGGTTTAGCTTCATATTTTTACTTGATGCAATGAAGACTTTAAGCTGGTTTTCCTTTTTAGGATTTGTTCTTATTTGGTTACTAATTTTGCTTTATGTATTTTTGAATCTGAGATACAAACAATTCACTTGGTACAAGTCGGGTAAAATTGGTTTTTCCGGTCTTAGTGTTTCAATTGTTTTTTTCCTAATTCGTTTTCTGGTTGCATATTTTTTTCCTTTTATGCTATCCTTTGCAGGTAGTGCGGATAAAATCTTATCAGTAGCTTTTGCTTTTTTGTTTTTTTTGTTATTATTGTTCTTATCAAGATGAAAAGTAAGAAAGGAGAAATTAAAGGAAAAGAAAGGGAAGATAGAATAGTTCGTTTTCCTGCTTCTGTTTTGAAGCCGGTCTCTTTGTTTCTAAGAAGCAGTCTTAGTAATCTCCTGAGAACCAGAGACAGAATAGTTAAAGAAGATCCTTTTCAAGATACAGAAAGATTGGTCAGTAATGCTTCTCCTGATGATGATGCGGCAGAACAATTTGGTCATGCCAGAGTTAGTGCAATTAGAAAAGAAGTGGACCGCAAGATTATCCAAACGAGGAAAGCTTTGGCAAGGATTAAGATTGGGAAGTATGGTATTTGTGAAAGCTGTGGCAAAATGATAGATACAGATAGATTGGTTGTTTATCCAGAGGCCACTTTGTGTGCCAAATGTCAAGCCGAAAAGGAGAAATAGCTCCAAAAAAGATTTTTCCTCGTGTGGTTTTTGAGGATGATTTTATCTTAGTTTTCGACAAACCAGCAGGTTGGGTGGTAAACGATTCTTCTACAATAAGAAGCGATGATTTTGTTTTGCAAGATTACCTAAAGAAAAATTTTTCTTACACTATCTCATCTGATGAGAATTTGAGAAGTGGAATAGTGCACCGTTTAGATAAACCTACAAGTGGTCTTGTTCTGGTGGCAAAAGAGAGAAATGTTTTTTTTGCTTTGCAAAGTCAATTCAAGAAAAGGGAGATAAAAAAGGGTTATCTTGCTTTAGCTCATGGCAGGATTTCTTGCCTTCAGGGCGAGATAAATGCTCCTGTGGGTAGATTGCCTTGGAACAGAGAACGTTTTGGAGTTTTCCCTGGGGGTAGGGAAGCGAGTACTTTTTACCAACTTGAAGCTGTTTATAAAAACAAGAATACGGGTGAATTTTTTAGCTTGGTTAAAATATTTCCAAAAACTGGAAGGACTCACCAGATTAGAGTACATTTTAAATATTTAGGTAATCCTTTGGTTTCTGATACTTTTTATGCTGGGAGAAAGGTATCGAGAAATGATCTTTTATGGTGTCCGCGCCTTTTTTTGCACGCTTTTTATCTTTGTTTTTTTCACCCGGTGGATTCTAGGAAGATTGAATTAGTGAGTGATCTGCCTTCTGATCTTCAACAAACTTTGGAAAAACTTGAAAAAATAAACTAATTTTGTTTACAGGGCCTTGTTTTTCTTCTAAAATGGATTTATATGGATTCTTCTTTAATAACTGCGATTTTCTTTTTTCTTATAGCATCTTTGGTTGGAGGAATTTTGGTCTTACTTTTTAAAGTAGAGGCGTTTGTGGGTTATATTTTGGCTGGTGTTTTGGTATCTTCTTTTCTGCCACTTGGCTTTTGGGAAGTGGAGAAATTGGCGGAAATCGGGGCAATTTTGCTTCTTTTTTCTTTAGGTGTAGAGATGTCTCTAAAAAGAATCGAAAAAGTTTTTAAGATTGCTTTATTGGGTGGGTTTTTACAAATACTTTTTTCTACTTTAATTTTCATTTTATTTATTCGATTTTTAGGTTTTGATGTAAGATCTGCTTTAATTTTGTCATTGGGCTTTTCGCTTTCATCTACTGCGGTTGTGGTAAAAATTCTTTCAGAAAAAGGAGAGCTGGAGTCTGTCTATGGTCAGTTGATGATTGGCTGGTTGATAGTTCAGGATTTGGCAGTTTTACCTATTATGATTCTGGTTAATTCTCTTTCTGTGGGGGAGGGATTTTCTTTTGGTTCTTTGGCTATTTCTTCTATTAAGGCTACATTTCTTCTTGTGACGGCTTTTTATTTTGCCAAGAGAGTTGTTCCTTTTGTGATTCATCAAGTTGCAATTCTTAACTCACGGGAAGTTTTACTTCTTGTTTCGTTTGTTTTTGCTTTGGGAACGGCTCTTCTTGCCAATTTTTTTGGATTTTCTGCTGCAATTGGTGCCTTTCTTGCGGGGCTTGTTATTTCTGAGACGCAAGAAAAGCATGCTGTGTTTTCTGAAACAAGGCCTCTAAGGGATCTTTTTGTAGCTTTATTTTTTGTGACGTTGGGATTTGGTCTTTCTTTTCAATTTATATATGGAAATTTTGGGAGAATAGTTTTGTTGCTTTTTCTTGTTTTTGCTGTTAAATTCTTTGTCTTTTTATTTGTTAATTTTTTGTTTGGTTATCGGGGTAGGATAGCCTTTTTTTCAAGTATAGGTCTTACACAAGTTGGAGAGTTTGCTTTTATTGTTTTTTCTCAAAGTGCTAATTATGGGGTTATAAGCAAAGAAGTTTTTTCGTTGGGAGTTGCGATTACTGTTTTGTCTTTGGTTTTTAGTCCTTTTGTTTTTAACTTCCGTTTTTATTTTTGGAAGAAAATTTCTTTCTATTTTTCAAAGTCGCATTTTTGGATAAAGTTTTTGAAGGAAAGACATTTAGATAAAGGCTTGTCGAATAGCGAAGATAGTTTTAATTTGACAGGTCATATTGTAGTTTGTGGTTATGGAAGAGTAGGCAAGTGGGTTTGTAGGGCTCTTGATTCGTTGGGGGTGGATTTTTTGGTTGTTGATTATAATGAAAAATCAATTAGAGAGGCAAAACTAAAAGGTTTCAAAACAATATATGGAGATGTTTGTCAGCCTGAAATTATTGACAAGGCAAGTATGGGTAGCGCATTGTGCGTAGTTATAGCGATACCGGATAGGGGTGCTCAAGAGGAACTAATTACTCAGATTCAAACTATTTCTTCTTCTGTTAAGATATTTGCCCGAGCTCACTTAGATGAAGATTTTCACAGGCTTGGGTTTTTAAGAGTGGACAAAGTGGTGCAACCGGAATTTGAAGCAGCGCTTGGGATAGTCTCTTCGGTTTTGGCTGCTTTGGGGAAAAGTAAGTCTGAGATAAGTTTGAATTTAAGAAGTTTAAGAAGGCAACATACAATATCTCGAGGCTAGCTATGTATTATAAGCAGAAAAGTAAAGGAAAGAATAGGAGGTTATTTTTCATTTTATTGTTGTTTTTATGTCTTTTAATTTTGACCATTTTGTTTGTAAGGAAGAAAGATAAAAGAATTCTTTTTGTTTCGATGGGGGTAGATAGTGTTTATGTTGTAAATTTTGATTTTACACGAAAGGGGATCCTTATAATAGATATTCCTAAAAATACACAAGTTGATGTTTCCTATAATCTTGGTCAATGGGAATTGGGGTCTGTTTGGCAACTTGGAGAACAGGAGAAAATTGGTGGTGGCAGACTTCTTGTTAGCACTGTTCGTAAGAACTTTTTTATTCCTGTTTATCTTTGGATGGCTCCCAGAGATAAAATTTTTGTTGATGGTGGCCCTTTTTTTAAGTTTAATTATTTTGTTTTTTTGCGTAATACGAACATAGATTTATTTTTACGTACAAAATTGGCTTTTGTCTCTACTCTTGGTCGGATGAAGGTTGATAGAGTTAGATTAACTAATTCTGGGATGCTTAAAGAAGTTACACTTAAGACTGGTCAAAGTGGGTTTTTAATCGACGCTGATTTACCAGTTAGTCTCCTGTCTTATCTAAGAGAACCTCTTTTTGAGGAAAGAGAAGTTTTTGTCTCTGTTATTAATGAATCTGGAAATTCCATTGTGGTTAGTAAGATGAGTAAGGTTTTTGATACAATGGGGGCTAGGTTGATTTCTGTAGAAAACCAGAATTCCTCAAATATTGATTGCCTTGTTTATTCCAAAGATGAGAATATTGCTAATGTCTTTGCCTCTGTTTTTGGTTGCAAAAAAGATAAGTTTGCTCCTTTTCCTTTGGAAATCAACGAGGTAGTAATAAAGATAGGGAAGAAGTTTTTGGTAAGGTGGTAAGGAATTATTCCTCCTCTTCTTCTGTAAGTTTTATTTCTTCTTTATTGTGAACAAGTTCGGGTGGAGTAAATGGAACATAATCAATTTTTTCACCTATGAAGGATGGAATTTTCTCTGCTTTCTTAGATCTTTTGACCTCTCTTATGAATACTTTTACTTTGTTTGATTCTATGCTTTTAATAAACAGTTGATAGATGTTACCCATTTTTATTAATTTCTTTAATCTTGAAGCTATATCGTCGGTTAACCTGCCAATGTATCTTCCGTCTTTTGTCAATATTTGCAGGGAACCTCCCTTTAGGAGAATAGAAACCTCATCTCCTGCATCAAGAGATGCTATTGTTTTTGGGTCTGCAGTGTAAACAAGAGAAACAATTTTGGTTTTTCCTGGCTCTTCGATAAAGCTATCAGCGGTTGCTTGATTGCAAGGTGATGTTTGACCTGATTTTGCTTTTTTCCATTTTTCCAGGTTTTTGCTGGCTATTCGATCGAATGGATTGATTTTTAACACCTTTCTTACGGTTGAAATTGCCTTTGGAATTTTGCCTAATTCGGCGTAGGCTTTGGCTAATCTGTTTAGAGCGTCTATATCCTCTGGGGAATTTTTCAGAATTTTAAGATTGATATCTATTGCCTCATTCCAGTTTCCGGAGGTAGCGGCTGTTATTGCTTTTTGAGATAAATCATCCATTTCTTGCTTTAAGAAAAAGTATAAGTGTTGTATAATAGCTGTCAAGTGTAATTATGAGTGGGCATTCTCATTTTGCGACAATTAAAAGACAAAAGGAGGCAAAAGATCAAGCTAAAGGCAAGATTTTTTCCCGTCACTCTAAGGCTATTGCTCTTGCTATTAAGACAGGGGGAAGCGCAGATCCTGAGCTTAATTCAAGGCTTCGTTTTGCTATAGAACAAGCAAAAGCGGATAATATGCCAAAAGCCAATATTGAAAGAATTCTTCAGAGAAGCCAAGAAATGGGGGATTTGGAGGAAGTTACCTACGAGGGGTATGGGCCATTTGGTGTTGGGGTGATTGTAGATGCTGTTACAAACAACAGAAACAGAACTGCGCAGGAAATTAAAAATCTTTTTGAAAGGGCGGGGGGGAGTTTGGCCGGACCTGGTGCAGTTTCCTATAATTTTGAACAGAAGTCTGTATTTGTAATTGACAAGACCTCAGATCCTGATTCACAGATACTTTCACTTATTGATTTGGGGGTAGAGGATATTGATGATGTTGGAGAAGCTTTTGAGGTTTATGCTCCTGTTGATAAGTTTCAAGAAATTAAAGGTAAAATTGAAGCTTTGGGCTATATTCTTGTTTCTTCAGACCTAGTTAAAAAACCAAGGACATATATGTCTTTACAGAATAAAGATGATGTTAAGAAAGTTATTTCTTTTATTGAGTCTCTTGAGAGCCATGAAGATGTTCAGAATGTCTACTCTAATCTTGATTACGACGAGTCAATTCTGAGTTGATTTTGAATGAGTAAGCGCAAAAGGTTTCTAATAACTTCATTTTTGCTAACTTTGGGCTTTGCCGTTATACAATTTTTGGAGCAAAAATATAAGTTTATAGGAATTGCTTCTTTGGGTATTTTAACATTACCACTTTTTTACTGGTCGCTTTACGAAGGTTTGGGTTTCAATTTTACTTTGGTTTCTTTAGTTTTGCCGTTTTTGTTCACCATTGGAGTTGGTTTTTTTTGGTTTTTGTTACCTGCTAATATCTTTACTCAAGTACCAATTCTTTTGTTTTATGGTTTGGTTGTTTATTCACTTTGTCTAACACAGAATATCTTTACCGTAGCTGCAATTAGGACAATTGCGCTTTTGCGAGCTGCAAGGGGTGTTGGATTTGTTTTGACACTTCTTGTTTCTTTTCTGTTGTTTAATACGATTCTTTCTTTAAAACTTTTTGTATGGTGGGAGGCTCTGCTTGTTTTTTCGGCAAGTTTTTTAATTTTTTTTCAGGGTTTGTGGCAGGTCCTGCTTAACTTTTCTTTTGATAAGGATCTTGTTGTTTATTCGCTTTTCTTGTCTTTTTTTTTGACACAAATTAGTGTTTTGCTTTTCTTCTGGCCAACGACGGTTGTTGTTGGTTCTTTGTTTTTGACTTCTCTTGTCTATGTTCTCTTGGGTTTAGTGCAGGCGAAGCTTGAAAGTAGGCTTTTTCCTCAAACTATCAGGGAATACCTTTTGGTAGGTTTTTTTGTGCTTATTTCTATGTTTTTTGCAACTTCTTGGGGGCGATAATGAAAACTTTTTTGGCAGATTTTGTTTTTAAAAAAGGAGAGACATTACGATGGGGGAGAGGGGAGAATGAATTAACCTATAGTATGTCCCATAGTTTTTGTTTTCACGAATATTGTTTCTATTTTTCACGAAAATATAGAGGAAACTAGAATAAACTAAAAAACAAAAAGTAACCGAAAAAGGAATTTGAGGCTAGTTGATATAGTTTGATAGGTAGTTTAGATTTATTATCGCCTGGCAAGTCTAAGTGCTAGTTTGTTTTGTGGATAAGTTTTATTTTTGTTCATATAGAAGTTTGTTAATCACCTTTGGATTGCTTTGTTTAAATAGGCTTGGGTGATTGTTATTTGCTTTCTTTTTAAAATATTAAAATTTTGCTCCCCTATATTGATTTATGTCTTTTGTTTTTTACAAATTGTTTGGGGTGCTCGCTTTATTTTAGTCGCACAATATAGATTTTACGACATAATTAATTATCAAAGACTGGGGAATTTCCAATTTCTCTTTTTTTAAATTTTCTTTTATTTCAGATTAAATGTGGTCTTTTTTTATTTGCCTTTTCTATTTGATCTTTCTTATTTTTATTTTTCCAAATTAAACCCGAAGATTAATGGTTAAACATTAAAAAAGTTGTTTCTGTCGTTTTGTCCGTATTTTAGGGATAAAAACAACTTTATTAAGACGATGTATTAATCATCTTCATTGAGAAACCCCTCTTATAATTGATTTGGTAAAGCCAATTTTAAAGCTGCAAGAAGTGGGTCTTTTCTATCTGAAAAAGTATTCCCCAATAATAATTTAATTATAGAATAATTATTGTGAGTTGTTTGTTATAAGTAGTTGGTAGTTAGTAGCAGACGACAGGGATTAGTTGGTGATAGAAATTAGTGAACATTTTTTGTAAATTGTTACAATGTCGCACAATGTTATTGACAAACAGAAAATGGGGGTTTAGAATTAATTTACTGATGGTTCAAAATCTGTCCGACAAACCAAAGAATCAGCTGTTTGAAACTCTGGAAGATTTTTTGGAATATTTGGAAGTTGAAAAAGGCTCCTCTGCCCTAACCCTTCGAAACTATAGGCATTATTTGATGAGATTTTATTATTGGTTGCAAAGGCAAAATATTCCCTTGAATCTTAAAAGCATTAATCCTACTTTGGTTCACCAGTATCGTCTTTTCTTGGCAAGGGTTACAGATAACCGTGGCAGGACACTTTCCCGAAAGACCCAAGGATATCATTGCATAGCTATTAGAAGCTTTCTTAAGTGGTGTTTGAAAAATGATTTGGATGTGATGGCCCCTGAGAAGATAGAACTGCCTAAAATTGCTGAAAGACAGGTTAAATTTCTAACAGGAAAGGATGTTGACAGGCTTTTGAACGCGCCTTCTTTATCAACAATTGTTGGTAAAAGGGACAAGGCTATTTTAGAGGTGCTTTTTTCAACGGGTCTTCGAGTTTCAGAGCTTGTAAGTTTAAATCGCGACACTGTTAACTTGAAAAGAAGAGAATTTGGTGTTGTTGGAAAAGGTGGTAGAGCTCGTGTAGTGTTTCTTTCATCAAGGGCAGTTTCTTGGCTTGAAGAATATCTATCTGCACGCGAAGACAAGTTTAAGCCTCTTTTTATAAGGCATTCTAAAAATGTTAAACCAACAGCTTCAGATGAGGATATGCGCTTAAGCGTTAGATCGGTACAGCGCATTTTGAAGAAGTATTCAAGAAAGGTAAAATTGCCGATTGAGGCAACGCCTCATGTCTTGCGCCATTCATTTGCCACAGATCTTTTGATGGCAGGAGCTGATATTCGCTCAGTTCAGGAAATGCTTGGTCATAAAAATATCCAAACAACTCAAATTTACACTCATGTTACTCATAGACATCTGAAGGAAATTTATGATACTTTTCACAGCAAATCTCAAGGCTAATCAATTTTGAGGATTTTCTTCTTCCTCGTGATTTTTAAGGAGGCAGGCAACTCCCGCAACCCAGTCATCTTTTTTGGCAAATCTCATAAGAATAACTCCCTGAGTAGATCTTCCCATTTGCGGGATGTTTTTGAGAGGAAGCTTGATTACTTGTCCTGATGCTGAAGTTAAGACTATTTGATCTACTTTTTCGGTAACTGTTGCAACTGCAGCTAAATTTCCTGTTTTGTTGTTAATAACCGCTACTTTAACCCCCTTCCCTGCTCTTTTCTGAAGAGGGAAAAGATCGATTGGTGTTCTTTTACCAATTCCATTTTCAGACACAGTTAGTATATCCCTGAATGTTTTTCTTCTTTTATCTTTAATTTCGGGAGTTTTTGGGTTGAAAATATCCATACCAATAACCTCATCTTCTGGCATTAGCTTTATACCCCGCATGCCTGATGTTGGTCTTCCCATTGGTCTAACATCGGTTTCAGAAAATCTAATGGACATCCCCTTTTTTGTGACAAGTAAGATATGGTCCGATCCTGTGGTCTTACCAACTGAAACCAAAAGGTCGTCTTTCTCTAATCTGATAGCAATTATTCCAGAAGCTCTCATGTTTTTGAATTCGCCCACCATTGTTTTTTTAATAATCCCTTTTTTGGTTACCATTACGAAGAATTCGTCTTCTTGGGCTTCTTTGAAAGGCAAAATGGACATTATCTTTTCGTCTTGCTCTATGTTTATAATGTTCACTACAGCCTGTCCTTTTGATGTTCTTGATGATTCTGGAATTTCCCAGACTTTGCTGCCGTAAACTTTTCCTTTGTTGGTGAAAAACAGGATATTGTCGTGCGTGGTGGCGGCAACTATGTGTTCTATTTCATCTTCTTCCTTTACAGCCATTCCGCTTATTCCTTTACCGCCTCTTTTTTGAGATTTAAAAGTATTTCTTGGGACTCTCTTTATGTAGCCGGTTTTTGTAATGGTTATTAAGTTTTCTTCAAGTGGAATAAGATCTTCTTCTTTGAATTCACCTATCTTTTGGGAGAATATTTTAGTTCTTCTCTCGTCTTTGAATTTTTCCTTTAGATCTTCTACCTCCTTTTTGATAATTTCCAAGACTTTCTCTGGATTTTTAAGAATTAAGGTAAGCCGATCTATTAACTTTTTAACCTCTTCGTATTCTTTTTCTATTTTTTCTCGCTCTAAAGCAGCCAGCCTTCGCAACTGCATATCAAGAATAGCGTTTGCCTGAATTGCAGTTAGTCCAAATTTTGACATAAGGTTATTCTTGGCGTCCTCTTGAGTTTTTGAGTTTCTGATTGTTTTTATAACCTCGTCTAAATTATCAAGTGCGATTTTTAGCCCTTCCAAGATATGGGCGCGTTTTTTGGCTGCAGTTAACTCAAAAATAGTTCTTCTTGTAACTACCCTTTGGCGGTGTTTAATATACTCGATTATTATCTGTTTTAGGTTAACAAGGTGCGGTGTTCCATCAATTAAGGCAACAAAATTGGCAGGAAAGGTAGTTTGTAGTTTAGTGTGCTTGTAGAGATTGTTGAGAACAGATTTTGGTTTTGCATCTCTTTTGAGTTCTACAACTACTCTTAGTCCTTCCTTGTCTGATTCATCTCTTAGGTTTGCTATGCCGTTTAGTTTTTTGTCTTTAACAAGATCAGCTATTGCTTTTACAAGTTGGGCTTTATTTACCTGATATGGAATTTCTGAAATTACTATTTGCTGTTTTCCACCTTTGGTCTCTTCTATTTCGGCTATTCCCCTTACTATTATTTTTCCTCTGCCTGTGGCATATACCTCTTTTAGAGATTGAGCGTCGTATATTGCCCCTCCAGTTGGAAAGTCAGGTCCGGGGATAATTTTTACAAGCTCATCAATTGTAATGTCACTTTCGAAAGAAACGTTTTTTGGAGTCAGCTCTTCATCTTTTAATTTTTCTTCTTCTCCTGCAGCAACTAGGTTGATTTTTTTGATGACAAAATCGGTTTCTTCTTCTTGTTTTTCTTGGTCCAAAAACACTACCCTGCCCTTTTGGATTGAAGCGATTATTGCATCTGATACCTCAGTTAAATTGTGTGGCGGAATTTTTGTGGCCATTCCAACTGCAATGCCTTCGGACCCCATTAATAGAAGATTAGGTAAAAGCGCAGGTAGGAATACAGGTTCTTTAAGAGTTGCATCGAAATTGTCAACAAAGTCAACCGTATCCTTTTCGATATCTGCAAGCATGAAAGGCGCGTATTTGGAAAGCCTCACTTCGGTGTATCGCATTGCCGCCGGCGGGTCGCCGTCTACTGATCCAAAATTTCCCTGCCCTTCAACAAGGGGATATCTCATCGAAAAATCTTGCGCTAAGCGCACTAAAGCATCATAAACAGCCATATCCCCATGTGGATGATATTTACCCAATACTTCACCAACAACTTTGGCTGACTTTGAGAATTGTTTTCCGGGTTCCAAGCCCATCAAGTGCATAGCATAAAGTATTCTTCGATGAACTGGTTTGAAGCCGTCTCTTATATCAGGAAGAGCACGAGCGACGATGACGCTCATTGCATAGTCAAGGTAGCTTTTGGAAAGCTCTTCTGTTATTTCAACTTCTCTTACTTTTCCGATATCCATTTTTAGACAAAAAATAAAGGCCTACCCCTAGCCTTTAATAATTTTAATTGTAAGGTGGTCTTAAAGCAAGGGGGTACATGAGAATTTCGAGATATGTTATGATTTATCGACCACATAGGATGCAAAACCAAAAGATTTAGATTTCAAGAAATAAAGATGGTTAATTCAAAAATTAAGAGTCAGAAGTCTTAGATTTTAGTAATGATGATCTTAAATTTTAATTCTAAATTTTTGATTTTGTCTTTTAATTATTCGTTTGATTTGTTTTCCTTTTCTTTGCATTCTATACTTTAGAAAATGATTAAAAAATTGATTTTTGGGATTTTTATTTTTTTAAGCTTTGCTTTGTTGAGTTTTTATTTTTTAAATACAAGTAAAAAGTTTCAAGAAAAAACCCTTGGAACAAAGCAAGAGATTGAATTCAGAAAGATTGTCGGTTTTAATGATGTTTACAATTTTGATTACATAATTGTTGATTCAAATCGTGTTTTTCTTTATCCGAATGAAAACAAGCTTTCTGGAAGTGAGGTTGAAGATAAGTTTGGCTGCAGTTATTTAATAAATGGTGGTTTTTACGACCCTTATTTTAAACCAATAGGTCTTTTGATATCTGAAGGAAAAGAAATATCTCCTTGGCAAAAGAACAGACTTTTTAATGCAGTTTTTTCTATAAACAGATTTGACACAGCAAGAATTACTAGAGAAGTACCTCAAGACCCATTGCGGGTTGCTCTTCAGTCTGGTCCTTTGGTTTTTGAAAATGGCAGAAAAATTGCAATTAAGAGCTCTGCTGTTTTTGAAAGGCGTGTTGTTGTGGGGGTTACAGGTGAGAATAAGCCTGTTTTTTTGGTTTTTTGGTCTCAGGATAATTTTTTAAAGGGACCATCTTTGGAGGAAGTTCCTTATTTGATTGAAGAAATTAATAAAGGTTTTGACCTAAACATAGCGGATGCTGTCAATCTTGATGGAGGAACTGCTAGTTTTTTCTATAACTATAATTTGAAATTGGGTGAGGTTAAACCAGTGGCAAACTTTTTTTGCATTAGATAATACTTATTCCCCACTGAAATTTAAAATTGACCAATTTAGAGCAACGAGGGCGACATCTATTATAGTAATTTTCCCATCTTTATTTATGTCTGATTGAATCATTTTAGAGTTATTTTCGTCTACTTTGTTTGAGAATGATTTATAAAAAGAAAGGACTTGAGCGATATCTGTTATAGTTATTTTGTTATCATTATCTACATCTCCTGCTTTTATGTCTTCTGATGTTAAATTTAAGGTATCATTTATTGATTTAATTTCTACATTTTTGAATTTCTTACCAAGATGGGATTCCCCCTTTACACGAATTTCGTAATTTCCCGGTTTGATTTTTTGGTCTGAGTTGTTAATGTAAAAAGAGTAAATTCCGTTTTCGTTATTCTCGATTTTTTGGTCCAATTGGTAAATGCTTTTTGAGTTTTGAAATAATTCAATAATTGATTTCTGATGATTTGCTTTTGAGGTGATTCCTTGAAATCTGATGTTTACTCTTAAGGTGTTTGACGGATTGGGAGGTGGAGAAGGGGTTGTTTGGGGGGTTGCTGTTGGAGAAGGAGTGGCAAAATCATTGCCTACTAGGGCTTTATAAGCGTTGATTCTTCCACATTTCCAGAATTCACCAGTTTTGTTTATTTTATCAGCAGTATCACAAAGTCTTTGTTCTATTTGGGAGTTTGTATAGTTTGGGAACTTTGATTTGAGTAGGGCTGCTATTCCTGCTACAATTGGAGCAGAAAAACTAGTTCCATCCCAACTACTATAGCTACCTGATTTATCGGTTGATAGAATGTTTACTCCAGGGGCAGCTATGTCTACCCAGTCTCCATATGTGGAGAAATTTGCCTTTTCATCGTTTTCATTGGTTGCGGCAACGGAGAAAACATTGGGGTATGCAGCAGGATAAGTTCGTTTGTTTCTGCCTGTGTTCCCGGCTGAAGCAACAATAAAAACTCCTTTGCTGGATGCGTATGCTATTGCCTCTTTTATCGTTCTGACATCTTCAAGTGAACCTAGACTCATGTTGATTATTCCTATGTTGTTGTCAGCAGCCCACCTTATGCCACTGGCAACGTCTGCTGCAGATGCCTTTCTATTACCCACTTTTATTGAAATGAGGTTAACTTTAAAACCAATGCTTGATATACCAATGTTATTGTTAGTGATAGCCCCCACTATACCACTTGTAAGAGAACCATGTCCTGTCATGTCGTATAAATCACCTGCAAAGCTTTTCCAACCAACTACCTTTGGAGTTAGATCATTGTGATTATTTGTTATTCCAGAGTCTACTATCCCTACTTTTACTGTTTCGCTTCCTTGTGTTATGTTCCAAGCTTTCTCAGCTTCGATTTTTGCAAGCCACCATTGATCTTTGAATAAAGGGTCGTTTGGAGTTAAATGATATTCAAGGTAATAGTTTGGTTCTGCGTATTCAACATCATTTGATTTTTGTATTTCAGAAATAGCTTGATCTACTTGATTTTCGCCTACTTCAAGAGTATAAACGCTCCCAAATTTTTTGTTTAGATTCCCCTTAGAATATTTTTCAATTTCTTTGGTTATTTTTCCCTCTTTACTTGGTTTGTATTTAATTATTATTTCATTTGGTGAAGATGAAGGTGAGTTTTGAAAAAGCGTTTCCTCTGTTTCTTCAGAGTTAGCCTTGCTTAGTTCGAGTTTTTTTTTAGTGTTCAGCGAGATATAGATACCTATTGCTGCAAATAATATGGATATAGAAATTCCAGCAAGTATTTTCTTAAACTCTGTCCTGTGATTTTTTTAGCCATTAGTTTTTTTATCAAAATTGGCTTTATTATTCAATTAGTATTAGACTTACAATGTTTTTTGATACCCTCTATAGAGAGAGGTGATAATTGTTATTATTAGGATGATTGATACAATGATGGTAGTTGTTTGGTGTATTTGGTTTTTTACAATTGGAGCAATAAGCAAAGCTACCAGATTAATTACTTTTATAAGAGGATTCATAGCAGGACCCGCAGTATCTTTTAGAGGATCTCCTACGGTATCTCCTACAACCGCTGCTTTGTGGGTATCTGATCCTTTTCCACCATATAGCCCATCTTCTATCATTTTCTTTGCATTGTCCCAGGCTCCTCCAGCGTTAGCCATAAATACCGCTAGAAGTTGGCCTGAAAGTATTGATCCTGCAAGAAAAGCTCCTAACCCTTCTGCTTTAAGAAGTAATCCTACTAAAATAGGTGTGGTTATGGCAATAATTGCAGGTGTTGCAAGAGCAGAAAGAGCTGCTTTTGTTGTAAGATCTACAACCTTTCCGTAATTGGGTTTTGTGGTTCCTTTCATAATACCTGGTATCTCTTTAAATTGTTTTCTTACCTCATTTATAACAGCATAGGCACTCTCTGAAACTGCTTTTATACTTAGTGCAGAAAAAAGGAAGGGTATTGCCCCACCTATGAGGAGACCTACAAAGGAGTATGGTGTTGCTATGTTTATTCCTGAAAGACCAGCATCAGTCATATAAGATTCAAATAGAGATACTGCTGCAATAACAGCGCTTCCTATAGCAAAACCTTTAGTTGTTGCTTTAGTTGTGTTTCCGATGCTGTCTAATTTGGGAAGTATGTTTAGAATTTTCCCTTTCATCTTGGCAAGCTCTGCTACCCCTTGGGCGTTGTCGGCGATAGGACCAAAGGAATCCATTGAAACAATTAACCCTGTAGTTGTTAACATTCCCATACCAGCAAGAGCTACACCGTAGGCTGCCTCAAGTGGGTCGTTGAAGATAAGAAATGAAGCTATTATAGTAACACCTATAACAACAATTGCCCAAGCTGTAGAAGAAAATCCTTCAACCAAACCACTTAAAATAGTAGTCGCTGCTCCGCTTTGCGCTTGTTTGGCTATGTTTTTGACTGGGGCATGGTTTCCTGTAGCATAATCTGTTAGCAGGAATATTACAAAAGCCAAGACTATTCCCAAAGTAGCAGCAATGGCTGGGTTTGAGCTGTGGAGAATAGAATTGGAAAAATACCAGAATCCTGCGATTGAGAAAATTGAGGAAATCAAGAAAGACTTGATAATTGCTCTCGAACCGTCAGATACAGTATTTCCTTTTGGTTTAACAGAGAGTATTCCTATCATTGATGTGATAATCCCCAGTGCCCTAACTGCCAGTGGAAAAAGAACACCGGGAAGTCCGAAAGTTATCCCTCCTAATATCATTGCGGCAACCAAAGTTACTTCGTAGGATTCGAAAATATCAGCTGCCATTCCTGCGCAATCTCCTACATTATCTCCTACTTGATCAGCTATAACGGCAGCGTTTCTTGGATCATCTTCTGGTATGTTTTTTTCTACTTTACCTACAAGATCTGCTCCGATGTCTGCTGCCTTAGTGTAAATCCCCCCTCCAACTCTCATAAAAAGAGCAAGAAGTGATCCCCCAAATCCAAATCCAACTAAGACTTCTGTTGCTTTTTCCCTAAAAATTGAATATATGATTGTGGCACCCAAAAGGCCGAGCCCTATTGTAAACATTCCTGTAGTTGCTCCTGCTCTGAAGGCTAGAACCATAGCTTCTTTGAATCCTTTGTTTGCAGCTTGAGTTACTCTTGCGTTTGCTTTTGTAGCGATATTCATTCCAACTGTTCCTATAATGCTTGAGAATAAAGCTCCCATAACAAATGCTAGCGATCGAGCTAATGCCAATTCTTTTACAGGAGCGGTGATGTAAAGGAAAATCGTTATAACTACCACAAGAGGTGTAATTGTTTTAAACTGCCTTTTAAGATATGCATTTGCTCCTGATTGTATGGCTTTACTCACTTCTTCTGCTTCTCCTTTAGGTAATTTTTGTGATAGAACATATTTTGCCAAGTAGATTCCGAAGGATATTCCGATAACACTTATTGCGATTATTATTTCCAAAAATAGGTTTATGTTTTCCATAAAGAAAGAGGTTTCAGTTTAGCTTACGGCTATTTTATTTTTTGGCGTATTTTGTGTCAATAGGAGAATTATATGTCCAAATTTGCCATTTTGGCATGAGTTTGGATGTACTTTTTTCTTGGAGGTACTTCTTCTCCCATGAGCATTGAAAACATTTTGTCGGCCTCTTCTGCATCTTCGACAGTTACTTTTTTTAGAGTTCTGTTTTTCGGATCCATTGTTGTTTCCCAAAGCTGAATTGGGTTCATTTCTCCCAAACCTTTATATCTTTGTATGGTAAATTTTTCTTTTAAGTCCTTTAATATAGTTTCTTTTTCTTCATCAGAATATACATAATATGTTTTTTTGCCGGCTGTTATTTTATAAAGTGGCGGTTGGGCTATGTAAAGATACCCTCTTTCTATTATTTCTCTCATATGCCTGTAAAAGAAGGTAAGAAGCAGTGTAGTAATATGCTGGCCGTCGACATCGGCATCACACATTATTATTATTCTGTGGTATCTTATTTTGTCGTAGTTTATACTATCTCCTATTCCCCCCCCGAGTGCGACAATTAAATCTTTTATTTCTTCAAATTTTACTATTTTGTCCAAGTGTGCCCTTTCTGTATTTAAAATTTTTCCTCCAAGGGGTAGTACCGCTTGAAATTTTCTGTCTCTTCCCTGTTTGGCACTTCCTCCAGCCGAGTCCCCTTCTACAATATATAGTTCGCTTACTGATGGGTCTCTTGACTGGCAATCGGCGAGTTTTCCGGGAAGCGAAGCCCCATCTAGTGCTCCTTTCCGCAGGACTGCTTCTTTGGCAGCACGGGCGGCAAGCCGTGCTTTTGCAGCAAGTAGTATCTTTTCTATAATTCTTCTTGCGTCTTGTGGATGCTCTTCAAAATAGGTGTCTAAACCTTCTTTAACTGCCGATGTTACAAATCCCTGAACTTCAGGATTATTTAGTCTTGCTTTGGTCTGGCTTTCGAATTGTAGCGATTCAGAAGGCATTTTAACATAAACAACAGCAGTAAGTCCCTCTTTGGTATCATCCCCTGTTAATGTGAGCGCATTTTTGGCGTTTTCTCCGTTTAGCTTTTTAATATAATCGAGAATAGCTCTTGTTAGCGCAATCCTGAATCCTGTTATATGTGTTCCCCCATCGATAGTATTAATTCCGTTTACATATCCTTTTACAAGCTCATTTATTCCATCATTGTACTGAATAGCCACTTCGCAAGAGATATTTTCATCCTTTTTTGATATGTATATAACGTCTGATATAGTTTGTTTTCCACGATTTGTGTGAGCTACAAACGATCTTATTCCACCCTCAAAATAATAGTGAGACTCATCATTATCTCTTTCATCAAAGAAATGAAAAGATAATCCCCCCACTAGGTATGCTCTGTCTTTCAAAAGTGATTTTACTTTGTTTTTTTCAAATTTGGCATCTTTGAAAACTTCCGTGTCCGGCCAAAATTGTGTGATTGTTCCTGTTTGGTTTTCTCCTATTTTAATACCCCACTCTTTTGGAAGCCATTCATCTAATTGTTTTTGATTTGCTTCGCTTACTTCTTTAAGAGGTTTGCCAGTTTTATATTCCTGGTAATATGCCTTGTTGTCCCTTAGAACTACTACACGAAAGTTTTTTGAAAGAGCGTTAACAACAGAAGCCCCAACTCCATGTAAACCTCCTGAGACTTTGTATGCTCCACCTCCAAATTTTCCTCCAGCATGAAGCTTTGTCATAGTAAGCTCAAGAGCAGAGACTCCAGTTTTGTGTTTTTCTACAGGGATTCCTCTGCCATTGTCTCTTATTATTGCTGACCCGTCTTTTTTGAGCATAACCCAAATATCTGTTGCTACTCCCGCGAACGACTCATCTACAGAATTATCTACTATTTCACGAAGACATTCATGAAGGCCTCTTGAATCAGTTGAGCCAATATACATTCCCGGCCTTTTGCGAACTGGTTCTAATCCCTCAAGGACTTGGATTTGCTCAGCTGTATAATCTTTTGGATTTTGCATAACTTAATTATACCTCAAATTAGATTTATTTTGATGATAAAGGTATCCTAAAGGTTGATTGCTATTTTTGTCAACTGAAGTTTTATATTACCGTTTGATTTTATAGCAATTAGTGCGTTTTTGGAAAGTTCTAGTATTTTGGCAAGTTCTGATTTGTTTGGGTTGTCTTTTATTTTTGGTTCAATATAGCTTATTAAGTTTTCCAGAAGATTTATAGCTTCTTCTCTTTTTTTTATTTTATTTATAAACAAAAATTTTTCTCCCTCTTTTGCCTCTAGGAATTTTTGGATTTCTTCTTCCTTTTCTTTTTCAAGTACGGCTTTTTCGCGAATAGTAATTATTTGACATCTTGACTTTATAGTACCAATAACTGAATTTAAGTTACGGGTTGTGAGAATAAAACAAGTATTGCCGGGAGGCTCTTCTAGAATTTTAA
Source organism: Candidatus Woesebacteria bacterium (assembly GCA_013374855.1). Taxonomy (GTDB): domain Bacteria; phylum Patescibacteriota; class Microgenomatia; order UBA8517; family UBA8517; genus Ch104c. Next base: position 741,411 of record CP055308.1, on the reverse strand, counting down.
GCATGGCGTTGAGTGCTGGTAAAGAGGCTTTTTCTATATCTCGCATGATTAATGCTTTCTTTTGTGGATTTATTATTTTTGTAGTTTTTTTTAATTCCTCAACTTCTTTTATTGTTTTAACTGGAAACTCGATTTTTTTTGCCCCCTCTTTTTGGAGAATTTTGTTTATTTCTTCTTCCAAAATGGAATTGTTTTTTCTAGAATGCAAGAGGTACGCGTGCATAGGCATATATTATCAGATTTTTACCTGGACTTGATACAATATTTTTTCTGATGTAAAGTTAGTGTATGTCTGCCCATAAAAAGAACGGCTTTCAACAAAATACAGGTTTGATTGATTTTCTTGTTAAGGAAGGTGTTCTAAATCAAGAGAAAGCAGAGGAAGTTAAGCTTAAGGTGGTTCAAACTGGAAAGGATGAAGAGGAAATTATTAAATCTTTGAATGTCGTTTCTTCTCAAGATTTAGCTAAAGCCAAAGCATCTCTTAATAATTTTGACTTTGTGGATCTTTCTACTCAACCATTATCTCCAGAGGCTATGGCTGTTCTACCCAAAGAAATAGCCGAAAGATTTAAGGTTTTCCCCTTGTCAATTGATAGAACAACGAATGTTATGGAACTTGCAATGGCTAATCCTCTGGATATGTTTGCTATAGAGTTTGTAGAACAAAAAACTGGTTTTAAAGTAAGGCCATTGGCAGCTGAAGAAGGACAAATAGATGAATTTATTGCTGTAAAATATGCCACCTCTTTATCAAAAGAAGTCACGGAGGCTTTAAAGGATGTTACAACTGAATCAGGTTATTCTAAAATTATTGATGTTGGCCGACAGACTTTTATAAAAGACGAAAAAATAGCAGAAATTGTAAGGAATATTCTTGATTTTGCGGTAAGAGCTAGAGCATCAGATATTCATATAGAGCCGCAGGAAAAAACGACCCGAGTGCGTTACAGAATTGATGGTATCTTGCAGGAAAAATTAACGGTTCCAAAACCTTTGCATGATGCTTTGGTTTCAAGGATTAAGATTCTTTCTGGTCTTAAGATTGATGAGAAGCGGGTGCCACAGGATGGAAGATTTAATTTTACAGAAGCTTCAGAAGATGTTGACCTTCGTGTTTCTACGTTACCCACAGCTTGGGGGGAAAAGGTTGTAATGAGGCTTTTGAAAAAGACTGGTGGAGTACCCGATCTTCCTGAACTTGGATTGCGGGGACTTGCACTTAAAAATCTGGAAGAGGCCATCTTGCGTCCTCATGGAATAATAATAATCTGCGGCCCTACAGGTTCTGGTAAGACAACTACTCTTTACTCTATTATTTCAAGAATTAATACTCCGAAGGTTAATATTGTTACTCTTGAAGACCCGATAGAATACAAGATACCGGGTGTTAATCAGGTTCAGGTTAACCCAGCAGCAGGATTGACTTTTGCTTCAGGTTTAAGGGCGTTTTTAAGGCAAGATCCGAATATTATTCTTGTTGGAGAGATAAGGGATCGTGAGACTGCAGATCTTGCAATACAGGCTTCATTAACTGGTCATTTGGTCTTTTCCACACTTCATACGAACGATGCTTCTGGGGCTCTGCCTCGCTTACTTGATATGGGTGCTGAGCCTTATCTTTTAGCTTCATCAATGACCGCCGTTTTGGCACAAAGGGTAGTGAGAAAGATCCACGAGGATTGCAAAGAGGAGTATGAAGCAGATGAGAAGGTTATAAAAGAAATTAAGGAGGTGTTGGGTAGCCTTTGGCCGTCTAACAAGAAGGATAACATTTTGTATCGCGGGAAAGGTTGCGCAGGATGTGGAGATAGTGGATATTACGGGAGGATTGGAATTTTTGAAGTAATGCCTGTTACTGAAAAAATAAGTAGAATGATTTTAGAACGAAGCCCTGCAGCAGAAATTGAGAAGCAAGCAAGATCAGAAGGTATGGTTACAATGAAGCAAGACGGATACTTGAAGGTTATTGAGGGAATATCAACTGTAGAAGAAGTTTTGAGAGTTGCCCAGGAGTAGATTTTGTTTCTTGGTGTTTTGTGGTATTGTTGTTATAATGATGTAGCTGCCCTATGTTGAGCGTAATAGAGCTTTTAAATTTAGCGGTTGAGAAAAAAGCCTCAGATCTTCACCTGATAGTCGGGGTTCCTCCTTGTATTAGGATAGATGGGAGCTTATATTCTGTTCCGAACGAACCAATTGTGACGAGGGAGTTCATGGAAGAAGCTCTTCCTTTGGTGTTAAAACCTGAGCAGTACGAGAGATTTAAGGTTAATAGAGATCTTGATTTTTCCTTTTACCTTTCGAACTCTCGTTTTAGGGTTAATGCTTATTACCAGAGGGGATTTTACTCTCTTTCTTTTCATGTAATTCCTAGTCAGATTTTGACAATAGAAGAACTCGGCTTGCCCAAGATTCTTCATTCATTTGCAAATCTAAGGCAGGGTTTTATTCTCGTCACGGGGCCTACGGGACACGGGAAGTCTACTACTTTGGCTGCAGTACTTGATGAGATTAATAGGACAAGGAGTGAACATATTGTAACGATTGAGGATCCGATTGAGTTTGTTATACCGCCTAAGAAGTCTATTATCTCTCAAAGAGAAGTGGGTAATGATACTCATTCTTGGCAAATAGCACTAAGGAGCGTTTTACGCGAGGACCCGAATGTTGTAATGGTTGGGGAGATGAGGGATTATGAAACAATAGCTGCTGCTCTAACTATTGCCGAAACTGGCCACCTTGTTTTTGCTACTCTCCACACTAATTCGGCATCTCAGACTATAGATAGGATTGTTGATGTTTTTCCACAAAACCAACAGGGTCAAGTGAGATTGCAGCTTTCTAATACTCTTGAAGGCGTTTTTTCTATGCGGCTTTTGCCGGCAATTGGTGGGGGGCGTGTGGTTGCTTATGAAGTTATGCTTGGCACACCTGCTGTTCGGACAGTTATAAGAGAAGGAAAAACTCATCTTCTTGATAACATCATCCAGACTTCCCACGAGTTTGGTATGAGGACAATGGAATCCTCTTTGGTCGAGCTTGTAAAATCTGGCAAAATCTCGTTGGAGGTAGCTCAATCTTATTCTCTCCGCCCTGACGAGTTGGCTCGTCTGCTGGGAGTTGGTTAACATCTTTGATGAAAACCTTTAATTTCAAGGCAAAAGACAAAAACGGCAAGTTAGTGAGGGGAAAAGTGGAGGCAAATGATGAGAAGTATGCGGCCCAGCTTATTAGGGAAAAGGGGTTGATATTGATTTCCCTTTCTGTTGAAGCAAAGAGTAATTTACTATCTCTTATAGAAGGTTTGGGAAAGAAAGTAAAAGCGGAGGAAGTGAGTAATTTTACTCGTCAGATCTCTACAATGGTCGGTGCAGGTCTTCCAATAACGGAGGCATTGAATATATTAAAAGTACAATCGCGAGGCAGAATGCAGGAGATTGTTTCTCAGATTTTAGCTGATGTGGAAGAGGGACAGTCATTTTCTTCCGCTATATCCAAGTATCCTGATGTTTTCAGTCAAACATATGTCGCTTTAATAAAGGCAGGGGAAGCTGGTGGTGTTTTGGATAATGTTCTCTCTCGTCTGTCTGATACTTTGGAGAAACAGATTGAGTTTAAAGGTAAAGTAAAAGGAGCTCTTATTTACCCTGTTATAGTAGTTATAGGAATGATTGTTGTTGCTTTTGTGATGATGGTTTTTGTAATTCCCAAGATGCTTTCTTTGTATTCCGAGTTTGGGGCCGAACTCCCTACCCCCACTAAAATACTAATGAATGTCTCCGGTTTTTTTGCTAAGTTTTGGTGGTTGTTTTTAGCTGCTTTTGCTGTCTTCCTTAATTTTTTTATTGGTTATCGCAAGACAAAGTCGGGGAAGCGTAAGGTGGATGAACTTATTTTGAAGATTCCCATCTTTGGTGATTTACAAAGACAGGTTATCTTAACGGAACTGACAAGAACGTTAAGTCTTCTAACAGGTACTGGGGTCTCCATTCTTGATTCGTTGAGTATTTCCTCGCAGGTTGTAGGAAACGCGGTAATTTCTGAGGCTCTTGATGAGTCTGCCAAAGATGTTGAAAAGGGCTTTCCCATTGCTTTTTCTTTTAGTAAACATCCTGAAGCTTTTCCTTATATACTTTCTCAGATGATTGCAGTTGGAGAAGAGACCGGCAAGATGAGTGAAGTCTTGGCTAAAGTCAGCCATGTGTTTGAAGTAGAGTCTGATCAGAAAGTAAAGGCTTTAACTGCTGCTATTGAGCCTTTAGTTATGATTGTTTTAGGAATAGGCGTAGGGTTTTTAGTTATTGCTGTGATCCTGCCAATTTATAATCTTACAAGTCAGTTTTAGTATTAATGATTAATGGTTGATGGTTAATGCAATAAATTCTAAATTCTAATATCTAAATTCTAGACAAATAACAATTTACCGATGGCTGATGCAATAAATCCTAATATCTAAATCCTAAATCTCAAACAATATCCAATTTTACAAATTCCAAACCATAAACAAAACACCTTAACCATTGACCATTAGCCATTAATCATTTGTTTAGGATTTGGAGTTTAGAATTTCTGTTTTCGTGTATCAGAATTGGTGAAATTATTTGTAGAGTTGATAAAGTGGAGAAGTTGCCTCTTGACAAGTTGGAAAATATTGTTCTATATTGAAAATAGATATGCATAGTTACAAAAAAGGATTTACCCTCATTGAGCTTCTAATTGTTATTGCTGTTCTTGGAATTCTTGCCGTTGCAGTATTGTCTGCTATCAATCCGATTGAACAAATAAATAGGAGTAAAGATACTGGTTTGAGATCAGACGCAGAACAGTTGATTGGTGGAATAGATAGGTTCTATACATCTAATGGTTACTATCCTTGGAATTCCAGTGCTAATGATACTACTAAGCCTCTCAGCAGCGGTCTGGTGGAAATTAAAAGCGATAGGGATCCTGTTAACGGTGGTCAGCCAATGCTGAAAAATCTTTCTGCTGGTGGCACCTCTGAGTTGAAAGCATCTTTTGTAACTAGAATAACGGGCAGCCAGAAGCATCTCTTTATTTATAACAGGCAGACCCAGGGAGATAGTACTTATGTTTGTTGGAAGCCATATTCTGCAAATTTTAGAGATGAAGCTTGGAAGAGGTGTAAAGCTACATTACCAGTTGATTTTCCTCCTGACGCTTGTCCGAATGATGCTACATGTAAGACTGCTCCAGATTCTGGTAGCGCTACTGGGTGTTATATTTGTCTTCCGTAGTTTTTACAACTTTTCTCCTTTTTTGTGAGCTTTTCCTTGGTAGTTTTTTGTGTCTCAGTTGTTAATTTGCTTTGTTATTTTTTTTGTTTTACTATTTTTTAGTATATGTTGTTCGTATTTTTTATTTTCCTTTTGGGTTTAATCTTTGGTTCTTTTATAAGCGCTTTGACTTATAGACTGCCACGGGGAATACCTTTTGTTTTTGAGAGGTCGTTTTGCCCTATCTGTAAAAAAACAATCAGCTGGTATGACAATATTCCTCTTTTTTCCTTTATCGCACTTGGCGGCAAATGCCGCAACTGTAAAAAGAGAATTTCTTGGCGCTACCCCTTTATTGAATTTTCTACTGCTGTTGGTTTTGTTTTGGTCTATATTTTTCTCAAAAATGGAATATTTTTTATTGGACAGGATCCGACCCTGTCCTCCCTGTCCTGGGTTGCTTTGCCCTATTTGTTGATAGTCTTTTTAGTCCTTGAAATTATTTTTATCATTGATTTGGAGTATAAAGTTATCTTTGATATTCCTGTGTTCTTTTTATTTTTCCTTTTTATTATTACCTCTATTCTGATTTCAGATAGTGTTTTTTGGATGCGATTATTTTTTGCTTTTTTGTTGTCTTTTATTTTGCTTTTCTTAAGCCTTATTACAAAAGGTAGAGGGATGGGTTTGGGGGATGTAAAACTCGCCTTGCCTTTGGGATTTTTTTTGGGTTTTCCTAGTGCTTTGGTGTGGATCTTTGTTTCTTTCTTGACTGGTGCTTTAGTTGGGATTATTCTTGTTTTAATGGGCAAGGCAAAATTTGGCAGACCTGTACCTTTTGGTCCTTTCTTGATTTTTTCTTTTTGGCTTGTTTTGTTCTTGGAGGATAAATTTAGCTTTTTTTAATATGAAAAGGAAATTGTTTTTGGGATTAACAATGATAGAGCTTCTTGTTGTAGTTGCCTTTTTGTCTTTATTGGTCTTGTTGGGTGTTTTTGTTTATAAAAGACAAATTTTTAAGGGTTATGATGCAAGGAGAAAATCTGATTTAAATAGAATTAAGATTGCTCTTGAAGAGTATGAGAAGGATTATAATTGTTATCCCTCTTCCCTGCCTAATTGTAAAGACCCAGATGCGAATTTTATGAAAACATATATCTCAAAGATACCTTGTGACCCCCGGACAAAAGATAATTATCGTTATCAACCTGATACCTCCTCAACTTGTAGCAAGTGGTTTTGGATTTTTGCCAATTTAGAGAATAGTAAAGATCAACAGGCTATAGAACTTGGTTGTGTTGGAAATATATGCGGGCCGGATACAAATTATGGTTATAATTATTATGTGGCAAGTCCTAATGCACCTGATCCTTATAGAAAACCGCCTATCTATGGTTGTTTCTCTGGTGTTTGCCAACCCATAACTTACAGAGATGATGGTATGCCTGAGTGCCAGCCTAATTACACTGATCCTAATTGTAATGGTTATTGTTCTGCCGGTAACCAATGCAACCCTTATTAATAAAAGACATTTTGAGGTTGTTTTTAATTTTTTTTATTGTTTTTTTGGTCTCAGTTTTTGGCTTTAGTGAGTCTCTCAAAAGAGAGAGAGATTTAAGAAGAAGTGAAGATATTGGTAATATTGCCCGAGCTCTGGAAGATTACAGGAGGGTGTTTGGATATTATCCAGATTCTAGTGAAGACGGTAGAATAATTGCTTGTGCAGATGATAATACGAAAGTATTAAGAGATAAGACAGGTATGAGTGTAAAAGAGTCTGGTGCTTTGAGAGACAAAATTGTAGATATGGTCCCTTGCGATTGGGGTAAGGATAGCCTCCGTGATCCTTTAGATAGCAATTATCCTCCTTTTCTTGAAAAAATTCCCCAAGACCCCCTATCTTATAAAGGTTTTAGTTATATATATTTTTTTAAGGATGGTAAATATTTTATTTATGCAGCTTATGAAACTAAAAGAATGCCCGATTACAGTAAGAACATTCTTTATCAAAAGATAAGTTGCGGTGTGCGTTTTTGCAATACAGCCAGGACTAATGGTGTTGCGGTGGTTAAATAGACTTGTTAATATAATTATATGTTTAGACTGCCTAAAACTAATTATAACTTTAGGTGTAAAAAGCAATCTGGTTTTACTTTAATAGAGCTTCTTGTAGTAATAGCTATTTTGGGAATTTTGTCTACTGTTGGTTTAAATAGTTTTCAGTCTTCTCAGATGAGATCTCGTGATGCGAAAAGAAAATCAGATCTAAAGCAAATTGCCAATGCATTGGAGATGTTTTACTCAGATAAAGGTCGTTATCCTGCTTCAAATAATGGTCAGATTGTTGCTTGTCCTTACTCTACTGGAACGTGTTCTTGGGGTTCTGGCGAATTTAAAGATAGCTCAACTGGGGTAATTTATTTTAAAGCGCTACCTGCTGATCCTTCTGGATTTTCTTATTATTATGTGGCCTCGTCTTCTGCGTTCCAGCTTTACGCACATTTAGAAAATCCTAAAGATCAAAATTGTGTTAATTCTGATTGTTCTTCTACAGGAATACCTGCTGGTAGTAGTTGTGGGGGGCCTTGCAACTTTGCCATAACTAGTGCTAATGTAAGACCAACGGATACTGCTCTGCCTTAGGATATGATAAAAAATTCAAAGATAAATTCTTTCGGTTTTACTTTGGTTGAACTTTTGGTTGTAGTGTCCATAATTGGAATTTTGGCAACTTTACTTGTTGCTAACTACAACGCTACGCGTCAACGTGCTCGTGATGCGCAAAGGAAGTCTGATCTTCGAAATATTCAGACAGCTTTGAGAGTTTACTATAATGACAAGGGTAGATATCCGCCAGCAAGTAGCGGTAGGATATCAGGTTGTGGGACTGGTTCGTCAGTTTGTGATTGGGGCGGTTCCTTTTCTTCTAATGGGGTTGTTTATATGAATGTATTGCCAAAAGATCCCTCTTCTGATAGAAGTTATTATTATGACTATGATTCTGCTACCGGTGATTATACTTTGTATGCTTGTTTAGAAAATAAGGCTGATGATAAGTGTATTTATACAAGTTGTTCGTCAAATAGATTCCCTTCGGCTAGTGGTTGTGAGTATTTTGTTAAACCCTGATTATGTTAGTTAAGAAAGGCAAAAGTAAGATTTTTGGATTTACTCTTATTGAGCTCTTGGTAGTTATTTCCATTATTGGTATACTTGCTTCGTTGGCTTTAGTTTCTTATTCTCGTTCTCAAAAGCAGGCTCGGGATACAAGAAGAAAATCTGATTTAAGGCAATACCAGACAGCTCTTGAGAATTATGCAAATAATAATAATGGTCTTTATCCTAATGTTATCTTTTCTAATCTTTGCACTAGTTTAGGTTTGTCTAACTGTCCCAATGACCCATCAGGTGGATCTAGTACCTATTTTTATGTTTATAGTAGCGATCAATCTCAATATTCTTTGAGAGCTAATTTAGAAGCTTATTCAACTTATCAATACTGGGTTGTTTGTTCCAATGGTAAATCCGGCGAAACAAATACTATTCCGAGTCAATCTAATGTTTGTCCTTTATAATGTTTGTATGTTATGAGGAAGTTAGCTAATAAAACAGAAGGTTTTACTTTAGTAGAACTTTTAGTTGTAATTTCTATTATTGGGATATTGCTCTCCCTTTCTTTTTTTGGAATTCAAAATGCTCGGAGGAGTTCGCGTGATGCCAAAAGAAAATCTGATTTGGAAGCAGTGAGATCTGCACTTGAGATGTATAAGGCGGACAATGGTAAATACCCATCCACTAGTTCAGGTATGAATCTATCTTCCATTCCTTCTCTTGTCCCTAATTATATAAGCTCGATTCCTACAGATCCTTTAGGGACTACTAGAAATTATACTTATTCCTGCACCTCTAGTGTTAGTGGAAATTGTGTTTCTTATGCTCTTTGTGCTTCTCTTGAGTCAGCAAGTGGTTCTGTGTCTGGTTGTGGAACCTCTTGTGGCAGTGGTGTTAGTTGCAATTATAAAGTTACCAATCCTTAATTTATGCGTGATAGACCGCCCTTTTATTTTGGTTTCACATTAATAGAAGTTTTAGTTTCTGTTCTTGTTATTTCTATTTTATTTGGCTTGGGTTATGCTAACTTTCGTCGCTATTCTCAGAGACAGGCAGTTTGGGCGGCAGCAAGAAAGATTGAGGGTGACTTGCGCAAGGCTCAAAGTTATGCTATGTCTGGTAAAGGTAGTTGTGCTTCAGGTTATTTACTTGGTTATCAGTTTCGTTGGTTGAGTGGTACAACGTATCAAATTAGGGGTGTATGTAGGAGTGGAGGTAGTAATTCTTATATTAATAGCTTGAGTGTAAGCATTCCGAGCTCTTTTACAATTGGCAATTTTAATTCTCCCAGTGATTCTTATGGTTTGGATGGTGTTGTTTTTTATACCCCAAAGGGAAATACAAGTTTGTTGGCAACTAAGCAAGTAACTGTGTCGTTACTCTCTGGTTTATTCCCGGTTAGTGTTTTTATTACTCCTGGAGGACAAATTAGTGTGGCTGAACAATAGAGAATGGTAATCAAAATAAATATTAAGAAAGATAAAGGACAATTTTTAATAGAGCTTCTTGTAGCTTTAACTTTGGCTGTGATGATTGTTGTTGCTGTTGTTGGGCTTTCGGCAGTTTCGATTAAAACTGCCTACCGTGCAAAGCAAGACACAGAAGCAAAACGTTTGGCGGAAGAGGCAATGGAATGGTTAAGAAGCGAAAAGAAGAGAAATTGGTCCGATTTTTATAATAAAGCAGATGGTGATGACGGTTCTAATGATACCGACTATTGTCTAAATAATTTGAATTGGTCTTCTTCTGGGAGTTGTGTGAACAATATGACAGGTAAAATTTACAAGCGTGAGGCGAGGTTATATAGGTATTTGACTGGTATTGGAAAACAGAGTGTCAAATCAACTGTTGATGTAAAATGGACAGACAATCAGGGAGAGCACATAGTAACTTTGACTACAGTATTTACTAGTGAGGAATAATATGAAAGGTTTTTCCAATATTGGTGGTTTTTCTTTAATTGAGATGCTTGTGGTAACAGGTGTTTTTGCTGGTTTGGCCGTTCTTATTGGTTCTATGGTTTTGTATTCTGTGAAGGGGTCTAAAAAGAGTGAATCTGCAGTAAAAGTAAGGGCTGAACTTGAGAATGCTATTGCTAGGATTGAAAGAAATTTAAGAGAAGCGAAAACAGGTACTGTGGCGGTTGGCTCGACTAGTATTATTTTCAAAAATCAAAACGATCAAAATGTAAGTGTTTCATGCCCTATTGTTTCTGGTTCTGATAGAAAATTGGTAATGGATGGTCAAGATTTAACTGGTTCAAATCTTTTTATTACTTCTTGCAATTTTAGTTTTTCCCCTACAGATAAATACGTAACGATCTATCTTGCTGCAAGAACTAAAGGTGTAACAAGTATTGAGTCTGATGCGATAAGTGTTACAGGTCGTGTTGTTTTGCGGAATTATTAGTATCTGCTCTTGACTTTTTTTTTGGGTTATTTACAATGAAACTATGAGTGTTCCTGCCTTTTTTAAAAGTTCAGGCAGAAATTCGGGTCAGGCTGTTTTGCTTGTTCTTTTGGGGATGGCTGTTGTATTAACCGTTGTTCTTTCTATTGCTTCAAGGTCAGTAACCGATGTTTCTATAACTACAACAGAAGAGGAATCTTCTAAAGCTTTTTCAGCAGCAGAGGCGGGGATTGAAAATTTTCTTTCAAGTGGCGTTACAACTGGTAACTTTACCGAATCTGGAGCAAGCTTTAATGTAGTACCTTCGGATTTGGGAGCGGGGAATTTTATTAATTTTGCTGATTTTGATTCTAGGTATAAAAACGGAGAGGTAGCCACACTTTGGTTTGTTTCTCATGACGATAATAACCCTAATCAAATGACTTGCACAGGTAAGCCATGTTTTAGTGGTAATAGCTTCGATTTGTGCTGGGGTTCTAATTCTGATCTGCCTGCTTTAGAAGTTGTAGTTTATTATGGGAACAGAGATCAAGTATTTGGTGGAAATTTTTCTAGCATAAGAGTTAAAAGGTATGCTTTTGATCCTCAGGCGGGTCGTTCTCCGGGTTTTGCTACTCCTTCAGTAGAGGATTGCGGAGATTATTCTTATAAAGCCACTGTTGATTCTATTCCTATCAATCCGTTTTTAGGACCTCTTTTTGCTCGCATTAGGTTCATTTATAATTCAACTCCCCAGAGCTTTGCGGTTAAAGCTCCTGTGGGTCAGAGTTTTCCTTCTCAAGGACGTAGGATTAGTTCTTTGGGTACTGCGGGGCAAGCCTCAAGGAGAGTTGAAGTAGTTGAGCTCTATCGTGCTCCACTTTCTATCTTTGAAGCAGGTTTAGTCAGCAAAACTGGGGGTCTTACAAAGTAAAAAATGTCTGTAGGTCTTGATATAGGCTCCAAAACAATTAAAGTAGTAGAACTAACCAAGGAAGGTGAAGGCTTTGCTCTCAAGGGTTCTGGTATAGTGGCTTATTCTGGAGTTTCTCTTGAAGCTGTCAAAGAGGAGAAGGAGCTGGTGCCTGTTGCTGATTTGATAAGGAAGCTTTTTAATGAAGCAAAGATATCTTCACGAAGTGTGAATATTTCGCTTCCTGAAAGGTTTGTTTTTGTTAAAACCGTTAATTTCCCTTCCCTTTCAGATCATGAAATAGAGGCTGCTCTTAAATGGCAGCTTGACCAGTACATTCCGATACCGCTTGAGGAAGCAGTTGTGCAAAACAAGATATTGGAGAGGAGCAATAATATTTCAGAGGGTGTTAAAGTTCTTTTGGTTGCAGCCAGATCGTCTTATATTGAAAAGTATTTAGCTTTAGCAGAGATGGCAGGTCTTAAAGTATTGGCTGTAGAGAACGAATTAATCTCTGTTTCCCGTGTATTTGGCAGAGTTTCTGAACCTGTTGCTATTGTTAATTTTGGTTCTTTGTCTGTAGATGTTGGTATAGCCAAAAATGGAAATCTTTATTTTTCTCGTTCTATTCAAGGGGGAGGCGAATCTTTGACGAGGGCTATAGTTCAAAATTTGAGAATAGAAGCGATGCAAGCTGAAGAGTATAAAAAATCCTATGGCCTATTAGAGGATAAACTTGATAGAAAATTACTTCAGGCTATGGAGTTTCCACTACGTTTTGTTTTAGATGAGATTAAGAAGGCTATACAATATTTTGAATCTGAAGAAAGATCTCAGGTGAAACAAATAATTATTTGTGGAGGAACGGCAGGTATGCCGGGTTTGTTGTCTTATCTTGTTAAAGAGTTTAGCCAGGAAGTTATTTTGGGAGACTCTTTTGCAAATATTTCTTTATCTGAAGAATTAAGGAAGCAAATTTCTGATTATTCTCATTTGTATGGTGTGGCTGTAGGACTAGCTGAAAGGGAATAATTTATGAGTGAAGTAAATTTACTAATTTCCAAGAGGCGTAGGGTTTTGTCTTTTTCAGAAGCAGGTCGTTCTCTGAGAGGTGTAAGTTTAGTCTTGGCTTTGATTTTTTTTGTTTTTTCTTTGGTTTTTGTTTTTTTGATAATTTTGAATCAAGGTAAAATAGATTCTTTAAAGAGAAGCGAGTCCTCTTTACAAAATGATCTGAAAGCACTTACTGAAGTTGAAGAAAAGTACAATTTCATTGGTGATAGAGCTCAAAAAGCTCAGGTAATTTTATCTTCGCGTGATTCTTTGAAAAGAGCTGAAGATTTAAAGTCTTTTTTGGATAAAATTAATTCTTGGAGTTTAGAAAAAGGAGAAATTAACAAAGGCAGCTTGTCATTTTCTTTGGTGGTTTTCAGTTATCAGGATTTGATGGGGTTGCTTTCTGCTATTAAGGAAAATCAAAATTACAAAAATGTAGTTGTTGATTCCTTGGAGTTTAGTCCTAGTTCAGGTTATAAGTTGCAGTTAGATTTTAAAATATGAAAGAAAATATAAGTGCAGGTTCTAGAGTTAAAATTAACACCAACACGTTTAATTTGTCGGATTTTGTGCCTTTTATTTCTTTTTTTATGTTTCTCTTATTGATAATTGTCGTTTTTAAGGTTGGTTTATCTAAAGTATTGGAACAAAAAAGAACAATAGATAACCTAAGAAAGAAAGAGTCTTTATTGCTTGAGAAAAAGAATAAGTTGGAAAAGCTTAATTCCGATGCGGTGCCTATTTATTTTAGTTCAACTGCTATTTTTTTGCCTACTAAAAGTCCGATTCTTAATACTCTTATGGGGATTAAGAGTTTACTTTCAGAATATGTCCTTCCTGTTGAAAGCTATCAGGTTTCTTTGTCTTCTTCAGAATCAGCTGGAGGGGATCAGGTTTTAACTGATGGAGTGAGGCTAGAAGTAATTGGAGAAATGGAACAGGTTCTTTTGTTCTTGAAAAGAGTGGAAAATATTGTTCCGTTAATGTCTGTAGAAAGATTTAATTTTTCTTCAGAAGGTGAGCTTTTGACTGCTGATTTGGAAATTCGAGATTTTTGGTCTCCTTATATTGCCTCAAAAACTGCTGTTAGCCTTGATACTCCGTTGAGAGATTTGACTGAGGATGAAAAGAAAACATTGGAAGTCTTAAGCAAAATGGAAAGATTTCAATTTAGTCAACAATTGTCTCCTACAGGCCCATACACGAGAACTAACCCCTTTATTGAGTGATTCTTTTTTGTTAGAGTTTATTGAAGAGATTCTAGGTTAACAAAAACTCTCTTTTTTTCTATTGTTGCTTTTATCTTGAGTATTTGGGTAATGGCTTTTATTGTTTTGCCGTTTTTTCCTATTATAAGGCCTGTTTTTTCTTTTTTAGGTTTTATAGTGTAAGTAATTATACCTGAATCTTCCTTTTTTTCGAATTGAACATCCTCCCCGCTTATGGAGTTTAGTAGAAATTTTAATAATTCATCCATGCTTTTATAGCAGATTTTCAACCGCTTTTGTAACAACAGCCCCTTTTTTCTTCCATTCTTCGAGTTTGTTCTTATTAATTTCTATTTTTTTATTACTTTTATCCCAAAAACCTAGAATATCAATAGGTTCCCCCTCCCTTTTTTTGTTTTCTTCTATTGCTACAATTCTGTAAAAAGGATTGTTTCTTTTCCCCAATCTTGTTAGTCTTATTTTGATCATAAGGCTTAATTTTAATTGTCTCTATCGAATTTATCAAGAGCTTTTTGCGCTGCCTGTTGTTCTGCTTCGGATTTGCTTTTCCCAACGCCTTCTTCTAGCAGTTCTCCATTAATACTTACCCTTACAACGAAAGTTTTTTGGTGATCAGGTCCCATTTCCTTTACTACTACATATTTTGGTGCTGGCATCCCTTCTGCTTGTATTTTTTCCTGCAGTCTACTTTTTGGGTCTTTGAGCGGTTTTTTTATTAGATCTTTAATTTTGTAGAGTATATTTTCTTCTATAAATTTTTCTGTGTTTTCCAATCCTTGGTCTATATAAATAGCACCGATTATAGCCTCTACCGTATCGGCAAGAATTGAAGGGTTTGTTCTTCCTCCTGTTTCCTCTTCCCCTTTGGAGAGGTATAGGTGTCTACCCAAATCGAGCTCCCTTGCTACCGAAGCCAAACCTGTTGTGTTTACTAGGTTTGACCGCAGTGTGGTTAAAAAGCCTTCATTTTTTTTTGGGAATTGGAAAAATAGGTGTTTTGAGACTATAAATTCGAGAATTGCATCTCCCAAGAATTCTAATCTTTCATTGTTATCTCTTTTTTCTCCCTTGTTTTCATTAACCCAGGAGCGGTGAGTTAAGGCTTCCTCGATAATTTTTTTATCTTTAAACTTTTTTTTAATTTCTTCTATTTTAGAAATCGACATTGTTTATTATATATTCTATAAGCTCTCCCACGGTGATTACTTCCTTGAAGATATCATTTTCTATGATAATTCCTCTTTGAGCTAATTTTTCAGTTAAGTCTGTAATTTCAGTAGGTCCCATATGAAGATGCTCTGTTAGAATATCATCACTGCTTATATCTGTTGTTTCAATACCAAGCATTTCAGATAATGTCTCTTTTACTATTTTCTCTATTTTCTGGTAGTTTTTTTCAGTTTTTTCCATTTTCAATTTTTTTGTATATACTTCCTAAAACTCCGTTTACAAATGCAGGCGAACTTTCGCTGCCAAATTCTTTTGCAAGTTCTACTGCCTCGTCTATTATAACCTTGGGCGGAGCCTTTTTTTCAATCATCTCAAAAACTGAAAGACGCAGTATAGCTAGGTCTATTTTATTAATTTTGTCAATTGGCCACTCGGGAGCTGATTCCTCTATCATTTTATCTATCCTGCTTTTCTTTTTAAGTATTTTATCTATGAGTGAGAAGTCTCTTTCTTGATGAACAAATTCCTCTGCAAAAAGTACTTTTATTATCTCTCTTCTTTTTTGGTGTCGAGGGTCATAGGGAGATTTCATTTTACTTTCCGCAATGGAGACAGACTTGATGGATAATCTTTAGTTTTTTGCAATTCGGGCATCTTGCAGTTTGTGGCAGGGAATAGCGATTGGAACTGCTATTTTTTCTTTTGCCTGTTCTTGAATGTGTGTGTTTTCTTTTTGGTAAAGGTGTCATACAGGTTTTATTTTATCCTGTTTTGCTGTTTTTGTGCAATAGGTATTTTAGAATTTCGTAATGTTTGCCTCAAGGAGTAAGTTTTTATATTTTTTGGGGGAGACAAGAGCTTTTTTTGATATTTTTCGTGCTAACTGGATTAGTTTTGTATCCTGCCAATTTGCGGCTTTGAATTTTGGAAATCCGTGCTGTTTTGTTCCCCAAAGTTCTCCTGGACCTCTTAATTTTAAATCAATTTCAGCCAGTTTTAAACCTGATGATTCCTCTTTTAAAGCAGATAGTCTTTTTAGAGTCTTTTTTGATTTGCTTTCGGAGAAAAGCAAACAATATCCTTGTTTTTCACCTCTCCCCACCCTGCCTCTTAATTGATGCAGTTGAGCGAGTCCAAATCTGTCAGCGGTTTCAATTACAATTATGTTTGCATTTGGTATGTCAACCCCAACTTCAACTACCGGTGTGCTTACCAAGATATCTATTCTTTTGTTTCTAAAGTCGTTTATTATTTTGTCTTTATCTTTTGGTTTTAATTTACCATGAAGAACCTCTACTTTGAATTCTCTAAATTCTCTTTTAAGTTTTTCGTATTCAGATAGTGCTGATTTAACTTGTTTCATAGAATCTATTTCTGATTCTTCTATTAGGGGGCAAATTATAAAAACCTGTTCTTTTTCTTTCTTTATTTTATTTTTAATCCACTCATATGCTTTTTTTCTTTTTTCTTCCGGTACAATCCATGTTAAAACTTTTTTTCTTCCTGAAGGCATAGTGTTTATAGTTGAAAGGTCAAGATGTCCATAGGCTGTCAGTGCTATAGTTCGAGGGATGGGAGTTGCTGTCATTGTGAGGATATGAGGACATTTATCTTTTTTTATTGATTTTATCAATTTTCCTCTTTGGAAGACCCCAAATTTGTGTTGTTCATCTATAATTACAAGTGCTGGTTTTTTAAAGATTTCTTTTTGGTAAAGAAGAGAGTGTGTTCCTATTATTATTTTTGCATTTTTCTCGATTTTTTTAAATGATGAAGTGACAAGACTTATTTTTTGTCCTTTAAAGATATTGCTAAACGTTTGATAGTGTTGTTTTGCCAAAATCTCAGTTGGCGCCATCACAACTGTTTGTTTTCTGTTATTGACAGCCAAGAAGGCTGCAAACGCGGCTACAATTGTTTTTCCGCTTCCAACATCTCCCTCAAGAAGTCTGTTCATTGGTATTTCTTTTTTAAGGTCGTTTTCTATTTCTGAAATTACTTTTTCTTGATCTTCTGTTAGTTTAAAAGGAATCAGCTTGGTAAACTTCTCTTTAGCTTTGTCTATAAATAATTTTTCTGCTTTATTTTCTTTTTGCCATTTGGCTTTTTTGTAAAGGCTAACAAGTTGTAATTTCAAAAGCTCGTCAAGCGCCAACCTTTCTTTGGCTTTTCTGGCTTCGTTTTTGTCTTGAGGAAAGTGTGCCCTTTCAAATGCCCTCTTTCTTTCCATAATATTAAAACTATCTAAGTCCTCCTGAGGCAGATTTTCCTTAATTGATTTTTTGTATATATTTAAGGCTTGTCTGATTCGCGAACGCAACCATTTGCTTGATACACCTTTAGTAAGAGGATATACAGGGACCAATCTTCCTGTGTGAATTCTTTCGTCTGTTTCTTTTTTTTCAAATTCAGGTGAAATCATTGTTTTCCTAAAGTTAAAAAAATTTACTTTGCCTGAAAAATAATATATTTCTCCCTTTCTTATTGTTTTATAAAGATATGGTTGATTAAACCAGACTATATTCAAAGAACCGGTCTTGTCTTTTACTTCTGCTATTTGAATGTTTTTACCTCTTTTTGTATATACATTTTGGATTTTCTCAACTTCTGCTTCTATGGTTATTGTTTTTCCTATTTGGGCCTCTTTTATGTTTGTCTTGTTTGAAAAGTCAACATATCTTAGGGGTATGTGGAAGAGTAGATTTTCTACGGTATCTATTTCAAGTTTTTTAAGAAGATTGGCATAGTGTCCACCTACAAGTGGAATTTTTTTTACAGAGTCAGAAAGATCCATTTTTTATCTTAGATAAATTAGGAATGGAAGAACAGAGGAAGCTAAAAGACCAAGAGCTGCCATAATGACTATAATTTTGACGAGAATTTTTTTCTTGTTTGTCTTCATTCTACTTGCAAGAATATTTTTTCACCCACTTTTATCTTATCCCCTTTTCGTGTTTTATATGTTGGGTCTTGAATTAATTTTCCGTTTACTTCTACTGCTTTGTTGATAATTAATCTTTTTGCTTCAGAAATTGATTTTCTTGGTGTGTGAACAGCTATGGTTTTTGCCAATGTTCCCATATTTTTTGTTTTCTGGTTAAAATCTGGTTTCTTTTTCTGGAATGTTTTTTCAAAGTGAATTTCTGCTTGAATTGCTTTTCTTTCGCCGTAAATTATTTTTGTAATCTCAAAAGCTAATTTTTTCTTCTCTCTCATTGGGTTTTCTTTGATTTCTTTCATCTTTTTTGACAGACTTACTTCGGTAAGAAGTTCAAATGCAGGATAGATTATTTCATCTGGCAAACTCATTATTTTCCCGTATGTATCAATTTCTCCTTTGTTAAATACTATTGCGTTACCTTCAGTCTTCCCTATTTTTTTACCTTCCTTGTCAGTTAGAAGCTTAAGTGTCATAACGAACTTTTCCTTTTTTGTAGTGGCAAGCATTAGTTGGCGTCCTGCTAGCATGTTGAAGAGTTGATCAGAACCGCCTATTTCTAAATCAACATTTAAATTGACACAATCTATTGCCTGTGCTACAGGATAAAGAAATTCTGATAAAAAAATTGGGTTTTTTCTTTTCATTCTTTCCTGGAACATATTTCTTTCTATCATTTGTTGAACTGTAAAATTAGAACAGATTTTAATAAGGTCGGCGAATGTTATTTTTTCGTTCCATCTAGAGTTAAATACAATTTCTGCTTTGTTTTTGCCATTGAAATCTATGATCTTTTGGACTATTTTTTTCCAGCCTTTTAAATTTCTTTTTACTTCGTTTTCACTTAACATTTTCCTTGCTGATAGTTTTCCGGTGGGATCGCCTATTCTTGCAGTAAAGTCTCCTATGAGAAATATAATTTTATGACCCATTTTTTGGAATTGGCGAAGTTTCATAATTCCAGCAAGATGTCCAATATGAAGGTTGGGCGTGGTAGGATCAAAACCTTGATAAAGAGTTATTTTTCTCTTTTGGATCAGATATTTTAAATCTTCTTTTGATGGAATTATTTGTTCTACTCCTCTTGTTAATACTTCATCTATATCCATGATGTTTATTTTACACCCAATTTTATTTTCTTTTCAATTTGTTTATTTTACAAAACTGATTTTTTGAGTTTACCTTTTTGTGTTTATATTCTAGAATATTCTAAATGGTACCTAGATGGAAACAGGTTGCAAAAAGGAGGAAAATATCAACTTATGGTTTGCGTTCGAGAATTAGCTTGGAAAAAAGTAAAAGGATATTATTTTTTGCGAAAATAGGTTTTTTGTCGGTTATTACTATCTTTGCCTTGTTTTTTGTTTTGGTTCCTTTTTTTGCTTTCAATCTTCCTTCTCCTGATAAGGTTGTAAGGAGAGAAGGTTTTTCTACAAAGATTTTAGATAGAAATGGTGAGACCTTATATGACATTTTCCAGGATAAAAGGAGGACTCCAGTTTCACTGGAGGAGGTTCCTTTATATCTTCGTCAGGCAACTGTAGCTATAGAAGATAAAAACTTTTATAAACATAAAGGGTTTGATATCAGGGGTTATTTGCGGGCGATATTTAATATAGTTGTAAAGAGAAGGCTTCAAGGTGGTTCAACTCTTACTCAACAATTGGTTAAAAACACGCTTTTGACTTCAGAGCGCACTCTTTTCCGCAAAATCAGGGAATTTATATTGGCGGTTCAGATAGAGAGAAAATATACAAAAGATGAAATTTTGCAGATGTATTTAAATGAAGCTCCATATGGTGGTACTGCTTGGGGTGTAGAAACTGCTTCTGAAATGTATTTTGGCAAAAAAGTTAAGGATCTTAATCTTGTTGAATCGGCTATTTTGGCAGGCCTTCCTCAAAGGCCATCTGTATATTCTCCCTATTCCTCTACTCCAAAAGCTTACATTGAAAGAACTAAAGCGGTTTTGAGGAGAATGAGAGAAGACGGTTATATTACTAGAGATCAGGAGGAAGAAGCGGTTAATCAACTTGGGAATGTTGTTTTTAAGCCAAAAGATGTAGGCTTTAAGGCACCTCATTTTGTTCAGTATGTCCAAAAAATTTTAGAGGAAAGATATGGGGAGGATGTTGTGGAAAAAGGAGGCTTGAGAGTAACAACGACTTTAGACCTTAAACTTCAGGAGAAGGCTCAAGGTATAGTAAAGGAAGAAATATCAAAAGTAGAAAAATTTAACATTACGAATGGTGCTGTTGTTGTTCTTGACCCTGAGACAGGGGAAATTTTAGCAATGGTAGGGTCGAAAGATTTTTCCGATCCTAACTATGACGGACAAGTAAATGTTACTCTTTCTTTGAGACAGCCAGGTTCTGCCATAAAACCAATTACTTATGCTGCTGCCTTAAAGAAGGGCTACACTGCCTCTACCCTTTTGATGGATGTGCCTACTGAATTTGGTATGGGTCAGGGCGGAAAGCCTTATAAGCCAGTTAATTATGATGGTAAGTACAGAGGCCCTGTTCAGGTTCGTTATGCTCTGGGTAATTCTTTGAATGTTCCGGCGGTTAAGATGCTTGCAATGACTGGTATAGAAAATGTGCTTAAACTGGCCTACGATCTTGGTATTTCTTCTCTTGAACCAAATAAGGATACCTTAAGCAGAGTTGGTCTTTCTTTGACGCTTGGTGGAGGTGAGGTAAGGCTTTTGGAGTTAACTGGTGCTTACTGCGCTTTTGTCAATCAAGGTTTTAAGGTAGAACCTGTTTCTATTCTTAAAGTCGAGGATTTGAATGGTAAGGTTTTAGAAGAAGTAAAACCAAAGAAAAAGAATCGGGTTTTAACACCGGAAATTTCCTATATCATATCTGATATTTTGTCGGATAATAATGCAAGAAGCGATGTATTTGGTCCAAATTCTCTTCTTAATATTCCCGGCAGGACTATTATGGTTAAAACTGGTACAACTAATGATAAGAGAGATAATTGGGCGATAGGAGGAAATACACAAGTTATGGTTGGTGTATGGGTAGGAAATAATGATAATTCTGAAATGAAGAATGTAGCCTCTGGTGTCTCGGGGGCGACACCTATATGGAGAAAAATTGTTCTTGAGGCACTTTCAGGTAAGCCAAGTATTGGTTTTGAGAGGCCAGAAGGAATTGTAACGGTTGATGTAGATAAAATTTCAGGTTACAGAGCTCATGATGATTTTCCTTCAAGGCCTGAAATTTTTGTATCAGGAACAGAACCTGGGGATGATCCTGTGCATGTTAAGTTGAAAGTTTGTAAGAGTGAGGGAAAATTAGCAACACCTGCTGATATTCAAAGTGGTAATTACGAAGAAAAGGAGTTTTTCATTTTTAAGGAGGAAGATCCTACATCAGGTGGCGGACCAAATAAATGGCAGGAAGCAATCTTGAATTGGCTTTACGCCCAGACTGACCCGCGTTATCATCCGCCGACTGAATATTGCGGTTCTGCAAACCCTCTTTCTGTTGATTTTGAAAAACCACAGGACAAATCTTCCAATTTGCCGGAGAATTTAGAAATTAAGATTAGAGCGGATTCTATTTCTGATATTGTGGATGTTGTTTTATTTGTAAATGGAAATAGTTACCGCACTTTTTCTAAGCCTCCTTATACAACTATTCTTTCTTTGACAAAAGGCGTTCACAAGTTGAAAGCAAGAGCAAAAGATAAAGCGGGTAATACTTCAGAGAAAGAGATAACAATTGGTGTTGGTGTTGAATGGAATTACTCTACTCCAACTCCTTCACCTACACCATCATTGGTACCCAGTCCACTTCCCTGATTTTTAAATTCATTTGACATCTTTTGTATAATATTTAAAATGACAAGGGAAATAACAAGGCCTTCTGATTATTGTTCAAAGGAAGAAGCTAAAAATTTTAGAGGTTCTTTTTGGGAGAATTGGAAGCGTTCTCTTCTTTCTCATCTTGGGGCTGATAAATTTCCCAGTCCAGAAGTAGAAAGTTTATTGCATAGGTGGTGGTGTTTGAGAATGAGTTTTAAATTAGGAATTATTGATCAAAAAGAATTTGATGAAAGAAAAGTAAAGTTATTTCCAGATTATCCTGAAGGGGACCCACGGGATCCTCTTTCTGATTTATTTGTAGCAAAAGCCGTGCGTTACATCACTGAAAGAACAGCCCCCGAATCCAAAGGAGATCATCGAAATAAGTAGTCTATTTTACTCTTCCTAGGTAGATTCTTTCTATATTTTTTATTATTTTATTTCTTAATTTTTCAATTTCTTTATCATCTAGTGTTTTACTCTGGCTTTGGTAAACTATTCTAAAAGTCCAAGCGTTTTTAAACTTTGATATTAATTTGGTTTTTTCAATCAGACCTGAAGTTTTTTCAATTGAATTGATAACCTTTCCTATTTCTGTTTTTTCCGGCAAGATAAAGGTAATGTCCTCTATGTGTGGAGGGTAAGTTGAAATGTCTTTAAAGAGTTTGCTTGATTTTAAGCTCTTTAGATTTTCTATGTCAAGCTCAAATGCCCAAATTTCTCCTTCTATTCCAAAATTTTCTTTTACTTTTGGATTTATTTCTCCAAAGACTCCTAGCTCTGTTTTATTTGTAACTATTCTTGCACTTCTTCTAGTATGCCAGACTTTTTCTTTTACTTCTTTGATTATTTTGTAATCTTTGATTTCTAAAGTCTCAAGTATTGTTTCTATTATACCCTTGAACTTTCTGAATGTTATTCCTTTGCATATTCCTGATAATTTGTATTTTTCTGAAGGAAAAACTTTGTCTATCTCAAATAATTTTATTTTCTTTTTTGTTTGATTGAGTTTTGTTGCCAATATTAGGCTTGGAATAATTGATGGTCTTAAAAATTCAAAGTCTTTGCTTACCGGATTTTCTATCCTTGCCCAATTTTTGTTTTCGAGCAAGCATTTTTTTAAGTTTTCCTCAGAAATTAGTGAGTAATTCATGGATTCGAAAAAACCGCAGGCAACGAGTATATTTCTTAAAGTGTTTTGAACAGAATGATCTTTAAGATAAGGAATTTTTTCTTTTTTTAACTCTCCGCGTGGAAGAGTTTTGGGGAATTTGTTGTAACCATAAATTCTTGCAACTTCTTCTGCAAGGTCTTCTTTATCTTTTATATCGGATCTTCTTGTAGGAATTTTACAAGTTATTTTACTGCCTTTTATACTTGGTGAGAGGTCAAGACTTTCAAGTATAGATAAAATTCTTTTCTTTGGGATTTCTATTCCAAGAACTTGCTTTAGATAATCAAGATTGACCTCCTTTTTTTGAGGCCTGAAGTCTGTTTTTTTGATATCAATTATCTTTGAAGCGGGTTTTCCTTGTGCGTATTTAATGATGAGATTGACAGCTCTTTTAAGTGCCTCTATTGTTCCACCTTTGTCTGGCCCTCTTTCGTATATTGCCGAAGCATCGCTTCTTAAACCAAGTGAGATCGATGTTCTTCTGATAATTGATGGATTATTTATTGTTATATGAAGCAGGATATTTTTTGTAGAGTTTTTAATTCCAGAATTAAAACCACCTTTGATGCCTGCTAAATCTATTATTCTTTCCTTATCTTTGATGACCATAGCGTTTTTAGGGAGTTTGTAGGATATTTCATCAACACTGGTGAATTCTTCTCCACCCTTAGAAAGAAGAACAGTCATTTCTTTTCCTTTTATTTCATCATAGTCAAAAGCATGCATTGGCAGACCCAGTTCGTACATAACAAAGTTTGTAATATCTACTACATTATTAATAGGACGCAGATTAACTGATTTAAGAGTGTCTTGTATCCATTTTGGAGATGGGCCTATTTTAATATTGGCTATTGTTATTGCAGTCCATCTTTCAAATAGATTAAAATCTACATTCAGCTTTATTGGAAGTATGTCTTTTTTGGGGTAGTTTATTTCTTCTGTTTTGGGTGGTTTTATCTTTTTATTCTCTATTGCTGCTATTTCTCTTGCTATTCCAAGCACGCTCATCCAATCTGGTCTGTTTGGAGTGGTTTCTATATCAAGTACATCTTCGCCGTTTATCTTTTGTAATTTTTCGCAGGTTAAGCCAATTTCGGTCAGTCGCCACATTAACTCTTCTGTTGGAAGGCTTATTTCTACGTACTGCTTTAACCAGTTAATTGGTGCTAACATTTTATTTGAATTGAGAAAGAATCCTTATATCTGGTGTATTTAGTGTTCTTAAGTCGCTTATTCTGTATTTTAGGTTAACTATTCTTGAAAGACCAATTGCAAAGGCAAAACCTCCCCATTTTTCAGGATCTATTTTACCTCTTCTGAGGACATTGGGATGAATAATTCCTGCTGGCATAATCTCGCTCCATCCTGTATTTTTACAAAAAGGACAACCCTTTTGATTGCAAATAGTACAACTCATATAAGTATCCACACCCGGCTCCACAAAAGGAAAATTAGTTGTAGCAAATCTTAATTTTATGTTTTCTCCAAACAGTTCTCTTAGAACGAAATCTATTGTTCCAAAAAGATCAGTAAGAGAGATATCCTTATCCACAACAAATCCTTCTACTTGCCAGAACTCGAAACCATGTGAGGCATCTACTTGCTCATATCGGAAGTTTCTGCCAGGAACCAGAACTCGGAAAGGAGGTCTTATTTGTTCCATTACTCTTACCTGCATTGCCGATGTTTGTGTTCGCAATATTTTAGGATTTCCTTTTTCATCTTTTAAGTTGAGATAAAATGTCATTTGCATGTCTCTTGCTGGGTGATCTTGAGGAATGTTTAGTGCCTCAAAATTATAGTAATCAGTTTCGATTTCCGGTCCTTCTGCTACTTGATATCCAAGATATCGAAATATATTTTCTACTTCTTTGAGTGTTTCAAGAAGTGGATGTTTTGAGCCAATTTGAGGCTTTATTCCCGGTATTGTTAGATCAAACCATTCTTCTTTTTTTTCCAACTCCTCTATTATCTGTTGCTTTCTCTCAAAAAGCAGATTTTCTATGTTTTGCTTTGTTGAGTTAATTGTTCTCCCATACTTGTTCCTTTTTTCGGGAGTGATATTTTTTATTTTTTTTATGAGGTTTGTTATTTTGCCGTTTTTGCCAAGGTAAGCTACTCTAATATTTTCGAGCTCTTCTTTGGTTTGAGCTGTTGTTATTTGAGCAAAAGCTTCGTTTTTTAAATTCAATATTTCTTCTGTCTCCATAAAAAATACTCCGTTTTGGCGGAGATTTTAAAACCAGAAAACTCCGCCTTGAATTATATTCTAAAGTAATATAAGGCGGAGGTAAAATGCTTCATTTTAGGCTGTTTAATATTTTTTTGAAAAGATCTGGCTCTTTAAATGCTATGTTGCTTAGGATTTTTCTATCTATTTCGATTTTGTTGTCTTTTAACTTTTTAATTAGTTTGGAATAAGATAATCCTTCGTTTTTGGCAGCGGAAGAGAGACGAGTTATCCAAAGCCGTCTTAGATTTCTTTTTCTTTCTTTTCTGCCAACGTATGCGTACTGACCTGTATGAAGAAGAGCTTCTTTGGCAACCTTAACCCTCTTGCTTCTTGCTTGCTTGTAGCCTTTAGCTTTTTTTAATATTTTTCTATGTTTTCTAGATGCTATTGATTTGGTTCTTGCCATATTATTTACCTGTTGATTTTTTTATTTTCCTTGCCCAAGTTTTTTTTGTTGAAACAATTTTCCTTAAGGATCTTTTTCTTTTTGATGATTTTTTTGTATTTAAATGACGAGCAAAACCCTGTTTTCGTAGGACTTTCCCTCTTTTGGTAATTTTGAATCTTTTTGCGATTATGTTTTTTGTTTTTATTTTTGGCATAGCTTTATTCTTTTGCTTTAGACTTGGCTAAAGGCGAAATAACACTTACCAAATGTCTACCAAGAAATTTTGGTTCCATATCTATATTTACATTCATTCCTATCTCATCAAGTACTCTTTTTATGATTTTGTAGCCAAAATTTTTACTGTTCATTTGTCTGCCTGTGAATTTTACTACTATTCTTATCTTATTTCCCTCTTGCAAAAACTCTTTAATTCTTTCTAGCCTGTTTTGAAAATCTGCTTCTGCTATAAATGGTGAAAATCTGATTTCTTTTGTTTCACCACCCTTTGCACCTCTTTTTTCTTTTCTTAATCTTTTTTCAAGTTCATATTTAAATTTCCCCAGCTCCATCATCCGCACTACTGGCGGATTTGCTTTGGGAGCGATTTCAATCAAATCTAGCTCTCTTTTTGCGCTTTCTTCTAATGCTTCTTTTAAGCTCATAATGCCGACTAGTTTTTTGTCGGCATCAAGAACTCTTACTAAATCTGCTTTTATTTGTTGATTAATTTTCCAGTTGGATAGAACGTCTTTCAACTTTGCCTATTTTAAAACCGATATCATTTTACTAAAATACAGATTTCTTATCAAGTATTAAAGTTTTAAGATTTATTTTCTATCTCTTCTTTTATTTTCTTTATGAAGTTTTCTAGTTTTTCCTCTTTTACACTCTTGTCTTTCCTTGATCTTACAGAGATTGTTTTTTCCTTTTCTTCTTTGTCTCCGATAATCAAAATATACGGTATCTTTTCATTTTCTGCCTTTCTTACTTTGTAGGAAAGAGTTTGATTTTCTTTGTCAATTTCTGATCTTATTGAGTGATTTAGGAGTGTCTTAAATATCTCCTCGGCATATTTTTCATTTCTGGTATTGATGGATAAGACTTTTACTTGTACGGGCGAGAGCCATAATGGAAAGTTTCCAGCATAATGTTCTATCAGTATTGCCATAAACCTTTCAATTGATCCAAGGGGCGCGCGGTGGATTAAGACAGGCGTTTCTTCTTTTCCTTCTTTGTTAATGTAGGAAAGAGAAAACCTTTGTGGAAGCATAAAGTCAACCTGAATTGTTCCACATTGCCACTCTCTACCAAGTGCATCTTTTATAACAATGTCAAGTTTTGGCCCGTAAAACGCTGCATCGCCCTCGCTTTTTACATAGTTTAGTTTTTTCTTTTCTATGGCTTTTATGATTTCTTTTTCTGCTTTTTTCCATATTGCATCATTTCCTAGATATTTTTCTTTTGGAGATCGCAAACCAAGTCTTAAGTAATAATTTTTTAATCCAAAGACAGATAAAAGGTACTCTGTATATTCAAAGACTTTTACAAATTCTTCTACAACTTGGTCCTCTCGGCAGAAAATATGAGAGTCATCTTGGGTAATGTGTCTTACGCGCAAAAGTCCTGATAACTCTCCTGCTTTCTCATAGCGATATACAGTTGCAATCTCTGCGATTTTAATTGGCATATCTTTATAGCTTCTAATTTCTGATTTATATATTGCCATATGGAAAGGACAATTCATTGGTTTTACTAAATATTCATCTTTATCTATTTTCATCGCAGAATACATTTTGTCTTTATAGAGATCCCAATGTCCTGATGTTTTCCAAAGGCTTTTTTTGCCTATGTGAGGGGTGTATACATGCAAATAACCTCTTTTGGTCTGCTCTTCTATTATTAGATTTTCTATTTCTCTTCTAATTATTGCTCCTTTTGGAGTAAGTAAAACCAGTCCACTTCCTACTTCTTCTGGTAAGATAAAGAGTCCCAACTCCTTGCCTATCTTTCTGTGGTCACGTTTTTTGGCTTCTTCTTGAGCTTTAAGATATTTTTCTAGTTCTTCTTTTGTTTCGAATGCAGTTCCGTAAATGCGGGTAAGCATTTTGTTTTTTTCATTTCCGTGCCAGTAAGCTCCAGCTACAGATAGCAATTTGAAAGCTCCAACCTCTCCGGTTGACTTTACATGAGGCCCAGCACAAAGATCAACAAATTCATTTCCTGTCCAGTAGACAGTTGGTTTTTCTTTTCTTTTTTCGATTTCATCAAGCCATTCTTGTTTGTAAGGATTGTCAGAAAACATTGCTCTTGCTTTGTTGATTGTTATCTCTTCTTTTGTAAGTGGCAGATTGCGGTCTATTATCTTTTTCATTTCAGCTTCAATTTTGGGAAAGTCTTCCTCTTTTATATCTTCTCCATTTGGATCAAAATCAAAATAGAAGCCATTATCTATTGCAGGCCCCATTGCCATCTTTACTTTGGGAAAGAGTTTAAGTACTGCTTGGGTTAGAATATGTTCTGCGGTGTGCCTTATTGCATTTAACTTTTCCTCTTTATTCATAGAATGAATTATACTACTTTTCCCATTTTATGTGTCCGTTTATTCTATACTTTTCGTAGATTTCAAGTATGTCGGAACAAAATTTTTGTATCTTTTCATTTTTTTCCTTCTTTGCTAAATCATACAGCCTAATGAACATTTTCTTTCCTGTCTCAGTTTGATTTAGAGTTTTCTTGATAAAGTTGTGTTGGGCACATAATGTTTGTCCGTTTTCTATTGTGGATTTACCTCCAAGATACCTAGGTTTTATATGGTCAACATGTAATTCGACTCCCTCTTTTTTACCTCTTCCACATATCACGCATTTGTATCCATCACGTTCTAGTATTTGCACCTTTTGTTTTGTTGTAAAGTCTTTTAGTTTTCTTCTTTTGATTTTTTCAGGATCATACCGGTAGACACCTTTTTTAACTTTTATAAGGAAACCTTGCTCGTGCAGGCTACGTATGCTACGCCATATATCTCTTGGTTTTCGACCATAAATTCTTAGATATTGTTCTTCAACCCAATCAACTACAGGGCCATGCTGCATATCTTGCTTTGCATGCTTCTTGAAATATTCTTTTATCAAGTCTCCGATTGTTTTCTTGTTCTTTGACATTTTATAATAAACTTGCTTGGTGTATTTTTGCTTCTTTCCTCAATCTCTTAATGGCTAAATTGCAATATTCTTTATCTATATCAACACCTATTCCTTTCCTATTAAGAGAGTTGGCTGCTAGAAGAGTGGTACCACTACCTACAAATGGATCTAAAACAGTATCATTTACAAAACTAAATAATTTTATGCATCTTCTAGGTAATTCTATTGGAAAAGGTGCGGGGTGCCCTACGCGTTTTTTACTTTCTCCACTAAAAGTCCATACTCCATTTGTCCACTCCATAAATTCCTCTTTGGATATGTCGCTAATTTTGCTTCCGCTTGTTTTTTTCCAATATTTTTTATAGAGAATTACAATTGTTTCAACTGGAGCAATAACATAAGGTGCTGATGCAGACTTAAAAGATCCCCAAGCAGTTCTTCTTGAAATGTTTCCTTCGTTCCAAATTATTGTTGAATGATATCGCCAACCCACCTCTTTTGCGATGTGGGTTACATCTGCGTAGACAGATTGTTGCCCACCTTTGTTTTTATCAAGGGGAATGTTTAGGCAAAGCCTTCCATCATTTTTTGTTATTTCTAGACACTTTTTGAGCCATTTGGTAGTAAATTCTAAATAATTGTTATATGATAAATTGTCATTGTGAGAATTATAATGGATATCAACATTGTAGGGTGGTGAAGTTACAATTAGATCTACTGAAGATATTGGGATTTTTTTAATTTTAAGGAAGTCCTCGTTATAGATAACTATATTTTTTGATAAAAAATAAGGTTGAGTATTCTGCCCAACGGCTTCAGTTTGACTCTTGGTATTTAAAGTATTTATTTTTTGCATTAGACTTAGTAGTTTATCTGGTATTAATTATATATTTTATGGGGGTGGTTTGAGTAGGGGATTTTACTTGTGGTGTCTGCTGGAAAAAGTTAGAACCTTCTACCAGCAAAACCCTGACGCTGACTGATTGCCGCCCGCAGGGCGGCAATCCCGCCCAGCGGCTCGCTACTGCCTGACGGCTGCAGGCAAAACCCGAAAAATTTCTTTTTCTTTTAATAGGCGCGCGCAAAAAATTTTTTCAATTAAGGAAACAATTTTTGCGGGTTTTGCTTCCTTGCTGACGCAAGGACGAGCTACTAATCAAAAGGGTGGCGGGTGGGGTTAGTTACATTAAAACCGATTTCATCAGTTCTTTCAAATAATCAGACTCTAATAAATCATCTTCTGAGTTAATGTTATTCCAACCATTCTTTTCCCCTTTGTTATGTTTATAATACATTTCCGGCGCGCCATGTCGCAACACAAAAAATCGTTTATCCTGTAAATTCCGGATCAAATCATCAAAATCATCAGGTGTTCCTTTTTCTTCTAATTTTTGAGCTATATAATCTAGTTTTGGATCACAATCGTCTTGGCAATCAATGTGTTCACGAAATTGTTGGGGTAATTCTTTATTCAATCCAAATTCTTCAAGCAGATATTCTATATCACGACTAAATAAATAATCTAAATCACATATCACAGCAATATCATCAAAACACATTTGTTGATAGAATTTCCTCGCCAATCTTAATTGCTTTTTGCCATCGGCTTTAATGAAAAGAGTAAATTTTCCTTTTGGAGGATGAATATTAAAAATGATTTTTAATTTTTCATAAAAATTCTCGTCATGACTACCTTCAATTAAAACAACTCTGTCAGCAAATAATCCTTCAAGATTTCCACGACGCTCAAGGTGTCGTTTAATTAAACTTACATCAACGCTGGATGGATTGAGAGCGATATTTTTGGTTCCTTCATCTTTAGTTTTTCTTACTCTTCGATAGCCCTCAATAGTTGTTGGTGTAACAATGAAAGGTGAATGTGTAGTTGTTACTATCTGATAACGCTCCATCATTTGGATTAAAGCATTTGCCATCTCACGTTGAGCATACGGATGAAGAAAAGATTCTAATTCTCCAATTATAAACATTGGTGCAGGACGATCTTGATATCTTTTACCTTTTTTAGCTAATAACTTCAAAAAAGCTAATAATGTTGCTCTCTGTAGGCCATGCCCTTTCTGCTCCACTTCTGTTTTATGTCCGTCATCAAGGAAGATCTTCATCTCTTTTGCAATAACAGTTTCGTCTGGTAAGCCAAATTCAACAAATGGTGTAATATCACTAAATTCACCCATAAATTCTTCCTTTAACCCAGCCTCAAACTCTGTAATTGCTTTAGAACGTACTCCCTCTTCTTCGCTATGGAGGAAATTGTCCAAATCTGTTAAAACAGATTTTGTTTTAACAGCTAATTCTTGAAAGAAAGAGCTCATTACTTCTTTTTTTAATTTTCCCAATGCTGTTGTAGATTTATCAGCTAATTCTTGCACAGTATCTGCAGTAGCTGGAATCGATATAACATCTGGAAGAATTTTTAATAAATTTCCTGTAAAACCACTTGGATTGTGTAAAGTACCATCTTCTTTATAAATACCAATCTGAACACCCGCCTCCGGAGTTAGTACAGAGGCAATCTTCAAAACACCATTATCAATAGCGTTTTCTATCGCCTCTTTGTGATTACTAACCTTTACTAAATGAGTAAAATCACTAACTCCAGTAAATTCGCCCTTTAAAACTATCGGTTTATCTTTGTCATGTTGCCATTTTGGAATATGCTCCTTCCTTATTCCAGTAGACAGCAATAGTTCAATTGCCTTCAGATAATGTGATTTTCCGGCGTTGTTTCTCCCGACAAAAAAAGTAAATTCATTGAAAAAAACCTCATCTTCTTTGATCGGTCCTAAATTTTTAATTGTTAACTTTCTTAATAAAACCCTACTCATAGAATTCTTGTAATTTCACAAATCAAATCTTTTGTTTAATTTGTACATTTTGTTATCTAATAGTTTCAAATTTTCCTCTTTGTTTTTCCATATCTCTTTAAAATCTTTGTCTCTCATTGTGCGAATTTCACCAAGATAGACAGATACATAACAGCCATTTACTTTTGTCTCTTTTGCTTGTTTTAGATTTTTTTCTGTGATTTTTATATACTGTGGGTCAATATCTATCCCAATATACTTTCTCCCCAGATGCTTAGCCGCAACAGCAGTTGTGCCTGTGCCAATAAATGGATCAAACACAATATCTCCTTCATCAGTACTCATCAAGATAAGTCTTTCTAACAATGGAACAGGCAATTGACAAGGATGTTCGTCTCTTCGTTTTTTATGACGGATTCTGTGAATATCTGACCATACATCAGAGAGAAGAGGGCCGAAGCCATGTGCTTGATCCTTTTTGCCCCCATAATCTTTCAAAAACTCCTTACAGACACGACAGCGTGGATGTGGATATCTAATGTCATAAAACTTAAAATCCTTGTATGATTTTGATTTTGTGTAATATAAAATCCCATAGTGATTCGGTAAAAGCGTCTTGCCCATTGGTGCACCACCGGAATCCCAAGTAATCCAATGCCTAAAATAGGCGATTTTGTTTAGGTACTCGGCAAAATGCGACAACCAACGGGGAATATTATGAACAAAAATAGATCCGCTTGGTTTTGTAATTCTCACCATCTCGTTCATCCATTTATTGCACCATTCTAAATACTCCTCTTTTTCTTTTGTGTCCTCATAGTGGTTATATTTTTTCTTTAGGTTAAAAGGTGGGTCAGCAAAAGTCATATCCACTGAATTGTCAGGGATATCTTTCATTACTTCTAAACAATCGCCTAGAATAATTTTGTTCTCAAATTTTTTAATATCTTTAGCCATAACTACTTGTTGAATACGGTTGATAACAACTCTTTAAAGCGATTAAGTTCCTCTTTATGAAAAGTAAAGACTTCATCATAAGCTCCAACCATTCTTTTAAGGTCGTTTTTTCTTACATACCAACCGATACCATCCACAAAACCAATAAATAGAGCTTTGGGATAATACTTTTTGATGAGTTTAGCAACATTTATCTCTGTTTTTGCTTTATCTCCTTGGCCAGAGGAAGTGGTTACAACATAAGAAGACTCGACAATCAATAATGGATTATCCTGATCGGGAATAATAAAATCCATTGTTCGTTTTTCTTCATCCAGCACACCAACTAATTTTTGTAGATCTCCAGAAGTATATGGTATTTCAAGTTCCTCTAAAATTTTCTCAATAAGGACCTCTGGGTTATTTTCTTTTTTACCAGCATACGATCCTTTCTCTTTGTAGCGTATTAAAGTATCAACAAGAGATTCTATTTTAAATTCCAGCTTTTCAACGCTTAGCTTTTTAAGTTCAAATAAAGGCAGGGCTTGAGTTAGCACAGGAACGGTAGAGCCCTCAAAAAATATATTTATAATTCCTTTCGCAAAGTTTTCATTGCTCTTTATTAGGTTAGCAATCTTTGAGTCGCTCCATTCACTAACTCCTCCCTCATCAATTTCTTCTGCTCCTATTTGCCATTTATCTTTCAATGTAATCCTGTTTAATTCCTCATCGTCAATCACTCTTATTAGAGTTATTAAGCGTTTTAAATATTCATTTGAGATACCAGTCAATGCAAGTAGTGCTCGTAAGCCGTTTTTCTTATTGCGGATTAATTCAACAAAAAAGTCTTTTTTAAGTCCTTCTGTTGAGACTTTATTTCGCAATACTAAAAGTAATTCTTTGATTGAAGAAATATAGCCCTCGTATTTTTCCTCAAAGTCACGGTCGTAAAGATAAAAGGTATTTTTATCTATAACCAGCTTAAATTTTGATTCAGTTGTGGGTTTTGAAATTATAATCATATTTTTATTTGTTATTTTCAAAAATTAAAATATATTCTTCCTTCATCGTATTTTGGAGACCTTTAATTGGTTTCAAAATTTCAAAAAGAAATTTAAACTTTTGCCCTTCTGCTAGTTCCTTAATTTTCGTCTCCAATCTGACACCTTTTGTCTGAATATCATTAGTTCCAACCACAAAAATAGTTTTGCTGCCTTTTTTACTAACTCTTGCCAATTCTCTAAATACTTTATCAAGCATTTCAAAATAAAGTTCCAATTTTTGACTTATTTCTCTACCCTGCAAACCAATCATATTTTCTTTTAACTTTTCTGGGACATAGCCAAGATATTCCAATTGTGGTCTATCATTATCTACATAATCTATTGCAAAAGAATAAGGCGGAGAGGTAATTACGCCGTCAACGCTATTATCTTCCAGGGGTAATTTTAACGCACTATCCTCAATAATTTTACTTTTTCCTATTCTTAGACCCAGTTTTTCTCTTGCATTTTGGAAATTTTTGATAGTTGTTATATACCTATTAAGCACGATCGGGAAAAGAGTGCTTACTGATTTAGAGCTTCTGCGCGCAAAACCTACAGCGTCAAGATAGGCTAATAAAGCAACTTCGTAGTATGACCTATCTTCATCGTCGCTATCTTTTATAAAATAATGCGGTACTTTATTCTTATTTAACTTCTCAAAAATTTTATTCTGCTCTTTGGTTATTTGGATAAGTTTCTCGCCGTTAAGATTTAAGGCAAAAGTTTTTACTCTGCCTATCAAACAACAAAAAGGACTTACATCGACACCCACTGAATCAATACCTAACAAATTTGCCTCTACTGATAAAGTCGCACTACCAGACATTGGATCAAGAACAACATTACCCGGTTTTAGACTCATCATATTTAGTAAAACCCTTATCATCTGTGGATGAAATTTGCCCCTATATGGGAATAAACTATGAGTGGCGTATCCTGTAGAATATTTACCATTTAAGAAAAAGGCTTTTGTGCGTAAAGAACTATTGCGGTGTATATCTTCTAAATTTTGAAGATTACAAGTTTGGTAGTGAATCGTTGGTTCGCCTTCTATTGATTTAAAATAGGCACTGCGTCTAATTAAATCTTTTTTATTAAGATTTTCATATTCCCAAAAAGCAAAATTTAACTCAAAAATTTCATCAGTTCCATCAATTAACTGATAATCAGCAGGAAATAATTTTTTTGTTATTGGTTGAAAATTTTTCATAGTTATTTAATTAAATCATCTACACCAACTTCTAATGCTCTGGCGATTTTAGTTAATGTTTCTATTGTGGGATTTTGATTTACTCCGTTCTCTATTTTAACAATAGTATTAAGCGATAAATCAGCAAGACGAGCCACCTTTTCAAGAGAATAGCCCTTTTTATCTCGTAGCTTCTTTAAGTTTTCAGAAATTCTATTTGACATAATTTTCATTATTGTTTATCATTATAGTATATAGATTATTTTATAAAGTGTGTATTCTTTCTACTATAATGATAACTTATTTGAAATCTTTTGTCCACAGAAATTATCAAGGGAGTTCCTTGTTGTCGCCCGCGTTGGGTTGGGTGGGACAAGGGCGACTAAAAAATACAAGCTCGTCCTTGCGTCAGCAAGGAAGCAAAACCCGCAAAAATTGTTTCCTTAATTGAAAAAATTTTTTGCGCGCGCCTATTAAAAGAAAAAGAAATTTTTCGGGTTTTGCCTGCAGCCGTCAGGCAGTAGCGAGCCGCTGGGCGGGATTGCCGCCCTGCGGGCGGCAATCAGTCAGCGTCAGGGTTTTGCTGGTAGAAGGTTCTAACTTTTTCCAGCAGACACCACCAAAGTTGATTTGCCGCCTCGCTCGGCGCTTCGCGCCTCGCTTCGGTGGGCATTTCATACAGATAATTCCAAGGTTTTTTGAACGCAACGGACAGCGCACCCGCCGCAAGGCGGCGGTTCACAAACAAAGTTTGTATTGCGGCGAAGCCGCAAGAGCCGATGATTTTTCTTTCGCCTTCGGCGAAAGCCAAAATGAGATTAGCAAATTGTCGGTGTGCGCGCCGCCTTTATCAATAATTTAATACCAAAGCTATGATTAAATACCTCATCTACTGCCGAAAATCTACAGAAGAGGAAGAAAGGCAGATTTTGTCTATTGAAGCCCAGCTTGCCGAACTGCGGGAATACGCCAGAGAACATAACCTCTTTATTGTCCGCGAATACACCGAAAGCCAGACCGCCAAAGAGCCGGGAAGACCTGTCTTCAATCAAATGCTTAATGAAATAGAAAAAGGCGGCGCGCAGGGAATTTTAGCGTGGAATCCCGACCGGCTGGCAAGAAACAGCATAGACGGCGGAAGAATTATCTACCTTGTGGATACCGGAAAAATCCAATCGCTGAAATTCCCTACTTTCTGGTTTGAGCCGACTCCGCAGGGCAAGTTTATGCTCTCTGTCGCCTTCGGGCAGGCAAAATACTACACCGACAATTTGCGGGAAAACATTTTGCGCGGGATAAGACAGAAGCTGAGGCGCGGAGAACTGCCGGCAAAGGCGCCTCTCGGCTACTTCAACGAGCCGAGACTGCGGACAATAGAGCCGGATCCCAAAACCTTCAAAAAGGTAAAGAAAATTTTAGAGGAATTTGCCACTGGCAGATATACACTCACTTCTATTCAGTGCAAAATGTTTTCCCTTGGCTTGGCTGGCAGGGACGGCAAGCCGCTGGCTTTGTCGTCTATTGAAAAGATTTTGAAAAATCCTTTTTACTATGGGATGTTTTACTACCGAGGAGAACTGCATCAAGGCAGTCACAAGCCAATGATTTCAAAAAAACTTTTTGACAAAATACAGCAGGCGTTAAAAGACAACGGCAAGCCCCGCAAAAAGCGGAAAGAGAAAAAAGAATTTCTGTTTTTGAATTTCGCAAAATGCGGAGAGTGCGGCTATTCCATAACGGCAGAAAGGCACATCAAGAAAAGCGGACTTGAGTTTGTCTATTACCGCTGTACCAAAAAGAGCAAAACAATGAAGTGCACCCAAAGCCGCTTTTTGCGGGAGGAAAAATTAGCCGAACAAGTAAAAGAGTACTGTCAAAAAGTTTCTCTACCCGATGTTTGGCGGGAAAGATATTTGAATAAATTAAAAGAATGGGAAAAGAAGAACCGCCAAACATCGGATCTTTTCGCTCAAAATCTTAAAGAGAAAATCAACAACGTTAAAAAGAAGCTGGAAAGATTGACCGATGCCTACCTTGCAGGCGCTTTGGAGCTTTTAGAATTTCAGCAAAAGAAAAACGCTCTAATGAGCGAAAAGGAAACTTTAGAGGAAAAATTATTTGATTTTGAGCGAAATGGAAATCGTTGGCTCGAACTCACCAGAAACTGGATTTTATCAGCCAGCCAAGCCAAAAATCTTATTTTGGAAGAAAATTTTTCGGAGATGAAAAATTTTCTCAAAACCATCGGCTCGAACCGCCGCCTTGCGGCGGGTGCGCTGTCCGTTGCGTTCAAAAAACCTTGGAATTATCTGTATGAAATGCCCACCGAAGCGAGGCGCGAAGCGCCGAGCGAGGCGGCAAATCAACTTTGGTGGACCCGAGGGGGGTCGAACCCCTGACCTCTTGACTGCCAGCCAAGCGCTCTAGCCAACTGAGCTACGGGCCCTTTTTGTGGACGGTGAGGGACTCGAACCCCCGACCTTTCGCACGTCAAGCGAACGCTCTAACCAACTGAGCTAACCGTCCGGACAAAAATATTTTAAGTCAAAATTTAGTATTATGCAAACCTTATCAACAAGTTTATCCTGCGGATCTTGTGAGGTAATGATCTGGGGAAAGTAGGAAACTTGCCCCACCCTTTTTGTATCTTGCCCAGTAGTTTTTCTTTTGTGCTCGGTTTGTGGCAAAGGAAAGCCAGACAGAGGCTTCTTCTATTTTTTTTCTTGCATTTTTTACTAATTTTAATATTTCTTCAAAAAAACCAATATGATAAATACCTGGTTCTTGAGGAGTTTGATCTGGAATGGCTTTAATTTGTTCTTCTACAGATTTTGTTGATTGAGCAAGTATTTTTACCTCTCTTATTATTTGCTCAAGTTGCATCCTTAGGATTGCCATCTTTCTCTCGTCTTCTTTTTTTTCTTCGGCAAATATGAATCTATTTTCTTTTCTTTTTGTTATATTTTGGGTGTTTTCTTTATTGGTTAATATTTTTGCTATATCAATAGACTCCCCGGGGCGGAACTCTCTTCTTGTGGGTTTTTCCTGTATGGTGTTTGTTCCTAATACTTCTT
Organism: Candidatus Woesebacteria bacterium; assembly: GCA_013374855.1. GTDB lineage: Bacteria > Patescibacteriota > Microgenomatia > UBA8517 > UBA8517 > Ch104c. The sequence goes on along the minus strand of CP055308.1, from coordinate 703,544 downwards.
GAAGAATTTCTAAAGGGTCTTTTATAGGAAATTGAGGCAAAGAAGGGCTATCTTCCTTTATGTTTTCTATTTGATTTTTGATTGTTTGCCCTTGGTTTTTCTTATTGGCGGCCATTTTTTTTGGGCAGAAATTTGGTAGAGTTATTTTATACCTTTATACTAAGGAAGTCAAAAAGTCTAGTGCTTTTCTTCGCAGGATTATATTTCTTATGATTTCTTTTCTTCCTTCATCTTTAATTAGATTTTCTGCCTCCTCTTGGCTGATGGATGATGCATTTATTAGCTCTTGCACTTCTTGATCTCCAACTGTAATTTTTTCCTCATTGCCTATTTTGGTTAATGCAAGTTCTAAAATTAGAGATTCTCGTACTTGACTTTCATATTCTTCTCTTAGTTCTTGTGCTGTTTTCCCTACTGATTCTAAATATTTTTCCAATGTGAGACCCAGTTTCTCAAGACGTGCAAGAAGTTGGGAAAGTCTTGTTTCAACATCTTCTTCTATTAGCAATTTTGGTATCTCTACCTTAACGGTTTTTAGGAGAATCTCAAGAACTTTTGCTTCTTTTTCTTCTTTTGTTTCCTCCTTTTTCTCTTCGTTTTTTTTGTTGGGAGTCCATATTTTTTCTGGCTTTAGTTGATTGATTATCTCCTTTTTGTACTCCCCAAGTACGACCTCTGGCATTTCACAAGTTGTTACTCTAATCTGCCAATCCTCCCCATCTTTTACTGAAATCAGCTCAAATTTTGGGTAAACTACAGGTTTTATATTTTCATCTTCAAATACTTTAGCCAGTTCTGGGAGCACGAGTAAGGATAGTATCCTTTCAATAATTTTCTCTTTGCTTGTGTTTTCTTTTACTTTTGTGAGCGGGGCTTTTCCCTGTCGAAACCCTGGAATAGTTAGATTTTTGCCTATTTCTTCTAATATTTTTTTTTCTGTACGCTTAATTTCTTCTCGAGGAATATTGAATGTAATTTGTATGGTTTGGTCTTGAGTTTTTGCAATAGTTTTTGATATTTTCTCCTCTTTTTGTTTTTTGGCCATAGGGGTTATTATATGCTTTTGAGATTATTTTGCAAGCCGAAACTATCCTTTGTGCTGAATTCGAAATCTGGCGGGGTTAAATTTTGTACTGGTTGACGGTATTTTTGATGCTAATTTTCCTTTAAAGAAATCAGGTGTTCTGTATTTAGGTCCTGATTGATTGTGTCCTGCTTTTTTCTTTATGAAAGTTTTTGCCATGTTAGTCTTTAGCAAGACGTGCTAAAAACCAAGACACAAGAGAAAGAGCAATGGAAGCAATAATTGCAGTTAGAAAATTTTCTATTTCAAAGCCTGGTACCAAAAGGCTTGCTCCGTAAAGTAGCGATACATTGATAAGCAAAGCAAACAATCCAAAAGTTATTATTGAGATAGGCAGTGTTATTATCTGAAGTATTGGTCTTATGAAAGTGTTGGCAATACCTATGACTATTGCAGCGACAGTTGCTGACCATATACCTGAAAGTTTAAAACCTGGTACCACGTATTCTACTATGTAAAGAGTAAAAACATTTATTGCCAATCTTGTAATAATTTTCATATTTTAATTATTAAACTCTCTTTTTATTTTGTCAAATTTTTATAAAATTCAAAAGTTTTAAGTGCTACTTCATTCCAATTGGGCCTTAAATTGTGGTCTGATTCTGGATAAAAATAGTACTTTACGTCTTTTTTAAGGGCAATGAGTGTTTTATATAATTTTTCTGACCATCTTGAAGGTACTGAATCATCTTTTCCTCCCTGATGTATTTCTATTTTTGTGTTTATTCTGTCAAAATAGTTGGTTATTGAGAATTTATCAGTATCGTAATTTTCTTCAAACTTAGCTAGTTCTTTTCTGATAAATTTTCCTTTATCCTCAGAGTCAATTGTGTAATATAGAATTGAATAAGGAAAAGGAGCAGAAACTGGTGCCCAGAGAACCGTTGGTATGTCTTTTTTGGTAGATTCAAGTACGAATAGCGCAATCTGTCCTCCGTTTGAGTGACCCCAAATAAAAAGATTTTTTCTATCCCATTTTTCAATTTGGAAGGCAGATTCAATCAGAGAAATTATTGTTGTGTATGTTTGAAATCTTGTCTCAAATATGTTTTCTGCTTCTTTGTCAGATTGTGCGTAACCTAAAAAGTCTGGTGATATGGTTATAAAACCTCTTTCTGCTAGAAAGTAGCTTAAGTTTTTTGAACCTGTTCCTGTTTTGTAATCTTTTGGGTCAACATATCCTCTTATCATTATGACTATTGGAAATCTTCCTTCATCTTTGGGAATGTTTATCATACCGCTTGTTTTCTTGATAGTCCTTCCATCTAAATTTGGATTGAAAAAGAATTCAAAATAAAAACTTGTAAAACTATCTTTTTCTTCTATTGTCTCTTTAATTTCTATTTTTCCCTCTTTGATTTTGTAGTTTTGCATTTCCTCGATGGCATATCTGTACATGTAGGTATCTTTGTTTTCCTTAGTTTCTTTGAAAGAATTGGAATCCCTTTTGGGTTTATAGAAGTGCATAATTGTTGCTATTGCTAAAGTTGTAAAAATAATGAGTAATATTAGTTTTTTCATTCTATTTTCTGAAGACAAATTGGAATATTGTAATAAAACTGAATATTCCATAAAAGGTGAAAGCTGAGAATACTGCTAATTTTCTCAGAAAACTTGGTCTTATTGGTTTTTCAAGCGAAGTGTTGTTTAGCCATAGGAGCAGTGCACTATATACGAACATAGTAAAGGCGTTAAGTACAGCACTGATGATAAGTAATAAAAATGGCTCGTTAAAAACAAAATTTATAATTAAGACACCAATTGTTATTTGGAGCCACAGGAAAGAATAATAGAATTTAGGCAGTATTGATGCCTGTTTTTTTGAAAGAATCAATAGATTTTCGCTTGCTATTCTTGATGTTGCGTCAAGGACCGAAAATTGTGTGAAGTAAAGCATAATGGCACAAAGGCTTAAGAAAATTGTTCCTGCAAAAGGGAGTATTTTTTTTCCTATCATTTGGCTTTCCTTGATTATAAAATCTACTCCTTGTAGGTCTGTGCCACTATTGTAAAGTGTTGAAAATGATAAGAAGCTTAAAATCACCATTGTAAAAGCCCCTGTTGCCCAGAAGACAATTGCGTGTTCTAGATTTATGTTTTTCCACCAAATGTTAAATTTTTTGAGATTCGTTTTGTTTAGCGGGAATTTAAAACCAGTTATCTTAATATCTTCTTTTTTGCCTGTAAGAACGCTTGTGATTCTGCCTGAAAATTTTCCCATACCATAACCCTTTTCTTTAACATAGAAACTTTGAGCCAAATTTAAGTTTCCTCCGGCTCCTGCATAGGCTAATGCTCCAAGAAATGTAGCAATTGAAATTCCTTTGGGAATTAACCAAAAGTTATCTCCTTTACCTAAAATTCCCAAAAGAAGATCTGTTAATTTTTCTGGTTTTGCAAGCGAAATGGTAATAATAATTATTAGTGGAATTCCTATAAGAATTAAAATTTTGAGTAATGTTTCCTGAGTTTTATATACAACGGGGCCTAGAGTTAGTATTAATCCTATTGTAATAAGCATTATTGATGGAATTACTGGATTGTAGCTTTTGTTGAAAAGAAAACTTAATATTTTTGCAGAGGTTGCTATAATTCCCGGCCACATCCACGGGATAAGGGTAGATAAAAGAAACCATAAGGGTGAAAGTTTCCCAATCTTTCTTGCTATTCCCACAAACACACTCTCCCCTCTTGCCAAGGTGTATCTTTCTATTTCCATATTAATGAAGAATTGAAAAGTAATACCTATTATTGCTCCCCAAATAATTCCCATTCCATATTTTGAGGAAAGATATGGCCAAAGTATTATCTCTCCACTTCCAAGCCCTAACCCAAGAAGAATAAAACTTGGCCCAAGTAGTTTTTTGAAGGGGATTGGGCTGGGTAGATTTTTGATTTTTAGTTTTGCCAACTCCATTTAATCTTAGTTTATTTTATAATTGGAATAAAGGCAATAATTATGAAGAAACGGATTTTTATTGGTTTTAAATTATCAGAAAATCTGGTAAGTTATATAACTAACTGGCAAAAACAGAAAAAATTTCCCGATTTTGTTAGATTTGTTAGCCCAAATAATCTTCATATGACATTAATTCCTCCTTGGTATGAAGATGAAATAAAAAGAATAGTATTATTATTGTCTAATTTTTTAGATGAACAAATTTTTTATAATTTTGAGGTCGATTTTGTTAGTATAAAGTCTGCTCCTGATAAGAAGAATCCTCGTATTTTGTGGTTAGAGGGCAAAATAATTGTTCAATTGGAAAATTTTAGAAATACTTTAATTGAGAAATTGAATCTGAAAAAAGAAAGGAGAAATCTTATTCCCCACATAACTCTTGCTAGGTTTGGAAAAGGTAGATCTCTTTTGCATTTTGAAGAGCCAGTTTTCTTTAAGGAAAAGTTAAAGGAAATTGTCATTTTTGAATCAAAGTTATCAAAAAATGGAGCTTCTTACAGAGTATTAGAAATTTTTAAGTTATAGTTATATACCTATTACAACAGCAAGGGGTTTTAGTTTAACTTTGGGAGTAATCAAGTCTTTTTGTTTTTCCATTACCTTTTCTATATCTTTGTAAGCACCTGGTGCTTCTTCTAGCTCCTTTTTTTGCCTAGGTTTTCCAATGATGTCTTTCATTTTCTTTTGCTCTTTTTTCAGATTAAGTTTTTCTGTAGCTTCTCGACGGCCAAGCTTTCTTCCTGCTCCGTGAGATGAAGAGTTAAAGCTTTCGGGATTACCCTTCCCTTCTGTTATGTAGCTTGGTGTACCCATAGAGCCGGGAATAATTCCTATTTTTCCTTTTTCAGCATTTATTGCTCCTTTACGATGCACGAAAACATCTTTGCCAAAGTGGTTCTCTAGACTTGCGTAGTTATGATGCACATCGATTTCTTCGATAAAACCACATCCTGTTTCTTCATTTACAATTTCTTTTAGCCTTTGCATCATTAACTTCCTGTTGGCTTGTGCAAATTCAAGGCAATAATTCATAGACTCAAAATACTCTTTTCCAATCTTGCTGTCGATGGGCAGAAAGGAAAGTTCTATGGTTGGTAGTTTTATATCTTTTTCCTGACAAAATTTTAAAGCTTTATTGTAGAAAAATTCAGCAGTTTTTAAGCCAAAGTTTCTGCTTCCTGAATGTACCATAAGCCAAATGTACGAGTTTTCATCTTTTAATATTTCTATAAAGTGATTACCGCCTCCAAGTGTTCCTATTTGGTAATGTGCTTTGTCTAGCTCTTTTTGTATGATCTCAACTTCTGGAGCTTTTGAAAATCCAATCCAATTTTGTTTTGTTTTATGGTGTGCAAAACCTGTGGGGATTGTTTTTCTTATTTCTCTTAGTATTTTAATAAGTGATTCTTTACTTAATTCTTTAACATCTGTTTTTACTGCTCTCATACCACATCCTATGTCTACTCCCACAGCATTGGGAACTATTACATCCGTTGTGGCAAGAATCCCACCTATTGGCATACCGTAACCGGGGTGGGCATCAGGCATTAAGGCTATCCACTTATAAGCGTAAGGAAGGTTTGCTAGATTTTTAGCTTGCTCAAGTGTTAATGGATCAATTTTATCAAGCCAAAGTTTTATAGGTATTTTCTCTCCTTTTATTACTCTTGGCATAGTGCTTTTTGGATCTAGATTCCCTCAGGTATTTTCGCAACATCTCCTGCCTGCCAGTTGTTCTCTCTTGAAAAACCCGCTTTTACTTCAAGGACGAAGTCAACAGGTGTTGGTGGTTTATAGAGTGTTAAATTTTTTTGAGAGTTTTCCTTTGGGTAATCTACATTTTCATCTATTTTCACTATCTTTCCATCATTAATCCAAATTATGTCGAGTGGAAATTTCATATCTTTCATCCAAAAAGTAGGTAAAACATCTTTTTGAGGAAATATAAAAAGCATTCCTTGATAATTCCCTATTGATTCTCTATGAGAGAGGCCTTTTGTTCTTTCCTCTTCGGTTTTTGCAATTTCTACTTCAATTTCTTTATCCTTCAGAACTATTTTGGTCGTTTTTGGTTTATTTAAATTTAATTTGGTTTTATTTTGATTTTGTTTATTTAAATTTTGATATTTCTGGGAAACAAGTCCAAGTATAGTGATAACAACAGCGGTTAGAATTATTGGAAAAAGAATATGTTTTGTCATTTGTTTTTTATTATAAAGAAGGATAAGAAAAAGGAAACAAAAAACACTACTATGGGTATAAAGGCGTAAATTACTTCTTCCCTTTTTGTTATTTGAATTTTGTGTTTAATTTCTATTTTCTTGTTTTCCATTTTTTAATAGAAAGAGTTGAGATGAGATGTGTGCCGAAGGTGGGAGTCGAACCCACAATCCTTTTGGGAACACGGTCCTAAACCGTGCGCGTCTGCCAGTTCCGCCACTTCGGCGTAATTTGATTTTAGCAGAAAATAATGGCAAGTTAAACTAAAGTTCGTAGGGAAGACCAATAGGATCTATTTGATTTATAAAAAATTTTACCTTATCTGCCCAAGTTGTAGATGGTGGAGCATAGATTCTTGCTATTTTATCTATATTTGTCGCCCCTTTTTGGACATATTTTTTGTTTAGTGTTTGAGATACGATTTCTATAGATTCTTCCCATGAATCAAATTTATATTCTCCATTTGCCCATCCGTAGGCATTGTATGAATTATAAGGGATTCTTTTTCCAAAACTTGATTCAACTCCTGTAATAGCTGGTATCAATCTCCAGTCTATATTGTTGTTTTCTGCTGATAAGATTAGTTTTTCTGTATATTCTTCAAGGGGAGATTTTTTGTTTCTAAGGTAGCTTATAAGTATTAATTTCTTTTGTATAATTTTCTCTTCTTTTGCCAAAGCAACCTCTCCCGCTTTAATCAGGGCTATTATAAGCAATGTTAGTGTAATAGTTAGTATTTTTCTCATGCTTTTAAACTAAAAAAAGACTCTTGTTTCCAAGAGTCTTTTTTAGGGAGCTCCCATTTGGAAGCTCCGGGGAAAATTCTGACGCCAAGTTCCCAGTAAACTGGGTTAGCCTCAGAACCTAGGTCATACTATAGCATATTACTACAGGGTTGTCAAGTTTTTGGTTTTAATTCCTATATTAATCAACATCTTCTATCTTTTTAGCAAGGATAAAAATAGAAGGTCCAAAATTAATTTTTTGCAAAAAGGGTTGAATCTTTTCCTCGATGTCGATTAAGAACTCAAGTGGAAATATTTTTTTGAGAAGAGGGTCTCGAAAGTTAGATACAGATCTTTTTTTAATTATTTTAAAGCCGTTGTTTTTCAGAGTTTCTTCTATTTTATCAGGATGATAGTTTATAAAGGGGATGCTTTTCTTTTTTATGTTTTTAGGACACCTAATATCTTTTGGAGATATATCAATGGGGAAAGTAAAGTTCCCCCTAATAAATTCCTTAATTACAGCTTTGAAATGACTTTTGTTTGCATATTCCATTATTAGGTAGCCACCTCTTTTTGTTATGTGATTGATTATTCTGAAGGCTTTGTCTGGATTTTCGATATGGTGTAAGACTCTTATTAGAAGTACTAAATCAAAGAAATTTTTTCTTACTTTCTTTTCCAGGTTTTCAACACCTATTTGTATAAACTTTATATTCTTTTTTTTGCCAAATTTCTCTCTTGCTATTTTGAGAAGCCTTGCTGAAGGATCAGTAAGTATTATTTTTCTTGCTCTGTATATGTATTCTTCAGTTATTCTTCCATATCCTGCTCCAATATCAATAAGAGATTGAATTTTGGGTATTTCTTTTAGAAAGCTTCTCAAAGCCAAGATTTCACTTAAATGTTCGTATTTCCTCTCTTTCCAGTAGGACGGATAATCATAATTGTCATAATGCGCTGGCATAGTTTTGAAGTTATTCGAGAGGCAGGGCTATCTCTTCCATAAATTGGATAACTCCCTGTGCCCAGCTTCCATTGGAAAGAGGGGTATACTTTCTCATTATTTCCTCTGGTGTTTTGTATCCTTTATCTACATAATTTTTCTTTAATCCACGGGCGATTGTTCTAATTGCTTCTTCATACGATTGAAATTTAAGAGTTCCTTTACTGTGGATTCCCCACCCCCAGCAGTTAAAGCTGTTCTCTGGTATCACCTTGCAGAGATTTGATTCCTGTTGAGCAATGGCAACCAAAAGTCTCCAATCAATATTGTTTTTGTCTGATTCTTTTACTATCATTTCAGCAAAAGGAAGAAGCGGTGATTTGTAGTGATTTAAATATCTTTTAACCAGTTCCACTCTTGCATCTTGGAACTCCAGTTTTGTTTCTGTTTCTGGAAAAGAAGACGAATCAGAAACTAGAAGTTTTAGATTTTCCGGTCTATCTGTAGGAAAGGGTATTGTAGGTGATAATTCTTTTTCTTCGAGCGAATAAAGAGCTAGAATTGAGGTTGCTATTACGAAAGGAGTAAGGGTAATAAAAATAAATACTAAGAAAGCTTTGCTCCAAAAGCCAAAATCTAAATTATCTTTTGAGAAACTTAACATATAAAAGTTTGCTTTTTCTTCATTAGAATGCCATATTGAATTTCTAATGTCAACTTTTATTGTGTGGTTTTGATAGGCTAGACTTTTTGTGATGGTTGTTAAATAAGTTTTGCAAAAGGTGGTGAGCCTGGGAGGACTCGAACCTCCAACCGCTTCCTTAAGAGGGAATTGCTCTGCCAATTGAGCTACAGGCCCCTGTCTAGTGTCCCTGGAGAGAGTCGAACTCTCAACCTTTCCCTTAGAAGGGGACTGCTCTATCCATTGAGCTACAGGGACTTTGAAATAATTATATCAATTAATTCTATTTCTTGCCAAATTTTTCTTGACAAATTTTAAAAATAATTCAATATATGTTCAATGACAAATAAGTTAAATAATGGCTATGAGTTGCCCAAAAGTGCTGTTATTCTTTACAGCGATGTCAAAAGAGAATATTTTCCAACAAGAGAGCATTATCTAACAGAAAAAGATGCAAAAAAAGATGCCTTGCTTGTTGCAGAGTACTTAAAGAAGTTGGGTTTGAAGGTTCTAGTTTATCCGGGTAATTCTTTGGTTTTCGAAAAATTAAGAAAGAAAAGACCTGATGTAGTACTAAATTTGGTTGATTCTGTGAAAGGATCAGAAAGCTTATCCTCCTCGATTCCTGCTGCGCTTGAGCTTCTCGACCTCCCCTATACTGGCGCTTCTGTGCTTGGAAAATCTCTTGATACTAATAAGTTTTTAGTAAAAAAATTGCTTCAACAGGCAGGTGTTCCTGTTCCTCATTATCAGCTGATAGATTCACCCAGTTATTATCTTGACCCCACCCTTCGTTTTCCTCTTATCTCGAAACTAAATGAAGTTCATGGAGCTGTTGAAATAACCAAGAATGCGGTTTCTGAGAATAGCAAGCATCTGAATGATCGAATCAAGTATTTGATTAGAACTTATAAGCAACCAGTGCTGGTAGAAGAATTTATAGTCGGCAGGGAAATTACAGCTATTCTTCTTGAGGGTTTAAATAAAAAGGTATATCTTGCTGAGAAAGTTTTCAAAAAAAAGGGCAAGTATATCTTTGCAACTTTTGAGGATCAGTGGATTAGCAAAAGAGAAGTGTTTAAATATAGAAAGTTTGAAGACAACCTCTTAAAAGAATATGTAAAAAAGGCTTTTGATGTTGTTTCTATGTACGATTATGGCAAGTTTGATATAAGAATGGATCAATCTGGACGATATTTTTTTATAGATGCAAATTGCAATCCGGCGTTTGGGCCAAAAGAGGCAGATGTTGCTCTCTCTTCAATTTTAGACCTTTATGGGATTTCTTTTCTTGAAATTCTAAAGAGGCTTTTATTAAACACCGTTCGTGATTACCAAGGGAAAGAGCGCCTGCCAGTTTGAGTTCAAATTGTCTTTCATTTCTGGTAGAATAAGAGAAATAAGCAGGTGTGGCGGAACTGGCAGACGCGTACGGTTCAGAGCCGTATGAGCTTTTGCTCTTGGAGGTTCAAATCCTCTCACCTGCACTTGATGCGCGGGTGGTGAAATTGGTAGACACGCAGTCTTGAGGAGGCTGTGCCCTCGGGCGTGCAGGTTCAAATCCTGTCCCGCGCACAAAAGACCGCTTAGCTCAGTTGGCTAGAGCGTCTGACTTACATTCAGAAGGCCGGGGGTTCGAGTCCCTCAGCGGTCACCCTACTACTGGTTTTTTGCAAAAATTATCATGTCTATTGAGGAAAAATATCAAAAAGCATCCATTGATTATTGGCTGGCTTTGATATCTAGAAAATTTTGGAGTACTCTTTCTGCTTATCCGGAGTTTGTTTTTATGATTAAGATTTTAATTGGTATAGTAGTTGCCTTTTTGGTTTTTACTTTGATAGGAAAGTTTATTGGTCGTTGACTTTTTGATATAATACTTTTTACCAGAAAAGCCGAGGTAGCCAAGGTGGTCACGGCGGGCGCCTGAAGAGCGTCAGATGCGTGTTCGACTCACGCCCTCGGCACATTAATTTAATAAAGAGATGCGGTGGTAGTTCAGTGGTAGAACGCTTCCTTGCCAAGGAAGAGGTCGAGGGTTCAAATCCCTTCCACCGCTCATTATTAAACAACAGAAGAATATTTTTCAAACAAATCTTACCATCATTCCATCTGTCGCTTTTGTTTTGAGAGAAACTTGTTGCCCTTCAAATTTTGCACTATTTCCCCAGATTATTGCGGATTTAACTTTTTGGGCAAAATCATCTCCAATTTTTTTTGCAATGTCGTACAATGTTAAGCCATCCTTTATTATCATTGGGTTTCTAAGTGATGGTCTTTCATCTGGCCCCACTAAATAAACGTTTATAAGTTTTAATTTTTTCCAAACTGATTCAAGAAAGATTTCTATTCCATAACCTTCTTGAGCACTTATTAGAATGGGTTTTTCTATACTGCCATCTCCTTGTTCTTTATTGGCAATTAGATCTGACTTATTAACAACAAAAACAGCAGGGATATAGACTCTATTTTTGGAAAGAGCATCAATTAATTCTTCTATGCTTATTTTTTGGTTTATCTTAATTTCAGCATTTCTTATTCCCATTTCAAGAATGATATCTTTGATTGTCTCTTTTGATAAATCTTGGTTTATATTTGAAAAGACCTTTATTCCACCTTGAGTCTTTTTTTCAATCTTGATATCTGGTCTTTCTTTATTTATTCTTATTCCGTTTTTTTCAAGCGCAGTAGATATTCTTTCAAGAGCTTCTATTTTTGTTGGTTCAGTTATAAGAACCAGAAGGTCAGAACCTCTGATGACGGAAATTACTTCTTTTCCTCTTCCTTTCCCTTCTTCTGCTCCCTCGATGAGTCCTGGAACATCAAGGATTTGAATTTTTGCGTTTCTATAGTTCATCATCCCTGGAATAACTGAGACTGTTGTAAAAGCGTAAGGAGCAATCTTGGAGTTGGCGTTTGTCAATCTGTTTATAAGGGTTGATTTACCAACAGAAGGTGGGCCAACAAGAACAATGGTTGCATCACCTTGCTTTTTAATAGCGTATCCTCCCCCACCACCTGATTTTTTGCTTGTTGATTCAAGCAGTTTATCCCTTAATCGTGCGATACGAGCACGCAGAAGACCAATGTGGTGTTCTGTGCCTTTGTGATATGGGGTTTCTCTTATTTCCTTTTGGATATCCTCAATTTGTTGATAAATATCTGCCATCTGGCCTATAATTATACAGGCTAGCTATTTCTTTGTCTAAATGCGCCTGTAGTTCAACGGACAGAACGTCGGTCTTCGGAACCGAATATGGGAGTTCGATTCTCTCCAGGCGCACTGCTACTTGACAATATCTTCTTGTTGATTTAATTTACAACAGAGTCCTTTTCCTAAAAATGAAATTTATTATTGTATCAGGTGGAGTTTTAAGTGGTTTGGGAAAAGGGATAACAGCCTCTTCAATTGGTTTTCTTCTTAAAACAAAAGGTTATCGGGTAACAATAATGAAGTGTGATATGTACTTAAATATTGATGCAGGTACTATGAACCCGATTGAACATGGAGAAGTGTTTGTTACTCACGATGGTGTTGAAACAGACCAAGATCTTGGTCATTACGAGCGATTTTTGGGAGAAAATTTGTTTCGGGAAAACTATCTAACCAATGGCCAGATCTATAAAGAAGTTTTAGATAAAGAGAGAGCTCTTTTTTACGATGGAGCTTGTGTTGAGCCATACCATCATATACCTCCTGAAATAACAGCCAAATGGGAAGCAGCCGGCAGAAAACATAAAGCCGAAATTTTGATAGTAGAGCTTGGAGGAACTGTAGGAGAATATGAAGGGCTTTTGTTTTATGAAGCAGCAAGGAGAATAAGATTAAAACGGCCTAAGGACATCTGCTTTGTCCATGTGGGGTATCTTCCTGCTCCCCCTTCGATTGGAGAGCTTAAATCAAAGCCAATTCAGCAGTCAATATCTCATCTTCATTCTCTTGGAATTCAGCCAGATTTTATAATTTGCCGAGCGGAAAAAGAAGTTGATTTAAAGCGAAAAAGTAAAATTTCTCTTGTCTCAAACGTACCAGTTGAGAATATAATTTCAAACCCTGATCTTGATAATGTTTATAAAGCACCTCTTGTTTTGCAAAAACAGAAATTGGATGAAAAAATAATTTCTTTTCTGGGTTTGAAGAAAAAACTCGCAGATAAGTCCCTAGCTAGAAAATGGGAAAAAATGGTTTTTGTACAAGCGGCAAAGAAGGTAAAAATAGGAATTGTGGGTAAATATCAAAAAACAGGAGATTATTTGCTTTCTGATTCTTATGTTTGTGTAATAGAAGCTTTAAAGCACGCTGGTTGCTTTTGGGGTGTTCAACCTCAGGTTGTATGGTTTAATTCTTCTGATTTTGACAATTCTACACAGGAAGAGGTTAAAGAAAAACTCTCTGGTGTAGATGGCATTATTGTTCCACAAGGATGGGGAAGCCGCGGTGTGGAAGGAAAAATTAATGCAGTGAGATTCGCGAGAGAAAATAAAATTCCTTATTTGGGTCTTTGTTTTGGAATGCAAATGGCAGTGATTGAATTTGCAAGAAATGTTTTAGGGCTTGTGGGTGCTAATTCTCAGGAAGTTAACCCTCAAACTCTCTACCCTGTAATTCATATAATGCCGAATCAGAAAAAATATCTTGAGGAAAAGCAGTACGGAGGAACAATAAGACTTGGTGCGTGGCCTTGTGTGGTTAAAAAAGGCACTATTTTGGAAAAAGCCTATACTATCTATGGCAAGAATCCAGATAGTCCCTGGTTTATTCCAAGAGATAAGAAATATCATAGAACAAAAGAACTTACTATTTTTGAAAGACACAGACATAGATACGAGTTTAATTTAAAATACAGAAAGCTTTTTGAAAGGGAGGGTTTTGTGATATCTGGCATTTCTCCTGATAAAAAGCTGGTTGAAGCTATTGAAATTAAAAATAATCCCTTTTTTGTAGGAACACAATTTCACCCCGAATACTTAAGCCGCCCTCTTACCCCCCACCCTATTTTTGTCTCTTTTTTAAAAGCTGCGATTTCCAATTAGGAAAATTAGGAGCTTATTTTTCAACATAAAAAGGTGAGCGGGATACGGGAGTCGAACCCGTCTCTGCTCCTTGGAAGGGAGCTGTTGAGCCGCTCAACTAATCCCGCTTTCTTTGGATATATTATATTTATTTAGAACTTTTTCTACAAGTAAGTAATCTTAGGCTATGATAAAATTGGCTTAATGACAAAAGAAACCCATTATCTTTCTTTTGGAAAAGGTAAAAAAAGTTTGGTTTTCCTTCATGGCTGGCAGCAAAGCGGTAAATGTTTTACTCCTCTTATACCCCATCTTTATCATAAATATAAAATTTATTTGTTGGATATGCCTGGATTTGGGAAAACACCTTATAGATCAGGGTTAAATAATTCTTATGATTATGCTGAATTTATTACTCTATGGCTTAAAACAAAAAGAATTTGTAATATTGTTCTGGTTGGACATTCTTTTGGTGGTAAAATTGCAAGCATCATTGCAGCTGATAATCCCAGTTTGATAAAAGGTCTTATTTTGATTTCTACTTCTGGAATTCCCCACCCCAGATTTTATTATCCGTTTTTGCCATTTTTAAAGAGGTTTCCAATGCTTAATATTTTTAAAAGGTTTTTGATAAGTCATGATTACAAAGAAGCAGGTAAACTTTTGCCAGTTTTCAAGGAGGTGGTAAAAGAGGACTTGAAAAAAGATTTCTCAAGAATAAAAACTCCTACTTTGATAATATGGGGTGACGGGGATAACGAGTTGCCAAGTGCAGATGCTTTTCTAATAAGCAGTCTTATTAAAAGTTCTTCGGTTAAAATAATTAGGAATACAGCTCACTTTCCCTTTATCGAAAAACCTCAAAAAGTGGCTTCTTTGATAGATGAATTTTTTAGTAATTTATGAAAGATTTAAGGAAATTGCTTTACCTTTTACAACTCGAGGAGTATCAAACAAGCAGATATTTTGATTGGTTAAAAAGGAATAATATCGCAGATCTTGAAGAGAGGAAAAAGAAACTTGTTCTAACACCAAGAATTGTGCTTACATTTGTTTTTTCCTTGCTATTTCTGCCTTTTTTTGGGGAAAAGAAATCAATTGGAATGTCAAACAAAATAATTGGAGTTTTTTTTAAAATTCTTGAGGAGATTTTGGTTTTTCTTGCGAAAACAAAGTTATATTTCTACCCCAATTTAGTAAGGATAGTTATTACCGGAAGTTATGGAAAAACCACTTTTAAGGAAAAGCTTGCTTTTGTTCTTAGTCAAAAGTATGAGGTTCTAAAGACTCCTGAGAATATTAATACTAGAATTGGTATAGCAAAAGTTATTCTTAAAATATTAAACAAAAACCACGAGATCTTTGTTGTAGAGGCTGGTGCTTATAAAAAGGGCGACATTAGAGAGGTTTGCGATTTAACTAAACCTGATTATGGTGTTATAACTATTTTTGGCGTAATGCATCTTGAAAGATTTGGGAGTATAAGAAATATAAGGGAGGCAAAATTAGAATTAATACCTTTTATATCGGATAAGAATAAACTTTTTGTTCCCACTTCGTTTCATCAGTTTATTGATTTTGATAAAGTGGTAAAAAAGATAAGTTCTTCTCTAGATCTAAACAAAAGTGAAATAGAAAGAGGTTTAGAAAATTTTACAGGTGTTCCTCATAGACTTGAAGAGAGAAGAGAAAATAAAAATTTATTAGTTCTTGATGACTCTTATAACTCAAATCCACTTGGTTTTAGAAAGGCGGTAGATAGACTTAAAAGATATAAGGGACAAAAGATATTAATAACTCCGGGTATGATAGAGCTTGGGGAAAAGCAGTATGAATTTAATTTTCTAGCTGCCAAATATGCGGCTGGATTAGTTGATATTTTTGTTATAGTTGGTAAAACTAACAAAAAATCTCTTAAGAATGGTGCTTTGGCTGCCAAAAATAAAAAACTTAAAGTTCTGCTTGTTGGAAAAAATGAAAGTATTCAAGAGGTGATTATGCCTTATTTCAAACCGCCATCTGTTATTTTAATTGAAAATGAACTTCCTGATCATTACTTTTAGTTTTAAATTTTTGTCTTTTCTAGAATTTTGCTCTTAAACTCAAAAGAGAGTAGGTTCTTTTCTTTCTTTCTTTTAATTGCAATAGAAATCATTTGATCAATCATTTTTTCGGGTTTTATCCCACTTGCTTGCCATAGGTAAAAAGCAAGAGATCCGGGTATTGTGTTGACTTCGTTTATAAAAACTTTTTTAGTTTTTGGTTGGTATAGAAAATCTATTCTTGCCATTCCAAACCCTCCAATTTCTCTAAAGGCGGTTTTTGCAAACTCCTGTATTTTTTTCGATATTTCTTCCGGAATTGGAGCTGGAACTATTCTTGAAAGCCCAGCCATACCTTTAGTTTTCCCTCCTTTTAGATATTTTTCTTGAAATGACAAAAATTCATCTTCACTGATTGGTTGCTCGCAAACTGAAACTTTTAGATCATAATCACCTATTACTGCGCAGTTTATGTCAAAGGCTTTTTCTACAGCTTGTTCTACAAGTATTTTGTGATCAAATTTGGATGCTTTTTCAATTGCCTTTTCTAAATTTTTTCTGTTTTTTACCTTTGTTATACCGACGCTTGAGCCGCTGTTTGCTGGTTTTACAAAAAGTGGGTACTTAAGATTTTTGTCAATTTTGTCCAATATTTCTTTCCTTTGTTCCTTGAATTCTTTATCCCAAAACCAAACAAAAGGGCAAACAGGCAACCCTGCTTTGCTAAATATCTCTTTTGATAAAACTTTGTCCATTCCCAAAGCACTTCCTGTTACATCACATCCAGTGTAGGCTATATCATAAAAATCAAGGATACCTTGGATTTTTCCATCTTCACCATATGCCCCATGCATAATAAGAAGAGCAACATCTATTTTTACTGTTTTTTTTAATAATTTACCTATTTTTATTCCTCCTCTTGTAAATTCGACATTATTTCTACTCTTGATAGTTCTTTCTATAAAACCAGAGAAATCTCTTTTCTTAGGCCATTTACAAAGCAGAGGATTATTGTTGTGGTCTATATAAATAAGAAAGGGATGGTATTTGTTTCTGTCTATCCAATCAAGTGCCTGGAGGGTAGAAATTATAGATACCTCATGTTCAGTTGATTTTGCTCCAAAGATTATAGCGAGATTTATCATCTTTTATTTTTCTAAATGATAAATTTTTATACTCTCCAGTTTTTAAGTTGTGTACATTACAATTTTGAACAGCAATATATTCTCTTTGTTTGTCGGGGATGTCGGATTCGAACCGACGACCTCACGGTCCCAAACCGTGCGCTCTACCAACTGAGCCAATCCCCGATATAGAACATAGATTGGATTGTGCCGAGGGAGGGACTCGAACCCTCACGATCCAGTTGGACCACAGGATTTTAAGTCCTGCGCGTATACCATTCCGCCACCTCGGCTTGTGAATTAAATTTTAAAGAATATTTTTTGTTATATTTCTTTTAAAAAATTCTTTTTTGCTTTATGTAAGTAAATCTAACTATGGCTATATTTTATCTAAACAGAAGATAGTATTGCAAGCAGGAAGGTTATTTTCTAGCTTTACCAACGATAATTTTTATATCATAAGGACTATCTTTTTCTAAAACATCCTTTTTGATAGAAAAATTGGAAAGTGTTTTCTCTATTTTGTCATAAACCGAGTCTTTTAGGTTTTCTTTCAAGTAAACAATTGTATCTGTATAATTATATGAATCTGCGTTTCCTGTTTCTGTTTTTTCAAATTCTTCTTTCTTAAGTAAGTCTTCTACTCTTTTGGCTTCTCCTTTAATTCCAGAACCATTCAGTATCAGTACCTTGAGATCTTTGATGTTGACCTCTTGTGGCTTGGGAGTGGGTGTTGGTTCCTCTTTTTTTTCTTCTGGCTTTGGAGTTTCTTTAACAGATGCAAGCTTTGGCATACCCTCCATTTTCATTTTGTAGTAGAATATTCCACCTATCAGACCCGCTCCTATTACCAAGCCAAAGAGAAAGACTAAAAATAGGATAAAAAAAGGAGTTTTTTCGCTCTTAGGTTTTGGTTTTTTATCCTCATCTGTTTTGTTTTCTTCCTTTTCCTCTTCCCTTTTTATTTCTCTTTCTTCAAAATAAAGGTTTTCCTTATTTTCCTTTTTTTCTGTTTTTATCTCTGTAGGTAATTCTTCTTTGATAACCTCTACTTTTATTTTACTTTTGTCTTTTTCCTCAGGCATTAGTTCATTTTGCACCAAGACAACTAAACTTGTCAATATGCTTTGTGAAAATATGTAATTTTTGTTAAAATTGTAAAAGTTGGTGGCTGTAGCTCAATGGTTAGAGCACTTGCCTGTGGAGCAAGGGGTTGGCGGTTCAAATCCGCTCAGCCACCCCAATATTTTTTTCTTGCTTAATTAATATTTTTTTCCAATCGGGAAATGAGAATCCCTGGATTATTCCCCCACTTAACAAACCTTTGAGAATTAACGAATCAGAAATCATTGAATTGGATTTAAAACTTAAGATCAAAACAACCGACAAGAAAATCCAATGGTGTACATGAATTACTCGGCCCTTTAGGTGAATTTTAATATTTGGCAGAACTTGTATAAATTTGATTTTAATTTCAGGTATTCTTTTTCTTATTTTTGAAGTAGGATGTGAGAAGGTTTTGGCTAATTTATAGCCTGCAGTTATAGATAACAAAAACTCAAGCATACTCTAAATTATATCAAAAAAGTTTTTTTCTACTTATTGTGTAATATGTTGGATGATAAAGAAACGCTGCAGAAGCATCTTCTAAAAGAAATCTTTGGAAATCAAGATAAATTTTTAATCTTTCCTCTAAATCAAGAATGCTTCTCCCCTGTTCTAATAAGGCGTCTATTCTTGGATTTTTTAATTTCGAATAGTTTGTTGACTCTTGGGTTGAATGCCAAATGGAATACTGATCAGGATCTGTGGGAGGCTGAAAAATGACAAGTAACGCCTGATAGGTGTCTGGTATTGTATTAAATACGGATACTTCTGCTTTTATTCCAATTTCTTGCCACATTTTGGATATTTTTTCTGCTTGAGGAAAAAGAGAGTTGGTGGTGGATATTTTTATTGACAATTTATCTTTAACCTCTTGAGGGAGGCTGTTTATGATCTTTTTTGCCTTTTCCGGATCGTAATCGTAGGTTTTTACCAGAGAGTTGTGTGCCCAAGATGTTGGGATAATAGGAGAAAAAGCTTTTTCTTTTCCAAGTTCTTCTCTATTGATAGCATAATAAAGAGCTTGACGAATGTTTTTTTCTGAAAGAACGCTATCTTGAGTGTTGAAAAATAAAGTTACAATTTCCTCATAGTCGATTTTTGAATCAACCTTTGCTGCTGTCCACTTATCAAAAGGATTTGGGTCTATTATGTCTATGATTTTATCTACCTTACCCATCTTAAAAGCAAGTTTTAAGGTATCCTCTGTGGGAAAAAATTTGTAAATTCTTTTCAATTTGTTCTTTTTGTTTACGATCTCCATTTCTTGTACTGCCGATCCACGAAGATTTATCTTTTTGACTTGCCACTCCTCTGTTCCTAGTAGTCCATTTTTGAATATGGGTCTTGAAACAACTGAAGGGAATGGTGAGAAAGGGTTTTTAAGTTTAAATATTATTGTTTTTTCGTCAGGCTTTTCCTGTTCCACATCAGAAAATTGGTAATTAATATCTACGCTTTTAATCTTGGAACCATCTTGCCAGTAAACATTTTCTTTTAAATGAAATATCCAGGTTTTGCCTTTGTCTGGAGTTTCCCAGCTTTCGGCTAAAGCCGGTTCAAAAAGACCTTCTGGTGTGGGTTTGGTTAAGCCATTGCTTATCAAGTTTGTAATTGATTGTGGCAATCTTTCTGGTGTATAGCTTCCTATCAAACCAATTTTCTCTGTTTTTGCGTTAATAAGAAAAGGAGTAACAAGCCATTTAAAAATAAAAAAGAAAAATACGCCCAAGAAAAGCCCCAAAGCAATAAGTCCCTTGAATCTAACTAAGAAAGCACCTAATAATTTTATTGAGTACTTAACAGAAAAAGACATTGTTTTTGTAATAGGTTATTATATTAATACCCTAATTATAGAGGAAAATAAAAAGAGAAAAGAAAAAATAAATGTTAGTCGAAACACAAGTTTTTCCACTCCTCTTCTTTTGAAGGCGATGCTTGATGATTGTCCGAAAGATCTGCCAAGACCCGTGCCTTTTGTTTGGATTGTAACCAAAAAAATTACTGCAATGGCTGATATTATTTGACTCCAGAAAAAAAAGTTTGCCATATTAGCTTTTTATTATACTATAGAAAATTCTATTTGAATACCCATCGGAGGAATGAAGTGATGATTGAGAGCGAAAGCGAATATGCAAGTATTGCAAAAAAACCTTGAAAATTAAGTTGGGGAATATCTATCCAATAAGTGCTAAGTCCGGGAAAGAAAAATCTTTCAATCATAAAGTCTTTAACAGTTAATGTTACAAGATATAAAGCCAAAACTGAAGATACCCATCTAAAGAAACCAAAAGTTATTAAATTCAAAGGTAATATTAATAAATTTATAATTGGTTTGACAAGATAAGTTGCCATAGAGAGTGCAAAAACTGCCCAGAAGAATGTTTCTACTCCCCCTTTAAAATAAACACCCTCAACTACTTGAGTGATAAGATATAAAGACAAAGCTTCTGTGACAATAATTTTTATTGTCTTTTTAATCATCTAATTAATTTAAGCACTTTTAATTTTTGTCTGCAACAAATGATAATACTTCTGTGCGAAACGATGTGATTCATCTCTAATTCTTATAATTAGATTGCCAAAATTTTCACCTTTGATTTTCTTTCTCAGAAACCTAACTTTGTTTTTTCCTAAAACAGGAAGAATAAGTTCTTCCTCCTTTTTAGCAATTCCAACAAACGGAATTTGGCTTTCTGACAATAAGTCAAAAATATTGCTAAGTTGAGGTCTACCTCCATCAATGATAATTAAATCTGGAGTGCCCCAATCAGTTAAGTGATTTAGCCTTCTCTGAATAATTTCTCTCATTGAAGCAGGATCGTTGTTTTTTGGTTTTTTAATCTTAAATTTTCGGTAAAGTGAGGGTTTTTTATCACCATCTACAAACGCTACCATTGATCCAACAACATTACTACCTGATATGTGAGAGATGTCAAAGCATTCTATTCTTTTTATTTTTCTGATTTTGTAGTATTTTTTCAAAAAATTTTTTAGAGATTTTATTTCTTCTCTTCTTATATCAAAAATTAAATTTGGGTTTTCTAAGTATTCTTGAGGGTCTGTCTTTTTCTGAATAACTCTTTCAAAAAAATCTAATCTTTTTGATAACTCTTTGGCTTCTTCGTACTTTTCCTCTTCTATCAGAGTTTTCAGTTCTTTCTCCAGTTTTTTCTTTACAGGTAAAATATTACCTTTGAGTATATTTTTTACCTTATTTATGTTCTTGAGATAGGTAGACTTTAGGTGATTTTTGATTTTTTGATTAGTGATTTTCTTTATTAAACTAGGACAAGGATTGCATAGCCCTATTTGATAGTAAAAGCAGGGTTTTCTTTCCGGTTTGTGGTCAGAAAAAGGAATGAATCTTCTTATGGTTCTAATTACATTTTTGGCGTCTCTACTAGAAAGATAAGGTCCAAAATATGAAGTTTTTTTATCTCTTTTTATTTCTGTTTTTCTACAAAGAATGACTCTTGGAAACTCTTCTTCTGTTATTTTTATATAAAGAGGACTTTTATCATCTTTCTGAACAACATTGTACTTTGGTTTCTCTTTTTTTATTAGTTCTGCCTCAAGGATCAAAGATTCAAACTCGTTTTTTGTAATGATAAAGAAAATATACTTTGAATCAGAAATCATTTTTTTTGTTTTGGGTAAAAGTTTGCTGGTGAAATAGGAAGAAATTCTTGATTTTAAATTTACACTCTTCCCTACATAGAGGACGTTCTTGTTTTTGTCAATAAATTTATAGACCCCATTTTCAGGTGGAATTTTTTCAATAAAGTTGTCCTTTGTGATATCAATTAATTTATTCTTCACGATTCCCTTCTTAAGGAAATTTTATTCTTTATACCTTGAAAAAAGTGAAAACTAGTTGTTCTGAAGATTAGATAAAAAAGAATAAGAGCTATAATTGAGAAAAGCAAAATGACAGTTCCCAAAACCATTTTTCTTTTAACACCAACTAATTCTTTGACTAAACCGTGATATTGAATAGTAATCTTTTCGGGAGAATTCCTGCCCAAGAAAGAGAATGGTATGTCTATTTCAAGATTTCTTTCCGAAAATGGTAGAATTGCTTCAACATTCTCTTCGTAATTTATTTTTCCATCAAAAGTTACTTTTGTCGCTTCGTTGTAAACAGCGGATTGGCCTTTGTTGGAAATTTTTATTATTAACTTGTATTTTACCAAAGGAACTAATCTTACTATCTCTGCACTTATCTCTATTTTATTGTTAACAAAATCTGGTGTCCCTCCTAAAGTTACAAAAACATCTTTTGATGGATCAGCGCCAAATTTATATGAACCAGGGCTTAAAGGTTGAGTGGAACTTTCTCCATGGAAAACAAAAGAAAAATGTTTTAAGTCGTTGTTTTGAAAGTAATCCATTCCTCCTGTAGTTTTTTCCCAAGTAGGGTCAACTGCAATCCAAACACTTCTTTTCTCATCCCAATATTCCGGCCAGGCATGAAGAACATCCTTAGTCAAAGAGAGTGGTTTAATCTTTGGATCTTCAGACAGAGCATAACCGTTTACTTCACGAGCAGGTATTCCTTTTGCTCGAAGTAAAGTTATAAAAAGGTCAGTAAACTCCGTGCATACCGCGCTATCTTTTTTTCCCAGAGCTTGTCTTGCCCCAAATCTTTCATTTTTGTTAGCAGCTCGCTCATAATCGTAGTTAAGATTATTTACCACAAATTTATAGACATCTTCTATACTTCTTAAGCTTGAAGCAATACTTATTATTTGAGGATCTTTAGTTTCCCAATATTTGTCCTCTTTTGTGTTATTTATAAGGTTCTCTTTTGATGGTTGATATAAAGGGTAAGGTTTTGGAAATATTTGAGCATAACCTTTGGCTATTGCTATGATTCTTTCCCGAGGTTTTAATTTAAAAGTTACCAACCAATTTCCGTCATTATCTACTTCTATTTTCTGAGGAGTTGGATTAATCGAATCATAAAAAACCCTTTGATAGAATGAATCTGGGGGAATTGCCACTTTAACTTTCGTCTCTTTTTCTAGTGGGTTTTCTAAATTATAACGAAGAATGAAAGAGAAAATTTGAAAGTTTCCAAATCCTAATGATATGTTTTCTTTCTCAATCTGATCTTTCCTGAAATAAAACATGTTATATTGTTTATCTCCAAAAGTTTCTGCTGGTTCTTCGGAAAAATAGGTTAATTTGCCAAAATAAGCAGGAACCTTTAGCTGAACATCATAAGTCTTAAAAAAATTGTTGTTATTAAGTTTTGGAATATAAATTTCTCTAACCTCGCCGATTTTTTTAATTAAACTATGGGTATGATACCTAATTTCAAACTCTCTAGAATTACCTTTTCCTACTCTTGCATCAGGAAAGTCTATTTCTAAAATGTATCCATCTTTATCTTTATTCAAGTGAAACGGGTAATTAATATTTTCTTCCTTAACCTCTATGTTCTCTGGGACTACTGATTTTAGAAATAATTTGTAATCACTAATAAAAACCTCAGGTAGCTGGTTTGTAATTTTTATTCTTTGGACAACTTCTACATAGCTATCGTCCCTCAGATTGTAAAAAATTTGGGAGTCGATAGAAGCTGGTTGTTGACTCTGGGAGAAAATCTCTTTTGGGGAAAAAAGTGCCAAACAAAAAAAAATAAAAAGAGGGGCTAAAAAATTAATGACAGATTTCATATATTTATCTTACAAGAAAATTCCTGTGTAGGACATCTTATTGCTCTTTATTCTATCAGTTTCCCCGCAAGCGATTAATTTTCCACCTTTTTCTCCGCCATCTGGTCCTAAATCGATAATATAGTCTGCATTTCTAATTACATCTAAGTTGTGTTCTATTACGAAAACACTATTTCCCATATTGACCAATCTTCTCAAAACCAGCATAAGTTTTTCAACATCTGCGAAATGGAGTCCTGTTGTCGGTTCATCAAGTATGAAAACAGTTCCACCTTTTGTATTCTTTGATAGTTCAAGCGCAAGTTTTACTCTTTGAGATTCCCCTCCAGAAAGAGTAGTAGCCGATTGACCAAGGCGAATATAAGATAGACCAACTTCATCCAAAGTTTTTAGTTTATTAATTATTGAGTGGTAAGAATGAAAATGTTCTATTGCTTCAGAAACTGACATATTTAGAACTTCGGAGATATTTTTGCCACGAAAATTAATATCCAGTATTTGTGAATTATATCTTTTTCCTTTACAAACATCGCAGTTTATCCAAACATCATTCATAAATTGCATCTCTATTTTTATTTGGCCTTGTCCTTGACAAGTTTCACATCTTCCTCCTTTTAAGTTGAAAGAAAAATGGCTCTTTTTAAATCCTGCAAATTTTGCCTCTTTTGTTGAAGCAAAAACCTCTCTTATTAGATCGAATACTTTAGTATATGTTGCAGGATTACTTCGAGGTGTTTTACCAATAGGTGCTTGATCAACAAGCACTACTCTTGATATTTTTCCTTCCACCTCGATATTTTCAAACTCCAGGTCTCTTTTTCTTACAGGTTGCCCTTCCAGATAATCTTTAATCGCAGGATAAAGAGTATCAATTAGCAAAGTAGATTTTCCACTTCCCGACACCCCTGTTATAACGACCAATTTACCTAAAGGAAAAGAAACATCAATTTTTTTAAGATTATGCTTATAACATCCATAGAGTGTTATTTTCCCGTCTTCTACTTTATTTTCTTTTATAATTTGATTTATTTCGATTCTCTTTTTACCTGACAAATAAGCCCCTGTTATTGATTTTGCATCGTTTTTGATTTCCTCAACTGTTCCTTGACTTATTATCTCTCCCCCGTTATCTCCCGCTTGAGGTCCAAAATCAAGTACAAAATCTGCGCTCTCTATTGTTTCTCTGTCATGCTCAACAACAATAATTGTGTTCCCCAAATCCCTTAGTTTTTTAAGTGTATGAATTAGTTTCTTTGTATCTTTGGGGTGAAGACCAATAGTCGGCTCGTCTAAAACATACAAAACTCCTGTAAGCCCAGAGCCAATCTGGCTTGCAAGTCTTATTCTTTGTGCCTCCCCTCCGGAAAGTGATGAGGCACTTCTTTCAAGGGAAAGATATTCCACTCCAACAGAAATCAAAAATTCAAGTCTCTTTAATACCTCTTTGATTATAAGATTTCCTATTTCTTTCTCTTTTTGTGTCAGAATATTTTCTTCTGCCAATCTCTTAATCCACCTATAAAGATCCTCTACTGGTAAAGCAGCGACATCTGCAATAGAAAGATTATCAATAGTAACAGATAAAGCTTCTTTTTTAAGCCTTGTCCCTTGACATGCGGGGCATTTTTCTTCTTTCATAAATCTTTCAATCTCACCTTTTATAAATTCTGAGTCTGTTTCTCTAAATCTTTTTTCCAATTCAGCTATAATACCAGGGAAATTTTCCCAAATTACAGTTGGTCTTCCCCATCTATTAATACCCTCTACCTTGTAGATTCTGTCTCCAGTCCCATAGAGTAAAATATTAATTTTACCTTCACCCAAATCTTTAACAGGTTTCTTTGTGTCGATTCTGTTTTCTTTGCAAACTTGAAGTATAAGCCTGGTATACCAAGTCTGTTTCTCAAAGAGTCTTGCAAAAGGTAATATAGCCCCTTCACTAATAGAAATCTGAGTGGAAAGGATTCTTTCTTTATCAATTTTTTTAATTATTCCCAACCCGTTGCAATCAGGACAAGCTCCGTGTGGCGAGTTAAAAGAAAAAGTTCTGGGTTCTATCTCTGGTATTTGTATGTTATCTACAGGACAGGCAAAAAGCTCTGAAAACAAGTGATCCTCGAGCTCAGTTGGGTACTCCGGCATATTAAAATCTTTATCCTTTACCTCAGAAAAAATCACAGTTCCCAGTGAAAGATTAAGAGATTGTGAAACAGCATCAAAAATGCGAGTCTTAAGATTTTCAATAAAAAGAGTCTCTTTTAAGTCTTTAGAAGTTAAACTGAATTTATCAATTACAACTTCAATAGAGTGCCTGTTTGTCTTTATAAGGTAAATGTCGTCCATTATCGAGTATATTTTTCCATCAATTCTCGCTTTTTGATATCCCTTAGCTCTTAAATTAGAAAAGAGAGAACTAAACTCTCCTTTTTTGTCCTTTACTATAGGGGAAAGAATTAAAAAACGAACATTTTTCTTGTTTTCTATCTTTTCTCTAATCAAGTTGATTACAGAGTCAGTAATTTGTTCAATTCCTTGTTTTTGGATTTCTCTACCACAAACAGGGCAATGAGGATGGCCTATTCTTGCAAATAAAAGCCTTAAGTAATCATAAATTTCTGTTATCGTGCCAACTGTTGATCTTGGGTTTCTTGAAGTTGTCTTTTGGTCAATAGAAATTGCTGGTGATAGTCCTTCAATTGAATCAACATCTGGCTTGTCCATAACCCCCAAAAACTGCCTAGCATAGGTAGAAAGAGATTCTACATACCGTCTTTGACCTTCTGCATATATAGTGTCAAAAGCTAAAGACGATTTTCCGCTTCCTGAGACTCCACTAAAAACTACAAGCTTATTTTTTGGTATTTTAACATCTACATTTTTTAAATTATGTTCCCTTGCTCCTTTTATGATGATAAATTGATTCTGATTCATAAGTCTTTTTCTATACTCCTAATTTTATCCCGCAACAATATTGCTGTTTCAAAATCAAGATTATGCGCAGCTTGACGCATTTTTGTTTCCATCCTTTTTATTAATTTTCTCTTGTCCATAGGTGTCAGTCCTTCTATATCATTGCTATTGGTTCTAATAAGCTCAAAGTCTTCTCCCAAGACAATTCGAGCTGTCTCACTTTCCTTCTCAGCTTCTATAACTTTTTCTCTTACTGGTTTGATGATAGAGCTTGGTTTGATGCCGTATTTTTTATTTACAAAAAGCTGATACTTCCTTCTTCTTTTTACTTCACCAATTGCTTTCCTGATAGAGCCGGTAATATTATCAGCATAGAGAATTACTCTCCCATCGATATGTCTTGCTGCCCTCCCCATAGTCTGGATAAGACTTGTTCTTGAACGCAAGAATCCTTCTTTATCCGCATCTAAAATTGCAACCAAAGAAACTTCCGGTAAATCCAACCCCTCCCTCAAAAGATTAACTCCAACCAAAACATCATAATCTCCTCTCCTTAGACTATCCAGAATATCACTTCTCTCCAACGTCTTTATTTCAGAATGCAGATAGCAAACCTTAAATCCTTTTTCTTTTAGATAAAAGGAAAGATCTTCTGCCATTTTCTTAGTGAGGGTAGTAACTAGTGTTCTTTGTTTTTTACTAGTTTGTTTTTTAATTTCTTCGATTAAATTTTCTACTTGGCCTTCAACTGGCCTTATAAAAATTTCAGGATCTGGAATTCCTGTTGGTCTTGTGAGAAGCTCAATTACAGTTTTGTCTGAAAAACTTATTTCCCAATCATCAGGTGTTGCCGAAACAGCAATAAAATTGGGAACTTTTTCCAAGAATTCGTTAAATCTTAGAGGTCTGTTATCAAAAGCCGATGGTAATCTAAAACCATAATCAACTAAATTTTTCTTCCTTGACCTGTCTCCTTCAAACATTCCTCTTATTTGAGGAAAACTAATATGTGATTCATCAACTATTACAAGCCAATTTTCCCCGTAAGCTTCTCTAAAATAATCAAGCAAACTAAAAGGAGGTTCCCCTTTTTTTCTGCCATCAAAGTATCGGGAATAATTTTCAATACCCTTTACATAACCAAATTCTTTTATCATCTCAATGTCGTATTCCACCTTCTGTTTTATTCTTTGGGCCGCTAACAAATTTCCTTTCTTCTCAAAAAAATTGACTCTTTCTTCCATTTCTCTTCTTATCTTTTCAAAAACACTTTCTTCTTCTTTATCAAGGACAAAATGCTTGGCAGGATAAAAAGTAAAATAATCTTTTTCCTCTATTATCTGTCCAGAAACAGGCTCTATTATGAAAATAGAAGAACAAACATTTCCCTTTACAACTAATCTTACAGCAAAACTACAATTTGGAGGATAAATGTCCAAGTATTCTCCTCTTAATCTAAAACTTCCTCTTTTGAATTCAAAGTCGTTGCGCTCGTATTGCAGTTGGATAAGCTTTAATGCTATCTCTCTTATTTGTAGTTTGTCACCTAAGCTGATTGCTAAGGAAAGGTTCTGAAAGCTTTTGGGCGAACCAAGATTATAAATACAGGAAACTGATGCCACAACAACTGTATCTTTCCTTGAGAGAATATTTGAAGTGGCTTCAAGTCTGAGTTGATCTATAAGCTCATTAATTGAAGAATCTTTTTCTATATATGTGTCAGTTGATGGAATATACGCTTCTGGCTGATAATAATCATAGTAGGAAATAAAAAAGGAAACAGCGTTCCTTGGGAAAAAACTTCTTAATTCTTGGTAAAGTTGGGCAGCTAGTGTCTTATTATGAGAAATTATCAAGGTTGGCTTTTGAAGCTTTTCTATTAACTCTGCCATAACAAATGTTTTTCCTGATCCTGTTACTCCAAGAAGGACCTGATATTTTTTCCCAATATTGAAATTTTTTGCCAAAAGATCTGCAGCTTTATTTTGATCAAGAGTGGGTTTATATGGTCTGTTTAGTTTAAATGCCTGCGTCATGTTGGGTATTGACAACTTCGGTTTATTTTTGGTACAAATTAAAATTATGGCACAGAAAGTACATGAAAAGCAAGTAATAATACTAAATTTCCTCAAACAGTATATTCAGAAGTATGGCAAAGCTCCAAAATTAAGAGAAATTGCAGAAGCAATAGGAGTAACTTCGCTTGCTACAGTCCACGAACATCTTTGGAAAATGGAAGAAAGAGGTCTAATAAAAAGAAAAAAAGGGAATGAAGAAATTGTTCTATTGAAAACTGATGTCACTCTATCACCTGAGGGTTTTGAGGTTCCAATACTAGGGTTTATTGCAGCAGGGTCCCCTATTGAACCATACACTGATCCGAACGCAACAATTTCAATTCCACCTTCTTTTGGTGGAACCAATAAGAGTGTATTTGTACTTCAGGTAAAAGGAGATTCGATGATAGAGGAACAAATAAGAGATGGTGATTATGTCATTTGCGAACACACAGAAACTGCAAGAAATGGAGAAATAGTAGTTGCCCTTTTGGAAAATGGATTTGTTACTTTGAAAAGATTTTACAAAGAGGCAACAAGAATTAAACTTGAACCAGCAAACTCTAACATGGATCCTATATTCGTAAAAAAGGTAAAAATTCAAGGAAAAGTTGTTGGGCTTATAAGAAAATATAACTGAAACTATCTAAATACACTTCTAAGAAGGTTTTTACCTATCATTTCTGTGGGAGGGTTTATCCCCAAAAGATAAAGTACTGTTGGTGCAACATCTGCTAATATCCCGCTTTCCAAAGTAAGAGATTTTCCCAAAAAATCTTTTGAAATGGCAATAAACGGAACAGGGAAAGTAGAATGCTCGGTGTCAATCTGTCCAGTTTTTAGATTTATCATCTCCTCTGCATTTCCATGATCTGCGGTGATCAAAAGATAGCCATTAACACTTAAGATATAATTGGCAATTTTGCCAATACATTCGTCAACAACTTCACAAGCCTTAACAGCAGGTCCTATGCTTCCAGTGTGTCCAACCATATCTGCATTCGCATAATTAACAAGAATAAATTGGTATTGTTGTGACTTTAGAGCGTTTAATACTCCTTCTGTTATCTCATAAGCGGACATTTCTGGCTTTAAATCATAAGTAGGAACATTTGGCGAAGGAATTATTAACCTTTCCTCCCCTAAAAAAGGATTTTCTCTTTGACCGTTAAAATAATAAGTTACAAATCTTTCCTTTTCCGATTCAGCTATCCTCAACTGCCTCAAAGAATTCTCAGATATAACTCTTCCTAAAGGCATTTCTACGATTTCAGGAGGGAAAACAGCTTTAGCCCCGCTTTCTGTCAACGATCTTGAATACTCTGTCATCGTACAGAAAAAGAGGTTGTTTAGTTTTATTTTACGCATAAAAACTTTCTGATAAGAAGCAATCTTGCCAGATATATGTGTTTTTTCGTATCTTTCAAGATAAGGGTCAAAGTCAAGCGCCAAACTTGAGTCGCTAAAATCATCAACAATAAAAGCGGCAGTTAATTGCCTTGGTCTGTCTACTCTAAAGTTAAAAAAAACAACTCCATCGTTGTCTTTTATCAATACTACAGGTGTACCATTATGATTGGAAATTAAAGATGGTTCTATGAACTCATCAGTCTTGCCTTCTGAATAAGAGAGCTGAATCGCCTCTTCCGGTGTTTTCACTAAGTGTCCTTTTCCTTCAGTCAAAGCCTCATAAGCCTTTCTGGTTCTGTCCCATCTTCTGTCCCTATCCATTGCCCAATACCTTCCCATAATGGAGGCTATTGTTCCAACTCCCTCACGCTGCATAACTTTTCTTAGAGAATCTATGTACATTCTTGAGGCCGTTGGCGGTGAGTCTCTTCCATCAGTAATTAAATGTAAAAATACATGTCTAAAATCTTTAGAAGAAAAAAACTTAAGAAGAGCAAATAAATGTTCTATGTTAGAGTGAACCCCTCCTGCCCCAATTAATCCCAATAAATGTATATTTGAATTAAACTGATTGGCATGATTTACAACATCTTGTAAAACCTTATTTTGGAAAAATGACCCATCTGCTATTGACATATTTATTCTCTCCAAATCCTGATAAACAATTCTGCCTGCTCCCAGATTAAGATGCCCAGTTTCGGTATTTCCTGCCTCTCCTTTTGGAAGGCCAACAGCATCTCCTGAAGCAATAAGTTGAGTATGAGGAAAGGAGTACCACAATCTATCTATATTTGGCGTATTGGCAAGCTGTATTGCATTGCCTGGCCCAGGTGGAGCAATTCCCCAACCATCAAGAATAGCAAGAACAACGGTTTTTCTACTATAGGGATGCATTACTATTTTTTAAATAATTTGAAAGCTCTACATCAATAGTCAAAAGCCTATTGTATTTTGCAACTCTTTCACCTCTTGCAGGAGCACCAAACTTTACATAATCTGCTCCAACACCCACTGCAAAATCTGCTATAAACCAATCATTGGTCTCTCCAGAACGATGAGAAACCACAACCTTAAACCCTGCCTCTTTTGCTAATTTAATAACGTCTATTGTCTCTATAATAGTTCCTGTTTGATTTGGTTTAACTAATATTCCATTGCAAGCTTTTTCAGAAATTGCTTTCTTGAGTCTCTCAGAATTGGTTACTAAGAGATCGTCGCCAACAATTATAGTTTGATTACCAATTCTTTCAGTCAACGATTTCCATCCGCCCCAAGCATCCTCGTGCAAAGGATCTTCGAGTATACCCAAGTGATACTGATCATTAAGCGAAATGTAGTATTCTATCATTGCTGATTCTTCCATAATAGAAGTTTTATCTCTTATCTTATATCCTGCCCCTGAAAAAAAGACAGATGCTGCTACGTCAAGGCCCAAAAACAAATCCTTACCAAGTTCGTATTTTGTTGATTTGATTGTTTCAACTAAAATTTCCAAAGCATCCAAATTAGAGAATAAGTGTGGTGCATATCCTCCTTCATCTCCTACAGAATGAACTGCACTTTTTTCACTTAGCTTTGCTCCAACTGCCATATAGACTTCCACTGCCATTCTTAATGATTCCTGATATGTTTTTGTGCTTACAGGCACAAGGTGAAACTCTTGAAAATCAAGGTTTGCTGCTCCATGTAAACCACCATTTATCACATTAAAAATAGGAATGGGGATTTTTGCGTAAGCTTTTAGATTTTCCCTATTTGCAAGAGCATTAACCCAAGAATAAAGGCTTAATCTGTTTGCTATAGCACCCAGTTTTAGTACCAACCCCGACACAGCCAAAACGGCATTAGCACCTAACTTTGACTTATTTTCTGTTCCATCCAATCCCATCAGGATATTATCTATTTCCCGCTGTGCAGAAGGATCCTTGCCTATAACAGCTTTGCCCAAAATATTATTAACATTATCTACCGCTTTCAGAACTCCCTTTCCATAAAACCTTTCTGGATCTTGATCCCTCAGATCAAGAGCCTCATGTTTACCAGTTGAAGCACCTGCCGGAACAGCAAAGACAGCAACTTCACCAGTATCAAGTTGGCCAGCTGCTTCAACTGTTGGCCAACCCCTTGAATCAAGTATTTCTCTTGCCCAAATTTTACTAATCACAGACATAGTGGAAAAATCAATGCTTAAGTAGTTCCTTCTCAGCCTGATATATAGACTCTCTTACTCTCAAAACAGCGTCAGGATTAACAGAAATACTAGTAATTCCCCATTTAACCAAATTAAACACATAATCATCATAGACGGAGGGCGCTTGACCGCAAATCGAGGAAGTAATGCCTTTTTTGTGACAGGTTTTTATCGTCTTTCTTATCGCCCAAAGAACAGCAGGTGAGCGCTCGTCAAAAGATGTGGCAATGTTTGCATTATCTCTATCTGTGCCTGTCAAAAGCATGGTCAAGTCGTTTGAACCAATAGAGACACCGTCTATACCAACTTTTATGAAATCATCAAGCTGAATAACATTAATAGGAAGTTCCACCATCATCCAAAATTTAAAACTGGCAAACTTAAAGAGTCCTTCCGAAGCAACTATTTTTCTAACTTTTAAAAGTTCCTGAGGAGATCTCACAAAAGGGATCATTATCCTCAAATTGTTGTAAGACGATATAACTTTTTTAATCGCACGAAGCTCTAAACTAAATACCTCCTGATCTGTAATATAACGCAAAGCTCCCCGAAAACCAAGCAGTGGATTTGCTTCAATTGGTTCCCAATGACTACCCCCTTCTAAAACTCTGTACTCATTAGTCTTAAAATCAGTAGCTCTATATACAACAGGCCTTGGATAGAAAGCTTTACAAAAAGTTTCTATTCCTTTTGCTAATTTGTCCACATAATCTAATTGCACTTTCCTTTTTATTGCTTCTTTAGGATGAATCCCCAAATCTGCCATCATAAATTCGGCTCTTAGCAAACCAACACCATCGACATCCATCTTCGCAATCCTTTTTGCCATAAAAGGCTCAGCTAAATTAACATAAAGCTTTGTTGCTGTAGCTCTCTTTTTATAAATAATTTCTTTTTTCTCAGATAAAACTTTTTGTTTTCTCTCCAGAGTACCTTTATACACAACTCCGGAAACTCCATCCACTGTTACTAAATTGCCATCTCTTAGTAAAACAGTAGCTTTCTTAGTCCCCACTACACAAGGAACACCTAGTTCCCTTGAAACAATAGCGGCATGTGAAGTCATTCCGCCCTCATCTGTAATTATAGCTGATGCTCTCTTCATGGCCGGAACGAAGTCAGGTGAGGTCATAACCGCAACCAAAACATCACCATCTTTCACTTTGGCTATTTCTTTCGGACTTTTTACTAATTTAACCTCACCACTGCCTATACCAGGGCTTGCGGGTTTGCCCTGAAGTAAAACAGGAAGGTCAATCGACATTTTCTTATCCTTACTAACTTCTTTACCTAATGTAGTAATAGGCCTTGTTTGAGTGATATAAAGTTTTCCTTTTTCTTTCGCCCATTCAATATCTTGTGGAAAGAAGTAATGATTCTGAAGTTTTTGCGCCATTTCTGCCAATCTCTTCACCTCACCATCTGATAGTTTAGGTATCCCTATTCTACTTTTGGGAACTAAAGTTTCTTTAGTTATTTCTCCTTTCTTGGTAAGTTGAATCTTTTGTTCGGAAATCTCTTTTGAAAGAATATCAAAAGTATCCTTTTGTACCACATAACGATCAGGAACAACTGCCCCTTGAACAATCATTTCACCCAACCCCCATACAGCTTCTATAATAATTCTATCTTTTTCTCCACTGACCGGGTCAATTGTAAAAATAACTCCAGAAGACTCTGATTGAATCATCTTTTGAACAATTACAGAAATTTTTACTTTTCTATGAGGTATTCTATTCTGGACTCGATAAAAAATAGAACGTGCGGTAAAAAGAGAAGCCCAACAATCTCTAACCGCATTCAAAAGATTATTTTCACCTTTAATATTGAGAAAAGTAGCTTGTTGACCAGCAAATGAAGTTGAAGGCATATCCTCTGCAGTAGCTGATGATCGAACAGCTACATATGGTTTTCTAAAAATACCAGAGATTTTTGTGTAAGACTTTACAATTTCCTTGACGACAACATTCGGTATTGATGATGATCTAATTATTTTTTGTATCGTTTTAGAAGCCTCCTCTAATTGAACAGGATTGTCAACGTCTACGCTGTCTAAAATGTCATAAATAGTCTTGCCCAAATTATTCTCTTTAAGAAAAAGATCGTAAGCTAAAATTGTAATAGCAAAACCATCTGGGATCGGAAGCCCTATTTTTGTCATCTCTCCTAAGTTGGCGCCCTTCCCACCAACTATAGGTACATCATTCTTATCCAAATCTTTAAAGAAAACTGTTAATTTTTGGGCAGACATATATCTAATTTTTCATTATAGATAAAAGATACAATTTAAAACAAGAAGCAGTTTAGACTTCTTTTAGTTTCTCTTTAAAATAATCAACCCAAGGAATTTTCGCAGGATCTTCTTGATACAAAAAAGAAAGGTAATAAGAAACAAAATAAGAAAAAACAACCACCTCAAAAGCTTGTAATAATCTATTCTCTCCTAAAGCTGAATAAGTCAGAAGAGGAAAACCATTTTTGGAAACAACTTCTTTTGTCAAAGGATATCTCTTGTAAACTTCCTTAGAAAAGAGTTTTGACTCAAAGAATACAAACTTAAAAAAATCTCTTATCCGAACAGGGTTTTTCAATCCTTCCATAAGATGGTGATTAAGTTCTGGAATATCAAATAAAACTGCAAAAGTTT
Source organism: Candidatus Woesebacteria bacterium (assembly GCA_013374855.1). Lineage (GTDB taxonomy): Bacteria > Patescibacteriota > Microgenomatia > UBA8517 > UBA8517 > Ch104c. Next base: position 668,746 of record CP055308.1, on the reverse strand, counting down.
TAGCTGTCTCATTAAGAAGATTTTTAAAAGAATGTGTACTTCCAATTAAGTGCTCGCTGGTTACTAAAACAGGAACTTTTCCAAGTAGCTCAAGTGCAAATCTCTTTGAAAGGTTAATGGAAGAGTCAACTTCGGCCACAAGCTGTGAAGTCTTCTCTTTTACAAAAGAAACCAATCCTTTTTGTTCTTCCCTTGAAAGACTTATGTATTCGCATCTTGAAAGTAGTGCCAAAAGAGAAGCTATCGAATAGCCCAAAGCATAGCGAGGTTGTCCGGACGGATTAAATCTGGGTTCAAAAATAAAAGCTGGCACCTTTTCCTTTTCGGCTATCTGAGCAAGTTTGCCCCCAGTTGTTATTACAAAAACTAAAGCATCTCTTTTGATAGCCTCATATGCATCATTTATAGTTTCTGCTGTGGAACCTGAATAAGAAGAAACAATAACCAAAGTTTCCTTATTGACATAATTGGGAATATAGAACTCAGTAAATACCTCGACAGGCACCCTTACCCTTTGTGGAATTATTGAATCAACTACCCTTCCTCCCAAAGCTGACCCTCCCATTCCTGATATAACTATGTTTTTAGCTGCAAAAAATTTCTTGGGTATTTCCAAAGAATAAATTTCAGAAAAACTTTGCTCTATCTGGTCAGCTACGGATAAAATAGAAAGATATACCCCATTTTCTCCTCCAAAAATTTTTATTTTTTCGACGTCGTCAATATTTACCATTTCTTTTGAATCACATCAGCGATCTAATATATTTTTATAGCTGAAATCATTGTAGATACTTAAATATCAAAAGGTCAAGATAATAATCAATACCAAGAGTTGACATTTTTGCTTCAATATCAATATCTGCCAAACAATCCAAAATTTCTTTAAGCTCCCCTTGAGTAAAGCGTGAAGCTTGTTTTTCCAAATAGTAAACACGCTTGGAATAATAAGGAATAGTAGATGGATCAGTCTTTACCCAATAAAGATCCCAAACCCTTGTAAAGAAGAGGTGAAAGACAAGTTCTGGTGGGTTTCTTTTCAATACTTCATGCAAAAGTCTTAAAACTTTTTCAAAATTGCCCGGTAAAATATTGTCTAGAAAATCAAATACAACCTTTGGATAATTAAAGATTTCTATCTTTGCAGATTTTGGAAACTTTTCTAAAACAGACTGAGGTATGTTTTCACCAAAACCACAAATAACTAGCACTTTGTCACTTTTTTCAAAAAACTTATTCAAGAAAATAAAATCTTTCTTTTTCATTAAACGATAATTCTCAACTACAAAAAGCGTTTTCAAAAAATAAAGATTAACAAGGCTGAGCTTTTCAGAAACAGATTCCCCCTCTTTAATTTTCTCTACAGCCCAACCTCTTCTTTTGGCTTCAGAAACAAATGAAAAAAGCCTTTCTCTAGCAGAAACTTCATTTTCACCATGAAGGATTATTAAATTCATCGCCTTTTAAAACATCTCGATTTTAAAACTTCAACTATGTCACTAAACTTCCTTCTCCCTCTCTTAAAATGAGGTACTAAAGCTCCCGAAAAATTGCGAGGTATATGAGCAAATTCATGAATCAGAACATCATTTTTTTTAGAGTCGGAAAGTTTATCATATCTCTCACCCACTACTTCTATAATATAATAAGGTTTAATATTAAGAACCGTCTGCCATATTCTTGGCAAACCCCAAATTCGTGCTGAAGCTCTTGTTCTTGCTCCATATGATCGAACAAAAAAAATCCTTTCAGTGTCCAACCACAAAAAATTTCCTTCTTTAACAAGAGATTCTGCTTTATTCCTTACATCCTGAGCATTAACCCAGACAACATCCTTTGCCATATCACTATAGTTCAAAGCAAAACTAAAATTTTAAGTTAAACTTAAACTTTAAATATTTCTGTTCCTTCCCTAACCGGTTTATCAACCTTCAATCCAACTATATCGCCCTTTTTTGCAGATTGAATTTTATTGTGTTCCACCTGCATTGATTCAACAACTTGTTCAAAAAGATCCTCTCCACCTCTTGAAAACCTGATTCTTTCACCAACTGAAAGATCAGCTATAAGCTCAACAACAGCAACACCTATCTTATCATAATAATGAGTAACCTTTCCCACCTTAAACATTTATTATTCACCCCCTTTCTCATCATTACCTAACCTAATAGCATGGCATAATGCTACCGCAAGAGCATCAGCAGCATCATCAAAATGAGTTTTGCCATTTTTGGGACTTCTAATTTTAGATCCAAAAAAGGATCTCAACGATCTCTGTACATCCTTCTTAGAAGCTCGCCCCAAACCTGTAATAGTTTTCTTTATATGAGCAGGAGAGTATTCATAAACATCAATCTTATTTTTGGCAAAACAATAAAGCATTACACCTTGTGATTGGCCTATAGAAATAGCTGTTTTTGCATTTGAAGCAAAAAAAACTTTCTCCATAGCTACAACATGAGGTTTATACTTCCTGATCAAATCCGAAATATTGGAAAAAATATCTATAAACCTTTTTCCAAGGGAAAGCTCTTTACTCGTTTCCACTAGACCCCAACTTAAAGCTTCTATTTTTTCATTATCCTTCCTTATTAATCCATATCCAGTAGTTGCAGTACCAGGATCAATGCCCATTATTAGCATAAGTCTATTATATCAGAGAAAGAAGCACTCAATTAGTTAAAATTAACAAAGTATCTTATCTTGGAAGAAGATTTTAACTCTTCGAGAAACGATTGATAAGATTGAGACATTTTCTGATTTGACAAGAAACTCTTGATTTGTTCCTTTAATTCATCAAAAGTTTTACCCTTTTCAAACATTTCTTTATTTTTGTTAAAATAATCCTTTGCTTCGTCATCTGAAACAGCGACTTTATCTGCCAAAAGCTTTTTCAACAATAAACTGAACTCTAATTCTTCCTTAAGGTCGCTCTCTTTCAGTCCTTGAAGCGCCATTACGTCCTGAAGACTGGTTCCTTGAGATTTAAATTGATCCTCCAATTTTTTATACTCGGCCTCAACATCTTGTTCCGACACAGAAACCCCCTTTTTGCTAGCTTCCTGATATATTAACAACTTGTTAACAAGCATATCAGTCACTTGCTTTCCTCCTTGTTTTTCCAATTGTTTGATTAGTTCTGTTCTCCAAACGGGCTTGTTATTAACCAAAGCCACTAAGAAAAGCCCCGCATTAAGGTAAGCCAGAAACCCTAGAACAAGAACAAAAAGTGTAAAGAATACAAAAACAGCCAATTTTTTGTTAAACTTTTTTACTTTTTTTAAGCTTATCCCTTCTACTTCCTCTATCTTTTTCTTTAATATTCTCTTGCTCGATTTTTTAACAACTTTTTCTTTCATAAAAATAAATATAAAACCACATTCTAGAAATAGCAAGACCCAATTTTTCTAGTAAACATTTTTAGTAATCTTTACTGAAAGAGATGAATCTTCCCTTAATATTGAAACAACATCCACTCTTAACTTACTTATATCTGGAAATTCAGTGCGCCAAAATAGATAACCCACTTTCTTAATCTTTTCAATTTTCTTTTTGTTCACAGCATCTTCTGGTAATCCAAACCTACGATTGTTCCTAAACTTAACTTCCACAAACACAAGGACTCCCTTATCAAGGGCAATAATGTCAATTTCACCAAAGCGATTTCTATAATTTCTAACTAATATTTTATAACCAATACTCTCCAAATAAGCAGCGGCCAAATTCTCTCCCTGTAAACCTGTTTTTCTTTTACTTAATCCTATCACTACTTACTCTTTCCTTCTCTTTTGGAAGCTTTCTGGTAGATAGTGCCTATTGACCTTGAGGGTTTTTTCCTCAAATAGTAGAGCTTTGATTTTCTAACACCTCTTGTGCCCATTTTAATCACTTCAACACCAACTATTAGTGGAGATGCAACAGGGAATATTTTTTCTATACCAATATTATTTGCCCCTATTCTTCTAACAACAAAGCTTTTTCCACTACCTTTTCCTCTAATTGCAATCACAACACCCTCAAAGGACTGGTTTCTCTCTCTTTTTGCTTCTTTAATTTTCTGAATAACACGAATTTTATCACCAACTCCAAATTCAGTATCTTTAATTTTTACTTTTATAGCCATAGTTAAATTTAACAATAGAGCTTATTTTAAGACAATTCAAAAAAATTAGCAATTATCTAATTTAAATAAATTTTTCCTTCGATAATATCCGAGATTTGTTTGGCTACCTCCGCGTCCCACTTGATCCTAAACGGAACTCTTACTTTTTCATTTTTCTCTCTAAAGAACAAGGAGACAGACTTATCACCCGGTATCCTTAACAAATAATTTTTTAGCTTTCTAAGTCTCCCTAAATCTACATTGGGCGGAATATCAATTAAAACTTCATTTTCAAAATAATCTTTTTCTCCTGAAGAAAGAATTGAATCAACAAGAACTGAAACAGAATCCTCCCTATGAGAAACTTTTCCAGAGACAACTAAAGGTTTACCTTCTTTCAAATTATCTTTTATTGACTCATAAACTTTAGGAAAAACCACCAATTCTACAGTGCCACTCAAATCCTCCAAACGAACAAAAGCCATCTCTTGTAGATTTTTCTTGGTTATAATTACTTTCACCTCTCTTATTACCCCTGCCAAAACTACATCTGTTACATCAAGAGTCTCATCTAGAATTTCACTTATCTTATGTGTTGCTAAATTATCAAGGCCTTGGAGAATATCAGAAAGTGGCCGTGAAGAAAGAGAAAAACCAAGAAGCTCCTTCTCTAAAGCTTCTATTTCTTCTTGTACCATTTCCTCGATAGCAGGCTCAGCAAAATTACCACCTAAAACACCAACCTTTCTAGTAGAAAATTCGTCATCCTCAAAAAAAAGAGTGGGTTGACCTTCTTTTTCCATAATTCGTTTTGAAATCTTACCTCTTATCTCTTCTAAGTTTTTAAGCAGATACGATCTCGTTCCAAAACCACTCATAGCCCCAGCCTTGATTAAGCTCTCTAAAACTTTCTTATTAACCTTCCTATTATCAACTCTTGATAAGAAATCATAAATATCAGCAAACTTACCATTCCTATTCCTTTCTTCCAAAATTGCAGAAATAGCTGCCTGCCCCACATTTTTAATAGCATTCAAGCCAAAGCGGATAGCTTTGCCACTAAGAGATTCCTTATCTTCCACTATAGAAAATCCGCTCCCGCTTTCGTTTACGTCAGGGGGCAGAACTTTTATTTTCATTCTACGGCACTCATTAACAGCAGCTGAAACTTTATCCTTATCTCCGCTTTCAGCAGTGAGCAAAGCTGTCATATATTCAACTGGATAATTTGCTTTCATATAAGCAGTCATATATGCAACCATTCCATAAGAAGCAGCGTGCGCCTTATTGAATCCATAGGACTGAAAAGGCTCAAAAAGTTTCCATAGCTCTTCAGCAAATTTTTTATCACGCCCATTTTTTATTACCCCTTGAATGAATTTTTCTTTCTGAGCAGCCATCTCCTCAGGAATCTTTTTACCAACAGCTTTCCTGAATTTATCCGCCTCTTCCCAAGTGTAACCAGCAAGCTCTATTGCACAGAATAACAAATCATCCTGATACACTATTAAACCATAAGAAGCTTCCAGATATTTCTCTACTCTTTTATCTATTACTTTTACCAGCTTGGGGTTTCTTTTCCTTCTTATATATTCAGGAATTACCGCAATAGGTCCTGGCCTATAAAGTGCCACCATAGCCATTAAATCCTCAACTTTTGTAGGCCGCAATTCTTTAAGATATTTTGTCATACCAGCACTGCTTAATTGAAATACACCCATCGTCTCGCCACGGCTCAACATTTCAAAAGTTTTTTTGTCATCTAAAGGAATTTCCTTGAGATTTATTTCTATTCCACTTTTTCTAAGAATATCTATTGCAGAACCAAGAATAGAAAGGTTACGAATCCCCAAAATATCAAATTTTATAAGTCCAACATCTTCACAAGCATGCATCTCATACTGAGTAATAATATTTTCTCCAGATGGTTCCTTCTGAACAGGAGTAAAATCACAAATATCAGTTGGAGCAACTACTAATCCTGCTGCGTGAACAGAAACATGACGAGCATTGCCTTCAATTTGAATAGCAAGATCTATTATCTTTCTAGCATCATCATCTTTCTGATAAAGTTCAGATAATTCAGGAACTTCCTCCAATGCTTTTGGAATACTTACAGGAAAACCTTGTTTAGGAAATGGAATAAGTTTCGCTATTTTATCTCCAACAGAATAAGGATAACCCAAAACTCGTGCTACATCCCGAATTGCAGCTCGCGAAAGCATCCTTCCAAAAGTACAGATTTGAGCGACTTTTTCCCGCCCATACTTTTCAACTATATAATTAATAACCTCATCTCTCCTATTATCTGCCACATCAAAGTCAATATCAGGAGGTGAAGGCCGATAAGGATTAAGGAATCTTTCAAAAGGTAGCATATAAGTCAACGGATTAACCGTAGTTATTCCAAGAACGTAGGACACCAAAGAACCTGCAGCTGAACCTCTAGTATTCGTTATAATCCCCTTGCTGTTTGCCCAGTTAACCATATCTGCAACTATCAAAAAGTATGGCGCATACCCCTTTTGACAAATAACATCAAGCTCATAATTCAATCTCTTTTGAACTTCTTCATTAACTTCCCCTACTCTTTCTTTCACCCTTTCTTTACAAAGCTGCCTTAATTGTTCTTCTGCTGTTTTTCCTTCCGGCAAAGCAAAGCTAGGAAAGTACCATTTACCTACCTCTATTTCAAGTTCGCATTTTTCTGCTATCCTAAGCGTATTATCACAAGCCTCAGGTAAATCTACAAAGATTTCTCTCATCTCCTGAGACGATTTAAAGTAAAAATCGGGGGTATCAATATACCTTAATCTTTTTTTATCATCCAAAGTCTTGCCGGTTGCTATGCAAACCAAGACATCCTGAGCTAAAGCATCTTTCTTATTAAGGTAATGAACATCATTTGTAGCAACCAAAGGAATTCCAAGTTGTCTGCTTAATTTAACAAGTTCTTCATTAACTCTCTTTTCATCTTCTGCAGACTGCGCTATTGAATTTTTAATATCAGAATCTTTTGTTAGTTCTAAAAAATCCAAGAAATTATGTCGTTGCACTTCAAGATAAAAGTCATCTCCAAAAACATCTAAGTACCATTCTGCAGATTCTTTAGCCTTTTCAAATTCCCCTTCTTTTAAATAATAAGGAATCTCCCCCTGCATACAAGCTGATGTTACTATCAAACCTTCTTTGTATTTCTCAAGTACTTTCTTGTCAATTCTTGGCCTATAATAAAATCCATCTATATGGCCAATAGAACTTAGTTTCATCAAGTTCTTATAACCAATATTATTCTTAGCAAGGATTAGAAGATGATAATAGGAGTTTTTGGTTTTTAGATCTTCCGTAATATAAGCCTCCATCCCTATTATTGGTTTCAACTCAGCTTCTTTTGCTTTCTTATAAAATTCTATAGCACCATACAAAACTCCATGATCGCTAATTACTAACGAATCCATACCAAATTCTTTAGCTTTTATAACAAGATCCTTAATTCTTGTTAGACCGTCAAGAAGAGAGTATTCTGTATGCACATGAAGATGAACAAATTTATCTTTCTGCTTTTTTCCTTCTTTTTTCTTCATACATTCTTTGATCGGCTAGATTAAGAGCCTTCGAAAACAGCTCACTAGCAGGTAAATCTTCTACCTCTTTCTCCACTGCCTCTCCTATTCTAGCCCAACCTATACTTACCCCTAATTTTTGTAGTATATCCAAACTAACATCAGGAACTTCCTCTACAACTTTATTAAAGACACCTTGTAATCTTTCTTTAAGAACCTCTGGATTAGTGGTAAAAGCCAGCACCATAAACTCATCCCCACCAATTCTTCCTATATCTACACCATCATCATTCTTAAATTCTTTAGTTCCAACAGTGTTCTCTCTTTTTCCATATTCCTCCTTAACAATTGCAATTATATCCATACCTCTTAAAGAATTTTGCCAAGATGAGGCTACCGTCTTTAACAACTCGTCTCCCTTTTTATGTCCACACACATCATTAAGTTGCTTAAAATTATCAATATCTATAAGGAAAACATAAAGTGAAAGCTTATCATTTCTCTTCCAAATTTCTATATATCTCTGCAATAAATCATCTAACCCTCTTCTATTAAGAAGGCCTGTAAGTGGATCTCTACCAATCTGATCTTTTAGTTCTTCTACTTCTTCTTCTAATTTTTTTATTTTTTCTCTCAATCTTTCTACCCCCCTTCTGCGAAGAGGTGATACCCGCCACCAATTCTGCATTCTTTCTGAATGTTTTTTACCTTCCATAAATTAAATTATGTTTTCCTGCAAAAGCCGAGTAACAAGATTAATATCTCCTTTTCCTTTGAGCTTTTTCTGAACCTTTCCAATAAGATAACCCATAACCTTTACATTACCACTCTTATAATCAGAAACAGCTTTTTGCTCCTCTTTTATAACTTCTAATACAGCGCTTTTAGTGTCTCTGGAGGATGCGTAAACACGATCCATTAATTGGACAATTTTTCTAACCATACCAGCAGGTTGTTCAAAATTATTATGCAACTTCTTATTAACCATTAGGTCTGCTATATTTTTGGCTGAAATTCCAAAGCGATTTCCTAGCCTAACTGCCTCTTCAAAATAAGAAAACATATAAACATCAGAAACTAAAACTTCGATGTATTGCTCAGGCAAATTCAGCTCCTTATATCTCTCTCTTTTTTGGAAAGGCAATTCCGGTAAATCCTTTTTCAATAACTCGATCTCTTCTTTTTCAAATTTTAATGGAGGAATATCTGGCTCTGGAAAATAACGATAGTCTTGGGCTTCCTCTTTTGTTCTTTGAGAAAAGGTGATTCCTTTTTTCTCATTATAACCCCGTGTCTCCTGAATAGGTTCAACCCCGCTTTTAATTAATTCAGCCTGTCTTCCTATCTCAAAAGAAACAGCTTTTTCAAGAAACTTAAACGAATTTATATTCTTAAGCTCAACTTTGTAATCCGGCAAAAAATCACTAGGGTCTATTTTCTTTTTCAAAGAAATATTTGCCTCAAGCCTCATAGAGCCTTTTTCCATATCAGCTGATGATATTCCCAAATATCGAACAATAAGTTGTACCTCTTTTAGAAATTCCGAAATCTGCGAAACATCATTAAAATCGGGTTCTGTAACCATTTCCATAAGAGGAACTCCGCTTCTGTTAAAATCAAGAAGCGTAATTTCTTGCCCACTTTCTTCCATATGCAAAAGTTTTGCAGTATCTTCCTCCAGATGAACTCTTCTAATTTTTATCTCTTTACCATTTTTAAGCCTAAACTTTCCTTGATAGCAAAGAGGTATATCATATTGACTAATTTGATAACCTTTGGGAAGATCTGGATAAAAATAATGCTTCCTGTCAAATTTGCTCAAGTAGTTTATCTTGCAATCAAAACATAATCCAAATTTAATTGTGTCAAAGACAGCTTTTCTATTGACATATGGTAAAGCTCCCGGAAGACCAAGGCAAACTGGGCACACATGAATATTAGGCTTTTCGCCAAAGTGATTGGCAGAACAACCACAAAACATTTTACTTGCAGTTGCAAGTTCTATATGAACCTCAAGACCAATAACAGGAATAAGATTATCCATTACTGATTAGGTAATCACCTTTTCTTTTAGATAAAATATAACCCGCAAAACAAATAGTCGCAAGAATTAAAACTAAAAACCTTATTCCCAGAAATTCACTAATTGTTCCTGAAAATATTACAGGGAATATTGTAGTAACAGTTACCAAAAACCAAAAATTTCCAAATATTCTACCCCTCAATCCTCCTGGAACTACTGATTGCAAAAAAGTTTGAGTAGGTATCAACACTCCTACAAAAGAAAGCCCTAGAACAATAATTAACAAGAAGGAAAAGAACAATAACCAAAACTCAGATAAAAAGGTAAAAAGAAAAGAAACTAAAAAAAGACTAAAAGAAACACCAAAAAGAGAATATTGTATTACCAATTTTTTTCTAATTTTTCTCTTTTTCAGAATGTATGGTATCAAAAAAGCTCCAATAGCTGCTCCTATCCCAGCAGGAACAACCACAAAAACTCCCGCTTTATCCAAATGAATCGACAAAACATCTTTGGCAAACAATGGTATATTCACCATAAGCACAGCTAAACCAACTTGCATTGAAAGTAAAAGCAAAAAAGGAAAAAGAACAATTCGCTTTTCCACTATAAAATCATACCCATCTTTAATCCGACGGAAGAAAGTAAACAACAATTCATCAAATCTCTCAAACTCTATCTTTCCAAACTTCATCTTTGGCAGAAAACTCACAGAAACAAAAGCTAAAAAAAGAAATATAGAGCATAAAATTAAAGCATTTCTAAAACCCAAAACACGATTTAAAATACCCGCTACCCCAAATCCAAATACCAAAGAAAATTGCTGAGTTAAGAAAAAAAAGCCGTTAGCTTCAGCTAAATCCTCTTTTCTAACCAACGATGGAAGTGATGCAGATTCACTGGGAACATAAAACTGATTTAAGAAAGAATAAGCCATAGCTACTCCATAAATAAGAAAAACCTTATATTCAAAAATAAAAGAATAGATAAAAATAGTCAAAAACTGAAGAAAATTGGTAGTTATTAATATTTTTCTTCTATCTGATATATCAACTACAGCCGATGCTACAGGACCAACAAGAATTGCCGGCAAAGAATAAGCAACCCATAAAAAAGAGGTAGCGATGCTTGAGGAAGTTAAATAAAAAAGACGAGTTAAAAGGAGAAAGTTCATTATGTTAATAGATAATTGAGACAAAAGTTGAGACGACCAAAGAAAAATAAAGTTTTTGTTCCTAAGCAAAGAACTATAATTGGTCATAACTCAGCTATTGATGGTTTATAATTAATTTCTCTATGATATTTTTCTGCCAAATCGAAGATAACATTTTCCGAAAAACGAGGGCCCATCAATTGAAAACCCAAAGGCAAGCCGTTATCAGAAAAACCAGAAGGAATAGCCAAAGATGGAATCCCTGCCAAATTAGCTGTAGCCGCATAAATATCAGTAAGATACATCTTCAGAGGATCTGATGTTTTTTCACCCAACTGAAAAGGCAGACTTGGAGAAACAGGTGCAATAAGAAGATCAACTTGCTCAAAAACATCTTCAACTTCTTTGATAATAACAGATCTCACTTTCATAGCTTTGAGATAATACGCATCATAATAACCAGATGATAAAACATAAGAACCAAGCATTATCCTCCTTTTGGCTTCGTCTCCAAAAAAATCCCTTCCTCTACCATATCTAATTCCATCATATCTGGCCAAATTTGAAGAGACTTCTGCAGGCTGAATAATATAATATGCAGCAATGGCGTATTCAGTATGAGGCAAACCAACTTCAACGACTTGATGGCCCATTCTTTCAAAAGTTTCAATTGCTTTCTCAATACTCCTTCTAACTTCAACTTCTAATCCTTCCCCAAAAAACTCTCTAGGCACACCAATCTTAACAAAATCTTTCACTCTAAACTCCCTGTAACAAGAACTAACCGTCGAGTCATAGCCATCTGGCCCTTTAGTCACCTCAAGTATTCTTTTAACATCATCAACATTTCTCGCAAAGTGACCCATACTATCAAGTGAAGAAGCCATAGCAATAACCCCATATCGTGATACCAATCCATAAGTAGGTTTCAACCCACAGACTCCACAATAATTAGCTGGTAATCTTATCGAACCACAAGTATCTGTACCTGTAGTCACTAAACAAAAATTAGAAGCAAGTGCAGCAGCTGAACCGCTAGAAGAACCACCCGGCACATATTCTAAATTCCAAGGATTTTTGGTTGGTCCAAAATCGGAATTTTCACCTGATGATCCATGAGCCCAAGCATCCTGATTTGCTTTTCCTAAGGTTATACACCCGGCTTTATCCATTCTGTCAACTACTGTTGCAGAATAAGATGGTATGTAATCCTCTAAAACTTTTGAGGCAGCTGTTGTTCTTATACCTCTGGTCAAAAACATATCTTTGTGAATTACACAAACCCCAATTAAAGGGAATTCTATAAAAGCTCTATCCCCCAATTCTTTTATAAGATTATCGTTTTTCCTGGCCTTTTCGTAAGCTTTTTCTTTAGATACCGTCAATACAGAATTTATCTTTTCATCATTTTTTTCAATTCTATCTAAATAATAATCCACAAGATCAACACAGTTTATTTTCCTTTTCTTCAAAGCTTCTTGTGTTTCTTTAATTGTTAGAGGAACTTCCATCACTTCTTCCCCCTTTCTTTAAGCAACCTTTCTATTACAAAAAAATTATTAAGCCTTTGATTTGTTGAGTAAAAAACATCATCTATTTTAAAAGAGGGACATACTCCATCTTTTCTCATTACATTAACAAGTCCTGTAGTTTGACTTGTAGGTTCTACATTTTCTGTATTTACTTCTTGAAGTTTTTTAACAAACCCAATAACAGAAGCAAGCTGCCTCCTAAACTTAGCTATTTCTCCTTTATTTAGTTTTAAATTAGAAAGTTTTGCTACATGAGCAACTTCTTCATTAGTTAAGCTCGCCATAATCTATATGATAATATATAAAAAACAGCAAGATAACAAGATTAAATTATGCCATCTGTTTAAGAGCCTTAATTCTTTCCTGAATAGGAGGGTGTGTATTAAAAAGAGAAGCAAACCAATCAACTGCACCATGCGACCTTTCCTTAAAAGGATTGACAATATAAAGATGGGCAGTAGCCTTATTAGCAGCTTCAAGTGGTTCGTGATCTGATGCTATTTTTTCCAAAGCGGAAATAAGACCTGATGGTTGCTTAGTAATAGCAACACCCGAAGCGTCTGCTAAAAACTCCCTTCTTCTTGAAATAGCAAGCTTAATGAGTTGTGCTATAAAAGGAGATATTAAAGCAAATAAGATTCCCAAAATAACTATCAATGATTGAAAACCTCCTCTTTCACTCCTCTCACTCCTTGCCTGAAAAGCGCCCCTCAAAAACAAGTCGGCAAGCAAAGAAATAGAACCCACCATAACAGAAACAACACTCATAAGCAAGGTATCATAATTTTTTATATGGGAAAGCTCATGAGCAATTACCCCTTCAAGCTCGGTTCTATCTAGTTTTTGCAAAAGACCGGTTGTTGCACAAATTACAGCATTCTCTGGGTTTCTACCCGTAGCAAAAGCATTAGGAGCACTATCCTCTATAACATAAAGCTTTGGTTTTGGAAGGCCTGCAGCTAAAGCCAAATTTTCAGCTACTGTATAAAACAAAAAATCACGATTTCTATCGGCTGGCCTTGCTCCAGATATAGTCAAAATAATTCTATCTGAAAAATAATAGCCAATAAAAGTTGAAATTCCTGAAACAATAAGAGCTACGCCAAAAACACCCAAACCTCCTGCCTCATATCCCCAATAGTAAGAAATGGCAGAAGTAATAAAATAAGTAGCCAAAGCCACAAAAACTGCAAAAAACAAAACTACCAAAAAGCCTTTTCTTTTATTGGCAGACATTGCCTCATAAATATTCTGCATACGCTTTACAAATTAACTTTTGGGGTTTTGAGTTCCCCCTCTTTAACACTTACGTGTTCTCCTTCAAGTGGTGTAGCAAGACCTGGTTGCTCCTCAAATCTAAAAATTAAAGCAACTATGTTAGAAGGAAAAGAAACTCTCTTCACATTAAAATCTGCCGTTAAGTCTATAACCAGTCTTCTTGCATACATAATTTTATCAGCAGTATCTCTTAGCTCATCCATAAGCTTAGAAACTACTTCAGAACCTTTTATCTCTGGGTTTGATTCTACAACCACCTGAATCTGGGGCAGAATACTTGCCAGCTTACTCCCAGCATCAGCCATTTCCTGTAAGTTACCAGACTTTACAGCCTTTTCCACCGACTTCCTAGCATCAGTCAAGGCTTCAAAAATCTTCTTTTCGTGGGAAAGATAACCTTTAACAGATGATTCAAGATTTGGTATCAAATCTGCCTGCCTCTTAAGCTGATTGCCAATCTCTTGAATAGCAGCCTTAATTCTCGCTTTAGTGGAAACAAAAAAGTTGTAAGTAGAAACCATCCAAAATAGAAATACTGCCAAAACTCCAACTAAAAAGTAAATCATTTATCATCACCACCTTTCCTATTTCAAATTATATAATCCCAAGAATCAAAAAAGCAAGATTAAAAACCAAGAACAGATTCGAAACCAGAAAGAGAAAGAGTATTAACTACATCCTTTTTCCCCAACCAACCACGCCTTGCCACCGACACTCCCCATCTCATATTATTAAGTCCTTCTAAATGATGAGAATCTGTTCCCAATGTAAACCTTACACCTGCTTTCTTTGCTTCCCTTACCAGAAAATCGGGAAGGTCAAGACGCATTGGATCTGCGTTTATTTCCAGCCATTTATTATTTGATACGCAAAACTCAAAAACTTTTATCCAGTCAGCGTCCACTCCCTCTCTTGCATTTATTTTTCTGGCTGTAGGATGAGCTAAAATTTTAACCTTAGGAAAAGATAGAGCTTTGAGTAATCTTTTGGTTACCACAGATCTAGGCTGTCTGAAGCTAGAATGGATTGAAACGAGAGCAAAATCTAAAAATTCCAAAGCTTCTTCTGGAATAGATAACTCACCGGTTGGTAAAATGTCAATCTCAAGACTATTGAACACTTTTTTTACTCCCAAATTTTTTGCATCCTCCTCAGAGTAATTTAATTGTTCTTTTTTTATCCTAACAAGATTATTGTTTAAGGTAGCAATTTTATCACTTCTTCTCTTGATAATTTCAAAAATTTCATTTTTACTATGTCTGCTTCTTGAAGGATTATGATCAGTAAAAGCGATATATTCATAACCAAGTTTACTTGCTTGAACAATCAAATCTTCCATCGAAGACTCCCCCAAATCATGGCTAGTTTCTGTATCAAAGTCAGAATGAATTTGCAAATCAGCTTTTATATCAGACAAATCAATCAAAGCAGGAATCTTGTGTTCCAAAGCAGCCTCAATTTCGCCTGCATCTTCTCTCAACTCTGGTGGAATATAATCAAGTCCCAGAAAATTATAAAACGACTTTTCATCGGAAAAGTGTTTTACAAATTCTTTTTCTTTTATTTTTATCCCATATTCAGAAAGACTATATCCTTTCTTTAAAGCAAACTCACGAAGAGCAATATTGTGGTGTTTTGACCCTGTAAAGTGCTGTAAAAGTGACCCGTAAGAGGAAGGATGTGTTACCATAAGATCCACCTGCACATTAGATAGCAGAAGAATAGAAGAAGTTTTTTCCCCTTTTTCTATAATCCTTTCGGCTTGAGGAAAATTTATAAATCTTTCAATAACCAAAATTGGCTTCTCAGACGCTACAGCAATATCAATATCACCTACAGTTGACACTTGCCTCCTTAAGCTGCCAAGCACCTCAATTTTAAGAACAGCAGGTTCCCCTCTAAGCCATTGAACTACTCTTTCAGCGATTCCTGAAGCATAAGAAAGAAGCATCCTCTTCTGGATTCTAGATTGAGATATTGCCTGAAGAATATCAGCTTGGCTTTCTTCTCCAAAACCCTCAATTCTTGCAATTTTGCCTTCTTGGGCAGCTTTTTCCAAAGCTAAAACCGGATCCTTTTCCTTGTGTAAACGAAGCGCTTTGACTAATTTTAGAGCAGTTTTCGGTCCAATTCCCGGCAAATCCATAAGAATAAAAACCTGTTTCGGAATACCCTCCATTACCTTATCAAAATGAGAGGAACGACCTTTCTTAAACAATTCAGTCAGGTGCAAAGCTATAGATTTTCCAATACCGGGGATTTCATCAAGCCTACCTTCATCATACAAATCCTTAATCTCGCTTGAAAGATGCTCCACTGCACCCGCTGCTCTATCATAGGCAATTATCTTGAAGCGTAATCTTTCAGGATCTTTGAGTTGATAAGATGCTGAGACAGCACGCAAAAGTCTTGCTACCTCAACATTAGAAAACTTCATAGTTAATCTATGTTATACATTTTAAAGATAAAATCAACAAAAAGCATTTGTAAAATTTAGTAAATCTAATTAGGCTACATACAAAAATTAAAAGAATAATACCGACAAATAAAAAATAAAAATCAACAGCATATGTTAAAGTTTTCTTGACTCCCACCAATCACAAAAAAATATCAACTGTATTGAGTTTTATAGCTAAATCTTCCTAGAATCATATGCCCAATGAAGTAGAGCTTGTCTTTGTTTCCTCCTACAATTCAAATCAAAAGGTCTACAATGCTTCTTAATCTGTGCTACATGCCTCTTCATGGCTTTCCAACGTCTAATCTGTCTTTTATCATCCGGGTGTCTTCTGCCCATATAGTAACGACAATACCACTGAAACCAACCCCGTGGATCATCCGGATGAATCCAACCTCTCTCGCGCCAAATAGACAAAGGTTGACTGGCATTAACTCCAAAAAAATTAAGATTAGGATCGTGCTTTTCAGAACACAATTTCGCTTTAGAAAACCAGTCTCTAGGAAACTCATTTTGGCAATCGGTCATATACCTACCACCAAATACGCCGAGCTCAAGCATCTCTTTGGGTGTAAGATCAGGTTTAAATTCAGGATCAAAATTTTCCCCTGGTTTTTCTGTAAGGTAATAAACATAATTTTTTTGCATCTTATCATTAACTACAACTTTCCTTTTCATATCTACTTGCTTTTATGAAAATCACCCAAATAATCTCTCTGTAAAAACTCATAGACAATAACAACTAAACTAATCAAGGAAAAAGAATATAAAAAATCCTCAACCGGAATTGTTAAAAGATTAAGATTCAAATTAAAATCCTTGTTGTACAAAACCACAGGACGACTTGTTAGATAATAGTTAAAAAATAAAGTAAGAAAAAAGACAATAAAAATAAAAAGCCAATAAACCAAATTTAATGAAACACAAGTCTTCAGTAAAAACTTGTCAAAAAACAAAACTAAAGACCAAACCAAAAGCACTGAAAAGGTATAGTATTTACCTATAAAAAAGGATAACAAAGATAAAAATAAAGAAAATACTAAAAAAAATGTAATATAAAAAGGAGAGATTGTTATTCTAATTTTTTCCCTAAGCATATTCTTAAAATTAACATATAAAAAAAGACAGGCATAAGGAACTGTAAAGAAAAATAACAGCTCCTCAACCGGAATATTTACAAATTTATAACCTAATACGTATTTATAATTAAAACTCCAGAAGTAATCTGTAACCAAAATATCCCAAACAACAAAAAATAAAGAAGCCAAAGAAATGGAAAAAATAATCTGCTTTGTCTTTGGCAAAATTGATCTGGAATAGAAAAATCTCCCTAAAACAGGCCCTAAAATAATAATTAAATTAAAAACTAAATACTCAGATATCACAATCTAAAATAAATTTTTTAAAATAATCAAAAAAAATCTAAGTTTATCAAGTCGAATTTTTTTTCTCCAAACTAAAGTAGGGCTTTTATAAATTTCATTAGCTATACTCTTGTAAACATCTCTTGAGATTTCTATTGGTCGGCGATAAGACTTAGGTATCTTCTCTATATCACCAGATAAACTATTTATTCCTTCTAAAACATTACCTATCTCAAACCTTAAAAGTTCTTCAAAACCCTTCCTTTTTTTGTTTTCTTTATAATCAGAAATATCAGATAAGCCAAACCTTTCTATATCTGACTTTGGTATATAAATTCTGTACATATCATAATCAAATTTAATGTCTCTTATTATATTCACAATCTGCATAAGCTCACCAAATTTCCTTGCAGCGTTATAGTAAGAAGGCTCCAACCCCAAAATTTTTGCCATCATCAAACCAACCACACCAGCAACTCCATAGACATACTTTTGCAATTCCGCTTGATCTTTTATCTGCAGTGGTTTTTTAAAATCATATTCAAGCGAAGCAAAAAAACTATCTATATATTCCCTTTCGAAACGATATTTCCTGTAAACTTCCAGAAAGCCACCTATAAAAGGATCTTTTGAAGGAAAAGTTTCATTTTCAATGCCATCGTATACTTCCTTCTTGAAACTTAAAAATAAATTTTTATCTTTATTCTCATCAACTATGTCATCAGCTGTTCGTAAAAATGCATAAAGCTTAAAAACATCATTCCTTCTTTCTCTTGGGAAAAAGAGTGATGCATAGTAAAAAGTCGTTGATCGATCTTTAGTTTTCCTTTTATATACATCATCTACCATACTCTCTTTTTATCAAATTCCTGGTAATTTGAGCAGATAATAAGCAAATAGGCACACCTATGCCCGGATTTGTATACTGACCCACATAATAAAGATTTTTTAATTTTCTACTTTTATTTTTCGGCCTGAAAAATGCTGTTTGAGTCAAAGTGTGTGCTAATCCAAAAGCGGAGCCTTTAAAAGAGTTATATTCATTAATAAAATCTTTATGGGCGTATATTCTCTTGACCTTTATAAACGGATAAATCTTTTGACCTATTAAACTTTCAAAATGTGAGATTATTTTTTCAGCAAAAGATTCTCTAATTTCAGAATTATCAAAAAGACCAGCGGCAACAGGCACTAAAAACATCAAGGTTTCACCACCAGAAGGCGCAACACTTGGATCTGTTTTGGAAGGTACATGAACATAATAGGACGGCTTTTCTGGCCATTTCTTTTGTTTAAAAACATCATCAAAATGTTCTTCCCAACTTTCGTTAAAATAAAGATTATGATGTTCTACATTCTTTAACTTTCTACCTATACCCAAATATATAATAAAGGCTCCAGGAGAAAGTGTCCTCTTCTCCCAATACTCCTCAGGATAAGTTTGACTTTCCTTTGGCAAAAGATTAACCTCAAAATTTCTATAGTCAGCAGAACAAACAAAAATATCAAAAAAGAAAATCTCGCCACCTGCTTTAATTTCTTTTATTAAACCATCAACCACACTAACTTTTTAACTTCACAATCAGTAATTATATTCACACCATATTCCTTACACAAAGAAACCAATGCTTTAACAACCTGATACATTCCTCCCTTAGGATAAAAAACACCCAAATTAAAATCAGCATGAGAAACCAAAGAATAAAAGGCGGGTGTATTATAAGGAGATCCCCCCAGAAAAACCGTTGTAAATTCAAGAATTTTCTGTAAATCCTTATTCTTGAAATACCCACTTACATAAGAATGCAAATTACTAAGAAGTCTGAAACGGAAAAAATAGTAGAAAACCTTTGGATTTACAATCTGTAAAAAATCAGAATAATCAAGCATCACCAAATCCTTCATGGCTGCCCTATAAACAAACTCACATTCCCCAAGATACCTTCTTAAATTATAAGATGCTCCTTTCTCAACACTTTCAAACATTTTCAGATTCTCCTTCAGATTATCACTTACCAAGTAAGACTTCCCTTTATCCAAAAAAACCTTGTGGTGAATTCTTAATCTATCCAAATCATAATAATCAGAAGTCTTTTTACCAAAAATACCAAAGAAGTCTTCAAAAACTTCAGGCATCATATACCAAGATGGACCTTTATCAAAAAAGTACCCCGCTTCTTGGAAAAAACTGGCCCTACCCCCCTACAAAAGAATTCTTCTCCAATACAGTAACATTATAACCATCTTTTGCAAGGAGAGCAGCCGTAGCAAGACCAGAAATTCCAGCTCCAACAACAATAACTTTTCTGTTTCTCATTGACTTCCGCTTTAACAAAAAGAACATCTCAATGTGACTAACTTTCAAAAAAGAAATTCAAATATGCCACATTAATCCCTGATAACTTAAAAAACTTGTAAGCCTGAAACTAAACGATTCTACGAAATCATTATACTCAAAAAAAATCTACTGACACAATGAATCACAGGCTATTCCATCCCCATCACCATCACGAGCTTTGCATCCACAAGCTTCAAGTTGGTATTGAGCCTCCTCGCACGAGGTTATTTTATTACAAGTTTTTGAACAATCACATATATAAGAAACAGTGCCAAAATGAGTTGATTGCCTTTTTGTGACAGATGGTTCTTCGGTTTCTGTGCTATCTTCCTTACCGTTACACTCTGCCCACAAACCCTTATTTTCTTCCCTTGCTAATTTTTGCGCCTCCAAAAGCCTATTCTGATACTTAATATTAGGCGGATAAGTGGAAACCATAGCATATCCCTCACGAACCAAAATTTCATTTATAAGTGCTTCTTTTTTCCAAACATACCGAAGCAACCTTCCATATTTATCTCTATCCGAAACATCCTTCTCCAACTCTACAAACTCTCCCTCCATAATCTCTCTTGCCTTTAAACTTGACTCTTTGCCAAAACAAGCAACAGGTTTTGACGGATGAAGAGTTTCTGGAGCATCAATTCCTATAAGCCTCACCACCTCACCTGTTTCAATTTTAATTGTATCCCCATCTATAACTTTTACTACCTTTACAAGTTCATCAGTTGAATCTGAAGAAAAAGAAACCCCTTCTGCCTGTTCACTTTTAACCTCAGGTTGCTTGGTAACCATAAAAGCACCATCTCTAGCCTTATTAAATTCACCATAAGGCATAGAATCGCCTGAATTGAAAGAATTACCAATCAAGAAAAGGAAAAATAAAAGAAAAACCGGAAAAATGCCAAAATATAAAATTTTCTTTTGCAAAGACATATATGTTTAATTCTACCACCCCTTAAAAAGAATTTAATGAAGAGGAATCCAAACGAGAAAGAAAATCTCTTTTGAGGCGGGGCTGACGGGACTCGAACCCGCGACCTTCCGCGTGACAGGCGGACGCTCTAGCCGACTGAGCTACAACCCCAAGCAACTTATTTTAACATCAAAAACACTTGACAATCAAACCCAATTAAACTAAATTTTAACCAACTCCTGCCCCGCAAGAAAAGGGGGTGAAAAAATTGGACATTAAAAAAATCCTTAAAGCAATAAAATTAAACGAAGAAACCATAAGCACAATATTGGGAATAGCTGTGGTTATCTTGGCTGTGGCATTGGTCTTTAACTACTTCAAAAAAGGAGGCAAGGAAGGAAAAATAGCACCTGCTGGTCAAACTCAAATAGAAGAACAGCAAAAAGAAGAAAAAAAGGAAGGGATTTATACCGTAAAAAAAGGACAAAGTCTTTGGACTATAGCAGAAGAAGCTTACGGTTCAGGCTATAATTGGATTGATATTGCAAAAGCAAACAACATAAAAAATCCAAACCTAATAGAAGAAGGGCAGGAATTAAAATTGCCCCAAGTTGAAAAGAAAACAACAACCATATTAAAACCAGCAGAAAAAATTGAAAAAGACACCTACACCGTTGTCAAAGGAGACAATCTCTGGAAAATAGCAGTTAGGGCTTACGGAGACGGCTACAGGTGGGTAGATATTGCAAGAGCCAACAAGCTAGCAAACCCTAATCTGATTCATTCAGGCAATGTCTTGGTTATACCAAGATAGTCTGCTATAATTAATAGAAGAAGTAGGCATATCTTTAGAATTGGTTAGAAAGTTTGTTGGAGAAATTGAAAAAATGGCATAAAGCTACCATTTCTGCAGCGGTAGTTCAGTGGTAGAATGTCTCCTTCCCAAGGAGAAGGTCGCCGGTTCGAATCCGGTCCGCTGCTCAAGACCCTTTGTAATCAAATAAGAAAAGGCAACATCTTGATGTTAGCACGCAAGCCCTCTGTATTTCCAAAAAACCCTTTCTATCCTTGATAAGAAAAAATCTTATTTAAAGGAAGTTTTCTAGCATAAATACTATATAAGAATTTAAAACCTTCCATTACAAAGAACATTACAATAGATCCAAAAAAAGCAAGGACCCAATAAAATAAATTAAGCCTTGCCAGACCAAACAAATCCCTTGTAATTTGTGTAGAAAAAGGAACAAATTGTAAAATAAAACCTAGAAAAACAGCAATCAAAAGCCATCTATTTTCGAAAAAATTAACCTTCCAGAAAGGTTTCAATAACCCTCTAACTGAGAAAACATAGATAAGAGAATTCAATCCTAAAGCAAGAAAAGCAAATGATCTAGCAAGAATAATGTCTTCTGTAATTCGATAAGTAAAATAAAAATAAATAAATGCCAAAAAAGAAGCCGAAAGACTAATAATTCCAATAATTCCTATCATCCAATCTGTAACTATTTTTTCAGATAAACTTCTTGGCGGCTCGTTCATAATATCTTTCCTTTTAGGATCTACCGTCAAAGCAAGGCTGGGGAAACCATCAGAAACTAAATTAATCCACAAAATATGTATAGGAATAAGAGCCAATGGTAAACCCAAAGCAACACAGGTCAAAATAACAAAAATTTCAGCAAAAGAATCGGCCAAAAGATAAACTATCACCTTTCTTATATTTTCAAAGATAACTCTTCCTTCTTCTATAGCTAGAACAATTGTAGCAAAATTTGAATCAAGCAGAACCAAATCGGAAGATTCTTTAGCAACATCTGTTGCCTCAGATACAGCAACACCAATATCGGCTTTATGAAGAGCAGGTGCATCATTTACACCATCTCCCATCATAGCAACGACTTCACCATTTTTCTTAAGAGCTTCGACTATTTTTAACTTTTGTTCAGGTGTGGTTCTTGCAAAAAGCTTCACTTTTGCAACAGCTTTAGATAGTTCCTTCAAACTCATCAGACTAACATCTTTACCTGTCAGAATCTCATCATCCTTAAGATCAACACCAATTTCTTTCAAAACAAACTCAGCAGTTTTAGGATAATCGCCAGTGATAACAATAAATCTAATACCCGCTATTTTTGCTTTTTGAAAAATTTCAGATACGCCTTTTCTGACAGGATCATAAAGAGCAATCAAACCCAACCAGGAAAGACCACTCTCAAGATCAGATTCTAATATCTTCCTCTTATTCCTACCAAAATCAGAAAAAGCAAAGCCAATTAATCTCATACCTTTTGAAGCTAGTTCATCAACCAAAAAACTAATTTTTCGTTTTTCCCCTTCAGATAAATTACATCTAGAAACCAAAATCTCAGGAGCCCCATTTACAAAAAGCCTTTTTTTGTTATTTTTCCACCTATTCAGACTAGCAAAGTAGCGTTTACTAGAAGAAAAAGGCACGCTATCCACTCTTTCATAATTTCCAATGTCAATATCACCCAAATAATCTTTTGCCCAATTGTAGACAGTAACAACCAAAGGATCATCTAGATCATTTGCAATCAAAGATTGAGTGGCTATTTTCTCTTTGTCTCCCACAACCTCAACAACTTTCATATTGCCTTCGGTAATTGTTCCTGTTTTATCAATACAAACAACCGAGACCGAACCTAAAGTTTCAGCAGCAACTAAACTTCTAACCAACCCATTCATTTTTAAGATTCTTTGCATACCCACAGAAAGAATAACAGTTAAGGCAACAAGAAGTCCTTCGGGTATACTCGAGACAGCCAAAGCAACAGACACCGTAAAAATTTCAACTAATCTAAAACCTTTAATCAACCCTAACAAGAAAACAAAAAACAGTAAAATTAAAATTACAAAAACTAGTTGACGACTGAAAAATTTTAGTTTAACCTGAAGAGGTGTTTCTTCTTTTTTCTCTTGAACCTGAAGGGCTATCTTCCCCATAACTGTATTTTTTCCAGTTGAAAAAACTCTCATATAACCGATACCAGAAATTACTGAAGATCCCATAAAAACCTCACTCTTATTTTCTTTTACAACAGCTGTGCTTTCTCCCGTAATTACAGACTCATCTACAAATAATCTATTCGCCTCAAGTAATATACCATCCGCAGGAACTTTATCGCCTTGCCTTAGAAAAACAATGTCTCCAGGAACTATACTAGAAGAATCTATTTCTATCCTCCTCCCATCCCTCAAAACAACAGAAGTCTTCGATTCATAAGCTTTTAAAGATACCAAAGCATCATTTGCCTTTTTTTCTTGAACCAGACCTAAAATACTATTTATCAAAACAGCAATAAATATAACCAAAGAATCCTTAAAGCTACCAATAACAAGGGTTAGAAAAAGAGCAATCAAAAGTACATAAACCAAAGGACTCTGAATCTGTTTCAAAAAAAGCGTAAAAATTGATGGAGACGGTTTTTCAGGCAACAAGTTAAAACCATATTTTTCTATCCTAAGTTTAGTCTCTTTTTCCGAAAGACCAGAAAATTCAAAATTCGTCATCCTTATCCTCCACTCCAAAACATAAGGCTTTTGTGAAGATAAATCTCAGTAGCTAAAAACAGAAAATAAAGCAAAAGCAAAATCAATCCCTCAAAACGGGAAATAGTATTCTTACTCTTGGCAAAAAAGTAAAAAGCAATAAGGCCTACTATCAGAAAAAGAAGACTCACTACATAGCTATTGGTCAGATAAAATTTTTGCCCGTATATCTTCGTCAAAAGACCAAACAAAAAAGTATTAAAACAAGCCGATCCTACATAATCCCCAAAAGCAACCTGATGATTTCGCACAAAAATTGACCTTGCCACCAAAGACAGTTCGGGAACATTTGTTCCAATAGATACCATTAAAAGACTAATTAAAAACGGAGAAACAGACAAACTAGAAGCAAAATAAAGTGTCTCCTGAACGATAAATCGGCTTGAGACAAAAACAACCACAACTCCAAAAACAATCTTCAAGAGCTCATTTTTAACCTTAATTGCAAAGCCTTTCTTAAGATTATCAATTCTTTCAATTAGTCCTTTTCTCATTTGAACACTTACAAGAAGAAATACAAAAAGAACAAGAGAAATCATTCCATCAGTAGCATTTACATCTCCGTCCATCACAGCAACTGCTGGAACAGCGACTACAAGCAATGACGCTGCTAGATTAAAACCACGAAACTCAGGAGCTACATGGATAGAACTTCCGAATATCGCCAAAAGAGGAATAACAAGAAGAAAAAGCACCACAGAAGCTCCAATTAAGTTTCCAACATAAATCTCCGGATCATTCTCAAGGATAGAATTCACACCCACTGATAGCTCGCTAATTGAAGTAAAGAAACCAAGGACCAAAAAAGAAACAGCAAAGGAAGATACCTTGATACTTCGAGAAAGAGCTTCAATTGACCGTATTACAAAGCCAGACCCAATCCAAACACCAACAAAAGAAATTAAATAAAGCAACAAGTGAATAACCAAAGGATTTTCCTGCATTATTTCATTCTACATTAAAAACAAAAGTTTAGACAATAAGCTGTGCTAAAATGTCATCAAGTAAGAAAAAAGAATATTTACCCTACTCTTCCTTGAACAAATAAAGAATAACATCTAAAGAAAAATCAAAATAATATTAGATCTGCTTAAAAACCCCAAATATCTCTTCCGGCAGGGCTTAGCAAAAAACAACTTCGCGAAGGCGAGTAAATCTTCAAAACTTATTCTATACTTCAAAAAATTTAATATTTTATAAGCAACTACTTTACTTCTTTGATTTGTTTCTCTAGAAGCTTAAGAACCTCCTTTTTTGTTTCCTCAACTGTCATTCCCCACTCCTTTGCCATATGTTTAAAATCATCTTCTGTTAAAGAAGCACCACCATCTTTAAGCTTTCCTTTCCCCATATCATCATCTGGAATTTCACAACCGCAGTTATAGCACATTAAAATCACCCCCTTCCACCTGTATTATAATAAACAATAATAAACATATGAAATTAAGACTCATCCAAAAAATAAAAGAAGCAAATTCAATAAAAACATTTGTCTTTGAAAAACCAGAAAACTTTAATTTTCTTCCCGGTCAGTTTACCTACCTTACACTACCAAGGCTGAAATATCCTGACAAAAGAGGCAATACGAGAGTTTTTACTATCTCCTCGTCTCCAACAGAGAAAAACCTAAAGATAACCACAAAAATAAGAAAAGAATCCGGTTTTAAAAGGACCCTCGACGAAACAAAAACAGGAGAAGCTTTTGAATTTAGAAAGCCGATGGGTGAGTTTAGTGTCTTCAAAAAAACAAAGATAAAGTATATCTTTCTTGCCGGAGGTATTGGTATAACTCCTTTCAGAAGCATACTTAGGTATCATCAAGATAAAAAAATAAAGAACGAAATTCATCTTATATGGTCTGTAAAAAAAGAAAGCGAAATTCCATTCAGAGAAGAATTTAATATATGGCAAAAAGAAAAGATTGCTAAAATAGATATAACACTAACTGAAGAAACACCAAACAAATGGAGAGGGCTTTTGGGAAGAATAGACAAAGATAAACTTGGAAAATTAATTCCTCAAGAAAATCTAAAGAGGTCAAAGTTTATGATCTGTGGTCCACCATCTTTTGTGATAGCAATGGAAGAAATTCTGAAAGAATTAAAAGTAAAAGAAGAAAGTATCGTCTCCGAAAAATTTAGCGGTTACTAGAACATAATTGTGATAAATTACACCCAAAACAAATCTGCCAGAATAAAATTCCCTTTTATCGCAATTATTGCTTTTGTAATTTCCATCTACTTTTTCAAAGCCCCAATAGATACTGATCTAGGATGGCACTTAAGATACGGCAATTACTTTTTAGAAAACGGAAAGATTTTAAGAGAAAACTCTCTTACCTACTTTATGACCAACTACAAATGGGCAAACTCCTATGCTCTATATCAAATAATTACAGCTTTCTTGTTTAAAACAGGAGGGCTTTTTTTACTCACACTATCTTTCTCTCTAGTTATGATTCTCTCTTTTGTTATATTTAATCTAAGCTACCCGAAAAATTTAAAAATAAATTTTTTACTCTTTACCACTTTGTTATTGATTTCTCACAACACCTTCGATCTGGGATATAGAGCACAAATTTTCTCTTTTTTATTCGTGATTATAATCAACTTTCTAATAAAAAGGTCCAAAGAAAAGGAAAATATAGTCTACCTGTCCGTCATTCCCTTTATTTTTGCTTTGTGGTCAAACATACACGGCGCTTTTCCCTTTGGTTTTATCATAGCCATCTATCATCTATATGACATTATCTTAAAAAAGAAAAACAAGCAAGCAATAATTCTTGCAACAATTATGGCTATATCTTTCTTTGCCACCTTAATTAACCCCCTTGGTTTTGAAATATATAAGGAAATTGCAAGGCACTTTCAAAATCCTTTGCAGAAAATAATCGCTGAGTGGACTCCTCCCAGCTTGCTAATAAAACTAATCATAATCACCTCAACAGCAATCATTTTTACTTCCTCCGTTAGAGAAAACAAAAAGTCTATTTTTAGAAGCGCATTACTAGCAATTCTTGCTCTATCATCTTTATCTTCAAAGAGAAACGTTCCTTTCTGGGCAATTTTTGCTGTAATAGAAATTCTGGAAAATCAAAAAGAAAGAACAATTAAACACGAAACTAAAAAAATAACTCAAAAAATTGCCTTTGGTACAATAATTTTACTCTTATTTCTATCTGTCAAAAATCTACCTAAAAACTTCTACCTAATCTATGACTATAAATACTACTGCAATTATGGATTATTACCTTATCCTTGCAAAGCTGTAGAATTTATAAAAAGGAATAAAATAAAAGGAGAAAATGTCTTCAGTTCATACGAGTGGGGAGGTTTTTTGGAATGGAAACTCCCAGAATATAAATTCTTTGTTGATGGAAGAATGCCCGCATGGGACACACCAGAGAAAAAAAGTCCATATCTTATATATCTTGAAATAATCCAGGCTCAAGATGGTTGGGAAGAAAAACTTAATCAATACAAAAAAGATTGGCTACTAATTCCATCAAATACTTTTCTTGATATCCATCTTGTCAAAAACAAAAACTCCAATTGGAAAGAGATCTACCGAGACGAAATCTCAAGTATTTTTGTTAAGAATGATATAATAGAAAAGGTGCCAGAGTAGCTCAGTCGGCAGAGCAAGGCTTTCGTAAAGCTTAGGTCGTGGGTTCAAATCCCACCTCTGGCTCTAACAACATGGCATATCTTTACTCAAGGAAAGCAATAACAGAAGAAAAAAATAATAAAAAAAGAGCAGCTATTTATATACTACTTACCATCATTGGAATACTATTTTTCGTATTCTTGGGCATACCCTTAATTGCCAGAATGGCAAGTTTTATAGCTGAAATTAGAAAAGGTAGTCAAAAAATAGAAAAAGAAGATACCACACCCCCTGCTAGTCCTTATGTACAAACACCTCCAGACTATACTAATCTTCCCAAAGTTGAAATAAAAGGAGAAACAGAACCAGGAATTTCCATAATAGTAAATGCCAACTCCCAAAAGGAAGAAATAGTATCCACAAAAGAAGGCATATTCACATATAATTTTCAACTCAAAGAGGGAGAGAACAAAATTTCCTTTGTGGCAAAAGATAATGCCGGAAACGAAAGTGCTGAATCAAAAATTTATACAATAGTTTACGACAGAACTCCTCCTGAAATAACAATAAAATCACCAAAAGATGGGGAATCTTTTTACGGCTCAAAACAAAGGCAAATCACAATAGAAGGAGAGGTTAAAGATGCAGATGTTTTAAGAATAAACGGCAGAATCGTAATCATTGAAAACGACGGCTCTTTTACCTACGCAGTAACACTTCAAGAGGGAGGAAACAACTTTGAAATCGTAGCCGAAGATAAAGCCGGCAACAAAACAACAGAAAGGCTTACTGTTGATTTTTGGCGCTAAAAGCAAACGGCAAGATAAAAGCCAAAACTCCCAACACCCAAGGATAGAAAATACTATTGTTAAATTGGCTATGAACTAAGACCATAACCAAGAAAGTCTTTAAACAAATTGTCCAATAATTTTCTTTTGTCTCTTTCCAGATAAGAAAAAACATACTCAATAAAAACAAAAGACCAACAACCCCCAATGTAGAAAGAACAAAAAGAAAAGAAGAATCCGAACCTGAACAAGAATGGGAAAGCAAATTATAATCTTCCAAAAACACCTTTCTTGCAAGGCAAAAATTATTGTAACCCACACCAAAAAGAGGGCTTTTTGAAAAAATTAAAAAGCTTTCCTTGTAGTTTTCAACTCTGTCAAAAAAACTATACAATCTCAACAAATTTACTCCCTCTCCAGCTGGTTTGGGAACCAAAAGAACAAAAAATAAAAAAAACAAAACTAAAAACTTCGCAAAAGACCTCTCTGTCTTATAAAAGAAATAAAGGCTCCCCAAAATAAATGCAATATAGCTTGCTCTTGAGAAAGTCAAAACAACTCCTAAAACAAACAAAAATGCAAAAAACAACCACAATTTCTTCTTATCAATAAAAAAAAAGTTAACAAGAGAAAAAATAAAACCAAAAGAAAGTATTATGCCAGCAAAGGCGGGGTCAAGCAGTGTAGATGTTAATCTCCACAAATGGTCATCCCAACCAATAAACTTTAGAGCGGTTAAATCGTAATAAAAAATATACTGCCAAAAACCAAAAACAAGGAAGAAAAAAAGTGAAATCGTCAATGTTTTAAATAAAAACCCTTTTGCATCTTTGTTTTTTTGAACAAACCAATAAACCAAATAACCAAAAGAAATATAAAAAACAAGCCTTAGAAAATAAAATGTGCCAATCAAAACTTCAGGCGAGTTAAAAATAGCCAAAGAGACCAAAAAAGAAAACATAAAAGGCAATAAAAACAAAAAAATCCTTCCTTTAAATAAGAATTTTCTGTCCAAAGAAAGACAAAACAAAAATGATAAAAAGGCAATAAAATCCAAAACCAAAAAAGAAACCCTAAATCCCAAAACTTGAGTATCAAAAGATAAAAGCCTGCCAAAAGGAAAAGCCACTAAAAACAAAAATATCAATAATTCACCAACTTTTTCCCTCTTTGTAATAACCATAGCTTACTCCATGACAGAAAAGAGTGAAAACTCATTAGAAAAGCAAAAACAAAACCATAAACCCCATCCAAAAATCCTTTTTTAAGAACAAACGCATCAAGAAATTTAAAAGGAGGGTAGAACAATATCTTAAACAAACTTGATTTTTTGCCCTCTTCTTGATTGGCCTTTGCATGAAGCTCGGAATACCAATTAATTCTTTCAATAAAATCAAAAAGATTATCACAAAAGTAATGGTCTATCTTATTGTTTAACATACCAACTTTTCCCCTTATATCCCAATATTCATGCACCTTTCTTTTCCACTTGCCATACTTTCTATTGCCAAGTCTCAGAAGAGATATTGAAGAAGCCTCCCCATAATCCAACCTTTTCCCCAAAAAATAATTATCTCTCTTAACAAAATAGCCAACCTCACCAGCTAAGGGATTTCCAACTTTACTTATAATCTCAAGCTTAGTTTTTTCCGGAACAACCTCATCTGCGTCAACGAAAAAGACCCAATCATATTTAGCTCGCAACATGGCAAAATTTCTCTGCGAAGCAAAATCACCATTGAGCAAGCGATTGTAAACTTTGGCACCAAACCTTCTTGCAATTTCTACAGTCTTATCGGTGGAAAAATCATCAATCACCAAAATTTCACCTGCAAAATAAAGACTCTTTAAACATCTTTCTATATTTTTCTCTTCATTTTTCGCAAGAACAACTGCTGTTAGATTCATACTAATTGATTCAAAGATTCAACAAATTCATCTACACAAAGCTTGATATCAAACTTATCAACTACCCTCTTTCTTAAAGATTTTCCTATCTCAAAAGCTTTATTTCTGTTCCTATACAAATTATAAACCGCATCGGCAATTTTATCTTTATCAATATCAACCAAAACACCGCTTTTCCCTAAAACTTCAGGAACAGGACCAAAATCTGAAGCAACAACAGGCATACCCAAATTGCCTGCCTCTAAAATCACCAGACCAAACCCCTCCATCTCCCAAAAAGTAGGAAAAACAAATACATCCATAAGAGACAAAGCTTGATAAGAATCGTCCCAAAAGCCAAGAAACAAAACATCTTTTTTAACACCCAGTTTTTGCACAAGCTCTTCTAGATTTTTTTGATTATCACCCTCACCAAAAATCAAAAGCTTAATATTAGGGATTTTCTTTTTTAAAACCGGCATTGCTTCTATTAGCAAGCTTTGCCCCTTTTCCTTTTGTATCCTTGATAAAATTCCAATATTGAAAGTCCTATCAAGACCCATCTTCTGCCTTAAAAACTTACCTGTTTTCTTGTAAGCTCTTACTTTTTCTTCAGACAAAACCTCAATACCCAAATTTATAACTTTGGTATTTTCATTCCTAATAAAAGGGGATACTTTACTAGCAGTGTTTTTTGTAGGAAAAATTATAAGGTTAGCATATCTTGAGATAAAAGAATAAATTCTAACCGGTATACCAAAAATCCTCTTTGCAACAGATCCAAAAGGACCATACTCCCACCAAATAACTTTAATCCCCAAAAATCGTCCCAACAGAGTAAAAATGATTTTATCCGAAAAACCGGTCAAAACCAGAAAACCGCTCCTTTTTTTAAAAAAACCGACAATAACTCTAAAATTAAAAAACAAAGCAATAGGTAAAAGTGTAAAAAACTTAACAAACCCTTTCCAACCACCAATTATATCCATTCTAAAAGGAATGTTAAAAACTTTAACCTTTTTCTCCTTCAAAAACTTATCAAAATCAAAACCAGAAACACAGGTATAGGCAACATTGAATCCTTTTTCAGACAAAGCACTACCTAACCTGAAAGCAAAAGTTTCTGCTCCCCCAAATCCCCCAGAATCCTGGCCGCTTATCAAAATACAACCTTTAGAAGCAATAGAGTAGATTTTCTCTTCAAGAACCCTGTTGTGTTTTTCCCATAAAAAAGAAGCTTTAACTCTTTTAATTGCTTCTTTACTCATTTTCTTGTAAATATCTCTCCTTTCCCAAAGAAACCTAATTCTCTCAGCAAAAGACTTCACATCACGGGGAAGGAGAAAACCCGTTTTTCCAAAAATTATAGTCTCCCGAAAGCCTCCTTCGTTAACAGCTAAGACAGGAGTGCCACACGCCATAGATTCAACAGCCGAAAGTCCAAAAGGCTCGTTTCTTGAAAGACAAAGTGTCAAAAAAGACCTTGAATATTCAAGAGAAACATCCTCATCTCTTTCAAACTTTGATGAAGAATCTAAAAATTTAAAAGAAAACCCCTCTTTTGTTAGAATGTTTTCTAATTGTAAAGCAAAATCATAACCCTTAATAAAGCTTCTGCTACCAACAAAAAAAAGCTGTTTTTCCTTTTTCAATTTCCTAGGATAGAAAACATTATCATCCACTCCCGGGTAGCAAACTTCAGCCTCTTTCCCATAAATTTCTAAAATATTTTTTCTGGTAAAAAAAGAATTGGTCAATACATTCTTTGCGAAAGAAAAATTTCTAAAATCAATTTCTCTTCTTATCAACCTTATCAATTTTTCATAAATAAGTTTAGGTAGAGAGACAGAAGGCAGAGGATGAATATTTTTTTCCCATACAAGCCTCAGGGACTCCTGACAGAAGTAAATAAAAGGAACTTTTAAATACCTCAATATAAAAGGAGCTTGTGTTAATTCATCCATATGAACCACAGCCACATCAAAACCACCTTTGTTTATCATCCTCGCAAGACGGCGATGAGCCAAAGGCAAAATAAAAAACACTTTAAAATCAGAAAATAATCTATTCAAAAAGGAATTTTTATTTTTCTTCATATTAAAGCCTACTCGGTAGATACCCTTTGCGTATGAAGATATATTCCAAGGTTCATCATTCTGGCAAGAAAGCAAAAAAACAAAAACATCATGCCTTACCGATAAATACTTAATTTGCTCAAAAACTGTTCTTTTTGCACCACCCCCTGAAATATTGTAAAAAAAAGCAATCTTCATTTAGTTTTCTGCGCTTTTATAAAAGCCAAAACACCCTCATTTCCATCCTGCTTTGCAAATTCTCCTCTAATATGTAAATAAGAAAGATAAGATAAGATTTTTCTTGGAAAAAGCCTGCCATATGGAGAGTCTTTAAGATATGACCAAAGCTCTCTACGATAAGGCCGAAAGGTAATAATCCTAAAATAAAAATACCAAATCTTATAAAGACTTGGAGGAATATATAAAAAACTATCAGAAACCCTAAAACCTGAACGAATAAGAATTTTACTCCACTCTTTTAAAGAGCGGTAGCGAAAGTGAACAAGTCTTTTATTCAAAAAACGAATATCCCCACCCCAATTTCTGATAAAACCAGCAAACGCTGGTAAAGGAATAGTTAAATAAAAAATACCATCTGTTTTCAACACCCTAGAGACTTCATTAACTGCCTCTAAATCATTCTCTTCTATGTGCTCAAAAGTACTATTTGCAACAACAGTCTCAAAGCTACCATCTTCAAAAGGCAATCTTCTTGCATCAGCAAAAACCACCTTCTTATAAAGACCACTTTTTCTTGCTTGTTCTAAAACCTTATTTTGAATATCTATCCCAACATCTATTTTCTTGCCTGCAAAAACAAATTTATTTACTCTCCCATCACCACAACCAATATCAAGAACTGGAGAAGCAAAATTTATATTTTCGAATATAGAAGCTTCAGTAGCCCTAAATATCACATCATTTGGTACAAACCAAAAATCAGAAAGCATCTTTCTCAAAATAAAAATATTTGGTCTAAACTTGTTCATTTTAAAATACGAAAAGCTCCATAAACAAAAAGTGGAAAAGAAAGCAAAGAAGACAAAAGCACAGAATATGCAGCGCCCATTACACCAAAATTAAAAATTAAAGGAAATATTGTTACCGCTACTGCAAAAAAACTAAAAAATGAGATAAAAGTTACATAATTCTGTCTTTGCACTCCCAAGAAAAGAGAATAAAAAGGTCCCTGAAGAGAGGTAATTATTCCAAAAATTGAAAGAGTACGAACAAGAGGGATAGCAGAAATCCACTTTTCGCCCAAAGCAATAGGAACAAGAAGACCAGCAAAAGAAAAAAGAAGTATCCCAAAAGGAAATACAAACAAAGAAACAACAAGAAGAGTTTTAAAGAAAGTTGACCGCAAAAATTCCTTGTTTTGTGATATCTTACTAAAAAGAGGAAAGGCAACTTTATTAAAAACTTGGCCAGTTTCAGAAACAGGAAGAGTTGATATCTTATAAGCCACCTGATATAAACCAAGCGAAGATGCGCCCAAAACTCTTCCCACTACCATATCATCACCATTTCTAAAAAGATAATCAAAAATTCCAGCAAAGGTCATCCATTTTCCACCCTTCATAACATAGGAAAGTTTACTCCTATCAAATTCAAAACTGGGAGTAGGTTTAACAAAATAAAAAGACAAAAATATCTCCAAAACCACCCCGATTAAAAGACCAAAAGCAAGGCAATATGCAGATTTTGTGATAATACCAAGTCCCACTGAAACCAAGGTGTCAATCAAAAAAACACTTGACCTTAAATAAAATTCTTTGTTAAACTCAAGCTCCTTTTGAAAATTAACAATCATTGGATTAATAAAACCACGCAAAAAAGGAACAATACTCAAAAAAATAATTATTCCAAAAGACTCCCTACTTTTAAAAAACAAGGATGCAGGATAAGAAAGCGCAATCATAAGAAGGGAAATTAGAATTCCCCTAAATATAGAAACCACCCAAGCAGTGTTTAAATAATCAGTTATTTTCCCTTTTGACTGTACCAAGACCACATTAACACCGGTTTCTGTAAATATTTCAAGAAGAGCAAGAATTAAAGATGCTATACCATATATTCCAAACTGAAATGGATCTAGAACTCGTGCTAAAATTGCAAGCCTGACAAAAGCCAAGCCCCTTGTTGTTGCCCTCAAAAAAGCCATCCAGCCAACCCCTCTTATTGCTTGTTTTATATGCCTCACAGGCTATATTTTAACATTAATTAAGTCTCCTTAATTTTAATATTCTCAAAGGTTCTTCCAGCAAAGCCAATAAAAAACCAGCCATTACAGCAAAATCTGAGACAACTTGGACTGGAGGTAGATAAATCCTATCTTTTCCAAAAACAACATCTCTCCATTTCCAAATAGACCAGAAAAAATATAAAAAAAGCAAAATCCAAAAAAGATAAAAATTTTTAGCCAAAACCATAAGATAAAGAGCAAAAATAAAAACAAAATAGCGCAAAAAAATTGTCAAATTCTTTATATTGTGCGACATTAGTCCTTTAACAGGGTGTATCCAAATTCCACTTCTTAAATCACCCTTTGCGTAATTTGCCACTCTCTTAAAAAAACTTTTAATACCAATGTCTGATATTTCCTGCCACACCACTCTGGCATCTTTGGCCCTTACAATTTTGAATCCTCTTGTAAGTGCTTTGGCAAAAAACAAGGTGTCCTCACCCGTATTTCCAATCTTCTCATCAAATCCACCCAAACTTTGCCAGACTTCTTTCTTGAAGGCAACACTTCTTGTTGAAGGCAAAAAAGAAACAGGATCAAATCTTTCCTCCGGTACACCCAAAAAACAAGAGATTGTCTTGGTAAGAGGAGATTTGGCTGGCATATCATAAAAACCAGCTACAATATCTATCTCTTTGTACCTAAAAAAATATACCAGTTTTTCAAGCCAATCAAGATAAGGAATACATCCACCATCGGTTGTGGCAATAATTTCGCTTTTTGATAATGAAATAGCCAAATTTCTCCCTCTGGGAATATTGCTTTCTTCAACCAAAAGTCGAATGTAAGGACACTTTTCCTGAAAACTTTTGATTATATCAACCGTGTTATCAGTTGACCCCCCATCAACAATAACTATCTCATCAGGCTTTCTTGTTTGAAAAGAAAGTGCCTTAAGAAGTTTGCCTATTGTTTTTTCCTCATTAAAAACCGTAATACAAACAGAAACCTTCATCCCCCCTATCCTACCACTCTGTTAAAAAACAAACAACAAAAACGCCTTTTCTCAACCAACTTTCGACACCAATCAAACCACCTCGGATTCTGATTGAAGATTGAAAATACTTCATTCAATTCTTACTTCCTCATTCAGACACTTTAGGGGGCAGAAATTTTCTCTCTTAAAAATCTCCTAAAACCCAAGCCCCCATAAAAACTCCCCTTGGCTTGCCAAAAACACAGGTGAAGACAATGGATATATTGTTAATAAAATTCTAAAATCCAAAAATCCAAACTTTGGCTTTGAGTTGTAAGAAAAAGGTTTGGAGATATGTTTGAGTTTGGAGTAATAGACCCTGTTAAAGTCTCAAGAAGTGCTATCCAACACACATCTTCAGTTGCCATAATGATTTCAACAACAGATTGTAATTCTAATTTCCTTCCATACCCCCTGTCAATTTTGGAAGAGGAATTTTCTCTCCTAAAACACAATGCCTATAAAGAATTTCTTTAACACCCCTCTTCTCCTCTTCTGTAAATTCCTTGTTCTCATCAATCGCAAGCGACAAAAGAAACATCTTCCTTTCCAATCTTTTCTCTGGTGGTAATTTCTTGGCTGCTTCTGGTTCAGTCTCTTCAAAAAACTTCAACGCTAAAACAGCAAATACACCCAAGCGAAACCTTTCTTTTTCTTCTTCTGTAATTTTTTTGCTTCTCTTTATACCAATCACCCCCTTATCAAATTTTTAAAATTTTCCACTCCAAGACCACCAAAACTTCCTTTTTAACTACAAACCCAAAAATACCAGCAACACTATTTCTTTTGACTCTATCTTTTGATAACACAATTATACAATACCCTACCTTTTTGGTCCCTAACCTTCGATGCTATTGCAAAAAATTAATCAATACCCTATAATAAGTAACATGGGTGCGGAAAATGAAACTGGAAAAGGTGATTATGTAGGCTATCTTGCCAAAGAAGGTGGCATTCAATTAGTAGGTCCGATGAGTAGACAAGAAGCTGTAAACTTAGCCACCGAAATTAAAAACATGCAAGATACAGTCGCTATTAGAGTTCATGCTAAAAATCAAGGAGAAGCTATTCTAGCAATAACCGAGGCTTTCAATAGAAGAGAGGAGTTGGAAAAAAGGGGTATACTACCTTAATCCCCACTTATTACAATTATAGCCATACAACAAATTATACGTTAGGACAAAACATCAACAACTATTGACAGCCTAAAGGAACTATAATTAAAATAATAACTAATGCCTCAAAAAAATATATATAAAAACCTCCTTATCACACTAACAATAGTTACCTCCCTATTTCAAATAAAAACTGCCTCCGCCAAAGCTTCAGCTCCTTTCGAAGAATACGAAACTTTTGACTACCCAGAGGATACAAGTCCCGCTCCAGGATGGATGCAAATATTCTCAGAGTGCAAAGAGACAGTAGGTTGTTACACCATAAACGACGTAACCAATAGCGATGGTACAAAACCATACTGGACAGTTAAAAACAAACGTTACGAAATACACTCAACTCCCCACAGCACTCTAACTTTTATCCGAACATTTCCTACCAATTGGCCAGAAGATCTCAAAAATTACAGTGTAACCTTCGATATAAACATGAAGGAAAGTGTCAACCAAGATAGAAACTTTACCTTCCGATATGTCGATGTAAACAGATGGTATGAACTACACTTCTACTCAAACAAAATATATATGGACAAGGCCTTTTTCGACACAAAAACCAATAAAAACAAGGGAAAAAACCTAGGAGAAGCAACTTACCCATTTCAACCCAACCACACATACACTTTCAAGATAAAGGCAAAGGATAACACATTTGAGCTATATGACCTTACAAACAATAATAATCAATTGCTAATATCTGCTGTTGATACCCCTACAGATAGTAACGATCAGGTTTTTCTGTACGGCCCAGCTGGACCTGAAATAGGATCAGGGGCTAATGCCAGCAGCAATGTTTGGTTTGACAACATAATAGTAAACAATCTAGATTCTACCCCAGCTCCCTCTTCTACCCCAACCCCCACACCATCACCCACCCCACCCACCACTAAAGTAATTCTTGCACCCGGAATGGGAGCGAGTTGGAACACAGATGCAATACTAAACTGCAAACTTGAAAACTACTTGGGAAATTGGGAGCTAGCTCCATTTGCAGAAGAAATCTACTCACCAATAATAAACAGCCTTTCACAAAATGGATTTGATGTTGCTCCCTTTTATTATGATTGGAGAAAAAGAATCACACATCACGCCGAAGAATTAGAGAAAACAATAAATAATCTCAGTCTTCAAGAGGAAGAAAAAGTTAATTTTGTTGGTCATAGCATGGGCGGACTGGTTGGTAGAGCCTACCTCGAAGAAAAAGGCCAAAACAGCAGAGTTGATAAATACATATCTGCAGGATCACCGCACCAAGGCACAGCGCTTGCTTACCCCGCTTGGTACGGAGGAGAAATTTGGAATGACCACTTGATAACCAAAATTGCAGCCACTCTACTTCTAAAAAGATGTGAATTAAAATACCCAAACAGATTAGAAACCTTAAGACAAACAATACCCTCGTTTCAAGATCTTTTACCTACATACAAATTCTTAAGAGATTCAAAAACCAAACAATTAAGGGGTGTTAATACAAATTCTTGGCTTCTTGGAAGCGACTTGCTATCAAACACAAACGCACAAATTGCAACACTTTCAGGCTTTGGTTTTGATACCCTCTCCATTATAAAAGTAAAAGAGCCTACCAGAAAAGAAAAAAGTAAAGGTCTTTGGGAAGAAGGAAAACCATCAGGCAGAGAGTTCTCAACAGAGGGAGATGGAACAGTTCTTTATAAAAGTTCAAAAATAGAAACCAATGCCGTAGTAAATTTTGAAATAAACCAAAATCATGGAGGACTAATTTCTTCTCAGGAAGCAATAGATACGATCGTTAATTATCTCAAGGGTAATCTAACAGAAGAAGCAACAAAAACAACAAACATGCAAAACACAAGTGAAGAAGAATCGGCCTTAGTCATAATCACCTACCCCGCTAGTTTTATTTCTATTGATCCACAAAACAAGCCAAAGAAAGATAAAAACAATGTAGTCTCATACATTAATCCAAAATCCGGCAAATATAAAATCGGCATTCTGCCATTGGACAAGGAAAGCACTCTAATTATAGGTCAATTTCTAAAAGACGGACGTTATTCTTGGAAAGAATACAAAATTAAAGGAAGACTGCCTCTTTCAAAAACCATAGAGTTCAATCAGGAAAATCTTAATGAAAATCCACTAAAGTAAATACTACCTCCACCTAAAACTTCCCCTAAACCAAGAAATTATTTTTTGAAGGGCAATAAGAAAAATTACAAATGCAAAAGTTATATTTAATTGACCTAAAAAGCCAGATTCCAAAGAAAAATCAGAGCCGACAAAGAAAGCATGAGCTGCAATCAGAAAAAACAATGGGTAATTTAGGATATGAATATAACGCCAGTTCTTTCTCCACCAAGAATTGCTCCTCAAAAGAGCAGCAGCAATTGTCAAATTAAGAAGCCAAAAACCAATCCTGCCAAAAGAATAATAAAGCTCCATTTTTGTTGGGCAAAGAAGACAAAAATCGACAAAAACATAAAACGGATTAAATCCCTTCTGTGCAGCGAAATTGAAGAGAAGAAAAGAAAAAGTATGTACCAAAACCAAAAAATAAATAACCCTTCCCTGCCAAATATGGAAGTTCATTACCCAACCGCCTAATTTCTGTGAAATTTTGCCACGATAAGCACCAACAATAGTCTGCACAAAAAGCAAAAACAAAGCCAAAACCCCCGCAACACGTTGAATCCCGTTTAAAAGAAACAACTTATCAAGCGAGCCATTAAAATAGGCAAGTTCAAACCGAAGATTGAAAAAAACAGAAAAAATCAGAAGAAGAATAAAAACAAAATAAAAAATAAAAAAAATCTTTGCGTCTCTTTTCATAAATCAACATCTCCAACAATGACGGATCATGGTGACCGCTGTAGGACTTGAACCTACGACCTCATCGATGTGAACGATGCGCTCTGCCAACTGAGCTAAGCGGTCAATAACTACTTAAATGATTATTTTACCATTTAAAAGCAAACTATTTCTAGAATTGACAAGTGATAAATTAAGTTTTAAATTAAATTTTGTGCAAAAATGAAAATTAGACTAGGCTTATCTTATGACGATGTTCTTCTTGTTCCACAACACTCAAAAATCAACAGCAGACAAGAAGTAGACCTTACTACCAAAATAACCCCAAGAGTAACTCTGAAGCTTCCATTGATTAGCGTGAATATGAGCGATGTCACTGGAGTAAGGATGGCGGTAGCTCTTGGAAAACTTGGAGGAATGGGTTTTTTGCCTCGATTTATTCCACCTGAAGAAGAAGCTGAAATGGTAAAACAGGTTAAAAAAGAAGGGGTTCTAGTTGGGGCCGCAGTTGGAATAAAAGAAGGTGAAGAAGAAAGAACAAGAATATTAGTTGAAGCAGGAGTAGACATTATCACTATAGATGTAGCTCACGGGGCTATGGAAAAAACAATTAAATTTACAAAAATGATCAAGCAGAAGTTTGGTAAAAAGGTAGATGTTGTAAGCGGAGTTGTTGCCACATACGAGGCTGCAGTTGATCTCTTCAAAGCAGGAGCAGACTCAGTAAGAGTGGGTGTTGGTCCTGGAACAATATGTACAACAAGAATAGAAACAGGTGTTGGAGTTCCGCAAATCACAGCGCTACTTGATACAGCAAAAGCAGCAAGAAAATATAAAAGGACAATACTTTGCGATGGCGGAACAAAAAATTCAGGCGATATAGTAAAAGGATTGGCTGCAGGTGCATCAGCTGTAATAATTGGAAGTCAACTCGCAGGATGCGAAGAGTCTGAAGGAAAATTAATCAAAAAAGATGGAAAATTATATAAAATGTACAATGCATCCACCTCAAAAACTGAAAAAGAAAAACACATAAAAAAAATCAAAACTGGTACTTACTATACAGAACACATAGAGGGAGTAGAAAGCATGGTACCTTACAAAGGAACTCTGGAGAAAACAATAATAAGAATGGAAAGATCACTAAGAGCAGGCTTTTCTTATGTTGGTGCTAAAAACATAGAACAGCTTTGGAAAGATGCTCAATTTATTCAAATAACTGCACAGGGTTATAGAGAAAGCAACTATCATGATGTAATTGCTATTGAAAACAATTTACCCCTTGAAGTAGAAAATATAAGGTAAATATAATGAATTGATATGGAAGTTTTTCGCAAATTAGGTAAGTTTTTTTTTGATGTAATACAAAGCGTTGTTTTTGCAATTTCCATCTTCCTTTTTATATACCTTCTCCTTTTCCAACCACACAAAATAAAAGGGGATTCCATGCAGCCAAATTATCCTGATGGAGAATTTTTACTTACCGACAAAATTACCTACCGATTCAACCAGCCGCAAAGAGGAGATGTCATAGTATTCAAAGCACCTATAAATGAAGAAGATGATTATATTAAAAGAATAATAGGGCTACCTGGAGAAAAAATTTCTATAGACAACGGCAAAGTCTATATCAACGGAAAGCTTCTCAAAGAAGAGTATCTCTCACCCACTTTATACACAAGCGGAGGATTGTTCTTGCCAAATGGCAAAGAGGTTGTTGTCCCAGAAAACCACTTTTTTGTCATGGGTGATAACAGAAATTATTCTTCCGACTCAAGAGCATGGGGGTTTGTACCAAGAGAAAACATCATAGGAAAAGCATGGTTAGTTTACTGGCCACCACAAAAAGCAGGAATAGTACCTAAACCAAACTACAACTTCTAAGCTAGACGTTCGAAGTTAAAGATTTATACAAAGCCTGAAGTCTTTCTTCAGTTCCCTCTAATGTACCCTTAAATATAAACGTAACTCTAGTTTCTCTTCTAGTACGAATCAGTTTAACATCAGTCGTATCTTCCTGACCTTCTTTTTCAAGCTTCTTAAGTGCTTTGGTTAATTCTTCCTGCATTTTATCTATTTCTTCTGAAACTATTCTTAATTTTGTTTTATCAGAAACTTTTGGTGGCTGCCCTATCTTGTGTTTCATTCGACGAGCAAGCTCTTCTGCTCTTCTAACTGAAGCTGACTCACGTAGAATTATCTTATAGGCTTCAATCATAAGTTCAGGATCCTCAATTCCTGCCAAAGCTCTCGCATGACCTTCCGTAATTAGACCGGAAAGCAAACCATCCTTTAAAGCATCCGGCAAACTCAAGAGACGCATGCTGTTTGAGATATAAGAAACAGATTTTCCTACTCTTATTGCGACTTCCGAAGTTGTTAAACCGAACTCGTTCATTAACCTTTCAAAACCTTTTGCTCTGTCTATCGGATTAAGATCAACTCTTTGGACATTTTCTACCAACGCCATCTCAAGCATCCCTCTGGGGGTAGTCTCTCTTACAATACAGGGAACATGAGTCAAACCAGCTAGCTTCGAGGCTCGCCAACGCCGCTCGCCTGCTATTATCTGATAACCTGCAGGAGTTTTAGCAACCACTAAAGGCTCAAGAACTCCATGTTCTTTTATAGAATCTACAAGATCAACAAGACTTTCTGGGGTTATTACACCACGAGGCTGTAGCGGATTTGGATTTAATTCATTTACATCAATCTGAACAACTTCTTCTGCCATAGTGTCTAGCCTATACTAAAGATATCTCTTTTCTACCATCAATTGTTCTAAACCTAACCACACCTTCTTTAATAGCAAATAAAGTATGGTCACGACCTACTTTTACACCATCTCCAGCCTTGATCTTGGTTCCTCTCTGACGAACAAGCACTTCGCCAACTTTTACTTTCAAACCATCAGCAACTTTTAGACCTAATCGCTTACCTGCTGGACTTACATGCTGGGCAGCTTTTCCTCCTTGCTTTTTCTTGGACATAACTAACAAGCAATATAAACAAATTTTTCACAGCTGTCAAGTAGATCAAAAGTATACAATAAGATACATTAAGAATGATTTATTAAAGCTAACTCTTTGGAAAATTATAAAAAAATAAAAAGAGATAAAATCGTGAAATTTAACTTAAGAAGAAATTTCAGAAATCTTTACTTTCGTAAAGACAGGACGGAATCCTTTCCTTCTGCGATAGCGAGATTTCGCCTTGTATTTAAACACTCTCAATTTCTCTCCTTTAATTTCTCCCAAAACCTCTAGTTTAATTTTAGCTTTTGAAACAAAGGGACTACCCAAAGTTAGTTTTCCGTCATCTGCAACAAGCAATACTTGAGGCTCCA
Organism: Candidatus Woesebacteria bacterium; assembly: GCA_013374855.1. Taxonomy (GTDB): domain Bacteria; phylum Patescibacteriota; class Microgenomatia; order UBA8517; family UBA8517; genus Ch104c. Next base: position 625,576 of record CP055308.1, on the reverse strand, counting down.
ATTCTGCCTTTTCACCTATTCTGTCTACAAGAAACTCATCTCCTTCTTTTACCCAATACTGTTTACCTTTTATCTTTATAACTGCACTTTTCATAAACGGAACTATTTTACCCTTTTTGTGATACAAAGGCAAGGTTTAAGTTCTACTTCTACTCAACATCGATATAGAACTTGCAATACCTAGCGAAATCATAGTAGCAAGAAGCGAAGACCCACCCGCAGAAACAATTGGCAAAGGCACGCCTGTTACAGGCATAATACCAAGATTCATACCTATATGAACAAATGCTTGGAACAAAAGTCCCAAAAAAATCCCCGAAAGATATAGTTTACCAACCTCAAACCTAGAAAAAGACATAATATAAATAATTCTTAAAAACAAAATAGAATAAAAAAGAATAAGTATCAAAACCCCAAAAAGTCCAAGCTCTTCAGCAATAGAAGCAAATATAAAATCTGTCTTTCTTTCAGGTAAAAACCTAAGTTGAGTTTGTATGCCCTGCCCCAGCCCCCTACCCAAAATACCTCCAGATCCCACAGCAATAGTTGATTGAATACTATTGTAGCCTGCACCATATGGGTCAGCTTGAGGATTTATGAAAGTAATTATACGCTGCTTCTGATAAGGAGCCAAAAAAAAATAAAAAACTGGCAAAATAAAGAACAATGAAAAAAGACCCCATAAAATCTTCTTCTTATCAAAAGATGAGGCAAGTATTACTCCCAAAAAAGAGACAGAAGTAATAACAAAGACTCCCAAAGATGGTTGGATAAGTACCAAAAAGGCGGGTACAAAAAAAAGGATAAAAGAAATAAAAAGCCTTTTTAGGCTTACCTTCTTGGTAGACAAAAAAAATGATAAAAAAAGAACCAAGAACGGCCTTGCTATCTCCGCCGGCTGAAAAGAAAAACTCCCAAACTCAAGCCAACGTATAGTTCCTCGCGTTATTTGGCCAAAAACCAAAGGCAAAACCAACGACAACAAAGAAAAAAAATAAAAGAAGGGGGAAAGAAAAGTGATAACCGAAAAATCCAACAAAGCAAAAATTAAAAAAGAAATTATAGATATCAATCCATAAAAGTAATAAGAAGGAAAAATTTCCGGACTTATTGAGTTTAATATCAAAAAACTAAAAAAAAGCAAAAGTAAACAATCCAGAAAAAGTAGTAAATCAATCCTCTTAGAAAAAGTAGTTAAAAAATTAAGCACGCTTCACTAAAAACCTATCGGACTCAAAAATTGAAATAGTATTTGTTTTATTAAGAATAAAGTTCAAGTTTTCCTTCCTTCTTGGTATCCAATTAGATTCTACAGTAGTTTTAACTTCATAGCTTATACCCATTTTCTTCCTTTCTTCTTGTATCATCCTGACAAGCTCACGTGTTTTGGCTTCTTCTTCTATTTCTTCTGTAATTCTCGTATTCAACTTTACCGACAATCTCTTGCCCAAGCGAACAATTATTTTTTTCACATTCACCTCTTCTTCTCCTATTTCTAGAATTTCCTTGCTTATGCGAGAAAAATTTTTACTCGATAAAGTAACTACTGCTTCAATTAAAGGTCTTCTCACCGGAAGACTGAGTTTCTTTCTTTTTGAATGAATAAGCTCCACAATCTGCCTCAAAAGTTTCATCTCTTCAAGAATTTTCTTATTCTTTCTATAAAAACTTTCATCAAAAGTAGGCCAACTAGAAAGATGAACAGAATCTTTTTTGGTTAAATCCATATAAATCAAATCTGAGATAAAAGGATTAAAAGGAGCAAGCAAAATACAAAGTTTTTCCAAAATCTCAAAAGCCGTTTGATAGAATGCAAGCTTAGAATTCCTATCTTGTCCCACAAAACCAACTCTTCCCCTGCTTCGTCTTATATACCAATTAGAAAGATCATCAACAAAATTCTCAATCGCTCCACTTGCACTATAGGCATCATATTTTTCAAGATTCTCGGTAACATCTCTAACCGTCTCTTCTAGCCGAAGTTTTACCCAAATATCAAGCTTTGATAAATGTAATTTCTTCCTAAGAGGAAAAGGTCTCCAACCATCAATATTTGCATAAGTAACAAAGAAGTTGTAAATATTCCAAAGCTTAAGATGGAACCTCCTCCTGGTTTCATCAGCTAGTCGGTAACCAAAAAGAAGATTATCGGCTACATTTTGTCGAACATAAATCCAGCGCATCACATCTGCTCCCATCTTTTCAGCTCCTTCATTAAACTCTATAAAATTACCCCAAGACTTGTGCATTGGCCTACCGTCTTCCGCCAAAAGAGTAGCAAAACCAAGAACCGTTTTAGTTGGATTCTCATTTTCCAACACCGTGCTCATGGCAATCAACGAGTAGAACCAATTTTTAAACTGACCCGGAAAACTCTCAGTTATAAAATCAGCAGGAAACCACCTACGCCATTCTTTTTTGTCTTTTAAATAAAGAGGAGCGGATTTATTATCTTTACTTATAGTAGAAAAAGGCACAATCCCAGCATCAAGCCAAGGGTTTCCCACAGGCTCAATCCTAGAAATAACATCACCACAACTGCCACACTTTATTTTAACAAAATCAATTTGTGGTTTATGGGGAGACTTGCCCTTAAACTTATCCCATCCATCAACTGCCCTTTTCTTTAACTCCTCTTTGGACCCTATAACCTCAAAATTGCCACAATTTTTGCACTCCCAAATAGGAAGCGCCAAACCCCAATAACGATTCTTCTTACTTATCAGCCAATCCTGCATATTGGCAAGCCAATCTAGTTCTCTTTTAAGACCAAAAGTAGGAATCCAGTTTATTTTTTTTGCTACCTTAATCATTCTTTCTCTTAATGTAGGTCCACCATCTTTGGAAAGCCTATCCATAGCTATGTACCATTCATCCGTCACTTTCCAAACAAGTTCTTCTTTGCAGCGCCAGCAAACAGGGTAACGGTGTTTATAATTAAATCTGCTAAATACCCACCTTTCATCATCTTCTTTTTCCTTTTTTTCTAAATAATCAAAAATTATTTCAGGATGTTTTTTTGCATTCTTCCCCGACAACTCCCCCAATCCCTCTTGATAAGTAGCATCATCATAAATAACAGGAATCATTGGAAGCCCAATCTTCTGTCCCAATTTATAATCCTCAGAACCTGCACTAACTGCCGTATGAACCATACCAGTACCCTCTTCAACTGTTATGGGCATTATTCTATCGTCGGTTAGCACAACTTTATGGAAATAGGGATTGCCCGAAACCTCTCTAACTTTAGGCAAATCATCAAAAGCAGATCTATAAGAAAGACCGACAAGATTTGAACCCTTAACAATTTTTAATGGTTTCTTTTTCTCACCAAAAATTCTCTCAACACAATCTTTTGCTAACCAACATTTATCACCAACTTTGTCTTTTACCAAAACATAATCCAAATTCTCATCCACTGCAACTGCAACATTGGCAGGAATAGTCCAAGGAGTAGTTGTCCAAACTAAAAGATACTCACCTTTCCTTTCTACTAAAGGAAACTTCAAGACAACAGACTCGTGAGTTAACTCCTTGTAATCCTCGGTTAAAATCTCATGTTGAGAAATAGCAGTCTCGCACCGCGGACACCATGGAACCGAATCACTTCCCTTGTAAATCCAACCATTTTCGTGGCAGACCTTCAAAAAATGCCAAATCATATAATTGTTATCCTCACTCATCGTGTAATAAGAATTATTCCAATCCATAAAATAACCCAATCGCTTTGACTGCTCCGTCTGAATCTTGGAAAATCTAAGAACTCTTTCTTTACACCTTTCTACAAATTTACCCACGCCATACTTTTCGACATCCTTTTTAGTCTTAAAACCTAACTCCTTTTCAACTTCCACCTCTACCCACAAACCTTGACAGTCAAACCCATTTTGAAACCTTTGCTTGAAACCCCTCATATTCTTATACCTCTGCCATAAATCCTTATAAGTTCTCCCCCAAGCATGATGAACACCCATAGGATTGTTAGCGGTAATTGGTCCATCAATAAAAGAAAAATATTTGAGAGAGTTCTTATTCTTAGTAAGATATCTCTTAACAATCCCCTTTTTATACCAATAATCCAAAATTTCCTTCTCTTTTGCAGCAAAATTTATCTTCGGATCAACTAGGGAAAAATAATTTTTCCCAAATTCATCTTTTTTTCTTTTCATTAAAAGGATATTTTACAACAGAAGAACAATTTTAAAAAGAGATTCTTATTGCTTAATCTTACGTAAGAAAGCAGGTATTTCAAATTTATCACCAAAGATATCTATATCCTCACCATTACTACTTTCTGTCTCCTCGTCAACTTCTAAACTTTCAGAAATATTTTCCACTTTTTCCTTTTTTCCCATCTCGCTAACTATCCCTTGAACTGGAGTAGACACAACAGTACTTCTTGTCACACCTGCCAGTCTGGATTGAGTTTCATCAAAACCAGTGGCAATAACCGTAATTTTTACCTGATCACTCAAATCACTTTTTATAACTGCACCAAAAATAATATTCGCATCAGCATCTGCGGCCTGAGAAATTATCTTAGCTGCCTCATCTACTTCAAACATCGTCAGATCGTTGCCCCCTGCTATGTTGAAAAGAACACCTCGAGCTCCCTCAATTGACAGATCAAGCAGCGGCGAAGAAACAGCTGCTCTAGCTGCCATTTGCGCCCTGTTCTCGCCAACTCCAGTTCCAATACCCAAAAGGGCGCTGCCTGCATCCTTCATTATAGTCTTAACATCCGCAAAATCCACATTTATCAATCCTGGTGTTGTAATAATATCAGCAATTCCTCCAACTGCTTGTGATAATACAGAATCAGCCAACTTAAAAGCATCAACCAAAGTCATTTTTTTGTCTATCACATCCATAAGCCTCTGATTCGGAATTACTATCAATGTATCAACAAATTCACGCAATTTTTCTATTCCCTCTTCTGCAATAACTGATCTTCTTGTCCCCTCAAATGCAAAAGGCTTTGTAACCACACCAACAGTCAAAGCACCTGATTCCTTAGCAGCTTTTGCAATAATAGGAGAAGCTCCAGTACCTGTTCCTCCACCCATACCAGCAGTTACAAAAACCATATCAGTATCTATAAAAAGCTCTTTAATCTTCTCTATTGACTCCTCAGCTGCTTGCTTACCAATTTCAGGATTACCACCCACCCCCAAACCTTTAGTTATCTTTTCACCAATCTGAATTTTGGTAGGAGCTCTATTTTGAAGAAGAACTTGAGCATCAGTGTTGACAACTATAAACTCAACACCACTAACAGATCCTTCTTCCGCCATAGAAGAAACAGCATTTCCTCCACCACCACCAACTCCAACAACTTTTATCTTGGCAATCCTGGCAGCATCTGGTTTTACTAGAGCCATAAAAATATTATAGAGCAGATTTTACAACTTAAGAAATTTTTTCCCAACTTTCAAAGTAGACAGACAGAAAATATTCTAGGGCAGGAGATTTCTAATCGATTCGAATAACTTCCCCAATGATCCCATTGATGGTAATTTAAATTTTTTAGGAAGTTTTGTCAATAGCACATCTTGTTCATACTCTACCCCATAAAGAACAAGACCTATAGCACAAGCATAGGAAGGAGTGAGAATGTCATCAACTAACCCACTTACCCCAGTTGGCACTCCAATCCTAGCTGGCATAGCCAAAACTCTTTTGGCGCTCTCCAGTACTCCAACTGTTTCAGCTCCTCCACCTGTAATTATTACCCCCGATGGAGTTTTGCCCAAAACATCATTCTTCTCAATCTCCAACCTTACCATAGTAAATATCTCGTTTAAACGAGGTCTTATTATTCCCTCAACCAATGTTTTTTTAGACACTTTCTTAATCTCCAAGTCCTTATCTGAAATACCAAGACTATCCTTTAGAGAAATTTCATCAGTTTCTTCCTTTATTCCTTTCTTTTCTTTTGCAGATAAAAGAAGTTTTATTTTCTCAGCTGAGTCAAGTGAGATACGCAAACCTATTGCAAGATCATTTGTCACATTTTTAGCACCTATTGGTATAACACTTGAATGCGCTAATGAACCATCAATATACGATGCTATCGAAGTAGTGCCTCCACCTATATCCACAACTACACAGCCTAACTCCTTCTCAGTAGAAGTTGCTACTGCATACGAGGAAGCTAAACCTTCAAAAACAACACTAGCTATCTCTACTCCAGCTCCATAAACTGCTTTCTGCAAATTTCTAAGAGAAGCAGTCGAAGTTGTTATAACATGAGTCTCAACTTCAAGCCTAACCCCTGTCATACCTACAGGATCTTTAACCCCACTCTCTCCATCAACAGTATAATCACGAGGAATTACATGAACAATTTCTCTTGAAGTGGGTAAGGAAACTGCGGATGCAGCCTCTCTTACTCGATCAACATCTATATCCTGAATTTCACCTTGAGGCCCAGAAATAGCCACTACACCATGAGAATTCTGAGAAGAAATAGTTGCTCCACCTATCGATACAAAAGCAGCATCCAAACTATAACCAGCCATCCTTTCTGCTGCTTCTACACTTTCTACAATAGCATCAACCGCTTCTTCTATGTTTATAATATGACCCTTTCTTATACCTCTTGACTCAACTGAGGAAACACCCACAACACCTATACCACTCTCATAAACTACCTGTTCACTATCCACTTGTGCAATTATAGTGGTAATCTTGCTTGAACCTATATCTATTGCTGCAATTAATCTTGACTTTGGCATCTTACCTTAGAACTGGGTTTTTATACCTTAAATCTATTGTAATATAAGTTATAGACTTATCAAGTTTAAATTTTTCAGGATTTGCAGTTACTGAATCCAGTAAAAACCTAGCTCTACCCAAAATTCTCCTGTAATCTTCTTTCGGTAGAACTAAAATCGGGCCATTCCTGATATAAATCTCAATTCTATCTCCAAAAATTGTTCCTTTTTCTATTTTATACAAATTGTGAATATAAGAAAAAACTCTAAGCGACAAAAACAAATCTTCAGGAATCTTATCAGCAACCTTATAACTAAAACTCTCAACACCAACAACAGGAAGACTCACTTTCTTATCGGTATATTGTACCACCACCCCATCTTCATCAATAAGAAAAAATGAGTTGGACGAATGGTTTACAGCTATAAATGGTAAGCTCTTCTTCAAATTAAAGATTGCCTTCTTTGAAAAAGGAAAAAAAACCAAATCATATTTTAAAATACCAGGAAGAGAAGAAATCTTCTTTCCATTAGAATAAATATAAAAAAACTTCTTTCCTACAAATTGTTTCAAAGATGAAGATTCTCCAGAAGAGCAGGAAAGATTACTACCCTCAACACACTCAATCTCTTCAAAATTAACAAAAAAAATGGGCAATAAGAAAAAAATTACAAAAAGAGAAATTATCAAAGCAAAATTTTTCATCGTTTTTTAGCAAGCTCCTCCAATAAATTGACTAAGGTAAAAGCTGCATTCCTGTCGGGACTTTCTTTATCCTTGCACCTTGATACAAAAAGTTTCCAATTCTTATCAACATAATCCACCTTTTCTTTCAAAGATTTAGGGGTTAAACTATCTTGCTCCAATATAATTGCCACACCAAAATCAACCGCCACCTTCGCGTTTTTTGTCTGCTCATCCAGATATGAAAAGGGTAGAGGTATTAAAACTGACGGCCTTTTAACAGCCATTATTTCAGAAACCGTATTGGCCCCTGCTCTTGCAACAACAATATCAGCTCTACGATAGACTCCATCGACTTGCATAGGATCTATAACCGGGTACACCTCATATCTATCTTTATAAAAATCACTTAAAAGATCCCTTTCCCTTTTTACCCTATCAAAATCTAACTTGCCCGTCTGGTGAATAATATAATACCTATCCAAAAGCGACTCTATAATACCTAACACTGCATTATTGATGGCAACTGAACCTCTTGATCCCCCTGTAATATAAATAACTGGAGGGTTAGATTTTTCTTCTTTAAATGGTACATCCCATATTTGAGTCATTACCGGATTACCAACCAAAACCGTCTTTTTTGAAGAAAAAAAGCGTCTACTTTCTCTCCTTGAAATAGCAACCTCCTTTGCAAAAAAAGCTCCAAAAAGATTCGCCCTACCTGCTGCTGCAGTTTGCTCATGAATTACAACAGGAATACCAAGAAAAAAACTCCAAAAGACTACAGGAAAGGAAGCAAACCCTCCAAAAGAAAGAACAACTTGAGGTCTAATTCTCAATAGAATAAACAAACTTTGAAAAAAACCAACTGGCAGTTTCAACAAAGCTGGAATAGTCCATCTAGTAAACACTCTCTGAAGTCTACCCGCATGAATAAAATAACTCTTAACTCCAAGTTTAAAAAGAAAGTCAGATTCCAGAGAAGAAACTTTAGAACCTTCAAAAGCAGTTCTTACTCCTATCCAATAAACATCAACATTGTCTTTTCCATATTTTCTCAATATTTCATCAACAACAGCCATTGCTGTTGTTCCCGCATGTCCTCCTGTTAACAATATCTTCCTCATCTTCGTCTTACAAAACGACTTCTTCTGAAAAGGTAAAGCCTACCCTGAGACCTAAGGCAAACATTAACAATAACCCCAACAGCCGCCATTAAACTAATTAAAGAAGTTCCCCCATAAGAAAAAAAGGGAAGAGGAACACCAGTAAGCGGTAAAACGGCAGTCATCGCTCCAAGATTAAGAAAAGTTTGACTCGCCATCCATACCAAAAAACCAAATACAAGCATCTTGCCAAAAACATCAGAAACTCGCAATGCTATTCTAAAACCAGAATAAAAAAAATAAATAAACAAAAAAATAAGAAAAGTTGACCCCAAAAAACCAATCTCTTCTGCTATAACAGCAAATATTGAATCGGTTGCTGCTTCAGGCAAAAAAAGATACTTTTGTTGTGAATTACCAAAACCTCTACCCCAAAAACCACCAAGACCCAAAGAAATAATTATTTGATTTATATGATAAGTTTTACCCAGAGGATCTTCTATCTGATTCAGAAAAGAAAGAAGCCTGTCTCTTCTATAACTTGAGGTAAATATTGCAATCATCGCCAACAAGAAAGACAAAAGACCTATCCCCAAAAAATAACGAATAGGAACACCAGAAACAAAAATCATAGCAAATCCAATAGCAACAACTACCAAAGTAGTTCCCAAATCAGGTTGAAGCATTATTAGAAAAGCAGTTATAAAAAGAGGGATTAAAAATGACAACAAAGTCTTTTTCTTTTCAACCAAAGAGGCAAAATAAACAACTAAGGAAAATTTAACAATCTCTGAAGGTTGAAAACCAAACGATCCAATATAAAGCCATCTTCTCGCTCCAAGAAATTTTTGACCGAAACCTGGAATAAGTAGCAAAACCAACAAGATAACTGAGAAAAAAAATATGAAAACAGATACCCGAGAAAGCATCCTATAATTAATTAAGAAAAAGAAAAAAAACACTATAAATCCCACACCCAAAGAAAGAAGTTGCTGTTTTAAAAAATAAAATCGGTCACCAAAAAACTGAAAACCTTGAGGAGCTGAAACATCCATAAGGAAAATAATTCCTAAAAGCAAAAGCAAAACAAAAGATAAAAAAAAAGGCAAAAACAAATTTTCTGAATTTAATCGTCTCCTGTTATCTAAAGAATAAGGCATATAGGCTATCTAAATCGTAGAAACCCACAAAGCAAAAATACCAAGTATTAAAGCCGCAAACCAAGCGCGAGAAACAATCTTTGGTTCCTCCCAACCTTTAGCCAAAAAAATATGATGAGCCGGTGCTATCAGAAATATAGGCCTCCTAAGAACCTTCCAACCAAAAATTTGAATTGCAGAAGTTGCTGTTTCCAAAAGATAAATACCTCCAACCAAAAACAAAGCAAAAATAGACCCTGTCAAAAGACCAATAAGCGCCAAGGTTGCACCAAAAGATAAAGCACCACCGTCACCAAGAAAAATTCTTGCCGGCCAAACATTAAAATAAAGAAAAGAAATTAAAGACCCAATCCACAAAGCTATGAAAACTGAAAGGGGAGCGTCTAAATTTCCACCAGCTATTACTGCAAAAACAGCAAGAGCAATAACCAACATCCCAGCCGCCAAACCATCAAGACCATCAGTAATATTATAAGCATTGGAAAACAAGACTATAATAAAAGCAGCAAAAGGAACATACAAAATGCCCAAATTTAGATTTTCATCCAAAAAGGGAATATGAAGAATGGCTATACCCATTTTAAAATACAAAAAGGATGAAATGACGAACGCTAAAATCCACTGAATTAGAAATTTTTGAAATCTAGTTAATCCATAAGAAATTCCCAATGACAAAGCTCCCTTTTTTCCTTTTCCAAAAATCTTTACATAATCATCCAAGAAACCAAGAATTCCAAAAGAAACAAAAGTAAAAAGTATAACACCAATCTCCTGCCTTAAATTAAAAGCACTCCTTATATAAACCCCCATTCTTGCAGAAAAAGGAAATATAAAAAGAAAAAGCAAGGTAACTACTAAAATAACCAAAATTCCACCCCCTATAGGGGTACCTGCTTTAACATCGTGAAGCTTGTCGAAAAGAGGCACCTTACCTTTTTTGGGAGCTTCTTTGCGTCGCTGAAGTTTAAGCTTAAAAAGCAAGTCTATGTAAGGAACTATCAAAACACTTGTCACCACAAAGGAAAAAATAATAACTCCCAAAAATAAGGTTAAATAATTTTGCATATGAGTATCGATCTAAATTATAACAAATTAAATCATTTCTCCATAACAAAATTTTCCAATTACTCTTCTGGTTTGATCTTATAGAAAACAAACAAGTCTTTTGCTATTGCATACCAAAGAGGAGCTGCAGTTTCTGATGCCCAAGGAGAAGTGGTTGGTTCGATTAAAGTAACTAGCATTACAAAACGAGGATCGTCGTATGGGGCAAATCCAACGTAAGAAGCTATGGTTTTTTCCGAATCATAGTGACCTTCTATTGGAACCTGAGCTGTCCCTGTTTTACCTGCCACTTTAAAACCCTTCAGATAAGTCCATTTTGATTCACCACTCCTGGCAGCCTCAGCCATCATCATTACAATTTTGGATGCTGTCTCCTCACTTATTACCCTACCATCTGATTCAGGTTCCAATGATTTTGATAAACCACCAACTATAATATCTTTTACTACCTTTGGTTTTATTAAAATTCCACCATTGGCAATAGCTGAAACCGCTCTTACCAATTGTATGGGCGTCACAGCTATTCCTTGACCAAAAGAAGCAGTCACTAAATCAACCTCACTCCATTCATCCTTCTCCCTCAAAGGAGGGGATATCTCCCCTTCTAAATCTATACCTGTCGGTTTTCCAAAACCAAATCTCCTAAGATACTCATACATTCTTTCTTTTCCCAGCCTTTTTGCCACAAAGGACATTCCAACATTATCAGAGTTAACTATAACTTCTGTCATTGTAGAATTAGGGTGATACTTATCATTCCAAGTTCTTATAAAGTACTTATCCACTTTCAAAGGGCCTTCGCAAATATCACACCTCGTATCTGTATCCACAGCTTTAGCATCAAGCGCTGAAGCCATAACTATCACTTTAAAAACAGATCCAGGCTCAAAACCATAAGAAATTACAGGATCCTTAAAAAACTCATCGCCAAACCTAAAATATTCAAAAGGATCATAAGAAGGAAATGAAACAGAAACTTTTATTGCACCTGTTTTGGGCTCCATAACAACTACACTTCCACCCTTTGCTCCATATTTCTCTATACCCTCAGCTAGTTTTTTCTCAGCCAAGATCTGAAGCCCCTTATCAATATGTGTCCTTATATCAACATGCTTTTTTGAAAGATTATCTTTTACTCTGTCTGAAATAAAAGAGAAGACAAAATTCCCTTCTTTCTTTCCGTAGGACTTCTTCCCACTTAAAATCAAGTTGTAATAGCCTTCAAGCCCAAAATAACCCTTATTATTACCCTTATCATCTTTACCTACAAACCCCAAAAGATGGGCTGCGGAGGATGCTTCCGGATAAAAACGCATCTCTTCCACCTGGAAACCAATACCCTTTATCCCAAGCGATTCTATCTTCTTCTTTTTTTCGTCACTCAATCGGGACTTCAAAGCCACCCATTTAACATCTTTTCTAGTAAGCAAACCCAATAATCTGTTTTTCTCCTTCTCAAGATCCTCTCTGTACCTGTCCCCCGAAGCATACTGATCAACAAATTCCAAAGCCAAACGTGAAGATAAACTTTGCAAGTTATCTTCAACTTCAGGCAAATAAGCATAAACAAGCCATCCATTAACAGAAGCTGCCAGTAATGAACTATCATCTGCTAAAATATTCCCCCTCTTAATCAGTGAGAAGTTATCCTTCTCAATCTGACTCCTGCCCAGCTTTGCTAATTTTTCACCCCTTACAATTTGCCAGAAAAAAAGCCTGACAATAATGATTAAAACAAAGATCAAGAAGGTAACACCAACAAGTCTAATTCTTAAATCCATAAAAATCAAGGAAGTTTAGCAACAGGTTTTTCGTTAGACAAATACACAAAATTAACCATACTTGTAAACCCTCTATAATGAGAAACTGAAACAACATTATTCAAAGAGTCGGCTTTAAACAATTTCTCCTCAAGAGAAGTTTTTTCCTGAATTAACTTATCTTCTTCCTTTTCCAAAGAAGAAATCTTAAAAAAAGCAAAAGTCGATTGTACCACCCAAAAGACACTGCCCATAAAGGAAATTAATGCAAAAAAAAGACAAACTTTAAATACACTAAAGCTAAATCTTTTATCTTTCCTTCTACAATAAACTGGTATGTACTTACTTCTCATATCTTTTCAATAATTCTCAACCTTGCACTTCTTGATCTTGGATTTTCCAAGACCTCATTTGTCGAAGGAAAAACAGGTTTTCTAATTAAAATCTTCCCCTTCTTCTCCTTCTCCAAATCAAAAAAAATTTTTTTAACAACTCTATCTTCCCCGGAATGAAAACTTATCACTCCCAATCTTCCACCTCTTTTTAATAGCTCAAATGACAGAGGCAAAGCCTCTTTCAAATTCTCAATCTCGCTATTTACCACCATTCTCAAAGCAAGAAAAACTTTTGTTGCTGGATTTAATCTTTTATCTCTCTCTCTAATTACTCTAGCTACCACCTTAAGCAAATCTCCAACCGTATTGAATTTGTTTTCTTGCCTCTCCCTAACTATTTCCCGAGCCAAAAGATAAGCATCTTTATCACTCAAAGTAAGCTTAAAGACGCTCCGCAGTTTACCAACATCAAAAAAATTAAGTATATCCCTAGCACAAACCAAATTATTTTGTCTGTCTAATCTCATATCAAGAGCAGCCTTGGGATACTTAAAGGAAAGACCATAACTAGGACTCTCAAGCTGATAAGACGAGACTCCCAAATCAAAAAGGATAATATCCGAATTAATAAAGCCGTGCTTCTTTGCTACCTCAGAGATGTTTCTAAAATTAGCCTTCTCAAAAACAATGTCTTTAACAATACCTGCCTTTTTTAGTCTCTCCTTTGCAATAGAAATGCTCTTTTCGTCAACATCTATTCCCAAAATTTTAAGTTTAAAATTCTCCAAAAAAAGCTCATAGCCCCCAAGGCCCAAGGTAGCATCTATAAACTTACCTTTTGTTTTTGAATGTGCAAATTTCTTAAAACCTAAAAACTCTATAACTTCATCTACCAAAACAGGCTTGTGAAAACCCTTTTCAAACATACCTATGAACCTTTTGATATTTTCTCAAGCATTCTGTCTGCCTCTCCTTTAACTATCTCCTCCTCTTCATCCCAAGTTTTCTTTTCCCAAAGCTCAATCCTATCCCCCAAACCTAAAAAAACCACCTCGCTCCCCTCTTTAATGCCACTTATCTCCCTCAAAAAGGCAGGCAAAACAAACCTGCCTTGATCATCCAACTCGGCTTCATAAGCTGTTGAAAAAATAAATCGTTCGGTTGACCTAACAGGACGAGTTGGCACACTCTCTCTTTTAAACAATCGGTCAAAGAACTTTTTCCAATTCTCCCTCCCAACAATAACAAGGCATTTTTCGTACCATCGGGTAATCACTATATTCTTGCCAGTAGCAACCCGAAATTTCGAAGGTAAGGCCACCCTGCCTTTTTGGGTAACATAAGAGTAATATCTTCCTAGAAACATTTTCTTCTTTTTGGGCAGGTATATTCATATTTGATATTCACCACTTTAAACCACTATAAACCATTTTCACATCATTTTACACACTTGTCAAGACCCTTTTTCACAAAACTAGAGAGACACGAAAATAGCAAAGTCTCACACCCCCATCTCCAGAAATAGAAAGAAAAGCCAAAAAACAGAATTAACAAATATGCAGAAGCACCTACTCTACTCAGCCAAGGCAAAAATACCAATGCTTGAAGGTTTTTGGGTATCTAATTTAATCCAAGAATTATTATCTAAATAATAAACCTGTCCTAGAGCATTTTTTACACTGCCCGAGATTTTTTTATCGCTTGATGTAAAAATTCCATAAGGGCCTGATACTACCTTAAACTCCGGCAAGACTGGTGTCCCAAAAGTGTCGCAGACAACAAGGTAAACCCCTTTGGGTACTTCCGACAATTCATAATTAAACTTACCATCTGAAGAAGAAAGTAAATCAGAATCAAAATTCAAAGTAAAACCGCCTGAAAGCTTTCCAACAAGCTTACCAGCTTCGTTTCTAAACCGCAAAGTTAGAGTTCCTTCCTTCACCCCTTCATCGTATCTAAACTTGCCAGAAGACTCAGAACCCAAAAGTATATCTCGCTCAAAATTATCATCCTTTAACTCTATTGTGCCTGGCACACCCTGCGTTCTACCATCAGGAAGCTTATACAAAAGCTCATAATCCAAAGTTTTTGCTTTAACCTTAATTTCAGAAACCGAAAGTTTTAACCAATGTCCGTCTTTGCTTGGTATTAATTTGACAAAAGGCCTTTTTTCAAAAGGAATTTCTAAAACCTCTTCCTCTGCTTCCTCATTTTTCTCAACCTTTGTTGCCTTATTCCTATTATTCACAAAAACAAAAATACCAACAACCAAAAATAGAACCCCTAAAACTAGAATCAAAAAGGGGAAATATTTTTTTAGAGTTTCCATAAAAAAATTATACTACTAAATTAGCTTATCTAAAAAATACTTCTCTAAACTTTCAACTCCTACTCTTTCTTGCTTTTTGGTATCTCTATCTCGAACAGTAACAGTATCATCCTTAAGAGTCTGAAAATCAACCGTAACACACCATGGTGTACCTATCTCGTCTTGAGAAAAATATCTCTTTCCAATATTTCCTCTGTCATCAAATACCGAAGGCAGAGAAGGTAAAAGATTTTCATATATAGCTCTCGCCTTTCCTAAAAGCTCTTCTTTATTTGCAAGAAGAGGAAAAACAGCTACTTTGTACGGGGCCACACGAGGATTAAGCTTTAAAACAACTCTATCCTTATCCTCATAATATGCTTCAAGAAGAAGAACTAAAAAAGTCCTGTTTGCACCAAACGTTGGCTCCACCACATGAGGATAAAAAGATTTTCCATCCTCCGTGGTATACCTCAAATCAATTCCCGATTTTTCTGAATGATTCTTTAGATCATAATCCCCACGGTAGGCAAGCCCATAAAGTTCTGATCTTCCAAAAGGAAATTCATACTCAATGTCTTCAGTCCTTTTGGAATAATGCGCTCTTTCCTTGGCAGAGTGTTCTCGCCAGCTCAAACGCAAAGGAGACACCCCTAAATCCAAAAGCCATTGCCACATTTCCTCTTTCCAATATTCAAAAGTATCCTCCCAATCCTTCTCTTCAACAAAATACTCTATCTCCATCATGTCAAATTCCAATGTCCTAAAAACAAAATTACCCAATGTTATTTCATTGCGAAACCCCTTACCAATCTGAGCAATACCAAAAGGGAGTTTTGGATGAATACTATCCAATACATTTTTAAAATTAACAAACATACCTTGAGCTGTCTCTGGCCTTAAAAAAACCTCACTACCTTTATCCTCTGTTGCCCCAACATGGGTTTTAAACATGCCCTGAAACATCTTTGGAGAGGTTAACCTGCCTTTACACTCAGGGCATTTGGCCTTATTCTCCAGATGGTCCTCCCTAAATCTCTTATGACAAGAAAGGCACTCCACCAGGGGATCAACAAAACTTTCAACATGGCCAGAGGCTTCCCAAACTTTACGATTCATTAAAATACTCGTGCCTATACCGTAGACATCACTTCTCCTCAAAATAAATCGCTTCCACCATAAATCCTCAATATTCTTAAGAAGTTCTATCCCAAGAGGGCCATAATCATAAGTATTAGCTAATCCTCCATAAATTTCACTCCCAGGATAAACAAAACCCCGCCTTTTCGCTAAAGAAACAATTTTGTCAAGTAAATTCATAAACCTCAATAGTATACTACAAACTAAGCTAAAACTTTAATACCAACTTCTTTTGTACTCAAATTTCTCTCCAGAATGCTTTCTAAAATCAAATCAGGATTTGTCATATTTTTGCCATCTGGCCAAAACCCCAAAAGGACAAGCAATCTTTTAACAAACTCAATCCTCAAACATTTCAAGTCTCGAACCTTACCTATCCTTTTAAAAAAGTTTACAGAAAAATCAAAAACTGGCTTATTTGGCTCATTCTCCCCAAGAATCTTGTCAAGAACTTCAGAAAAATAATAGGCAAGAGAAATTCCACTCAGCCCAACTCTGTCTCTTTTAAACATCCAAACAAGCTCAACTTCTTCTGCAAAAAAAATGTTTTTAGATTTTCTCGCCTTAAACCTCACTATATTAAAGACCTCCATAGCACTCCTTTTTCGACTTGTTATCTTTCTAACACCTCTTGCTATTAGAGGAATTTTACCAAAATCAGGAGTCAATACAAAAAAAATACAATCCGCCTCACCATAATCATACTTTGCAAGCACTAAACCGGAAGAAGAATAAAAACTTTTCATTTAGAAAAATCCAATATTTTATCGGCATCAAGATAAAACTCTTCAACTCTTTTATCAAACTTTGCAGTATAAAGAAAAGCTGGTTTGCCCGGCTGTTTCTGTACATACAACCTATAACCATCTTTCCCAAAAGGAATCTCATACTTCACTTCAACTTTCACTATTCCCTGAGGTCTTAACTCAAAAAAGCCAGCAAAAACTGTCTTACCATACTCTTCATAAGGTTCTACATTATCAATTAAACCATCGATTGAAATCAGCTTACTTCCTTTAGGGACATAAATTCTAACCCAATTAGGAAGAACCGAGTTAAGCCAGCCATCATGTTTTTCTGGATTTTTGTAAGTAATAGTTAAAGTCTTCTCCAAATTTCCATTCTCTTTAACTTTAATCTCCTGACTAACCTCTTGTGTAACATAAAGGTTAGACTTTCTTCCACCAAGGTTGGCATCATTTATCAAAAGGTAATCCCCATCAAAGTCGGCAACTGAGCCTGTTATTCCAAAAGACTTCGCCGTCTTTTGAACCTCATCATCATTAAAATAAAAAAGTATATGCCTACCCTTCCATGCTTTCAAAAAAACCAAAAACAAATCGGAAATTTTCTCTGCAGGTTGTCCTAAGCTATAAGCAGCGATTGTATTCATAAGAGGTCCAATAATTTTCTTTCTATTCTCCCAATTAGGCGGGGCATAAACAATTTTTCCAGTTCCTGCAGGATCCCAAACAATAGGACCCTCCACATCAGCAAAACTCTCAAGCTCATATATTATCTGAGGGCAATTACATTCCGGCACAATCTCGTTACTAAATCTTCCATAACCTGCAACATCAATTGGACCCAAAATATTGAGAATATCAACAAGAATATGAGTATCAACAGCCACAATCCCATCTATATTGTCAAAACCCAATTTTCTTATTTCCTCTGCAAACAAGTCCATAGAATCATCAAAACCAACATACCAATTCATATCCCTTAATCTCCACTTGGGTGAAATAGAATACGGTCCTTTTATGTACTTAACAATTGGTTCTGGTGCTGGCTTTGTTGGCTTATACTTTGAATCAAGATTGTAGATATCATCAGACCTAACTGTATTGAAAGTTGCCTTATCAATCTTTAACAAAGAATAGGCAGTTATAAAACCACCAGTAGGCCTTAACTCCTTATCATTCTGAAAAATAATCAAATAATTTCTGGGTGAATCAATTCCCAAAACATAAGGAAGCTGTTGGATAAAAGGTTCAGATTCCTTCAGAGAAGTAAGAATATATCTTGCTTCATCCAAGACATCTTCCATTTTTTTTCTTACTACAACCTTACCTAATCTCACAGGGTACCTTTTAGGATCAATTTGGGATATTTCACTCTCCACTAATTCCAATTTCTCAATAATACCACTAGTTTTGGGTAAAACCTCCGGTAAAGCTTTTGTTATAAAACTTATTCTATCAACCGTTGTTCCAGAAGAAGAACCTGTATTAAAACCCAAAAGATCAAGATAACCCCCAAAAGCACCAAGCGACATATCAACAGCTTCAAACGAATAAGAAGAAGCCTTGAGAACTCTTTCAAAATCCGCAAAATAAGCCCCCACCAAGGGAACAAACTTCATCCACCTAACAAGATTAAATGTTTTATTCAAAGAAAACAAAGAAGCCTTGCTAGCTTCAAGATTTTTTTCTATTTCACCTAAATTTTTAGATGATAAAGAAGATTTAAAAGAGGACAAAGTGCGATAAAAAGTTTGTGACCTACTAAAGATCAAAAAAACTGATGTACCAAGATAGAAAAAAAATACTAAAAAAACAATAACCAAAGCAAAAAAAAATTTTTTTCTTCCTGAAAATCCAGAAAAAAAACTAAAAAACCTTTTAGTACTCAAATCTTCACCCGTCTGCCTTGAAATACCCCTATCAGAATAATTGACTTCTTGATCCTGACTCAAATCTATCTTACTTAAAGAAAAATCCTGCTCCATAAATTCAGTTTAGCCACTAAAGAAAAAATAATCAAGAAAAGCTTCAGACCGCACCTTTCCCAGACAGCATTACAAAAGGAGTTCTAAGAATAATCAAAAAATCAAGCCACAAGGATTTTTTTCTGGCATAATACGCATCCATCTCAATTCTTCTTTCAAAATCCACATCACTTCTGCCAGAAACTTGCCAATAACCAGTAATCCCCGGCTTTACCGTCATCATCTCCCTGACTAGTTCCTTAGTATGGGGATATCTCTTTTGTTGTTCCTCAAGCTCGTCAGGATAATAGGCTCTGGGACCCACGATGCTCATCTCACCTTTTAAAACATTAAAGAATTGTGGCATCTCATCAATAGAGTATCTTCTAATAAACCTACCTATTTTTGTAACACGGGGATCATTGTGTAATTTATATCCTGACTTTTTATATTCTTCATAAAGCTTTTTATACTTCGGATCTGTTCTCATAAGATTGTGCGCATTAACAAACATCGAACGAAACTTATAAATCCTAAAAAGCTTGCCCTTACGCCCAACTCTTTTTGGTATATCAGCTAAAATCGGTCCGGGAGATGTTAATTTAATAGCAAGAGCTGTCAAAATCATAACAGGAGAAAAAATAATTATAAGCAAAATAGCAAGAAAAATATCAATAATCCTTTTTGAAACCTCCCAGATCCTATCTCTCTGCCTGCTGTCTAAAAGTTCCATAGGGCAGATAAACTTATACCAGTTTTAAATAAAAAAATCAAAGAATATCTTTTTTACCTCTGTTTTTCAGTTCCTCAACTATTTTCTTAACATTTTGAGCTCTGCTTTTCGCGCAAACCAAAAGAGCCTTTGGCGTATCCACAATTACAATATTGTCAACATCAACAACCGCAACAAGCCTCCCATCTGTATGAATGATAGCATCTGAAGTATCTATATTTATGACTTCTCCACCTTCTTCTTCACCATCAATAATCACGTTTCCAAAAGCATCTTTTTTAGACTCTTCCCAAACTTCCTTCCAATCACCAATGTCAGTCCAATAGAAATCTGCCTGAATTACTGCAAAATTTTTCTCTCTTTCTGCTACAGCATAATCTATAGAAATCTTGGGCATTTTTTCATAATAGAAAGAAAGTACTTCCTTCTCTTTAGATGTGCCAAGTGCTTCTTTTATTTTTTCAAGATTAAAGTAGACATCAGGCTGATGCTTCTTTATTGCAAATAATATATCTTCTGCCCTCCAAACAAACTGACCCGCATTCCAAAGATAATCACCAGAATTAAAATACCGCTCAGCAAGTCTTAAAGATGGCTTTTCAACAAATTTCTTAAGTTTAAAAAACTTAACCCCATTAACCAAAGTAAGTTTTTCACCTTTTTTGATGTAACCATAGCCAGTATGAGGATAACGAGGTCTTATTCCCACTGTAACTAGCTTTTTAGTCTCAAAAGAATAAAGCGCTGCCGCTTTCAAAGTCTTAAGATAAAGAGACTTCGGCTTAACAATTCTATCTGCCGCCTCGGTAATAATCACCGCTTGAGGATCTTTTTGATAAATATACAAGGCTCCCACCCCATGAGCAGGGCAAGTTTCCCGTCTTTGAGGCTCTACTATTATGTTCTCGGGTAAAAACTCCGGAACCTCTTTTAAAATCTCCTTCTTATAACTTTCTGAAACCGTTACACAAAACATCCTATCCCAACCGACCAATCTCCTAAGTCTATACGCGGTTGATTGGAACAAAGTTTTATCACCAATCAACCTTAGAAACTGCTTAGGTCTTTTCTCAACAGACTTAGGCCAAAGACGAGTTCCTCCGCCACCTGCAAGAATCAAGACATAAAGATGTTCTTGAAAACCCATATTCTCAAAACAAACTATTAATCTCTTCTAAAATTTTTTTTCTAAAATTATCAAAAGAAAAACGTTCTAAGTTTTGCTTAAAATAAGAACTGGTAAATTTCATTTTATCAAACCGATAAATCGCGTCAACCAATGAATTTACATTTTGCTCATCAAATAATAGTCCGGTTTTACCCTCAACAATCGTTTCTGCCGCCCCACTTTCTCTATAAGAAATAACCGGAATCCCAAAACTTTGTGCCTCCAAAGAAACCAAGCCAAAATCCTCTTCTTGGGGCATTATCAGAGCTTTTGCATCCTTATAGTAATAAGCCATGGAGGAATCGCTAACAACCTTTCCCACAAAAATTATATTAGGGTCTCCTGAAGAAACTCTTTTTAGATACCTCATCTGACTACCCACCCCCACGATTATTAAAGGTAGCTTTAGAAATCTAAACGCCTCTATTACCAAATCAACCATCTTATACTTCTCCAATCTTGAAACCACCAAATAATAATCCTTCGGCTTAAACATTGATAAATCAAAAGAAGATTTATTTTTGAGAAAATCAAAACTACCAAAATTAAGCGGCGGGTAAACCACATCTGATTCAATTCCATAATATTTCTTCACCCTATTCTTAACCCTCATCGATACCGACAAAATTTTATCCGGTCTTCTTGATGCTATTCTATCCCAACAACGAAGATAAGAAACAACAGGTCTAGAAAAAAAACTCAAAAAACGGCTCTCAAAATAAACATCATAATGGCTCCACAAATACCGAGTCGGAGTAAGTATATAACAAATGTGTCTAGTTCTTGGTTTTGTAATTATTCCCTTGGCTGCCTCACTTGTGACAGAAATTACAAGATCATAATTGTCAAAATTAAAAGACTCGAAAGCAATCGGCATTAACCAAGCAAAGCCTTTATGCCAGTTTTTAGCAAAAGTAATTTTTTGTAGAAAGGAGGTATAGACAGACTCAAAAGAAGATGCCCACTTTGCATTTCTAGGATTATAAACAGAAGTGAAAAGAGGCGCCTTTGGAAACATTCTATTTAAAGCTAAAACAACCCTCTCTGCACCTCCTAATTTGATTGCTCTATCATAGACTATGGCAACTCTTAATTTTTCAGGATCTTTTATCATTTCCAAGCCTAGAATAAATACTTGCAATTTCACTTACCATTTTCTCCCAAGAATAAGAAAGTGCAAGCTTTCTTCCTCTCCTGATAAGCTTGAGTCTTTCCAATTTACTCATATCTAAAATTCTCTTTAAAGATTTTTTGAAACTATTCTCATCCCGAGGATCAAAGTAAATAGGAACATCTTTATAAACCTCCCTAAAAACAGGAATGTCACTTGCCAAAACTATTGTACCCAAATAAAAAGCCTCAAGCCCCGGAAGGCCAAAGCCCTCAGAAAGAGAAGGACACAAATAAGCCATCGATTTTCTCATCAAATAAGCCAAAACATTGTCTGAAACAAAATCCAAAACCTTAACTCTGTTCTGCAAACCAAATCTTGAAACCAAATTTTCCAATCTTTCTCTAAAAATAGATCTGGGCAAAACCAACACCAATTCAAGTTTCTTTCTAAAATCAAAAGAAGAAAAGGCATTTAAAACAAAATCTAGGTTTTTATGAGGATAAGCATTGCCACAATAGAGTATGTAATTTCCGCCTATCGCATATTTCTCAAAAAACCCATCAACGGAAAGTTGATCATTAATAAAAAGCTCCTTACTCACACCTTCATACACAGGAACTATCTTAGAATCAGGAACTTTAAACAACCTCAAAATTTCCTGCTTTACAAAGACAGATGGAGTTATAATCAAAGAGGAAGAATAAATCGCCTTACGAAAAACTATCTTATAAGCAATCCTTTTTACCAAGTAAAAAAGTGGATTAAGAGTAGTTGATTGAATAGAAAAATTGTGCATAAGTAGATCGTGAATAGTAACCACAAATTTACCTGTATAAAATATTGGCACATTAAAGTGAGGAAAATGTACCAAATCAGGCTTTTCTTTACTTATTATTATTGGTAAATAAATCTGTTCAATTAAAGAGTAATGCCTTATATCAACACAGACTTTTTTCCAATTCTTAGGTAGTTGGAGTGATTTAAAATATTTTTTCCTCAAAAACACAATAAAATTGAATTCTTGATAATTGTAAGAAAGATAGCGAATCAATTCTGAAACATATCTCCCTAATCCTGCATTTTCTAAACCATATAACCTTGCATCTATTAGAACTCTCACCTTTTTAACTAAAAATTAATGTTCTGACGATACGAATCAATTTAAGAAGTCTAATCCCAAAAATCACCAAGTAATTAATAAAAAACGGGTATTTATTCCACAATCTCTTTCTGTAAAAAATCTCCATGGCATCAACACCTTTTGTCCTGAAGTAAATTTTGCTTTTCAATGGAACCTTATGAGCTTTAAATTTTCCTTTAGAAACACCTTTTAGATGCAAGACAGAATATTTTGGATAATAGACAATTCGCCATCCTTTCTCTTTAATCTTCCAGCATAAATCAATATCATCACCATCCAAAAAATAATCTTCATCAAACCAATCAACTTCATCCAACACAGACCTCCTAGTCAAAAAGAAAGCACCCTGAATTACGTCTACATCATGGGTTACATCTTCAGGAATGTAACCATACCAGTATCGGCCAAAAATTTTAGATTTAGGGAAAAGCCTATCCAGTCTTAAAAAAAGGTGAATCATTCCTATCCAAGGAGTTACAAAACTCCTTCTAGTATCCTTATCTAAAGAGCCATCAGACAAAACAACTTTACAGGTTAAGGCTCCAATGTCTCTGTTTTCTATCAAATACTGCAGGGAGTGATGAATAGCATCTCTATTGACTATAACATCGGAATTTAAAAACAAGATATAATCTCCTCTAATTCTATTTCTAGCAAGATTATTGCCCTTGGCAAAGCCTAAATTCTTATCACTAACAACAAGATTGACCCAAGGAAAATCCATCTTAACCATCTCGGCACTGCCATCAGAAGACGCATTGTCAACCACCCAAACTTCTGCATTAATACCTCTAATTGATTCTTTCAAAGAGGCTAGACAGTCTTTCAATACACCCTTAACATTATAACTTAATATAATGATCGACAACTTATAATCTTTTTTACTCCTTTTTTTATTAGCCATCTTTCAAACAACAGAAAACATGTCATTATAAAGCTTATCTAACTTATCAGCAACTATCTGCCAACTAAACTTTTCTTCCACTAACTTTCGGGCATTTTTGGCTAATCTTTCTGCATAATCAGGTTCTCTTAAAACTCTGACCGCCACTTGAGCCATCTTATCAAAATCATCTTCAACTAAAATATGAAAACCATTTTTTGCTTCCAAACCCTCCGCTCCAACTGAAGTGGTAACAAGAGGCAAACAAGATGCCATCGCTGCAAAATGTTTTAGTCTTGTTCCACCAGGGCCTCGCAAAGGTGAGACAAAAACCGAAGATTCAAAATAAGCTCTTCTAATTGTTTCTTCATCATCATAATCCAAATTGTCAATCAGAATATCTTTTGACCGTCTAGCTTTAATTTTCTCAGGAATATACTGCCCAACTATCCAAAGTTTTACATCCTCAACCTCTAACTTTATCCTAGGAAAAACCTTCTCCAATAAAATCTCAGCTGCTTCAGTATTCTGAAGCCATTTAAAATTAGCAACAAAGAGAATTCTTTTATCCTTACTATCCCAACTATTTTTGACCTTGAAAAAGTCCAAATCTACTCCATTTGGTAAAATCTCAACTGAAAGGCGAGGAGAGACCTTCATCATCTCATTTCTATCTGCTTCAGAAACAGCTACAACTTTATTCGCCTTTTCCCAGTATTTCTTCTCCCAATATTTAATCTTGGCCACATCTAAAGAAAAAAACGGCTTTAAGAAAAAATAAGCTTGCTCCTCAACATAATGCTTGTACACAAGATGTTCTATCGTCTGAGCTACCAAGATAACAGGAACCTTTGTCTCTGGTATATGAGGCATCACATAGAATGTTTCAGCTTGTATTAAATCAAACTTTTCTCTTTCCAATTCTTCCTTGACAGCCTCCCTTTCCTCTAAAACCAGATTTCTTACAACTAAAAACGGATAGGTTCCAAATACTGTTCTTATTATATTTCTAAAAGTCCAAGGAGTCTTTGAACACTTAAAGACACGAACTTTACAACAATATTTCTCCAATTCTTTTATATACTTCTTTTCAGAATCATCTTTTATAAGAGAAAACAAGGTTATAGAATGTTTTCTACTTAAATGTTTGATCAAGTTATAAGAACGTATCTGCCCACCAGACGATGGCGGAAAAGGAAGGTATGGCGTCAACATTAATATTTTCATTCAATTCTATCTGATAAATCAGCTATAAAAAAGGAATTTGTTTCCAAAACTATCTTATAATGTGCTCTTATAAATTTAGAATCTTGGTTTTCCTTATCTACCGAAACGTAAAAATCAGCCCCTCTTTCTTTAATCAATTTATCAAAAGATGTATCTACTACTGGCCAACCAAACCTTTTAGTCTGGTAAAGAAATGCTGTGTCTCCATTATAGGGTGCTATAACCCTTGCATCCTTTGGCGTAATTTTATCAACCGCATTTCCCGCTTCGATAATCTCCGGGTGATTAATTTGATAATAGCCTCTAATTCTATAAAAAGACATAAAAATAGACATTAAAACACTAAAAACTAATAGTAATATGCTAACAAAATTGCCACTCCTAAGCAATACAATTGCCCCATAAGAAAGAGCAAGACAAACCGAAGGCACAAGAAATATCTGATAATAATCATGTCTCACGTTCGCAGCAGCAAATATAGAAACATAGACCACCATAGCCAAAAATAAAAATCTTATAAAATTGCCTTTTGTGTTTTTTTCAGACAAACCTAAAAGAAAAGGAAACAAACCATAAACACCAAGAATCAAAATACCCAATCTTTCACCAAATATCCAACGCCAAAACGCAGGATGGAAACGAATAACATCTAAATTAAAAGACCACTTCATAAAAGGCACACCTGCCGGAAAATTATTAACCCAGATCCTCCAAATCAAAAATGGCAAAAATATTATCGCTGAAAAAACAAGAAATCTTACAAAATTAAGCGAACTTTTAAACCAACCATCAAAACCATATTTTTCCAAAAACAAAAGCAGAGCTGGGACAATATAAAAAATAGCATGAGGCTTAACCAAAACAGCCAAACCTAGAAATAAAGATGATAAATAAAGAAAAACAACTTTTTCCTTATCAAGATATTTGACAAAAAAAATCAAAAAACACAAAGCAAAGCTGACTGCTAAAGGTTCAGGTAAAATGACCCGCGAGTAATATACATTGTACGGCAAGAAAGCAAAGAAAAAGGCAGCCAATAACCCCCCAATTGAGGAGATAAAACGTTTTCCCAAAATAAAAACAAAAACAGTCGAAAAAAGAGAGGCTACAATACTAACCATTCTCCCCCACCCTTCAAAATTCAGAGGGCCACCTAACCTTGCCAAAAGAACATGAAATAGGTTAAAAATGGGAAATTCTACAAATCGAAAACCATTAGGGTTATAGATGCCAGATTGAATGCTTGATATATCATAGTAGCGAGGGTGAAGCAAATCAATACCTTGTTCAAAATAGATTCTTGAGACAGAAGAGGTGTCCGCTTGACGCCAAGAGTGCCAATCAGCCAAAGGATTATTTATTCCATAAAGTCGAACCAAAAAGCCAATAACCAAAATAAAAAAAAGAAAGAAATGCTCACCAAATTTTTTTCCCGAAAACATGCTTATCATAAATTTCCCGTTTTAGATTCTCTTCTAATGTCAAAGTATGCAAATGTTACTCCAATCAAGAGCCAAAATAAAGAAGCTACCTTGGTAGCTTCAAATACATCAATCAATATAGCATTAAAGACAAAAGCCAAAAACAAAGAAAGAATGGCACTAACATAGTATTTATCAAACCGTTTAACTTCCTTCCATAAAACAAATAGTTTTCTCCAGATAAAAAACAAAAGTAACATAAATGAGACGAAACCCAAAAACCCCACCTCCCCAATAAGTCTAAGAAAATCGTTATCAGTCGCCAAATCTATTGAAGAGTAGCCGCTTCCTAAAAGCGGATCGCGCAAGAATGCTCTTACTGCACGAGGCCACTCTTTTTTTGTTCTTATCTCAAGAGATCGATACACCGCCAATTGCCCCAGATCTTCAGGTTCTCCTGGCGAAATATCCGGTGCTTCAACTCCTTCCCTAGATTTTACCCTTTCATGATAAACAGGAAGAGTTGGTATATTAAGTTGGCTTCTTTTTTCTTGAATTTCGTTCACAGGTTGATAAGCACGCCATTCCTTTTTAATATTTACAACAAAAGTCAAAATTAATCTTTCTCTAAGTTTTGATGGAAACAAAAAAACCAAAAGAACAAATAATACAGGGAAAAAAAGAAGGTACTTCTTTCTCAAAAAAATTGTTAAAGCAAAAACACCAACAAAAAGAGCAGCAAAAGAAAGCCTTGCTGCTGTAATAACCAAAACGTAAAGTGAGAAACAAAAAAGAAAAGCTAAAGCAAAAATGTAAGCTAAGTAAACCGGCTTTCTGTTCTTAAACCACTTGCCAAAAACAAAAATTAAAAAAGATAAAATTAAAATAATACTCATCATTAAAAAAACCGCCAAATCATAGTGACCCGCAAAGGTAGAATTAACCCTATCTGCCACACCAAGATAACTTATCCTTCCTTTGGAAATTCCCGTAATAACAGGGAATCGTAAGAATTTCTGCCCAAAAGCATAAAAATTAGAAACAAGAACTACTAATAAAAACGTAAAAACAAAAACCGAAAATCTTCTTTTGTTAAACTTCAAGGCTAAAGGAAAAAAAAGGAAAGACAAAAGCTCTACCCGACGCAAAAAATGAAAGACAACCTGTCCAAAAGAAACAGTTCCTTTCAAAAAAAGAGCCGAAAAAGAAGAAACAAAACCAACAAAAAGAAAAAACAAAGCCAAAAGAAAAAGTTTGTTTTTTAAGAATAATTTCCATCTATTAGAAAAGAACAAGTAAAAACACCAAAATAAAAAATAAAAAAGAATCAACAAATCCTCTAATCGAATAGCAACTGGCAAATTCTTCAATTCCACAAAAGGAAACCTTTGATACAAAGGAACAAAAACCAAAAGAAAAACAAGACCCCAAAAAAGAAATTCTTCAAATACTCTTAAGTATCTTTGCATAAATCTTAGCATTCCCCTTCTTACCCACTATCCAAAAAGCAATTATTCTCAAAAAAGTAAAGAGGTAAATTAGAATCTTTAAAAATAAAGCTTGCCAATTTCCAAAATGTTTCTTATAAATATACAAAAGCCCCTTAAATTCTCCAAGCCATTGAGAAAAATGAGGCTCTTTTAAGCTAGCACCCCCATAGTGAATAACTTCTGCCTTATCAGTCCACCCAATCTTAAACCCCACCTTTTTTGCCCGCAAGCAAAATTCAACATCCTCCCCATACATAAAAATATTATCATCAAGAAAACCAATTTTCTCAAAAACCTCTCTTTTTATCATCAAAGCAGTTCCTGCAAGCCATCCTATATTCCTAGAATCTTCATAAAATTTCAAACTTCTCTCCTGATAAGAAGGAAGGTTAATGCCAATTTTTCTAAAAATATCATCCATCCCAGACAGCCAAAAAAATAGATATACAAAATAAGGCAAATATCCACCATTTGGCTGAAAAGTTAGATCTAGATTCAAAATCTTTGGAGAAACTATTTCAAAACCAGACTTAATAGCAAAATCGAACAAACTATCAAAAAAATCTTCTCTCACCTTAGTATCAGGATTTAACAAGAGACAATATTTTGCTTTCTTGTAAAATCTCTTCAAAGCAAAATTATTTCCACCAGCAAAACCAAGATTACCACCACTTTCCAAAAACAAAACATTAGGAAAGCGACGCCTTAGATAAGAAACACTGCCGTCAGAAGACTTGTTATCAACCAAAACAACCTTTAACTTAATCTTTGTTTTACAAGAAAATACACTCTCCAAACACTCCCCAGTTAACTTTTTCGTATTATAATTTAAAACCACAACCAATAAATCTATCATCTTTTAGTAAAAATCAAATCTTTAGTAAAGGAAAAAAGCAACAAAAAAATCAAATTTACCCCAAGCCAAACCACAACTCTTGCCCAAACTGGCGTTGGATAATAACGAAGTGTAACCTTTGTTTCATAAAACATATCGCCCACTTCAAATTTAGTTGCCCCTTTATAACGAGGCTCTTTTGTCTTCTCATCAAGAGGCTCAAGGCCATTAACAAAAAGTCTACCCCGCCAAGGATAAACATATTCCTCAAGGTAGGTACTATGTGTCTGATCCTTAATGTAGTCGAAAGCATATTCCGGCGGATGGTTTAAAACAATCGGAGGAAAAGGAAATTTAGTCATATACTGAAACTGGTTTCGGTAATACTTTGTAACAAATCCTCTATAGTTGTCTGAAAAATAAGCTGATATGTTGGGAACTTCTATTGTATCACCACTTAGATTTGACTTTATAGATTGAGGGAGAGGATAAAAATCCGAAATTGACTTTGGCTCAAAAGGCCAAACTAAATAAAAAAAGAATAGAAAAGAAAAAGAAAAAAACACAAGCCTTGTCATTTTAAAAACCATTATTGAAAAAGTCTAGCTCGACCAAGCTTATAATTGGGATTTCTATTTTTCCTCTCCCCTATGGGTTTTGCAGGCACTCCTCCAACTATCTGAAAATCAGCCACATCCTTTGTCACAACTGCGCCCGCAGCCACAACTGCTCCCTTTCCTATGTTTACCCCAGGCAAAATTATCGCTCGCGGGCCAATAAAACAATAATCACCTATCCTAACTGGCGCATTTATTGCTTTAAATTCTTCATCTGACAAATCGTGTTCACTGTTGTAAATCATAACAGAAGATGCAATATCGGTGTGATTTCCTATTTCTATCTTTTCCCTACCATCTAAAAATGCATGATCCCCAATTATTGTATCTTCCCCAATTACAATATTTCTCGGATCAAAAAAACTTGCCCACATGTGAATAGTCGATCCCTTACCAATTTTCACACCACTTAGTCTGTAAAAAAACTTACGCACTATATGACTTGGAATATGCCCCACCCAGCGAAGAAGCATAAGTTCAAAATCAAGGAGATAATTAAAGAAACGATTTTTTATTTTCTTTAAAGCTTCCTCCCAGCTTAATTGCTTTCCGTGCTTGTCTTTAAAAAAACTTCTCATCTTTTTTTATATTCTATAATCTTCTCAAAAAACAAAAGTGTTTTCCAAGCTGTTTTTTCCCAAGAAAAAAGACTAGCCCTTTTTAATCCCTCCTTCACCAACCTATTATACTCTTTAATTTCCATTGTGATTACTTTTTTAATTCCATTTGCAATATCACAATAATCTTCAGGATCAACCAAAATTCCAGCCCCGTTCACAACTTCAGGGAAGCTTCCTCTATCTGAGACTACAACCGGTGTTCCTACAGCCATTGACTCAATCGCAATTAAACCAAATCCCTCCCAAAAAGACGGAGAAACAAAAACAGAAGCCCCAGCCATTAAAGCAGGTTTGTCTTCCTCACTCACAAAATCAGTAAAAACAACCTGTTTTTCAAGCCCCAAACTTTTCACTTTTTGGAAAATCCCATCAAAAAGCCAACCTTTCTTGCCAGCTATCACAAGTTGAAAATCAGTAGATTCATTTTTTACTATGTTAAAGGCATCAATTATTCCCTCAATATTCTTACTTGGTTTTAATGTCCCAAGATAGAGGATATAGTTTTTACCAATTTTATACTTTCTTTTCACTTGTCGCACAAGATTTTGCGGGTATGGAAAATAAAACTTCTCTTTATCATAACCAGGATAAGTAACTTCAATTTTTCCAGAAGCAAAAGGGTAATGTCGTAAAATATCACGAGCTGTCTCTTCTGATATAGCAATGATACCTTTTGATACAAAAATGGAGGTAGCACTCCAATACTTCAACTGCCAAAACACTTTTTTTTCAAATTGTTCCGAAAATTCCAAATATCCTAAATCCATAATTGAACAAACCACCGGCACTCTTGACAACGGGGGTGTATAATGACTAGGAGTAAAGAAAAGATCAAGTTCGTCCTTGTTAAACAACAAATAAGGAGTGAGTTTCTTTAGTATCCAAAGACCACCACCCTCAAGGATTTTGTATTCCCAAAAGCCAGGTTTCTCTGTGGGCATATCATCAAGGGGTAGAGACGAAAGATAAACTATAAACCTATAGTTTGTAGAAACTTTATCCTGTAGTTTATATATATTCCAAAGCAAATTAAAGGCATAAACATTAACTCCCACCCTACTTTTAACATTTGCTTCATTTCCATCAATCCCTATTACTCTCACTCTTTTCATAATAAACTCTCCCGATAGACACTAAGCGTTAATAAAGCCGTCCTTTCCCAAGAAAAATAAGAAAGCCTCTTCTTGCCCGCTCTGATTAAACCTTTTCTTCTTTTTATAGCTTTACTAATCCCCTCCGCTATTGAATTAACACTAAAAGGATCAACCATAATAGCAGCTTTCCCTGCCACTTCAGGCAAACTTGATAAGTTTGAAGTAACCACAGGACAATTACAAGCAAAAGCCTCCAAGATTGGCAAGCCAAATCCTTCATACAAAGAGGGGTAAACCAAACAAAGCGCAGCACTGTAAAGCCTCCTCAAATCTTCCTTTGAGATATGTCCTGTGTAAACAATTCCTCTCCTTTCTTCCAAGCCTTCTGTTTTCTCGCCCACAACAACCAACTTAAAACCTTTACCAGCCCTTGCCAAGTCAAAAGCCGAAATAATTCTATCTAAATTCTTCCTTTTATTTGTACCTACTGCTAAAATAAAATCATCCAGCTTGTATTTCTTCTTCACAATTGCCTGATCTTTCAGAGAAGCTGGCTTAAAATAATCATCAGCTGCTTCCGGAATAATTCTTATTTTTGACTTCTTAAAACCAAGAATAAGCAAATCCTCATAAGTCGCATGGCTTGGAACTATAACCCTATCAACTTCCTTTTTTACCCACTTTAATCTTCTTTGAGTAACCTCAACTATTTTGGGGTGAGTAAGTTTGGGAAACCTTAAAGGGGAAAGATCATGAATTGTCGTAACACGAAAAGAATAACTTGGAGGCTGTACCCAATCAGAAGAATGAAATACATTAACTCTACCAATAAATCTCTCAACAGGAATTATATGAAGCCTATTCCATAAAAGATCAAGCAGAGTCGGTGGGAAACGAAAAAGACGGCTTTGAACACGAGCCTTATATTTATAATCAAGTTCTCTGGCAAAAGTCAAAAGACCTTCCCTTCTCCTTAAAGAGCCTCCAAACAAAACATATTGATTTTCTTTGTCTATCTCAAACAAAGACTTAACTAAATTTTCAGTGTATGTAGAAACACCAGTTCTATAAACAATCTGTGAAATATCTATTCCTATACGCATATTTAAAACTTATCAATATTATCTCATAACAAATGATAAAATAAACTAGTGTGCGCAAACCAATCATAATTCTAGCTTTAATTTTTCTTTTGACAACAAGGTTTGTCTTTGTTGATAAGTTTCCTGTAGGTCTCTCAAACGATGAGATTGAATATGCAATAAGCGCAAAAACTTATGCACTGGTTGGCAAAGATGTTTCCGGATATTCATTTCCCCTATCTTTATTTAAGACTCAAACTGACGGAATAATAAGCGCAATACCACCTCTTTTGCTTTCTCCAATCTTTAGTGTAATTCCACTAAATCAAGCAAATATAAGAATAGTTTTTGTTATAATAAACCTGGTAACGTTGATTCCTCTTTACCTGATTACCAAAAAATTATTTTCAAAAAGAATAGCACTAATCAGTTCATTTCTTTTCTTAATTAACCCTTGGAACTTTTACTATTCAAGAACAGCTGTTGAAGCACCTTTTGCTTTTCTCTTTTATATGCTTGGAATTTACTTACTACTAAGCAAGTCAAATAAGAAAAATACAACCCTCTCATCTTTGTTTCTAGTACTTGGTTTTTTTTCGTATCACGCCGCAAAATTTATATTTCTACCCATTGTTTTAATTCTTGTCATATATAATCTATACCAAAACAAACAAACCAAAAAATACCAGTTGGCTATTATATTTTCATCGCTTGCAATAGTGGCAATATTTTGGTTAATAAGTACAAACACAGAAGGGTCAATTTTGAATTCAAGAAAAACTGATCTTATTTTTGATAATCAATATATAAGTCAAATAGTAGACAATAAAAGAAGGCAGGAAATTCAATTTCCATTAAATAATCTTTTTGTCAACAAAGCAACAGAAACAGTCAAAATTTTTATTAAAAATTATTTAGATGCATTTTCTCCTGAAACCCTGACAATAAGCGGTGACAAAAGGACAACATACCGTTTCGGTGACCACGGATTGTTTTACATAATAGATATTATCTTTCTGATTCTTGGTCTTGTTGCTATCTATAAAAAGGATAAAGCAAAGTTTTTCCTTCTTGCCTCACTTATTCTTGTTGCCCCCTTTCCAACTGCAATAAGCCGTGTCGAAACATCTGTTATCAACAGATCATTTTTAATTTTGCCCTTATTTTTAATAATCATCTCAGTTGGAATAAACGAAATAATAAGTCTTAATAAAAAGGTAATAAACTATCTGATAATTATCATCTACGCTATAATCTTTGCCAATTTCCTCAATTTTTACTTTGCAAGATTTCCAATTACAAACCAAGAAAACTATTGGCTGGGAGAGCGTGTTCTTTTCAAATATCTTTCCTACGCAGAAGATACTCAAAAAGTTACTGTTGTAACCAACCGCCCAAGATCAACTTATCTTAGGTTTGTAACAATGTCTGAAAATAATACTCAGAAACAAATCTTAGAAAAACAAGAACTGCCATACACCGAAGGGCTTGTTAAATACAATCTTGGCAATATAGAAATAACCAACATCTGCCCCACAAAAATTAACACTGATCAAATATTGGCTATTAATCAGGATACAGGGTGCGAAATTAAAGAAAAACAATCTTTCAATATAACAGACCAAAAGGATTCTGGAACCATCTTCAAAATATACAACAGTCAAATCTGCAAAGAATACAGTAAAGAAACCTACAGAAGATTCCACACAGTCAGACTTTACGAAATAGAAAAATTAAAACATGAAGACTTTTGTTTAAATTGGATAAACTTGCCTCTTTAGCTTTCTATAAAACATAAGAAAGAACTTCCTTTTTTAATCTTTCCTTTGCTTTCTTCCAGTCAAAAGGAACCAAAAAAACAGGATCTGGGTCTTGTTCCGCATCCTTAAAATAAACAAGAGACTTTAAGATGTGGGTCATCTGATAGTCAACGCCTTTAAATTTTTTCTGAAAAAGAGAAAGAAGTCTACCAAACCCTTTATCTTTAAGAATAAAATAAAGGTCAACAAAATCCTTTTTTGATCCACGAGAGGATATTGCAGAAAGCTTCATACAAGCAATATCAAAAATCGAAGCAATCCTCACCCCATCAAACTCTAATAAATCTCCAATTAAAGGATAATCATATCTCAAAAAACTCACCTTCACACCATCTATATACAAATCAAGCGTCCCTTTATCTTGATTAATAATCTCAGGCACAAGAGGCTTTAACTTGGCAAGCAATATCTCAATCTTTGGAAATTTGGAAGAAAAGAAATCAAGGTCAATAGACTTTCTGTGTCCCAAAATTAAAGAAAGAGCAGTACCTCCGGCAAGATAAAAATTATCCAACACCCCAGTTTCTTTTATTTTTCTTAAAACCTGTCTTGTTTTTGTATCAATGGCTTTCTCAAACATAAAATATCCTTTCTGGGAACATGCAATATTAAAGCATAAAAGTTGGCAGTTTTAAACGATATTGTTCTTGAGTTTTTAAGAACTTCCTTTATGTCATCAAGAGAATAAACCTCTTTTAGCTTTTTAAAATGGGAAAGGTCGCCATATTCAAGCACTCTTTCAATAACAAACCGCTTATTTTTAACAGGATCAATTTTAGAAAAATCAACATCCCAAAAGAGTTTTTTGAAAGCTAAAAGAGAAACAGACATCTTAGTATCCTCAATTATACCACAAAAAGGCCATAAATCTGATAAAATACTGCTATGGCAAGCAAAAAGGTGTTTATTGTTATCCCCTGCTATAACGAAGAAAAGGTAATCAAAAAGGTAATAAAAGACATTAAAAATGAGGGCTGGAAAAATATTATTTTAGTTGATGACGGGTCAACAGATAATACGCTACAGAAAGCAAAAGAAGAAAAAGTTTTTGTACTAAGGCACGTTATAAATCGAGGTAAAGGAGCAGCTGTCAAAACAGGTCTTGAGTTTGCAAAAACAAAAGACGCCGATATTGTAGTAACAATAGACGGCGACGGACAAAATAACCCAAAAGAAATCAAAAAAATGGTCAAAAAAATAGAAGAAGGTTTTGATGTAGTGATGGGAACAAGATTCAAGAAGAAGAAAAACAAAATACCAACTTTCAACAAACTTGCTAATAAGTTTGCCAACGTTCTTATTTTTTTGGTTTATGGGATAATGGTCTCAGATTCCCAATCTGGTTTTCGCGCATACAGTAAAAAGGCTTTAAAACTTCTTGACTTAAAAATGGATCGTTATGAATTTGATAGTGAAGTAATAAGAGAAATCGCAAGAAACAAACTAAAATATACAGAAATACCAATAGATGTCTTCTATACAGAATATTCAAAATCAAAAAAACAAAAACAAAACTTGGTTAATGGGATTAAAACAATGGTACGAATAATATTAAGCCAGTAACTTAGTATCTGTAAAAATCAACTTTAATGTCTTTAAATATTAGCTAAATTAAATTAGAAACAAATTTACCGGCAAGAATTGAAGGAAACTATAGATTATTTATTTAATCCTTCATAGATATCAAAAAATTCTTCCAAAAGCTTAGTAAATTGGGGCAAAAGATCAGGTTTTCTTATGTAAAATGAAAGTTCAGACCCATCATCTAGAGCATCAAAAAGTTCTGGATATTTGTTGCTTCCAATAACCTGTAATATGTCAAACAACTTCATGCAAACAGCAGAAAGATCATCAATAGAATACTTGCCACTAATAAACCACTCAAAAGCCAAGGAAAATACCTTTTTTACTGACTCCTCGTTTTCTAAAATTGAAACATTAGAGCTCTCTAGCAATTTATCCCAATCAGAATCTGTATAAGAAATTATTATCGAACTTTTATCAGAATAGTATTTCATAAAAAAGAGCCAGCTTTTATGTCTACAAGCAAATTTAACAGATAAATATCTAGTTTGATCTTTGACAACTTTTAGATTAACAAAATATCTTCTCAATTACAATAAACCAAAGCTGTTTATTCTATTTTGCTATAATAAGCTTATGATTTTTGGAATTTCTGTTATACGCTGGGCGTTAATATTACTTTCTTCTTATATGATAGGAAGGGGTGTTTCTCGCTTTGTTAAAAAAGAAACATCTCAAAGTTTTTTCAAAACCGCATCAACCATTATAATCTGGGGTGTAATTCTTACAATCTCTCTTTTTCCAGATTTTGCTTATTTTGTCTCAAGAAAACTAGGTATGGGTAGTAATTTGAACACTCTTATATTCTTTGGTTTTGTTGTGGTTTTTATGATCCTCTTCAGAATTCTTTCCATTATTGAAGTATTAGAAAGACAAATAACAACTCTCACCAGAGAGATCGCTCTTAGAGATAAAGACAAAAAATAAGCAAATCCTTTTCAAGTATTTACAATAATCTTAAACAAGCAATTTAAGATAGACAAATATCAAATACTACCAGCAGAAGATATTATAAAATTACCTATTCGGTTGAAAAATATTATCTTTTATTCTGATATTTCCAGAAAACCACTCCATTAAAATTATACTCACCAACTTTCTCAAAACCTAATTTTTCAATTTCAAGACGAGTATAATCTTGAGGGTCTGTTATTTCCCAAACATAACGCGATAACCAAATATAATTTTCATCTCCTTTAAGGCTTCCAATATCTAACAAATTATCTTCTTTACCATAATAAATCACCGCTTCTTTGTGAGTATTATTAGGCATTATCAAAAAATCATTGCCAATTGTTCTCAACGCTAATCTCCAATCTTCACGCTGGAATCTATAAGAAGTAAGATAAAAAATAGAAGAAAAAATATTAATAAAAACAACAACAAAAAGAATGGCTTTAAAATAAATCCCCCGCAATGTCGACAAACCAGAAGAAACCAAAATATAAAAAGCAGGCAGGCAAAAAATAAAACGAAAATAATAAAGAATTGGAATTTTAATGCTCATGATAACACCAATAAAAATGGGTAAAACAAACCACAAAAGTATAACTTTATTTTTCCCAAAAGACCTAAATAAAAGATAAAAAAACAAACTGATAGAAACACAAGCAATCAAAAAATACAAAAACCTGTCATCAAAACTTATTCTCCCCAAAACAAACTTAACAGGAATAAGAGCAATATTTTTTAGGTTTAAAGCACCCAAAATATTCCACCAAGCATTACCTGTATTCGAAAGGCCACCATAAAACTGCTTTAGAAAAACAGGTAACCATACAGCAAATCCCAAAAAAAGGGGAAGAAAACTCAAAATCAATTTCTTCCTATTTTTCTCGCAAATTAAAAAAACTGGTACAACAAATAAAGCAACATAATCAACCAATCCCAAGAGAAAAAGAAAAAGGGAGAACCAAAACCAGCACTTTTTAATCCAAAAATAAAAAACAGAAGAAACCAAAAAAACAGCCATTGAGTACATCCTTGCCTCCTGAGAATAATAAATTAAAAGACCAGAGGTAGCAGTAAGAAAAGAGACAATATTTGCCACCCTAATGCCAAATAATTCCTTAGCTATAAGATAGGTAAAAACTATTGTGCCCAGACCAAAAATAACAGACGGAATCCTTAACACAACCTCCGAATTACCAAACAAAAAAACCCAAACCTTAATTAGCAAGTAATATAAAGGTGGATGAAAGTCTCCAGGTAAAAATTTAGTAAAAATATCTGTAAAACTCATCTTGGCAACAAGCGCAGTAGTTGCCTCATCAAGCCATAATGATTGATTAAGAGATACCAACCTTAAAACTAATCCCAAACTCAAAGAAAACACAAATATTTTTTGTTCCCAAATCCTAACAAAAAAACTATCAGCAAAAAGTCTATTCACAAAAAACCTACTTCGAACCATAACCAGTTAATAAGTATTCGATTATCCCGAGGAAAAGACCAAAATCATAAACCAGTTTAAAAATTAAAAATCTAGGCTCTTTTTTCATAATACTCTTGTAAAAACCAACCAATAAAGAAATCGGAAAAGAAGACCGGCTCAAAGCAACCAAATATCCCAAAAGACCTAGCTTATATTTTCTTTTTCCAACCCATTTCGAGTGATTAAAAACCTCCTTCAGACTAGAAGGGTTTTTATGATAAAAAATAGCCCCCTTTGCAACAGAAGCTTTATAACCTAACTTATTACTTAAGCTCCAATCATCGTCATAACCACCAGGTGTAAATCCTCCAACTCTATCAAACTCTTCTTTTAGAATCGCGCGAAAAACAGGCTGAAAATCAGGATAGTCTTTAGGGTGTCTTCTTTTCTCCTCCCAGCCCTCATTAATATTCCAACAACGAGCCCAAACATTCTCCCAATTGGAAACAAACTCTTCCTTGCTAAAAGTACCCTTAGTCTTGCCGTTTCTAATAGGAAAAGTTAAATTATTCAAAAAATCTTTATCAAAA
Source organism: Candidatus Woesebacteria bacterium (assembly GCA_013374855.1). Taxonomy (GTDB): domain Bacteria; phylum Patescibacteriota; class Microgenomatia; order UBA8517; family UBA8517; genus Ch104c. The sequence goes on along the minus strand of CP055308.1, from coordinate 586,798 downwards.
GTCATATCAGCATCAACAAAAACCAAGATTTCACCTTTTGCCCTTTTTGCTCCAAAATTTCTTGCCGCTCCCGGTCCTTTGTGGTTTTGCCTTAAAACTTTCAGATTTTTGAATTTAGCCCTCAAACCAGACAAAATCTGAAGTGTCTTATCACTACTTCCATCATCAACGACAATAATCTCGAAATCAGGATAAGTTTGTTTCGAAAGAGATAAAATACAATCAGAAATAACAGCCTCTTCATTATAAGTTGGAATAATCACACTTATTTTCATATCAGGCAATCTCTTCAAAAAGTTTGTCATACATTTTAGCTATTCTATCCCAAGAAAATTTTTCTGCCTGCTTTCGAGGTAAATTACCCCAATCTTTTTTCAAAGCAGTCTCTAAAGCCGTGGTATAAGAATCAATATCTTTTGGATCAACTAAAATTCCAGCTTTGCCTACAATTTCTCTCCTAATTGGATCATCTGTTGCAACCACTGGAAGTCCTGAAGCCATTGCTTCAACCAAAACATTTCCAAAAGCCTCCGAACTCTCCGATGGCAAAGTAAAAACATCAGCTTTTCTGTAAACTTCAGGCATATCCTCAAAAGGAACCGAAACAATCTCAAATCTATCACCCAATTTTCTAGATCCTAAATCATAAATCTTATCCCTTAGATCTCCCCCTCCCCCCGCAATAATTAGCTTTACATCATTAAGTCTAGAAACTGCCTCTATCGCCAAATCAAGTCTTTTTGACTTTACAAAAGCGCAAGCAGCAAGAACCACTTTACTCTTATCTTTGTCTTTTCTATTTGCCAACTTTCTAAATTTGATTAGATCCACACCATTTGGAATATAGACAACCCTTACAAAAGGATTAGCTCTTTTTGCCCAAGAAGCAGCATAAGAAGAAAGAGCAACAAAAACATTAGGGAAACACCAAAGATTATTTCTATCATCCCAACCTACTCCTGATTGACCTGAGATAACAAGTTTGCCTCCATAAATCCAAGTAACTATCCTCAAAATAGCAGGCATCCATCCACCATTAACAGGAATTACAACGTCAGGCTTTTCCTTTAAAATTCTATGAACTGCCTTAAGAGTAAAAAACAAAATTGAAAAGTCGTTTCTTGTAATAAAAAGCCTAGAAAAAAAACCAGCATTGTCAACTTTACTTGAAATTTTTGCTGGAATTTGGATAACTCTATAATTTTCATTACCCTTAGCTTCCCCTGCTTGGAAAACTTCAACTTTATATTTTGAGGAAAGACGAGAAGTCAACTCTTTTACAAAGGTCTCAGCACCCCTGTTTACAACCCCATTGTAAATATTTAAAAAAGCAATTTTTTTCATTTTCTTACAAAAACAAAAACTTCCCCAAACCACTCTTCTTCATAATAATTTTTATCTATAAATTCTTCAATCAAATCAGACCTGTGTATCAGACCTGTTTTAATAGATGGATAGTAAGCAACCATAACTTTTGGTTTTTCTTCTTCTAGACTTTTCAATATTTTCTCTTCAACTCCATTAAGTTTTAAATACCAAGGAATAAAAGGCACAAGTGGCTTTGTTGCAGGAAGAGTATCAGTTAAAGCATAAAGACTATCCCAATAGGAAACAATATAAATTTTCTCTCCTGGTGCAACAATCTTTGAAACTTCATTTTGTACCTCTTGTACACTTTTTTCATAAAAACGAGTTTCTTGTTTAAAACTGGAAAATAAAAATCTCCCAAAAACAAGCGCCAAAAAAGACAAATAAAAAAGCATAAATTTATAATTTTTTACTGGTAGTTTCTTCGAAAAAACCAAAGCCAAAGCTATCGAAAGATAAAAAAGCGCCGGTTGAAAATGGAAAAACTCAAACCTTGGAAAAACTCCCATCAAACCAGCGACAGCCCACAAAAAAAGATTTGTGAATCTATATTTGTAATTTAAAATAAGATAAACAAAAATAGAAAATGGTAAAAGAGAAATTAAAAATTGTCTTAATGTTGGAAGCTGAATTTGTCCTGAAAGTCGAGGCAAGGTCAAAACCCCAAACTTAAAAGCCCAATTCCACCAATCAGAAAAAATTCCAAAATAAAAAAGCCCAATGAAAAATAACCCTAAGACCAAAGCCATTCCTAGCATAACCTTCCCTACCTTTAGGGGAGCCTCCTTTAAAGGTAAAAGCATCAATACAAGAGGTAAAAGAAACCAAAAAGCGGTCTGTTTTGCCAAAAAAGAAAGACCCCAAAAAACACCTGCCCAAAAAAATTCCTTCTTCTGTGCAAAGTAAAAAGAGGCAAAAGCAAAAATACCCATATAAAAATCAAACCAAAGACCATTCCCTTCATAAAAAACAAAAAGAGGAAAATAAAAAACAACAGAGAAAAAGGCAACTCTTTTCCCCCACAAATCTTTTACCACCCAAAAAAGAATAAGAGCAGCAAGAGAAAAAAGAAGCCAAGTAAAAAATTTAAGCTGGACAACTCCAACACCAAAGATTTTGTAAAACAAAGAAACATCAAGCAAAAGTAATGGATTATGGGCTATTGCTATATCACGGTAAGGCAACCAACCTTTCAAAATAAGATAAGGCCAAGCAAGCATTTCCGGCCAAGCAGTGAATCTAATAAGACCAAGAAAAAACAAACAAAAAACCAAATAAAAAGCAAACAAAAAATAAACATTTCTGAAAATATGTTTTTCCTCCATACGACCCTATTAATACCCAACCTTTCCCCACCAAAGCCTGCGCTTAATTTTCCTCAATGGCGTCTCAATCAATGCCCGCGCCACATAACCCAAACTTCTTTTTTGCCAAGGATTTTCGATAAACGAAGGATAGCTTTTATAAAAAACTTCCGGGTAGACAAAATCAGAAGGAAATCTTATGCCTAGCTCATACTTATACTTTAAAGCTCGCTTTACTACTTTTAAATCATCCTGCCTAGTGCTTGAGCGCACTAAATGAGTAAAGTGCAAATAATAATCGCCCGTGTGAAACCTTTTCTTTCTATCTCTTTCCTGAATTAAAACACCATTCCCATCAAAAATACCCTGCACTCCATGCTCTTTCTCAAAATGCAAGCCATCAATTTTTCGATTAAAAAATCTAATAGTTAAATGTCCAACTTGATCATCGATTCTATACCTGCCAGCCTCCTCTTCCTGATAATGGTAGATGTCGCCAACCAAGTTGTAATACCGATGAACCATTGAGTCAAGTTTTTTGCCTTCTTTTTCTATAATCTGCCGCGCGCGCTTAAGCCTATCCTCCCACCAAACCTCATCTCCATCTAAAATCATTACCCAATCGCAATCTGAAATTTCAAGCATTTCCTGCCTTGCTTTAGTAAAAGAAAAAGCATCAACTTTGCCATATTGCCTTAAATCAATCTTATCAGGCCATCTTTTTTTAAGTTCTCTTTCAATTTTTAAGCTATTGTCTGTGCTTCCAGTATCCCAAAGCAAAACTTTGTCAACATAATCAACAACTGAGGAGACAGAAAACCAAAGCCATCGCTCTTCATTGCAAACCAAACTGTGAGCAAAAACTTTCATATCTATTGCCTTAGTGTTTTCCCCAATAAAATTTTAAGACAATCCACCAAGTCCACAAAGCAAGAGCAGTATTTGTTATAGCATAAGTTACAACAGGCCCAAATGGACCAATTTTCGGAATAAGCAGGTAATTTAGAATAAAAATAAGCGCGGTCTGAACAAAAGAAAAAACTCCAATAACCTTAGGTTTTTTTAAAGCATAAACAACAGCAGAAACAGAAGGAGCAGTAAAAACAAAAGGAATCATAGACAAAGCAAGCCACTGGAAAACAACAATAGAGTCTTTATATTTTTCTCCAAAAAGAAAAAGTATAAAAGGCCGCGCCAATAAAACCCAAACTATAATTCCAAGGCTAACCCCCAATACCGCCAAAAGAGATTTTCTAATAAAAACTTTTTCTTTTTCCCTGTCTCCCATAGAAGCAAGCCGTGGGGAAATTACAGAAGCAAAGCTTGAAGTCAAAACCACTATAAAAAAGGAAAGCCGCGAGGCAACAGAATAATACCCAGTGACAGTTGCCCCAGCAAGAGCAGCAAGCATCTGAATATCAGCTCTTCCTGAAACTGAAGAAAGAACTCTGTTTACCCCAAGCCAGCCGGAAAAAGAAATAAGTTTCTTATAGACCGAAAAAGAAGGTTTTGTCTTCAGAAAAGAAAAGCCAAAAGTAAAAAGGGCAGCAAAAAAAGCAACGATACCTGCTAAAGCAAAAGCACCCAAAGCCTTATAAAGCGTAAGCCCGCCAATAGAAAGAAAAATTACAAAGATCACCCTTCCTGCCGCATAAGCGTTATCAACAACAGATGAAGCTATAAATCTTCGATACGCCTGAAGCGTTGAAGAAAAAAAATAACTCCAGAAAATTCCAAGAAGAATAATCACAGTCCATAAAGAAAGATAAAAATCAGAAGAAGCAAAAAGCTTTTCTCCCCAAAAAGGAGAAATCATTACCAAGATTACACAAGCCAAAAGAAGAAACAAAAAACGAGCAATAAAGGCAGCTTTCACAAACTCTTTTGCTTTTTCTTCTTCTCCTCTTGATCTAAAATAAGAAGCAAACTCAATTAATCCCCCCGATATTCCAAGATCCACCAAAGGAGAGATAATATAAACCAAATTGGAAACAGCAGAAAAAATTCCAAATTCAGGAACAGAAAGCGCGCGGGCAATAAACCAAATAAACAAAAAATGAAAAATGGCAGAGACAATATTACCCACAAAAAGAAAGTAGGTGTCTTTGGCAGTAGACGAAAAAGCAAGCGTCTTTGCTTTATCTATATATTTTTTCACTGTCTTATTTTAGCAAAGATTACAGATTATTTATCTACTCTTAATTCTCATTCAAAAATTTGATTATTAAACTCAAAAATTATAAAATATGACCCAATATGGGAGAAAGAAAAACATCACTTGACGAAGCGGCGCGCAGATTAATGGAAGAAATAGGAATTAATGTAGAACCAGACACCGAAACAGAGGCTTGGAATCAAATTTATAGAAGAGATTGCGGACAACGAGTAAATGGCAGAAAATCAAAAGAGTGTCCAGTCCAAGGAGGCAAATGCTCAAATGTTAACGAGTGCTACTCTGTCCAACTCTGGAGAGAATCCAACCGCAAAAGCAACAGAAAAGATTACTAGAAACCTTAAATCAAATAAAAATTACAAAAGGCAAGTAATTATAAAAAAAATGCAACCATTGGAGAAATCCATAAGACAAAATAAGATCTTGCAAAAATAAGAAAAAATCTATCTAAAAAAGGATAAAAAAATTACTTCACAATAATTTCCTCAAAACCATAATATCTTGCAATACATGAAGAAACCCAACCTTTATTATCAGTAAAGCTATCAAGACCCCCAACTGGTTTTACATTTTTTACTTCAGGTAAATTTCTTACCTCAACATCCCAAGCAATTGCATAATCTTTAACTTCTTTTCTAACATTTATCCAATGAGGGTAGAAATTAAAAAATAAAATTACAGAAAAAAACATATTTAAAATAAATGCTATATTAACAATATTATTAAGTTTACTGACCAGATATTTATTAACAACTCCTACAACAAAAAATGAAGCAATAAAAAAACAATAAAAAAACAAACACACCGCTAAAAATAAAGTTCTCTCAGGTGGTAATATCGACATAGAATAAAAACCAGAAAATATTACAAGCATCACAGAAAAAATCCCCCCTATAAAAAAAATAAAAGAAAAAAGAAACCCATCTCTTAAATTCAACTTAACCTCTCTAAAAAATAAAAATATAGTCAGAAAAGCAACAAACAAAGAATAAACAAAAGTGTTAATAGAAAACATTCTTAATAAGTACCACCTAGTCGCCAAAAAAGTAGACCTTGCGACAAAGGAAAAACTCTCAGGTCTTGTAACAAATTCAGATCTTGTTGCATTACCGGGAGAAAGGCTCATAAGAAAAAGCGAGAACAAAATACCCAATAGACCTGCAATCCAAACTTTTAATTTTTTATCTCTTTTTTCTCTATAAAAAAAATGCAAGGCAACTCCCAGACACAAAAAAAATGGAATTGACCCAAGAGCAAAAGCCTCAGAAAAACCGCCGGCAATAAAAGTAAATAAAAAAGGAAAAATAAGGCTGGCTCTTTTCTTAAAAAGCAAAAAAACTAGAAAAATATTAAGAAATACAAACTCTGCTGTGTAATTCAATAATCCTGTTTGCCAATAAAAAGATTGAATAATGTTTGGTGAATTAATAAAGACTAAAATAACAAACAAAGCAGATATCAAAAAATTTTTAAGAATAAGATAAGATGTAAAAACCAACAATAAAAACAAAAAAATAGGCAAAAACCTTACTACCCATGGACCAACAAGCTCAAATAGACTAGTAAAAAATACAGCTGAATACCTACCTGTCCAACTTTTCCACCAACCAAGTTGAGCGCCCCAAAAACCATTATCTTTTAAAAAAGCAGCAGAACAAAAATCATCAACCCAATAACGAACATAAAGCGACGTTGAAACAATAAGATAAAAACCAACCAAAACAATAGAAAAGGTGGGCAAATAGAAAAGCACCTTAAAAATCTTCACAATATCATTTTATAAATTTAAAAAACTAAATAGCAAACAAAATTACAAAAATCCTCAGAACCACAAGGATAGAATTAATTTAATCTTCTAACTATATCTGATTATCCTTCCAAACTTTTTTAAGCAACTTCAACAACCCCTTTGTTTATTTTATAATTAGACAGTAATCAGAAAAATACAATATGAAAAGTCTAAAAACCAAGAAAATAAATAAAATTATTACAATCCCCTTCCCTTATAAAAAATTCGAGGAATACAAAAAGAAAGCTGGAATTGAAAGTGAAAAAAAAGAAATTAATACAGACCAGATAAAAAAAATTTTTCTTATGACAATAAAAGATTTTGAAAAAGGAAAAATTTCAATTGACGAACTTTCTTCAATTTCAGAAAAGCTTTTTAACTTTATGGTAAAAGTGAGAAAACTAATTGAAGAGGAAAAGACACTTTTCTCTGCCATCGAATCAGCAGCAGAACTTGGTTTTTATGTAAGACATCCAGATTCACCATTTTTTAAGCAATTCCTAGAAGAAGTGCTAGATTACTCAAAGACCCAAACAAAAATGGAAACTAGAAAAAAAGTTTTTAAATTACAAACTAAAATAAAATGACTTCTTTAAAAAATAATTAAGTGGAAAAAAAGAATACAAAAAGATTAAAAAATTATTACCCCACCTAAAATAAGAAAAATACCAATCTCCAAGGTTTCTTACAAAGAAAAGGTCACAAGCTTTGGCAAACACATAAAATTATTGAAAGAAGCTGAAAGACACTTCACCAAGCTTACAAAGCTTCTAAACCAAGAGTCAAAACAAAAAGGATACAAAAACTTCATAGAACAAATAAGCCAAAAAACCGGCATACCCAAAAATATCACCAAAAACTTTATTGAAGAAGCATAAGAAATAACAAACTTTTTCTAGAAGAAAATAGACCCCAAAAACAAAAATATTATAAGCAAGATAAAAATAATAAAACTAGATGAAAATGAAGAAACATATTGTTCCTACAAAAAAGAAAAAGGCATATGCGAGATTAGATGTTTTATATACCCGCAACTTTTACCTTATTGTATGAGGTCGGTCACGCCAAACAATCATTTATTTCAGCAGCAAAGAAGGTTTTAACAAAAAGCAAAAAATGATTATTCATTTAACAGCCAGCTTCTAAAAAACTATTCAATTCTTTTTAACAAAAAGTACTCCTACCCCCTCCTCTTTTTCATAAACATCACCGGGGCTAATTTTGTAAATTACCTTGAGAGTATAATTCTTTGCAATCTCAAAACACCCATCACACTCCCATTTTTCTGGATTTTGAGGATTTTCAAAAATCATCCGCCATTCTTTTCCCATATAATAATTCGGGTCGTCCATTTTGTAGTTTGTCAGATAAATCGCATCAAAAGGAATTTCCCCATTTTTAGGGTTAATCAATTGTTTTGGTTCAAGAGGAAACCAAACAGTCTTACGCTTTCCATACCAGCTTCCCCAAGTATCAAGATTGGTAACTACTACTTGGTTTTCATCTGTGTTTTCTTTCAAAACATGAGCAAGCTCCACGTAAACCGGAGGTTTTCCAAAATTATAAATTTTTCTTTCAAACCGCCTGTCCAACACTAAAACACCAACACTCTGCCCAACTGCAAATATAAAAATCAAAAATACAGCAAGAAAACCGCGAATTGAAAAAGAACCTATCTTCTTTCCCATTTTATAATCTGCATTCAAGAACCCAACTAAAGTTGCTACCCCCAATACATAAACAAAAGGAACCACAGGGTGAAGATAGCGGTAAAAAGGAATAGTCAGCGCCGCCACTAAAAAAACAAAAATAAAGACAAAAAAAGATGCAGTCTTAAAAGCACCAATTGTTTTTGATTTTGAAGGAACAAAAAAAGAAATAACAAAAAGAGCAAAAAGATATGGGTTTAGAATATTTGGCATTAACTTATAGAAATTGTAAAGGTTATAGAAAACTTTTTTAAACAAAGCCAAAAAATCAAAAGACTGCCGTGGAAGCCCCCTCAAAGTATCCGACACCGCCCAATCCGGGCTGTGTTGCAAAACAGCAAACTGTCCGCTTCCCAACACTGAATAAATAAAAAACTTGCCTGACAATGGGTATAAAACCAGTCGATCAAATAAAACCCCCAAAAATAAAACCGCACCAAAATAAAAAACAGTTTTTTTCAGGTTAAATCTCAAGGAAAGCCAAAAAAGAATTGCCCCTGCTATATAAATAAAAGCATGAGCTCTTGTAAAATAAGCCAAAATAAGCACAAAAATTGCAAAAATATCCGCAATTCTTTTCTTAAAAGAAACCAAATAAAAAGCCAAGACAACCTCCGCAATAAACAAGGGTTCTGATGCCCCACTTGTTGCATAATCAATAAGATTTATGTTAAAAGCAACTGCCAAAAAAGAAAGAAAAGCAATAATTTTATTTTCAAAAACTTTATTTGCCAATAAAAATACAAAAATTAAAGAAAGCAAATAAAAGAAAAATGAAGTGGCAACAACAGCAAAGTCACTTATTCCGAAAACACGAAAAAACAAGGAAATAAAAAACGGCTGAAGCGGAAAAATTCCCATATCAAAAACTGGCCTTGAGAGCTGGTCAAAAATAGAAGGAGAAAAAAAAGAAAAAGAAGAACCCCAACCTTTTCCTTCCACAAAATTCCTTGCAACATCAGCAAATTTAGCAGCATCAGAAAAAGAAAGAAAAAGCGAAAACATAATCTATAAAATCAAAGATTTTCAAGAAAATATCTTCCAAAAGATTCAAAATTTTCAATAAAATCGTCAACAAATTTCCTCTCTTGGAAAAAGGGTATTAAATCATCTCTTATCATTTCTTTCTTTTTTAATGCCTGATTAATCTTTTCTTGAATTTTACTTTTGAGGAGCTTCTTATTCTTGAAACCCACAAGACTGTAAAGATACTTAAGATTCGGTTTTATACCCTTCCCTGAAAGCCAGAATATATCAAAATAATCTCTGCCCTTGAATCGCGGTTCTATATTTTTACCCTGAAATCTCCACCTACTTAACACGGCAAAAATTTTTCCGGACAAAATGTCCTCAAAAGAGTATCTTTTAATAATGAAGGAAAAATCATAAGCAGACTTAAGTGAAACTTCCTGTTTATAAAACTCTCCCATAACAGGAGCCAAGTCTATCCTCAAGAAAAGATTTTTATCCGAAGGTTTGCCTTTCTCTAAAGGAAAACCAATCTTATCTAGCACAAAAAACTTAAGATAAATTATCTTATTTTTCCCCGAAATACTAATATTCAAGTCGTCAAACCCCAGTCTTTTAGAAAAATAATCCTTTAAATCACCAGCAAAGTCAGAATGGTTAAAATTCTCATAATCAAAAACATCAAAATCCAAATCTTCAGAAACTCTAGGCAAATCAAGACAAAAACGAAGAGCAGTTCCACCCTTAAATAAAAACTTTGGTCCATAAACAGAATTATAGACATAGTTCAAAACATAATACTGCAGCTCCTCTTTCAGAAGGTTTCTCAAATAAAGTTTATTCTTATCTTTATTTCTATCTACTGTTAATTTTAGGTTATCAAGTATCATAAAATTTTATCTCTAACTATTTTCTTTATTTTTTCCATCTTTGGAGATTGGGAAACATCAACCCAAAAATAAAACTCATTAAGATCAGATAAATCAAACACATTCCAGTTTATCCTCAGATCGTCAATCTCTAACTCTATATTTTTGAAAGGCTTCAAATAGAAAAAATCAAAAAGCGCTTTTGATTTTGAAGCTATTTTTATCTTCAGTCCGCTCTCAAAATCTTTAAGAGTAAACCCATCAAACAATTTGCCGCTAATTTTCCTGTAACTAAACTTGCCCACCTCATTTTCAAAAAAACGAGTTGTCTTTGAAGTTATAGAAGTATATACATAAACAGACTCGGGTATCACACCTTCTTTTGACAAAACATACTCCAATGAAAGATATGAAGGATAGTAAATAATATTAGCAAGGTATTCCTCAAAACCCGGCGGGGATTTAATTTTATAGATTGTGGTTGTATAAAGACCTTTCTTGAGAGGGAGTAAATACCGGCTTTTGATAAGACTTAAAATTTTTTTATCAAGGTTTTTGCTGCTTTTATCAAGCAAAATAGCAAGCTCACTGCGAGTAATATAAGGCTTGTTTTCTATTAAATCCTTATTTTTTATTTCAGAAATACCCCACATTTGGTAGTAATTGTGAAACAAAAATCATATTTTGTCAAATGAACCATTACCCCACCAAAACTTTATACGCCGTCAAGAGCAAACTTATTAGCATCAGAAAATGAAAGATACATTAGAGAAAATTATACTACAGAAGATAAGATATAAAAAAAATTTTAAACACCTCCCCCATTTATAGAATAAGCAATCCAGGTACATTTCAACATACTGTCAAAAAATGGCAGTTTAAGAGATCGAGCCAAACAAACTAGATTATATTTTTCTGACAGAAGCGGCAATATACCTTTCCATTATAGGAGAGGCACCATTCATCGCCACAAATCTAAGATTGTACTCAGGAACTTGCTTCTTAAGCCAACCGGGGATTTCAAAAAAATGCTCTCCTTTGTGATAAATAGCAATCAACAAATCAGGTTTATCTCTTCTTAAGGTATTAACAGCACCCTTTAGCGCGTCAAATTCTGCTCCCTCAATATCCATCTTTATAAAATCAACTTTGTTTATTTTATTCTTCTTAACAAAGTTATCTATAGATGTAACTTTTACATTAATAACAGAATCATTACTGCTTAGAACATTACTACCCAACAACCCAGAAGCACCACCCGCCATTTTAAAAGAAAATCTACCCTCTTTTAGACCTACAGCCATCTCTACCGGTACAACAAATTTATCTAGCGAATTTAGTTTAATATTTTGTCTCAAAATAGACATATTCTCAGGGTTTGGTTCAAAAACAAAAATCTTATCGGGACTTAGGGTTCTATAAATAGCATAAGCAGTATCTCCGATAAAACCACCCAAATCTAAAGCGATCTTAATTCTTCTATTAGAAACTTTATAGCAACTAAAATCTACAAGGTTAATAATCGCTGGAAAACAAGTCTTAAAACCACGATATTCAAAATGACCAGAAACAATTCTAATCTTGTCTTGCTCTTCTATTCTTTTTTTCTCAAAAAACAACTCCTCATCAGTAAAAAGAGATTTTGGAATTTTTCCCAGAAAAACAAAATAAAAATATTTCTTAATAAAACTAAGAATTTCTTTCTTATCCCTTAAAGAAAAATAAGATAAATTAAGAAGCGGATTGTACTTAAAAACATAATTTAGATAATCTAAAGAATAACACTTTAAATATTCATACTCATTATTATCCACATACTTAAAATCATACTCCTTGCTTTTCAAATTTTTGAAAAAACCAATCAACCTAAAAACTCGATCTCTAATTCTTTGGTTCGTAAAGGTACGAAAAAGTACATATAAAAAATTGTCTGCCCTAATCGACTTAGAAAAATAAACAAAACTGGTATTGAAATTATTTAAAAAGTTTTTTTGGCAATCAGAAATTACATCTAGTAAAACCTCTTTAGAATTAAAATATTTCATATTAACTTATTAATTTATTTAAAGTCCTAACCCAATCTAGCTCAAATTTCCTAAAAGCAAACCTTTTTGATAATAACAATCCCCTATTCACCATTTTACTAGCTGGTTCTTTTTTGCTTAACAGATTTATTATAGCATTTGCCAATTCATCAGAAGAACCAACTTTAGTTAGAATACCAGCTTTCCCCGAATCCAAAACCCACCTTGGACCCACTGGACAATCAGTAGCCACTATTGGCACACCGCAAGCTTGAGCTTCAACAAGTACAATTGGGGTACCTTCACTTCTACTAGACAAAACAAAAACATCAGATCGTCTAAAATACCCAAGCGGGTTATCAACAAAACCCAGAAAATGGACACTATTATAGATACCTAACTCCTTAGCTAACATTCTTAATTTTTCCTTATCTGGACCATCACCCAAAAGCAATAAAGAAGCGCTCGGAAATTTTTTATTAACAATCTTAAAAGCCTTAATTAAAGTAGCTGGATCTTTTTGTGTCTGTGTAAGCCTAGTTGCAGTAACAACCACAGGCCTTGAAAAATTAAATTTTATCTTTTCCTTAATCTTTTTATCAAAATCAGGTCTTAGTGGATAAGTTATTAGTTTCATCTTTCTTTTCGGAACAAAATAATAATTATTAAAAACTTTCCCCATAAAAGGGTTCGTAATAACTATTAAATCAAATTTCCTATACAAAAATAGACCCAAAGGATAAAGTATAAACGGAATTCTAGACGCCCGAAATATAGAAGACAAAGGATCTATATGACACCAATGGACCACCTTAAGTTTTTTAAACAAGAAATGAGACTTTAAAATAAAAAATAAAAGAAGTGTAGAAAATGGATTAGCAGATATCACAACCAAATCAAAACTATTTTTTTTTAGAACTTCTCTTAATAAAGATATCAATTGCTTAAAACCACTTAAAAAACCCAAATTTACAAAATCAACTTCAAAATCCAATCTAACCTTACCATAGTGTGTGGCGATTGGATAAAACTTAAGATTTATAATACTCAAATTAAACTTTTTACTCAAAACACCAACTAAATACTTATTTGCCAACTCCTGACCTCCTTTTTGCAAATTTATATCATTTGTTAAAAAAAGAACATTTCTCATTATTTCAAATCAAGACTAACATAGAGATTTATAAACATTCAACGTTTCTGTAACAGTTTTGGCCCAAGAAAATCTCTTTAATGTTAAAAAACCTAAGTAAACTATATGATTTCTAACATCTTCATCCGACAAAACTTTTTCAACAGCTATTTTTATAGATTCTCTATCCTCTGGATTTACATAGACAGCAGCCTTTCCACAAACTTCAGGTATAGAACTTCTGTTACTTGCAATAACAGGACAGCCCATAGAAAAAGCCTCTAAAACAGTTAGACCAAAACCTTCGTATAGTGAAGGAAGTACATAAACTTTGGCTTTTTTGTAAATATAAGCCAATTCTCTGTCACTTTTAAAACTTACTTGTTTTACTTTCCCAAGAATTCCCAACTTAGAAAACAATTTACTCTCTTGGCTAGAAAAATCACCACCCCCGGCACACACAAGAAAAAGATCTTTCTCTCTAATAAGAATGGTCGATATAGATTCCACAAAAAACAAAAAGTTTTTATAACCGGAGCGATTACCAACATAAAGAATGTAATTCGCTGGCAGAGATGGAACCTTTAAAGGTCTTACTCCTTCCAATGGATTACCCAAATATATGACTTCTATCTTACTTTTAGATAAACCATATAATCTAATTAAATCATTTTTTGTACTTTCAGATATTGCAATAATCTTATTAGCTCCCAAAACAACCTTTCTCTTATACTCTAAGGTTTTCTTTATAAAACCACCACATTTATCAGGAAACAATTCATGAGTCATATCAAAAACAGTAACCACATAAGGTCTGCCTTTTAGCAACGGAAGAAAATAAGGATGATAATAAGTAGGATGAAAAATATCAAAATTCCCTTTCTTCAATCTCTCACCGTCCAAAAATCTATTAAGATAAAATAACAAAATATTTTTATATGGCAATTTATAATCAGGCAAAAATTTTTTAACCCCACCTTTTAATTTGGGCAAAAAAATATTATTAGAAAACCTTCCATCAATAAAAACTTCGTTGCCTAATTTCTCCATTCCTTTGATCAATTCATAAAAATACCTAGAGATACCCCCATACTCTTGAAAACTAAAAATCTGATAATCATAAAGTATTTTCATCTTATATAAGAATAGATTGTTCAAACTGCAAAATCTAACAACATTAAAATAACATAAGACCAAAAAATATTGTGCATACACTGTGAAAAAATAAAAAAGTATCGAGCCATATTTTATCAAGTTGGTAATTGAAAATAAAACCAGCTAGCTCTAAGTTGATTAATAAGCTACACTATAAATTATTTGCAAATGAAAAATAATAAATTATCAATGGGATAAAAAACATACTCATTCTTCTTGCCGAATCAGGAATATGTTGCCAATTGGGAAAAGTGTAAGAAAAAAGAAGAGTGCCAAAAAACAGAAAGATAAAAAACAGAAATATTATAGACCAAAAATAAAAAACTTCTATTTCTTTTTTTCTTCTTCTCAAATTCAAGAACAAAAATAAAGAAGTCAAAACAAAAATAGGAAACAACAATCCCCAACTAGAAAAAACATTTTTGTACAGGTATTGAGCAACCAAAATAATCCTCTCCAAACTAATCGTCTTCAAAATTGGCAAATACCTTTCAATAAGTGACAAACTTGCTCCGCCTTCAACATAATTCAAAAAATTTACTTTTGCCATAAAAGATAACCACGCCTTGTAGAAAACATAAACAGAAAAAAAATAAATAAATGTACTAAAAAAATCTTTTCTTTTGATTGAAAAAAAGATAACTATCAAAACAGGAACCATCCAAAATGGTTCTGAAATTCTAACCCAGCTTGAAAGACCAACCAACAAACCAGAAAGAACCAATAGAGATCTTTGTTTGTTTTTTATCCACTCATAAAGATAAAAAACACCAGAACACAAATAAACAGTATAAGGCAAATTTGTATACGCCATCGTTGAATGTCCAAAAATTTCAGGCACTAGTGCCAAAATTAATGAGAAAAAAACTGCTTTATTACTTCCAACATTTCTTTGAAGAGAAAAATAAAAAATAAAAATAAAAGACAAATAAAAAAGACTATAAATAAATTTAGGATTACTCAAGCCAGTCTGATACACAAAAAGATGTGCCAAAGAAGTAAGAAGTGGATAATGAACAAAATAACTGTTATTCAAACCAGCTTTTAAAAGACTAGGTTCAGATAGAAAGACTTTAGCTCTAAAATCATACAAAGCAAGAGCATCCCAATCAGAAACAGGCCAATAAATATTTCTTACCAGACTAAAAAACAAAAGAATAAAAATAGAGAAAGCAAAAACTAAAGAATATTTATCTTTAAAAAAATAAATGCTTATATTCGATCTTCTTATATTTCTGAAGAAAAGAATAAAATTATTTCGCTCCAAAACCAGTAAAACAAAAATCAATAATAACAAAACAACAAATGTATTTTTTGAACTAAAACCCAAACCCAAAAAATAATTCATAATAAATATCAAAAAGGTCAAAATGCCAATACCTAGAAGATAGGAAAGAGAAATCCTTTCTATTAGATGAAATTTTATTTTAAAAAGAAAAGTTATCAAAAAACCTAAAAAAAATAAAAGAAACAAAAATAGCAATAATTTTAAAAGAAACATATTTTCTAATTTATTTAACTTTTATAACTCCCCACAAAACTTTATCATTAAAATTAGGCCTGTAAACAACATCTTTAATTTTTCCTACCTCATTATTCTTTGGATCCAAATAAATTATTTCAGAAGCTTCCAACTCAACTTTAGGCCAACCATAATCCTCGTCTTTATTGGCTCGCCAAGTTCCGTAAGCCAATAAAACATAATCAAAATGCTCTTTTGGTAAAGAATCATAATAACCATTTAGCAACTTCCTAGGATAAAGAAAATATCTACTTAATGCTACATTACCCTCGGAAAGCCAAGGGGCCTGCTGTGGAGGAATAACTATTGTTGCATTTTCTGGTGTGTTTTCTTTTACAAACTTCATATAATCATAATAAAACCCCCATACTTTTCTCATTTTATCATCATAAGTCGCGTCCAGATGTGTAAAAATGTAGAGTGTGTTCTTGAAAGATAAAGAAAGACTCTTCGACAGATTGTTAAAAAAATAGACAACAAGCAAAAACAAAGAAACCAAAAACAAAGATCTAGACAAAAAATCCCTAAAGACAGAACTCTTTTGTGTCTTCTCAAAAGAAAAATCACCAAACTCTATCAATAAAAATCGAATTAATCTATCTACCTTTCCTTTGCCGTTTTCATTATAAAAATAAAAAATTCCAACAAATGACAAAACCAATCCAAGCAAAACTAAATTAAAAAAGTTGTCAGGTTGTAAATGATAAGAGGAGAAAACATAATTTGGGTAATTTCTATTTTCAAGACCTATTAAAATAAAATAAAAAGCAAAAAAAATTGGAGTAAGAATAAAATTGAATCTCAAAGCAAATGAGGTCATATTATTTTCTTCCATTTTCCCCTCATCAAACAATATTTTTTTGATCAAAACACCAAAAGCACTAACTACAGATAGCGCTAAAAAAAACCTTGAGTCAACTAGTATATACTTCCTCAAAGCTCCAATATAAGAATATGTTTCAAGAAAAAGAAAAAAATAAGTAAGTGGAATCAAAAAGGGGAAAATAAAATTATTAACCTCCAAAATATTTTTAAACAACTTGTTTTTTCTCATAGAAAAGTTTGAACACAATTTTAATAAAAATAATCTGAATATCAAGCCCAAATAGACCTTGCTAAATTGTGAATTCTGTGAAATAAAATTATTAAAGGATTTCTTGTGTATTTTTTAACAATTTTTTCATCTTCTTTCATCATTTCCTTTATTTTAGAAGTCGAGATAGAGCCCGGATAAAGGCGAAAGGAAGAAAGAAAAAAAGGTATAACAACAGGCTTTTGCACTTGGAAAAGTTTTAACCAAAGGTCATACTCCATAACCGCAGTCTTTGTGCCGGTAAATGGCCCATACTTTTGGTAAGCCTTCTTTGTCAAAAAAACAGAAGGTTGCATCAAATAATTAAGAACAAGAATTAAATATTTTTTATTTAAAGATAAAAGAAAGCTCTTATACCAAGTGGCAATTTTGGCAATTTCTTTTCCTTTTTTATCTATTACCCTTCCTTTTCCAGCAAACCAAAGCCTATCAGGATTTTTAAGATACGCTTCTGCTACTTTTTTCAATGCACCTTTTTCATAAACATCATCTGCATTTATAAAAGAAACTATTTCCCCACTTGCCTTTGAAAGACCTTTGTTTATCGCATCCAATTGGCCTTTATCTTTTTTACTTTCCAGCTTAAAAATTTTAGGGTATTTTTTAGCATACCTTTTTAATATCTCCAAAGTTCCGTCAGTAGAACCACCATCTTGGATTATAACCTCAAGGTTGGGGTATCTTTGAACAACAATAGACCTTAGAGTTTCCTCCACAAACTCAACCTTGTTAAAAGACGGAATAACTATCGAGATCTTAGGAAAAGATTTCATAAAGCTATTATAAACTAATCAGTCGCAAAACCACTACCTTTAAAGGAGGCTCCCTTAAAGGTAAAAACAAAACCCCACAAAGAAATAAAAATTGCCTTAAGTCGCCTCAAGATGTGGGAAAAAGATACGGCTTGACAAAAAAGTCAAACCGTTTATTATTATACTATATAAAGTATCAATTTAGAGATTTGAAAAACCAGTATGGCAAGAAATAAAATTTACACATTTGATCAATATTTCAACGAAGCCATCAAAGACGAAGGTTTTAGAAAGGCTTGGGAAAAAGAAGAACCAAAATACCTATTGGCTAAAGCTATCATCCAAAAAAGATTAGCGAAAAAAATGTCACAAAGAGAACTAGCAAAAAAAGCAAAAACTTCTCAAGCCATCATCTCAAATATTGAAACAATGAACGCAAATCCCTCTATTAATCAGATCAACAAAATTGCAAAAGCTCTCGGATCAAAATTAGTCGTTAGCTTCAAATAACTGACAATGTCCATCCTTGTCAGTCTAACTCGTTTCAGGACATAGATGCTAAAAATAAATTTAGATAACAATTAACTATTAACAATTAACAAGACGGAATTTGTGAATAGTGGATAATGAATTGTGATTTGTGATTTGGAATTTGGAATTTTATTACTGAATCTATATACATAACACAAAATACACAATACTTTCTTCCCCCTTCTACTCTTCAACTCTCTTGCTCTAACCTCCAGTGATTCTTCTCTAAAGCGTTGGGTTTTAAGCCGGATGAGATTGAAGTGCCTCTAATCTATCAATGCGAGTTACCTGTTCTTTTAACCGTTTCCTCTGCAAATCCAACTTTCTATCCAAAGCTTTAATCCTCTTCTCTATATCAGCCAGCCTGACATCTAAACTAGCCACTTTAATTTTAAGTTCGGATAACTCATTTTCTAAATTAGATAATCTAATCTCTACCTGATAAAGTTTATCCTCTAGTCTGGAAACTCTTTTTTCTAAGTTATCAATCCTGGCAACCAAATCCGAGTGAATACCATCCATCCCACGAATTATTGTATCGGTCATCTCCTCTATAGTTTTTTTGAAAAATTCTTTAGTTATATAATCTTGCTTGGCACTTTGGGGCATAGATTTATTAAAACACGACAATAACAACCGGTCAACTAGATCTATCTCTATAAAAATAACTAACAACTTCTACTCTTCAACTCTCCCGCTCTTTTACCGACTTTTGAATTAACTAACAAGCTAATTCCATACGCAAGGGAAATATAAAGGAATGGAAGGACAAAAAGAATATAACGGGTAAAGGCAGTGTTTGTTAAATTCACCAAAAAATAAAAAGCAGGAAAAATAAAAATAAACCAAGCTTTCTTATTTTTTGAAAGTTTAAAGGCAAGAAAAATACTTGCCAAAAAAGAAATAGGCCAAATTGGGTTCCAAAATTGAGATTTAACCCAAATTCCCCCATCCCACCAAGAAAGATAATGACCGCTTATAAAAAGCAAAAATAAATTACCAAAATTATTAGTATTGTTATGCGTCAACATAAACTTAACCGTTCTTGCTTGCAAAAACAAGAAATCAAAAAGACTATTTCCGCTTAAAAAATAATTAATATAAAAAGAAGAAAAAACTAGAAATGAAACAAAAATCAAAATCGGCAAACTTTTGACAAAACTTTTATCCTTAAAAAACCAAATTATGTAAAACACAAGAAACGCAAAATATAGAAAACTGACGCTCCAAAATTTAGATGCAAAAAGAAAACCAAGAAAAACTCCTTGCAAAAATATCCTTTTGGGATAAAAGAAAAACAAAATTAAAAATGCCAAAGCAAAAACCACCTGCCCCACATCAAGAAGTGTTAAATGCGATGTTTCCCAAAAAACGGGGTCTAAAAACAAAAAACAAACAGCCAAAAATGCAACCAACCTGTTTTTAAAAACAAGAAATGCCAAAAAATAAACAAGAAAAATAAAAGCTAAAGAGAAAAAAATCTGAATAGGAAAAGGTGAACCAAAAAGGATAGTTGACCAGCCAAAAAGATATTTCAAAAGTGGCGGATGCTGAAAATTAAATTTTGTTGGCGGCTCCCCTCTTGCATAAAGAACACCACTTGCAAAATAAATTTTATCGTCTGAAATAAAAAGTCTGTCTTTTATCTTATCTTCCCTGTCCTCAATATCCTGACTGCGCAGATAATCAGAAATCAATCTTTCATCAAAGCGACTCTGAAAAAATGAAGGGTTTAAAAACCAAGAAAAAGCAATAAAAACAAAAGTAAAGAAAAACAAAAATAAAAAATCTTTCTTTCCGAGCATTAAGCTACTTTAGTCTTGCAATGTGAGCATCAACCAGCATCCTAACAAGCCGACTAAATGATGTTTTTGGCTTCCAACCCAGAACTTTCTTTGCTTTTGAATAATCAGCAACCAAAGGACCTGTTTCTGTTGGTCTAACAAAACGCTGATCAACTACTACATATTTCTTCCAATCAAGACCAACATAAGAAAAAGCTTCTTCGCAAAGCTCTGCTATTGTATGAGTTTCTCCTGTTCCGACTACAAAATCGTCAGGTTCTTTGTGTTGCAACATAAGCCACATACTCTCAACATAATCGCCAGCAAATCCCCAATCCCTTTTTGCCTCCAAATTACCAAGCGCTACTTTACCATTTCTTACCATTGGCTCTCCTTCTTCATTCAAGTGTTGGCTTGTTTTAATACCAAGCTTAGCGCAAGCTGCGGCATAAGTTACTTTTTGAGTTACAAAACCCAAACCTCTGCGAGGAGACTCATGATTAAAAAGAATCCCGCAGGAAATAAACATTTTATAGCTTCTTCTGTAAATTTTTGCAATGTTGTGTGCGTAGAGCTTTGCTGCTGCATACGGATTGGCAGGATTGAAAGCGGTTTCTTCGTTTTGAGGAATTTCTTTAACCCAACCAAACATTTCACTTGAGGAAGCCTGATAAAACCTAGCATTAGGAACAACATCAAGTGCGGCATCCATTACACGATGGGCACCTATCCCTGTTATTTCTGCTGTGTGAATTGGTTGGCGAAAAGACTCTGCAGGATGTGATTGGGAAGCAAGATTATAGATTTCATCAGGCTGAACTTTTTGCATCACCTCCCTTATGGAGACTGGGTCTAACAAATCCGCCTGAATCAAATGAAGTTCGTGCTGAATATGGGCAATATTGGCATAATAAAAGTGGCTAGTTTTCCTGACAATTCCGGAAACCTCATAACCCTTCTTAAGAAGAAATTCGGCCAAGTAAGAACCGTCCTGTCCTGTAATTCCTGTGATCAGCGCTTTCTTTTTTTTCTTCACAAGAGTAATTTTATAACCAAAACAAAAGTAAAAGCAACTACCGCTGGCGCGAACAGACAACAAACAACAACCAACTTACAACTCTCCTGCTCTCTTAATTCTACGCCACCCAATAACCCCTTATAAAAAGAGTCAAAAGCACTGTTCCCAGAATAGCAGAAATTATAAAAAAAAAATCTTCTATACCGCCCCATTGCGCGAACTAAAACAGGGAAAATTAAAAAACTTTGCAAAACATATCTGGGCATAGACGAAAAAGAACCGGTTAAAGTGGGAGTAATAATTGAAAACAAAGTAAATATAAAATAACTAAAACGAATCTTTTTAAAATACAGAAAAATTAAAGTTATCGCACCAAGAGAAAAAACAAACTCCAGAAAAGAATTAAAAAACTGTAATGAAAATAATGGTATGTCAAAAAATATCTTTATATAACGATAGATAACCTGAGGTAAAAGTATAATATTAGAAGACCTTTGGGCTCCAAAATAAGGTTGAGCTGAAATAAAATATAAAGGATCAGAAAACTCTCTCCAAAGGTAAAACATATACAAAATCAATCCGAGTGGAGAAACTAGTACCCCAATAAGAGAAAAAAGAAAATTTACACTTCTAGGATTAATTTCCTTATTCCTAATAGCCAAATATAATTCAAATAAAATGGCAGGAAACAAAAATATGCCAGCAAAGCGAGTAGCCGAGGCAATTGAAGCAAAAACACCCGCAAGAATAAAATTTCTTCTCCTTGCAAAATAGAAAGTTATAACAGTTAAAAGCAAAAACAAAGATTCTGTATAAATAGACCCAAAATAAAAAGATGTTGGAAATAAGAGCAAAAATAAAAGAGCAAGTTTTGAGTTTTTTTTATCAAAATCAATTATAAAAAGTTTATACAAAAGAAATAAAGCCATAAGGAAAAAAATATTAGAAAGAAAAATCCCTGCGTAAAAAAAAGCAGGATCAACATAAATATCAATTAGAGAATAATCTTTTGGTAAAAGATAGGCAAAATACCTAATAACTAGAGGGAAAACAGGAAAAAAAGCAGGTATATAAACTGCTGCTTTATAACCGTCTTGAGCGATCCTCAAATAATGAACTCCGTCAAAACCACCAAAACCCCAAACCCAATTAGGCAATTTTGTAATCTCCAAAACTCTTTCTACATAAGGAAAAGTAGCGCCATACTTGGGTATGAAAAAAACAGATAAAAACGCAATAAAAAAAATACGCCATAACAAAAACCAAGAAAAGATTTTAAAGAAAGTCAAATCCTTTAGCCTCATAATAAACTAAAGCAGGCTTTGATAAACTCTTAGTGTTTCTTCCGCTGTTTTCTGCCAAGAATATTTTCTTGGTAAATCAACCTTTTTTGAAGGAGATAAAATCTTCTTTACCATATCATCTACATCATAAGGGTCAAAATAAGATACACCATTTCCCAAAATCTCAACTAAAGCCTTTGTATTTGAGCAAGCTATTGGAGTACCACAAGCTAGAGCTTCCAAAACTGGCAGACCAAAACCCTCGTAAAAAGATGGTTGTACATAAACATCTGCTAGATTGTAAATTTTAACCAGATCCTCATCTTGAACAAAACCAAGTCGCAGAACTCTCGACCAATCAACTTCTTTTAAATGAACAAGTTCTGGATGATTCAAATCCATATTTTCTATTTCCTTTGCTTGCTTTCCTGCTATAACCAAATGCAAACCAGCTTTTTTACAAGCCTTAACCAAATTAGGAATATTCTTATTGTAATTAATATCACCAACATAAAGAACAAAATGAGAGGGCAAACTAAATTTTTCCCTAATTTCTGATTGCCAACTACCCAACGCGAGTTTTTTAAAAATCTTTCTGGGAGCTAAATAAATTGCACTTACCTTATCAGGAGGTATCCCAATAAAATCACAAATATCACTTTTTGAAGTTTCAGAAATAGTAATTACGGAATCAATCTTTCTCTTAATCAAATATCTATTAATTTCCCAATTTATCCTACCCCTTATGCCGGGCGGGTAATGATCAGGATAAATTAAGGGGATAACATCATAAATAGTCAAAACAAATTTAGTTTTTTTATTTCCCAACAATCCCAAAGGTACATTTAATAAAAATGGATTAAAACGAGTAAAATGAACAACATCATACCTCTTAAAATCTATCTTTCCAAAATTACCTAAAGAATAATCAAGAAGAGATACTTCAACAGAATTTTTATCTTTTTTTATTATCTCTTGCAAATAATATATCAGCTCTCTTGTATAAACTCCAATTCCTCGAACTGAATCGCCTGTTTTCAGCGGGCCTGCATCTATGGCAATTTTTTTCATCAAACTATTCCTTTCTTGCTTTCTTTATAATAATCCTTGGGATAAATAGTAGTTTCTTCAATCAAAGTATCATTTTCTATTTTTGATACAATTGTCTTTGCCAATTGCACAGGATCTAAATAATTTTTACCTTCTTTTTGTTTTTCAATTTTCTCTTCCAAAGTAAGGGGTCCGAAAGAAGTAAGCACACTACCTAAAGTAAAAAGACAAAACTTAATATTTTTGCCCTTATACTCTTTAGCAAGAGAAAGCATCAAACCTCGAAGACCAAATTTGCTAGCACAATATGCCAACCTTTTAGCCACCCCCACTTTGCCCATGCCCGAACCCAAACTTATCACATAAGCTTTTGGAGATTTTTTAAGAAATGGCAAGAAATACTTTATCGAAAGAAAAACCCCACTCAAATTTACATCTAATGACTTCTTAAAATCACCAAAACTTGTTTCCTCAAGACTTTTATAAACCCCCACCCCAAAAGCATTTATCAAGACATCAATGTTTTTAAAATCTTTTTTAATTTTCCTTGTTAAAAAAACAAAATCAGCTTCTCTTGTAACATCAAGCGAATATGTCTTTACCAAAACAGATAAATTTTTTAATTCTCTTTCTAAAGCACTAAGTATCATCTTCCTCCTACCTGAAAGCAAAAGGTTTGCCCCCCTTGAGGCAAAGGCAAAAGCAAGATGCCTACCAATACCACCTGTTGCCCCAAGAATCAAAACATTTTTTCCTTTAATATCCATTGTATTTACTAATGATAATCATAAATCCACCATAATTCCACCTTGCAGGGAGCCTCCTTTAAAGGTAATATAATATGAAGGCCATGCCACAGAAAAATTCCATTAAGATATATGTAGAAAACAGCTACTACCACGTATATAACAGAGGAGTAGAAAAAAGAAAAATATTTTTAGACGATCAAGATTACAAAGTGTTTCTTAAATATCTAAAGGAATCACTCACCAAACCACCTCCCCCAGAAAAAATCGAAAAAACCTTCATCTTGCAGGGAGCCTCCTTTAAAGGTATTCCAAGAATGCCAAAAAATTATTATCAACGTGTTGATCTAATTGCCTACTGTCTTATGCCAAATCATTTTCATCTTATAATAAGACAGTCCGAAAAAAGATTACTGGAGAGCTTTATGCGTTCGGTATTAACAAGATATTCTATGTACTTCAACAAAAAATACAAAAGGGTGGGCAAATTATTCCAAGGACACTATAAAGCTGTACTAATAAAAAATGATGAGCAGCTCCTTCACTTATCAAGATACATACACAAAAATCCATTAGAAAAAACAAAAGATCTAATAAATTGGTACTCATCTTATGCCGATTATTTAAGATTAAGAAAGACAATTTGGCTAAAACCTGAAATTATACTTAACTTCTTTGAAAAATCTATAGCCCCAGAATTCAAAAAAACCAAAAATTATCAAAAATTTGTAGAAGGGGAAGAAAATGAGCCAATATCATTAAAACTAATAGAAAAAATTGCCATTGACCTTTAAAGGAGGCTCCCTTAAAGGTTGAGATAGCGAAAATAGGCTCTGGGAAAGCGAAGGGCAGAAAAAAAGCTAAAAACAATTCCCTGCCACCCATCTAATATACCCTTGTGTCTTAATGTTGTTAGTAAAAACCAACACAACGGTTTCCAAAAAAAATAATTCAAAAACTGCCAAAGATTCTTTTTAACCTTTTGTTTTTTTAAATCTTGAACAATCAAGTCTATATACCTTGAATTCCTCTTTAGATAACGAGAAAAAGTAGGAGAATCATAATGTAAAAGTGGATTTGCCAGCCAACCAATCCTACCTTTTACGACTATCTGTTCATGAACACTTTTGCAAGGAAAGTAAGCCTTGCCTTTCTTAACCAGCCTAATAACTCCATCAGGATAAACTCCACCATATCTTAAAAATTTGCCCAAGAAATAGTTTTTCCTTGGAATAAAAAAACCAGCAAACTCTTTTGACTCCTCCCCTATTTTTCCATCTCTTTCTTCAATTAACCTTTGATGTCGCAAAAACAAGTCTCTTTCCTTAAGATTTTGTTGATACACCTCAATTTCCCTATCATCGAGACTAATAATCATTTTTATCTCTTTTGCAAGCTGTGGTGTAACCACCTCATCAGCATCAAGTTGCAAAATCCAACCAGAAGAAGCCAGATCAAGTGCTTTTTGTTTATTTATATGAAAAATTGGAGGATTGTCGCAAACAACAACCTTTGCTCCAAAACTTTTGGCAATATCCACTGTTTTATCGGTTGATGAACCATCAACAATAACTATCTCATCAGCAATTTCCTTTACCGCACTAAGACATCTACCCAAGTTTTTTTCCTCGTTGTACGTTGCCAAAACTACAGACAATCTACTCATAATTATCTAGTCTATCAAATCATCTAGAATAGACCCAAAAAACTGATGATTTATCAGATATTTCTATTTTATCAAACAAATAAATATTAAGTTCTGGCAATTCTCTTTCCGAAAAAATAAGATCTGCATATTTTATATCAGATTCTTCAGGAATTTTGAAAACAAACTTATCAAAAGAATAAACAGTAGAAAAACCCCATCTATCTGGTGGATTGTATAAAACACTTTTCCTAAATTCCAAAGGATCAAATTTATTGTAAAAAAGAGCAAAAATATAAGGCTGAGCAAGAGATTCAGAAACAACAACCTTACCACTTTTTTCGATTAAACTACTTTTATTTTTAAATATCTTTTTATATTCACATTGCCAATGAGAACAGGCAAGATAATTATAATTATTGACAAATTTTAAAAAGTATAAAACAAAAAAAGAAAAATAGGAAATCAAAACTAAGCCCAAAACCCACTTTTTTAACCTGCCCCAAAAACCAACAAATTCAACTATTCCAAGAGATAACACAACAGGTAAGACAAAAGCAAAAAGCACAGAACGAAGCGCATGGGGAGATTCTTTTGTGATACTTGATGGGATAGGAGATATCAAAAACAGAAACAATAAAAACCAAAGATTAAAATTTTTATTCTTTAAGAGTCTCCAAAGACCAATTATCAAAAATGGAAAGCTAACAATAAATACTTGGCCAAAACCGGGTATTTGGCTTCTGATATTTAAATCTCCTTTTGCAAAAAGAAAATCAAAGGAGAAATGCGAGAAATAATTTTTAAAAAATGTAGATGTTTTTTCAAAAAAACTACCCGTCAACCCAACTGCTTCATATCTTGAAAATCCATAATCAAACTTGTAAAGCCTAAAAACAGGATAAAATGAGACAATAATAAAAAAGAAAGATAGAATTATTAAAGGTAAATTCCCTATAAAAAGTTTTCTTTTAGTTATAAACATTTGAGCTACAAGAAATAAAAAAACAACAGGACTCCAAAAGCGAAAAGAATTGTAAGAATAAAAAGATAAAACAAAAGAAAACAAAAACAAAAGCCACCAAAAAAGGCTTTTGAATTTCCTATTTTTATCCAAAACAAGCGGATTAAAATAAAACCAAACAGAAATAAAAACAAGAAAGAAAAAAAGCCCAGCGCTTGCTTCATATCCTGTTCTTGAAAAAATAAAATTCCAAGGAAGGGCAACAAAAAGAAAACAAGACAAGAAAGAAACAGAATTATTTCCAGTCAATTTTTTGACCAAGAAGTAAATAATTATCAGAGAAAAAAGAGAATAAAAAACAGACGGCAGTCTTACAGATACTTCATTTAGACCAAAAACATAAATAAAGGGAATGGTTGAATAGATATAAACTGGAAGTTTAAATTCTCCAAAAGCACGAAAATGAAGCGGCAAAAATTCTCCCCATTCATCTCTTCCGGTTTTAAGAATCGAGTACGCGTTATATCCAATTGAAGCCTCATCCCAATAAACAGAACCAGGAATACTCCCAATAAAATACAATCTGGTTGTCAAAAAGAGTATAACCAAAAATAAAAGTATTAATTTGCTTTTCATTCAAAAATGTTAAAAGCACGTTTACCATTAAGAAAATCAACTTTATACAGAATATTTGTGTCATCCGGAGTCTCGTCTGGAGTTGCAATAAACAGCATCTTCCTACCAGGAAATTCTTTTCTGACATCATTAACTGTTGTTCCCTCATCACCAAGATCAGGAAAATAAAATTTACCAAACCTTAATACCCTTACCCAATCATAAGTCTCAAAACGAACAAGATTTTTATCACCTTGAAATCTATCCGGTGGATAATTTAGATAAAAAAGAGTAAACATATGCGGCTCTCCATACTCACGAGTAAAGACTATTAAATCATACTTTTCATAATTTTTTTCTAAAAAATTCACCGCCTCTTTATATCCATATTGCCAATCACGGGAATACAAGACAGGATACTCTTTATAAAGATAAATTTGATATTTTGCAAACTGAAATAAGAAAATAAAAAAAGTAGTAGCAAGAAAAAAGTAGAAAGCAATTATGTTTTTTAATCTTATATATTTAAAAAAATAATAAACTCCAACTGCTGTTAGAAACTGATAAACAGGTGCTGCATTTAGAGTCCTTAAAGCATGCGGAATACTATCTCGAGTTAGAGATACTGGTATAAAGGCTGTTAAAAGCCATACCAAAAGAATAAAACGATATTTATTTTTCTTCTTAAAAATAAGGTACATTCCCAACAACAAAAACGGCGCCTGAATCCAGTAAAGTTCTCCTATTTTCTGCGGATGATGTTGTTTATGGGGTGCTCCGTTTATAAACAAAAAGCTGGGAGTAAAATGGGAAAGGTAATTTTTTACTGTGTAATAACTTATAAATGTGTACCTGTTATAAATAATTTTCTTTAGAATATAAGGCATATCAGAAAGATTTCTTCTTTCCTCAATTCTTGGGATAAGACCAGCTTCATCAGTCACACTCACAAGCTTGTAACGCGCTTTGCCTTCACCAATGAGAAAAAAATGTAAAATAGGCAAGATTAAAATCAAGAAAAACACAGAAGAAAGTAAAACAGTTTTTTTCTCCTTAAGAAAATCTTTGAGATAAAAAGGTAAAACAAAAAAAGCAAAAAAGGGCAAGAATCCACGAGCAGAGTTATATGTATACATTGCCAATGCAAAAAACAAAGCAGAAAGAAAAAGAAGCTTCGATCTTCTAAAGCTTTTAACAAAAAATAACATCCCCAAAACAACCCACATTAAGGCAAAAGAAGACTCAAAAGATGCTCGTGTAAGTTGAATATGCCAAGGCGAGACCCCCATAAAAAAGGCAGAAATTAAAGCTATTGCTTCTGATTTAAAAATTTCGCGAGACAGAAAATAAACAAAAAGAACAGTTAAAGTTCCATAAACTACAGGGGTTATGCGAACAGAAAAATCGTTCAGGCCAAAGATAGCAATTGCCGGAATGGAAAAATAAACTTGACCAGGAAGCTTGTATTCGCCATAAGACTTAAAATGCAAGGGAAGAAAATCTCCCCACTCATCCTTGCCCGTCTTAAGAATAGAATACGCATTATATCCAATCGAAACCTCATCCCAATTCAGAGAAGGGGGGACGCTCGTTAGTCTGTAAAAACGGAAAAAAAAGGAAAGTATGACAACAAAAAACAAAACAAGAAAGCAAATCCTCTTGCTAAACATAGGTCTATTTTACCCTACCAAAAGAATAAAGAAAAACAGAAGAAACAAAAAACAAACCTTTAAAAATAAAGAATATAAAATGTTAAAATAAAAATAAAAAATGAAACGGAGCATAATCATAATAAATATAATTATCACTTTATACTTAACACACATATTCGCTCAAAATAGGCAAATTGGTCATGAAAAGATACCCGACACAGGAATATTTGACGAAAGAAATTATGTAATCCAAGGAATTAGCATAAGGAAAAATGGAATACCAATAGGCTGGTCAAATGTTTATGAATATGAAACTGAATCATTTAAAAACATATCTACCAAACTAGAAGATTTCTATATAAAGGTTGATGAAGAAAAACCAAAATTAACCAATTATTATAAATTTCCAAAACCTGTAATATCAGTAAATCAATTCGATTTTGGTCGCGGAATGGAGCATGTCAAAATTGTTCAACCTTTTATAGATCACCCACCATTAGGTGGTTTAATCTACAGCTTAGGTGTTCCCAAAACTGTAAGCAGACTAGACCAAATCAAACCAGAACAATACCGCAAAGTGGCACTATACCTAGCAGTGTTAAACAGCTTACTAATATTTGTGCTAAGTATTCAGATATTTAAAAACCCTTGGATCGCTACACTAAGCACAGCAACTTATAACTCTGCACCCTCATTTTTCTTCTATGTCCGATATGCCCTTTTAGAAAATGTTCTATCAACTATTTCATTAATTATGATAAATTTCCTAACCCTTTCCATATTATTCAATAAGAAATCTTACAGTAAAACCGCAAAAATATTGGCAATCATATCAGGAATTTTTGCTGGTTTATCAATACTTGCAAAAGAAGCGGGAGTGTCATTTCTGATAGCAGGTATCATTATTTTATCAAGGCAAAAGAATTATAAAAAAAATCTAATTCTGTTTATTTTATTCGCATTAATTCCTCTACTAGGATACTTACTGTGGGGAAATTGGATTGCTGGCAATTTCTTCTGGAAATTGATAATAGCTAATTCTCAAAGAGAATTTCTAGGATCTTTAAATTTTATAAATATATTTACTCATCAGTGGTCTGATAAACTAAACTTGGATGGCTGGTGGTTATGGGGATTTATATCTGCACTAACTACATCTTTTATATTAAAGAACAAATTAAAACTAGAGTTGTCTCTAATCCCTATAATTTCTTCATTTTTAATAGTTCTTTTCTTTGCTGGTTTAAGTTATCCTTGGTATTACTTCCACCTAATACCATACCTTTCCATAACTAGCGGATACATATTATGGAAAATGGTAAAATATATTAACACAAATATTGCAGTAGTATTCTACCTACTCCCATTTTCAAGCAGTTTCTACTGGGGGCATCAAATACTGAAAGATTACCCAAACAAAATAGAATACAGAATATCTGTAATAATAATTTCACTACTCTTACTATTTAACTTGCTGCCAAGAGAAAGGATTAAATTTGCAACAAAAATCTGTCAAATTATTTTAATCTTTCTGGTTATATTTGCAATCAAGTGGAACTACCAATCCACTCTCTATATAAATGCAAACTGGGAAAAAATAATTCCTCCCAATTTTCCAAAAATACAATAAAAACAATTTAAATCATTCTTAAATATTAAGCTAAACCTACACTAAGATTATTTCAAAAAAGAAAAATATCTTAACAAAATTCTGAAAATAAAATAAAACTTACATTAATGTTAAAATTAGAAAGTGGTAGAAATAATATTTATATTTATATCGTCTCTTACAGCAGCAATTTGCTATGCTTTTTCTGATCACGGTTTCATAACATTTATCTCGCAAACAAAACCTATATTCAATAAGCTTTTCCAACTAAGGGGTTTTATGATTTATAACCGGCATATTTTTGAATTTTGGTTTATCGCAACAGTCGTAACATTGACCATAATTCAACTCTATTTCGTTTTTACTAAAAAAAAGCTAAAAACAAGACTAATATTCCTGGGGATTTTTTGTCTTTCACTAGCCTACCCTTTTTTATCCAGCGATATATTCAGTTACCTTTTCTCAGCAAAAATTCTCTACTTTTATAAACTTAATCCATACACCACTATTCCAGAAACACTCCGTGATCAAGATATATGGCTATCTTTTACCTACTGGACACACAGACCATATATTTATGGACCACTTGCTCTTTTTGTTTCCTTAATACCAATGTTCATCTTTGGAGTAGAGAAGTTCTTAACAATCTTTTACTTCAGCAAAATTCTAAATGTACTCCTATTCATAGCAACAGGAATAATAATCTCAAAAATTATAAAAAACAAAAGGAAAGCAATTTATCTCTGGTTTACTAACCCACTTCTTTTAATAGAATTAGTCATAAACTCCCATAACGAAACAATAATGCTATTCTTGTTCTTCCTTTCAGCTTTATTTTGGAAAAATTCTCAAAAAACAAAAAGCATAATCGCGCTTTCTCTTTCTGTATTAACAAAATATATAAGTATCCTTTTCTCTCCCTTAATCTTTCTTAAAAAAACAAAAAAAACAACTTTAGCAAGAATAATGATAATTGTAAGTTTAATTGTAATATTGGCAAAATACAATCAGGCGCAGTTATGGTACTTCAGTTGGATCTATTTTGCCCTTCCTTTCGCAAAACTAAAGAAAAACCACCTTACAATCCTTTTTATCTTTCAACTAATCCTAACTATCGCCAAATACCAGAAATTTATAAGTACAGGTAATTGGTAAATTCTACATCTTAAACCTTCTATCCTTTTTAATGCCCCACCTATGTAAAAAATAAGCAAGGATTGTCAAGAAGCCCTCTAAGATAAACTTACTCCCTTTCCAAAACCCGACAGAAGACGCTCTTTCGTGATACCTTGTGGGGATTGGAATCTCCCCTATTCTAAAACCATAACTTATAGCAGAAATTG
Organism: Candidatus Woesebacteria bacterium; assembly: GCA_013374855.1. Classification (GTDB taxonomy): domain Bacteria; phylum Patescibacteriota; class Microgenomatia; order UBA8517; family UBA8517; genus Ch104c. Next base: position 554,699 of record CP055308.1, on the reverse strand, counting down.
TCATCTCCTGATCAAAAACAAAATCATTGGAAAACCTCTGAAAAGGAACCTTTTTCAAAAGTTTACTGCTGTAGGCACGGAATCCCGAAAAATGCTCTGTAAAATTAACTCCCAAAAGAATATTTTGGATAAAGCAAACAATTCTATTAACATAGTATTTCAGAGGAGGCATGCCGCCCTCCAAGGCACCCCTTCTATTTGCAATTCTACTCCCAAACATAAAATCAAATTTTCCATCCAGAATCGGCTGAACAAGATAAGGTATCATGGTCGCATCATATTGATAATCCGTATGAAGCATTACAACAACATCAGGCTTTAACTTTAAAGCTTCCCAATAACAAGTCTTTTGATTCCCACCATAGCCAAGATTATTTGGATGAGTAAAAACTTTTATTCCAAGCTTTTTCGCCACTTCTACAGTTTTATCTTTGCTTTGATCATCAACCAGAATAATGTGCTTTCTAAACTCTCTGGGAATTTCCTTATAAGTGTCCTTAAGAGTTCTTTCTGCGTTATATGCGGGCATTACTATTACAATCTTAGGTTGTCTTTTCATACTTTCTCAGAGTAGCAAAAAATAAACAAAAAGTAAACAGATGTAAAAATAAAAACAAATATACTCAAGAAACTACCAACCCTAACCAAAAAAAAATTTTCCCAAGCTTCCCCTATCGTTAGAAAAGGATAACCCCAAGAATAAAATAAGTTAAAACTGAAAATCAAACTGCTAGCAAGCCAAGACAAAAATACCTTTCCATTAAATAAAGCAACAATTAATAGAACAATTAAGGGAAGATAAAAATACCTATCTAACACTCCAATAAAGAACATATAAAAACCGCCACTTAACAAATACAAGCTAATCAACGCTCCAATTAAATTCCTATTTTTAAGAAAAAGGTAAATTGACAAAACTACAAAAGCAACCAAAAACAAAGATGCAATATAAAAAGCCTTAATACCCAAAATGTAGAAATCAAGTGAGGAAACACCAAAATGAGCAAATAATGACCAAAAATTAAAAGCCCTACCAACAAGACCATATCTGTTATTATTAAAAACGGTAGGAATTATTGTCTGGATAAAAAACTCAAGAAAACCTTTTTCACCCAAAAACGGTAAGGTTGTAAAAAACAAAAACATTAAGTTTACAATCAAGGCAAAAATAATTGTTAAAACCTTTGGCCTCAAGTGGAAATAAAAAACAAGAAACAGTGGAAAAACAAACAAAACAGTTGGTTTAATCTGAAAAGAAATGGAAAACAAAAAAGATGACAAAACAAAAGCAAATTGCTTATTTTTACAAAGAAAAACAGCAAACAATGACAGAATAGCTAGAAAAGAAGAAAATTGATCATATTGCCCCCACAAAACACTCTCATACCAAACAAAAGGCATAAAAGCAACACCCAATAACAAAGGAATTAAAAGTCTAGACCTTAACTTTAACTTCTTTGCTAAAAACAAGACAAGAAGCATTGTTAGCAAGTCAAAAACAAGAGGTATCAGCTTCATCACAACCAAATAACCGTTCATAAAAGGCGATTCGTCAAAATAAGTCCAAGAAAACCAACTGTTAAAACGGAACCAATGAGAAAACAAAGTGGGAAAAAAGTTGTGCTCGCTTAAAAACTCGTTTATAAAATTAAAAAGAACCACGCACTTTCCAAAGAATTGAAAATTATAAGAATAGATCAAATTAATCAAGGGAAACTGCGTTGGTGAGCCATAAATCCAATCCTTTTTCTGATAAAATGAGTCTGCTCCCTCCACAAACAAAGTTTGTCCCCATTCAGCATTAACCAACAGATCATGATGATTCCCAAAAGGCAAAAGAAATAATCTAAACAAAAAAGCTAAAATAAAAATTAAAAGGACTAAATTTCTGTTCATAAACTTACTTCCAATTTTTGGGAATGAGAATGTAAAAGTAAAAGAGAGCTACCGACACAAACAATGAGTGCAAGACACTTCTCCACAAATTTAATTCCAAATTTACTCCAAGAAGTTCCCAGATTGATTGTCCACTAAAAAGAGAGGGAAACAGAGGGGAAAACAGACCCAAACTTAGACTCCTGTCAAAAAACAATACCAAACCAAAAAACACAAAGACCGATAATAAAACCAAAGGCCAGTTTTTTCCATCTGAATCAATCAAATCAAAAATTAAAAAGGGGATTATCCATAAAAACCACTGAGGGTGGTAATGTGTAAAAACAAAAAACAACAATAAAATAATAAAAAAACCACTCCACAAATTATTTAAAGTTACTCCCCTAAAGTAAAAAACCCAATAAACAAAAAACAAAAGAGATAGATAAATAATTATCGACTGCCCTCCAGAGATTGGTATTGTTGCATAAAAACTTTTAAGCGTATGTCCTGCCAAAAGCGCCGAAGATCGGAATCCAGGAGAGTCTAAAAATGGAAATATAGACAAAAGATAAACACCAAAAGAGACAAAAAACAAAAGCAACCTCCTAAACCAATTTTTCTCTAAAAACATTAAGAGAGGTATAAATAGTAAAGGATAAATTTTTAATGAGGCTCCCACACCTAAAGAAAATCCAGCCAGATAAAGATAATGAGGTTTTGTTTTATAAAAAGAAACAATGAGATAAAAAGCAAAAACTACAAAAAAGGTTGGTAAAACATCAAACTGCCCCATCATGTAAGTAACATACAAGTTAACAGGATTAAAAATCCAAAGAACGAAAGCTGAAAATCCTTTTTTTGGCTTATCCTTAAAAATTTGCAAAAACAAAAAAGCTATTCCCAAATCAAAAGGCAAATAACTAACCTTAAACAACAATAGAAAAAGATTAAGCCTTAAATCACCAAGCACCGAAGGCAGATCGTAAATCAAAGCCTCACGAACATAAACAGGGACAATAGTAGAAAAAGTTGTTGCCACATAACCAAAAAAAAGATAAACAAGTGGTGGATAAATAAAAAGATCGGCAGGATAAATCTTTCTCAAAGGGCTATCAAAAGGTAATTTCTCTATGTAATCATAAAGATCCCAAAAATGACCATCAAAAACAATCTGACCTCCTGTGTAAAAAGCTACCAAATCAGGATGTATTGATGAAAAAGCAAGGAAAAACCTAACAATTATCCCCAAAAATAAAACAATCCAAAAAAGTTTGCCTTTCATTCTAATATAAAGGATTATAAAACAATCTCCACACAATTAAAAACCACCTTTATCCCCTTTTCTAAAAACCAGAGTAAAAATAACCAATAAAGAAAACAAAGATATAAAATTTAACAAAATATTACGTGTAGTCTCCTTAAAAACAATATTAACATCATGATAACCCGAAGAGACAAAAAATGAAATTTGGCCATAAGGAGTACCAGTAAAATGTTTAACCTTCTCTCCATCTACCATAACCACCCAACCAGGAAAATCATACTTCCTAAAGTTGACTATCGTCCCATTATTATCCGTCACAAATATTCTTGCTCTAATATCCAAATTATTAATATCATTAATCTTGTCAACAAGAAAACCATTTCCAAAAAAAACCGGCAAAACATCTTCAGGTCTTTTTTGAGTTAAAACAGGTAACCTTAAATACTCCTCCGATATCTTTTTATACTCAGAGCTTGCTTGGGGTACTGGGATATAGCGATTTATATAATAACTATCACCCCTCATCAAATATTCACTTGGTTTAAAATAAACATAATACGAGACTGCGGAGATTACAAAAGACAAATACAAAAAAACATACTTATTAATTTTCAACCTATCAAACGCTATCAAAAACAAAGAGGAAGAAAATACAATCAAAGTTAAGAACCTCCAAGGAAATTGAAAATAACCTAAAAGAGGAATAATCCTCCACAAAAAACTAGATCGATAATTCATCATAAAAAGAGATACAAAAAACAAGACCAGTGCCCAGAGAAAAATAGTTTTTTCCTTTTGTAAGAATACCCTACAATTGAACAAGAATAAAAACAAACCCAAAAATAAAACCACAAGTTGTGGAACGCCAATAAAAAATGACATAGTATCATAAGGACCAGGAACAGATGCTCCATAACCAAAATGAGGAGTAACAAGCTGTTTCAATGTTGGAAAGTGATCAAAATAGGAAAAAACTGTATCATATTTAACTAACTTACTATCAAAAATAGCCGGAATCCAAAAATAACAAGATAAAAAAAGACCACCCAAAAAAGATAAGACCAAATAAAATATATTCTTTCTGTTTTTAAACAATACAGGAAGAACAATCAAAAAAGGCAAAAACATATATGCTGTTATATTGTGAGACAAAATCAACCCTGCAATAAACAAAGATCCCAAACCAATCCACCTCAAACCATTTTTTTTCCTTCCCAAATTCAAAACATTTACAAAAGATAGAACTATAAGGGGAAGAAAAACAAAAGCAAGCGACTCCCCAATTGCACCTCTTACATATACATCAGTTGCCCTATATGGTGCATAAAGATAAATCACTCCACCTAATAGTGCAGTATATTTGTTTACAAATTTCCTCAAGAGAAAGTACATAAACAAAGACGAGAAAAGCAAACTTATAGCCAAGACTATCTTAGTACTATCCACCAAACTAAAACCCAAAAAATAAAACAAGGCACCTAAATAAAATGGCAAAGGAAAAACAAAATTAAAAAGAGGATAACCAAAACCAAAACTCAAATCGGGAACAAAACGTGGAGGCAATTTACCAGATTCCAAAACTCTCACCATTTCATAAAGCCACGCTACATGCATATCATCCGAAACACCAAAATAGCCTCTCCTTGCAAAAAGGGAAAAAACAGAAGGCAAAGAAAGTAACATTAACAATAACCAGATATTTTTATCTAAAAATTTTAAAACTCTTCCCATTTTTCAATAAATACAAAAAGGCTGTCAAACTAAAAAGAAATATAAAATTAGAAAATCTTCTTATTGTCGTATCTTGTAAAACACCCTGAACAATATACTCTCCTCTTGGTAACTTTAACCTCATAAGGCCGTTCTCTCCCACTTTATAGTTAACCAAAGAATCGCCAATTCTTACACTCCAATAAGGAAAGTCGAAAACTGGAATTTCTATCTCCAATTCTTTATCTACTTTGGCACTAAATTTCCAACTTTTCGTAGATTTGTCAAAATCATACAAAACAACATCGGAAGTATCTATGGAAAACCGCGTTGGAGCAATAGAAGATGGTATTTTTGCACCCTTTGGGAGATAGTCTCTAACAGAACCCTTCTGCTGTTCTTCCCAGAAAGCACCACCTAAAACACTAACGTCATCAATATCCAAAAACCTTTCAGGTCTAAAGTATCTCCAATTCAAGACAATTGCAAGCAAAACAATCAAAGCAAAGGCAAATTTTAGCAAATTTCCCCTTGTTAAGCTTAATAAATACCCACCAACTAAAGAGGAAGAAAAAATAGCCAAAGATAAAAATCTCCAAGGAAACTGAGCAAAACTCAAAAGAGCCATTTTCTCCCAAATAAAAGCAGATTTATTATGCGTCATAAAAACAGATACTATAAAAACAAAAACCGCCAAGAGAGCAATCCAAAATGTCTTACTAACCTTAGTCCCTCTTTTCAAAAGCTCCCGCAACAAAAACGGAATTGAAACAGCTACCAACCACCAATGAGGCCAACCCACTTGAAATGATATAGTTTCATTCTGCTGAGGTTGGGAAGCACCATAATACCAATCCCTAATCCAAAAAAGCTGGCCAACTTTGACAAAATGAGCTCTAAAATTAAGTTCATCTTGAATCATAGATTCGATCTGAACTAGATTTTTTTCCAAAAAAGCAGGTAAAACAAAAAATGAAGATAAACCAAAACTCAATACTAATCCAACAAATAAAGAAATAAGACGGCTTTTTTTCTCAACCAAAAAGGTCATCAAAATGAAAAACAAAACAGCAACTGGCAAAAAAAGCATCACCATCACATTGTGAGTTATCAGAAAAAAAGAAAGAGAGATAACCAATCCAACAAAATGCCTTTTCCTGCCAAACTGAAGCAACTGATAAGAATAATAAAGAACTAGTGGAAAAACAGAAATAGCAAAAATTTCAGAAAGAGCACCTCTTACATAAACATCCAAAGCACGATATGGAGCATAGGTAAAGAGAACTGAAGATACCAAAGCTCCCCAAAAGCCAAAAAACAACTTTGAAAAAACAAACATACCCAAAAAACCAACAACAAAACTTAAGAAAAAAAGCATTTTAGCCGCTCCTATATAACCCAAGGCAAAGCTCAAAATAGCCCCCAAATAATAAACAGAAGGAGCATAATAGTTAAAAAGCGGGAATCCATACCCATATCCCATATCAGGTACCCAACGGCAAGGAATCTGCAAATCCAAAATACATCTTCTCATCTCAAAAATTCTAATTATCTGAATGTTATCGTGGTGAGTAAAATAACCACTGCGAAAAAGTGGCCAAGAAACAAAAACCAAAGATAGTAGAAAAGACAACCAAAAAAAAATCCTTTTCATTATCTTTTCTTTACAAGCAAAAACACTATCGCACAAAAGGAAATTAAGGTTAAATAATTACCTATCTTTCTCACCGGCGTATCTTGCAATCTTATCTCAACTAAATGACTCCCTTTTGATACAGAAAAAGTAACAAGCCCCAAACAATAGCGCTGACCCACACAATTATCATTTACATGGGGTACCTTTTTCCCATCAACAAAAACATTCATACCAGGAAAGTCAAACAAAGGAATTCTCAACAAAGCATTATTCGTCAAAACATCAACTCGTCCCATCTGATAATGACTACCTTTTGTGTAATAGCTAAAACTAGCATTACCTTCAATAACTTCAGGTAGCTCTGGTGCTTTCTCCCAAGGAGGCAAAACCGAGTAAATTGGTAAATAATCAAAAATACTAATCGTAAGCTGCTTCTCCCAAAGTTCCCCAGAAAACTTAGTACTATCATCAACATCGTAATACCAATCCCTAGGACTAAAGTAAGCTAAATTTAAAACTATTGCCAAAACAGAAATTGAAAAACCAATTAAAAACGCGGCTCTTCCACGAAATAAAACTAAGCCAACTCCGATTAAGACAGAAGTTAAAAAAAGAACTATTGTCATAAATCTCCACGGAAACTGAAACCAATGCAAAAGTGGAAATCTTTCCCAAATAAAAACAGAACGGGGATGAATTATAAAAAGATTAGCCAAAGATAGAAAAAACAAAAAAACAACAAGAAGCGAAAGCTTTTTAACCCTTCCGCTTTTAAACTTTAACAAAATAAAAGAAGAATAAAGGAAAATCAAAACAGAAGACAAAAATTGAACTACCCCCAAAGAAAGATTTAATTTCTCATCAGGAAAACCAGAAGAACCATAACCCCAATCCCTATCAAAAATCAACTTATAGATCCCCAGAAAATGCTTTCGATAGTCAAAATAACCCATTATCATCGTCTCCACATGAACAAACTTTCTTTCAAAAAAAAGAGGCAAAACAAAGAAAGCAGAAAGACAAAAAGCCAAGAAAAAAGAAAAGAAAAGGTTCAAAACTACAGATGTCTTAAACTTTCTCTCTTTAATTAACCAAAAAACAACCCATAAAGCAAAAGGAACAATAAATGCCATAGACATTAAAACATGAGTGGTTAACAAAAAAGCTAAAAATAAAGAAAGAAAAATTAGATATTTCCTTTTATCAGTCTTTATTAAGAGGTAAGAAGACCAAAATATAAGAGGAAAAAAAACAAAAGACCAAAATTCACTTAACGCACCTCTTACATAAACCTCAACTGCTTTATATGGAGCGTATGTATAAACAACAGATCCCACAAGAGCTGGCCAAAAACCAACCAGTGTACGAATAAGAATAAAGATAGCCAGAGCAGAAAAAACATAACCAAGAATAAATAATATCTTAACCACATCCACAAATTGAAATCCTGAGAGATGAATTAATTCACCCAGATAATAAACGAAGGGAGGATAAAAATTAAATTGAGGATAACCATACTGATAGCCAGCATCTGGAACCCAACGACACGGAAATTGCAAATCTTTAAAACATTTATCCATTTGATGCAATCTAAAAGCCTGAAGGTCATCTTGCATATAAAAATATCCCTTTCGCAAAAGTGGTCTTACAACAGGAAATGTCAAAAAAATAAAAATGATTAAAATAAAAACTATCCTAATAAGAGAATTCTGAAAAACTTTGTCGATTAAGCTTCCAAACCTAGTAACGAAATAAATTGCCCAATGTCTAAAAACACCAAAATAAATTTTGCTTGATGGAATAAGCATTTTCCATTGGTTTTCTGGACTTGCAATTTTTTTAACACTCTGTCCATGATAATGGATCATAGAAACTGCGGGTAGGTAATAAACTTTATAACCAGCTCTCCATACACGACGACAGTAATCTATGTCCTCAAAATACATAAAATAACGCTCGTCAAAAAGTCCCACTTTTTCCAAAACTTCACGTTTGATAAGAAAAGCTGCACCCACAACAACATCAACAGCTTGTGGTTTCTCAGATTTCGGCAAATACGGCCCATAAGAATTTTTAATTTTTAAGATATACTCCTTAAACGCACCCCAAATAGTTGGAAAGTGAAAAACAGACTTTTGAACTTCGCCATTTCCTAAAATAAGCTTGGGAGCGACGACACCCGCATCTGGAGTTTTTTTAGCAAAATCAACAAGCGCCAAAATTGATCCCTTTTTAACTTTAACATCCGAATTCAAAAGAAGTATATACTCACCTCTTGCCTTCCTAATACCAACATTTACACCTTTTGAAAAACCAAGATTTTCCTTATTACGAACAAGGACCAAGTTTGGAATTTTGAGTTCTCTAAAACTTTCCCAAGAACCATCTGTAGAATTATTGTCAACCAGGATAATCTCAAAATCACTACTTTTTTCAATAGAATCAATAAGATTCAAAGTAAGCTCGCGTGTATTATAATTTAATATTACTAGAGAGACTAAAGGTTTCTTTTTCACTATTTAATTAAAGCTAGAGAATATAAACTCATCTGCCACAACACCTTCTTTTTTCTCCCTGCGACGAGCTTTAAAAACCTTTTTAATTTTAGATAAAGCCATAAAAAATACTATCAAATAACCCGGGTGCCTTATTATTCTATCTAAAAGACCCATCAGATGCCTGATAAACAAACGATTGCTTGTGATATTTTTCCAAATGAAAAGAAGCTGATTCCTCTCTTGGATTCTGTTTCTGTACCTCTTATTTATTTTACCTATTGTTGTCTCGTGTTCATGAATAACTTTGGCATTGGGATGCCAAAAAATTTCAAAACCTCTTTTTAAAGCTCTGTAAGACAGGTCGACATCCTCCCAGTAAAATGGCGAAAAAAGCTCCTCATCAAACGAACCAACCTTAATCAATAAATCTCTCCTAAAAATACCACTACCACCATTCACCCAAAAGGTTTTAGAAATACTTTTCGTTTTCTTCTTTGGAGAATGATTTACAAAACCATTTTCAAAAAAGCCAACTGCTGGTCCATAGCCTCTCTCACTTAAGGAAACACCAAAACAACTTGGATTTTCGGCAAAAATATCAAACACTTCTTTGAGAAAATCCTTTGTTACAAAAACATCATTATTAAGAATACAAACCAAATTGCCTTTTGCTGCTCTTATACCAGTATTCGCAGTTGCTGAAAAACCTCTATTTTTACGATGTGCTATAACCTTAACTTCCGGAAAACTTTTTCTCAAAAAGGAAACGCTGTCATCCCTTGAGGCATCATCAACCACTATAATTTCAATTATCCTATTTAAAGGTTCTTTCTTCGCCTCAATAACAGAAGGAAGATTTTGAGACAAAATTTCCCGCCCATTAAAATTTGTAATAACAACAGATACAGAAAAATCCTTCATAAAATTCATAAAAAACAAGTCTAGGCAACAGACAACAAGTTTTTCATTTTATCAGAAAAAGCTTCATAAGAAAACATTTTACTTCTTTTAACCAAATTATCTTCCCTTTTAAGATATAATTTTTTATTTATCACCAAGAGTGTAAGATCAACCAGTTCCCTTTCATCTTTCCACAAAAAACCACTCTTTCCATTTTCTATTATTTCCTTATGCCCTCCTGCAGCAAAAGCAATTGGGAAAACGCGCGACGCCATAGCTTCAACCAAAGTTATTCCAAAATGTTCTACTTTATCGGGACTTTTATTCTCATCCACACCAAAACCACTGGCAGACCAAAAAATTTTGGATCTCAAATAAGTCTCAACCAATTTATCAAAAGGAGGACTTTCTAGAAATTCTATAGGATAACCTAAAGACTCTTTCTTTAATTCTCCAATATAAGCAGAAGACCCCACTTCTGTACCTCCAGCAAGCACCAGTTTCCAATCCTTAATTAATCCTCTTTTAATCATATCCTTAAAGACCTTAACCAAAACATCTTGACTTTTCGCTTGTTTTAATTGAGAAAACCTGCCTACAGAAACAATAACATTTTCCTTTTTAGTACTTTTATTGAAAAAACTATCAACATCAACCGGCGGATAAACTACATCACTCGAAACACTAAATTCTTCGTCTATCACCCTCTTTGTAAAAAGAGAGTTAACAATAATCTTATCTATACTCAAAAACTTGATTCTGTTTTTGACACTTTTACCATTTACTTCTCTAAAAGGCACCTGAAAATGAAGAAAGTTTTTTTTTGCAAGAAGAAATGGAACACTGCCATCAGAAAACCAGAAACAAAAATCAAAACCCAAACCTCTTTTAATGTTCCCTAAAACAAAAGTTCTATCAAGTTTTACTCCGAACCTTTGTTCAAGCTTTTCCAAAATACCCTCATCACTCCACTCCAAAAAAACATCAAAACCCAAAGATTCCAAAACTCTTGCCACCCCCACCAAATATCTCTCTCCTCCACCTAAAGTATCAAGATAGGGGTCAAACAATGCTGCTTTCATTTTAATTGCATTTCCCAAAGCTTGGCGTAACTTAAAAATCGGCTATAAACCTGATATATTCCATAAATTACCCCTTCTACACCATCAAGAAAGGCCTTCTGTCTAACCAATCTCAACCAGAACTCACGAAAAACAGCTGTTAGAAACCGAGGAACATTCATTGGTGGATGGTTTGCATCAAACATAAGTTCCGCTTCTATTTTTGACCAAGAATTAGTTTTTTTAACAATATCAAAAAGATTATCATGTTTTAAGTGAACAAAAAAATTATTCGCGTACCCTAGATCACCTATCACATTGGGCTGTTCATGCAACCTACCACTCCAACGAATAAAGCTTTCCTTCTTAAAAAACCTAACAACATAATCCGGCCACAAACCACAATGTTTCATCTCTTTATCGAAAACATAATTTCTTCGGGGTATTGCAAATTGGGTATTGCCATAGCCATCATTCTCGATAATGTCAAAAAGTTCTTTTTTTAAACTAGGAGTCACCCTTTCATCAGCATCGATATGCAACACCCAATAAGATTTAATTTTTTCCGTACCCAAATTCCTCCTTTCAGAAAAATCATTACTCAAAAAATCAAAAACAGAAGCACCAAATTTTTTAGATATTTGTTTCGTTTTATCAATCGAACCTCCATCAACAACAACTATCTCATCAGCCCAGCTAACACTCTCAAGACAACCAACAATATTCTTTTCCTCATTCTTGGCTATAATCACAACACCCACCTTAGCATTATTCTTCTTTTTCATATCCAAGACCCTTTCCCAAAATTCCCTCTATAAAAATCAACAACCCCTATCTTTTGCCATTTTCTACCATTAACCAATAATCTAAAAGATTCTCTAATTAAAGCAAACTTACTTCTTAGAGGAGCATATTTCATACCAAACAAAAAACGGTTTCTAGTAATAAAGTAATCATTTAGGTCGCTTCCAATTCCAGAGCTCTGAGCAACTTTGTGGAAAACTAATCCACTAGGATTAAATAGGACCTTATACCCCGCTTTATTCAAACGAACAGAAAGATCAGTATCTTCAAAATACATAAAATAACGTTCGTTATAAAAACCAACCTCTCTCAAAGCCAAAGCGGAAAAAAGACTACAGCAACCAGTAGCAAAATCGGTTTCAGACTCTTTATCAAACTGGCCATTATCAACTTCATCCACTCCCCTATTGCTCCCAAAAACATTACCCCAGTCAATTTTTCCACCAGCATACCAAATAACTTTCCCAAGTTCCTCTTCAGAATACCTATCCCTATGAAATTCAAAACCCTTTAAAAAATAAATCTTAGGCGACACAACTCCAACTTTTTTATTTCTATCAAAAAAAGATGGAAGAAGACCGACAAGAAGTTTTTTGTCTACAATCGTATCGTTATTCAATACCATCACATAATCAGCTCCCTCTTTAAGCGAGTATTCAATACCAACATTATTACCTCCTGCAAAACCAAGGTTCTCAGAATTTTCCAAAATAACAAGTTTAAAAGGAAAACTGGCTTTTTTTATTCTTTCAACCGAATTATCAACAGAAGCATTGTCAACAACAACTACCGTTAAATCAATATTATCCAAGATAAGAGTAGAAAGAGAATAAAGACAATCTAAAGTGTCGTCCGCTCTATTCCAATTTAGCACAACAACAAAAACTTTTTTATTCATCTTTCTATTAAATCAATCTAAATTTTCTCTTAATCTTCAAAATTAATGATTGTAAAAACCTATTAGTTTTTTTAAGTTTTACATCAGCTCGCCAATAGTTTAAATCTTTCTCCATCTTAACTAAAGACTTATCTAGACTCTTAAAATCAAACTCACCATCAACAAAACCTTCAGTTTGCCACACTTTAAGATAAATAATCAATTCAGAAAATGTTTGCAACAAGGCTAATGCCAAACCATGAACGCCATCCTTATACCCCTTTCCCGAAAAAAAACGACCAAAAAATTCAGCTGCTGGTTTTTCTAATAAATCCAAGAAATTAAACTTATAACCACTAGATACTTTCTCTTTCGCCTGAATAGAAGAATAAATATCCATTCTCTGGATATAGTCGCTTACTGAAGAGTAATTTCTATGCACAATAGCATACTTTTCTTTGGGTAAAAGAGTTACTCCTTTGCCTTTCCTCTCTGGTTCACTATGTATTTCATTTTTCCAAACAACAGCCCCTTTTTTAAAAAACCTAATGTTATAATCTGGCCACCACCTCGAATTCCTAATCCATTTACCAAAAATAATATTTTTCCGAGGAATCAAAACATAATCAGGTTTTTCATACCTAATAAGCTTTTTGAGTTTGGCAAGAAGTCTTGGGTTCGCTCTCTCATCTGCATCCAAAATAAAAATCCAATCTCCTTTGGCTTTTTCTATAGCAAAATTTCTTGCAGGTTCAACATAACCTATCCTTGGATGTGTAAAAACTCGCGCACCGATTTGCTTCGCCAAAGAAACTGTATTGTCACTGGATTCCATATCAACAACCACAACTTCATCAGCAAAATCACCTACAGACCTAATAACAGAAACTATATTCTTTTCCTCGTTTAGAGTGTTTATAACAAGGGAGACTTTTATTTTTGCCATAGGCATATTTTACACTTTAGATGTCAACTTTTAAAATCAAAGAATCTTCATTCTCAAAGACCCTCTCTAAATAATTAAGCTTATTTTCATCAAGAGAGGATCTTCTAACGATATAAATATAATCAATCTTTTCCTTATCAAGAAATTCTTTTGAATTACCCGAGTCAGGATTCTTAAGAAAAGATTCAACTTGATTAAGTCTTGGCTTGTAATCATAACCCATTATGCTTAGATTAACTAAATCCTCCAGATAAACCTCTTTACCAGAAAAAGCACTAACATAAGAAGTTGAATCATAAGCATACAAAGGGGTGGGGGAATTATAATCATCATAAACCACTCCTGGGACTTGTAAAGATAAAACTCTTCCATGTGGAAGCTGCGATAAAAAACTTAGAGCCTCAATTTCCCCTTTTGGCAATCTTGATTGCGGAAAACGTGGCAAATAATGCCCAAGTGTTGTAGCAGTTGTCGGTAAAGTTATAAGAAAAAATAACAAAGTTAACCAAAATCGTCGCCTAAATTTCAAAGCAAGAAAACCCAATTCGATACCAGCAAAGACGCTCAAAAAAAACAAAGAATAATAAAAAAACTGAATAGTATTCCAGGGTGTTCCTCTTTGAACAAAAAAAAGAGGCAGAAACAATCCCCAAAAGATTATTAAATACAAAAATAAAGTTAGGCCATTCTTTTTCCTAAAAAATGTTCTCAAAGATAAAAATCTAGAACCCAGATTCCCAAAAAAGAATAAAATAAAAGCGATAAGATATAATATAGAAGCCTTCATATAATTACCTGCCAATACAAAAGTGGTCATCGCTTGATAAAATTTAGCCCAGCCCAATCGATCCGGAAACGCCATCAACGCCTCAAGAAACCAAAAAGGTCTAAACTCAATAATCGAAGAGGGCAACCGATTTATTGGTAAAGAAATCAAAATATTCAAAAACAAAACTCCCAAAAAAATAGTAGTTAGTTTCCTAAAATGAGAGATTCTCAAAAAAATCAAACTAACAAGCGAAAGTATAACCAACACAAAAGCATAGATTTTTATTTGAGAAAGAAAACCCCATGACACTATTGTTAATAAAGCAAAACTAGATTTTCCCCTCTTCAAATAACCTTCAAAAAACAAAATACCCAAAAGTAAAAAAATCAAAGAAAAAGCGTAAGGAGGATTTAATAACGTTGTAGCCTGCGACTGGGCCCAAAACATTGAGTCCCCTGCAAGTTTACCCTCTCTTACTAGGCTAACCAGAAAACCAAACCCTCCCCCAAAATAAACAAAAAATAAAGACCAAAAGACAAAAAGTTTGTTTCTTGCCATCTTAAAAACCAACTTAAAAACAAGAAAACCAATTAAAAACGCCAAAACGGGTGGAAAAATTTGAAAATACAAAAACGAAGGACTGACTTTAAAAAAGCGGGACATTAAAGAAAGAAAAAAATCATAACCAAGATGGTAATTTTTTAAACGCTCTCCTGCAAAAACAGGGTTATCTAAACTTCCAGAAGACAAACTTTTAATCAAAGCAACATGCCATACCCCATCATGTCCATTTGCTCCCCAAAATCCAACACCAGATTGACAGTTTCTATCAAAACAAAGGCCGCTCCTTACCATAGTCAAAGACCACACAAGAGTGCCTAAAAAAATAACAGCAAAGATTGCCAAATCAGTTCTTTTTTCCAAAAAGTAACTTTGTGCTTTTCTTAACATCTTCTATAAGCAAATTGCCCACCATAAGGTAAATCAACAAAAAATAGACTATCCCACCCACACCAAGAAGAACCCAAAAAGAAAAAAAAGAAATTGTTAACTTTATTCTCAAAAAATAAAGTGTTACAAACATAATCAAAGAAGCCACCAAAGGCTTTAAAAAAGATCTTAAAAAAGAAAACCGCAAAAACCTAAAAACAACAAAGAATACAACTAAAGAACTTACGCCAACCAAAGCATACCCAAAGGCAGCCCCAATCACTCCAAACTTATACGAAAGAAAAGGTATAAAAAGCCAAGAAAGAGTTGTCCACATAATCATAAGTTTAAAAGTCGTTTTTATTCTACCTGTTGCATTTAGAAAATTCGTCAGTTGCGTAGAGATAGAGGCAAAAATTGTATTAAAACCAATCAAATAGAGCGGAATAAGCGCTGGTTCCCATTTAATATACTTTGGTATAAGGTAAACTAAGAGAGGCGCCAAAGCCAGTAGTCCAAACAAAGAAGGAAAAACCAAAAATGAAATAAAAAACAAAGATCTCTCCAAGGCTGATCTTAATTCATCTTTGTTATCTTGAATCCTAGAAAAAGCAGGAAAAGTTACTTTTATCACCTGATCCATAAAAAATCTCAGAGGTGCTTGTCCCCATTTTTGCGCCCAACCCAAAAGTCCAACACCATAACCACCCAATATTCCACCCAAAAAGGCAGTTAGCCCATCATCTTTGATCGTGGCAAGGAACGTGTTAAGTTGATAGGGGACTCCAAACTTAAGAAGAGAACGCAAAGACTCTTTAGAAAAAGAAAAAGTTGGTCTCCAAGGATAAATAACATAGATGGCTATAAGTCCCACAAATCCTCTTGCCAAAACACTGTAAGTGAAGCTTCTTGTACCAAATCCCTGCCAAGCAAGAAACACTGCCAAAACGTTATAAGTTAAATTCTCCAATATTTGTGGTATTATCAACTTTCCAAACTCCAAGTTTCTTTCAAGCAAAACTGAAGGAATGGTTTTAAGCGACGACATAAAAAGGCTTACACCAAGCGCATAAAGAAGAATCTTACCCTCAAAATCAAGACTATAAAAACGCACCAATGCTGGAGAAAAAAGAAACAGCAAAAATAAAATAAAAATAACCAAGACTTGTTGAACTACAAAGGTTGTATTTAAATCATTTTGGTTTAATTTTTCTTTTTTTTGAATCAAAGCTGCCGCCAAACCTATATCGCTAAAATAAGAAAGAAAACTAACTACAGCAGAGACTATCCAAAAAACTCCAAACTGCGAAGGCTCAAGAAAAACAGTAAGCAATGCTGTAGCAAAAAAGGAAAGAAGGCTCAAGAAAAAAGTTCTACCTGTCAGAACAACCACACCTGAAACCGCTCTCTTCTTCACAATCTGAAAATCAATTTCCTCAACCTCTGAAATATTTTTTTTAGAAAAGCCTAACACAGGTTAATTTTACCATGAATAATCTCTAGTTACTTTTAACTCTATAAAAAAGAAGTTTCTCAAAAGAACCATCTTTTTTCTTTGCTTTCGGATACTCTGCTAAAAGCTCTAGGTTTTTCAAATCTTCTATCTTTGCCCTTGAACTATTCACTACAAAAAATGTCGGTGTGCCACTACCGGCTGAAGTAACCAATCCTTCAGGAACATTATTAAAATTAATACCCATTCCAGCCACTTTAATCTGAGGATAATCATTTAGATAAACCTGTAATCCATCAGGAAGCGTTCCAAAATAACCTTCCGTACCAACAAGAATCTCTCTTTTTTCTTTTCTATAAAAATCAACCAAATATACAGACACTTCTCTTATACCAGTTCCGGCAGACCACTCTTCAAGATAACCAGATCTTTCATTTCTTGGCAGAAATGATTTATTTGGATTAAAAATAAACCGGAAATTTTGGAAAAGTGAAAAAACAATAAATAATCCAAAGAAGGGAAAAAAGATAAATTTGTACCGATTTGCAAATCTCAACGATAAAGATGAGATTATCAAAAAGAAAGGAATTGTAAATAAAATATAACGAGCTGTAAAAACCCTAGCATATTCTGCCTGGACTAAAAGTGGAAACAAAAACCAAAAAAACAAGACTAGTACTTCCTTTCTATACTTTTTAAGACCAAAACAAAACCCTAGCAAAAAAAGAGGTAGTATAAATAAAATACCAAAATAAAAAAACCAAATAAAGATATCCTTAATATGGGATAGAAATGGGTCAAGAGGATTTTGAAAAACATGCAAAAAAGGAAAAACATAATCCATATTGCGACTAGCCAAAAGGTGAAAATTTGGTCCCAGTCGAAGAATGTTATAGAAAAGGTAACCTACTGCGTAAATTACAGAAAGATAAAATAAAGCCAAAAAAACTTGTCTAAAACTAAGTTTTTTACTTTTCTTAAAATCAAAAAAAAGCAAAAAAGTAGGTAAAAGCAAAGAAAAAAATAAAGCAGGCGATTTTGTCAAAAGAGCCCCACCTAAAGAAAAACCAGCAAGTAAAACAAAATCAAACCTTTTTCTAGAGAAAGCTAAAAAAGAAAAAAGGAAAAGACAAAGACCAAAAAACAAAAGCAGGCTGTCAACCAAAGCTTTTCTATCAAAGAAAACAAAAAAGGGTAATATAGAAGCAATCAAGCTTGCAAAAAGAGCAACCTTTTTTTCCTTAAATAGAAAAAGAGCAATTAAAAAAACAACCAATACAGAAGCTGTACCAGAAATAACCGACAAAAGCCTACCAGCAAACAAGGGATCTTGAAAGATCTTAAGAAAAGGAATTACAAGCCACATAAAAAGAGGTTGTTTACCATCGGAAAGGGGCAAAAAACGAAGATTAACTTCACTCCTCATTACCTGAGCCCAACGAATGTAAATTGCCTCATCGGCAAAAATAGGCCAATAAGAGAGTTTGACTACACGAATCAAAAAAGAAAAAACTAAAACCAAAAAGACAAAAAAATAAAAAATATTCTTTCTCAAAAAAAGTTTCATAAATCCTTATACATACCACGCCAATCATTTAGCTTAACCCTCAATATCTGGAAAAACATCTCTTTTGATTCTTTGAAGTACCTTTTAAAAGAGGAGCCTTTAGTTTTACTTTTATCCTCATCTTTCCACAAAACAGGAATCTCAACTATCCTTCCGCCTGTTTTTTTTACAAGGTGCAAAAGTTCAACATCGTATGAGCTAACTACCCAACCAACACGATTTTCCTCTTTCTTAAAAAACTCTAATTTGGGAAAGACCTTCTTCAAGATGTCTGACCTAAAAAGTTTAAAGCCACATTGAGTATCAACCAACTCCGGCAAAATCAAAACTCTCCTTACCATCATAAAAACAACAGCCCCAATTTTTCTGTAAAGAGGGAAATCCTTCCTTATTACACCCCGTGAACCTATAACAGCCTCCACATTATCTTTCGTATGAGGAATAAGTTTATCAAGTTCTGAGATTGGAGTAGACTGATCCATATCAGTAAAAAGCACATATTTCCCTCTTGCCACTTTAACTCCACCCAAGAGAGCACTCGGTTTGCCACCATGAGAATTCTTTATTAAGTAAAAATTAGGCAAAGATCTAATTCTATCTTCTATTAGAGAGACGCTTTCATCACTGCTACCATCATCTGAGACCAAAACTTCCCAAGAATAATCCTTGTCTTTAAAATAGTTATAAACTCCCTCCAAAACTCCGCGATTAATGTTTTCTGCCTCGTTATAGCAAGGAATAACAACAGACAAAAAGATTTCACCCTTCTTCATGCTTCCTATATTAGCAAATTAGAAACTAAAAAATAACTACCAACCAAAATCTTGAGGCAAAAAACAAACAGAATAGATCCCAAAGCGTGTAAAGCAACTGCTGTCTGGTGGCTCCACTATTCTTATCAAGGAAAAAGTATTATTTCTGTTATGCTCAAGGCCATAAAAACTTAAAAGATAATAAAACCCAGCATCTTTGCCACTTTTTGAATCAATTGACAAATCATATTTTCTATTCTCTGTGATATCTTTAATAAAACCAACCACCCTCTTCTTAAAATAGAGGCTTTCACCATCATAGTAAGCAACACTTTTTAGGTTTGACAAAGTACTCCACAAAATAAAAACAACTAAAACCAAAGATAAAAACAATCTAGCAAATCTTGGCCTAATTACAAAGGGCGCAAGAGAAAAAATTAAAACAAAAACAGGGATTAAAAAATTAAAATAATACTCTGATGGGCGAAAACCATAAAAATAAAAAACAATAGGAAAAGAGAGCAAAATCAAAAATAAAGAGTAAAGCAGTTCTTTTTTATAGGCTAATCTTACTCTAATTAACAAAAGGAAATTTAGAAAAAGAAAAAATAAATAAAAAACAAAAGCTGATAATTTTCCAATCCTCAAACTAACAAAAGATGATACAAAATTAGACCACACATCAGACAAACCACCCCTGACCAAAGAGTTTTGCCCAAAACCAAATATCAAAGAAAAATTAAGAAAATTGTGCCGCAAATCAAACAAAATAATAGGTAAAAAAACCAAAAAAGCAGAAAAAATAAACAAAAAAAACTTTTTCAAAAAAACCTTATTACCACCAAACAAAAACGCATTCAGTATAAATGGAAAATAAAACAAACCTTGTATATGAAATGATACCCCCAAAAAATAAGAAATACTAAGAACAAAAAACCAAAAAACACTCCCAGTAGAATAGTATCTATAATGAAAAAACAACAAGACAATAAAAACCAAAGGAATAAAAATAGGATTCCAAGCTATTCTATCCACCACAACTGCAAGGGGCAAAGTTGACCACACCAAAACAAACAATAAGGATTCGTTTCTACCTATAGATTTAAGAAAAGATTTATAAGCTACAACAAAAAACAAAATCCAATAAGAAAATAGGAAAAGATAAAGCGAAACCTGAGGGTTACCTCTGCCCAAAAAATAAAAAGGGGAAAGAATATAGAAAAAGTAAGGTGGCAGGAAAAAACCACTGGGGCCAACAACACGCGGTCCAATCAAAGTTAATTTTCCCTTCAAGATCTCAGAAACAACAAAAGCGTCTCTTTCCTGATCCCAACCAAAAACCATTTTTTTCTCCAGACCATAAAGTCTAAAAAATAAAAACATCAAAAGAAGAAAGATCCAAAATTGCCTCTTTTGGTAAAGACCAAAAATCAAAATAATCCAAACAAAAAAAGAGAAAAGACTTATTAAATTAAAAAACCTCTGTACAGGAGTCTGAACTACTTTCCAAGATACAAAACTAAAAGGAGCAAATTCGTTTGAAGAAATACAGACCCTTCCTTCGCAATCTGAATAGGGCACGCCATCTCTGCCATTTATGGTAAATTCATATACACCCGGAAAATAGCCTAAATGAAATAAAACTTTTTCTTTTGGTACCTCATCAAATCTAACCTTAAAAGATCCATAAGTTAAACCCCTTTTAAGATCCAATATTTCCCCTTCGCTTGAGAAAGGCTCTTCAGGACTACACATAGCCAAATTACCATAAGGCAAAATCTCATTCGCCATAGAAGTTGTAGAATAGCGCAAAAGGTTATCTTTGAAAGTTTTATAATCTTTAACACTCGAAGGAAAAACTCTTAAGTGATTTCTATTTCCAAAAAGACCGATAAAGAATATTATTACAAAAGTAATATACAAAACTCTCTTATTAAAACTTCTCCTTAAAAAAACCAACAGGTAAGAAAACAAGGAGGCTACTAAAAAAACTGTCAATCCCAAAAACCTCCAAGGGAACTGAACTTGCTGTAGAGTATTAATGTTTCTCCAAATAAAAGAGGACAATGGAAGCATAAGAAAAATAGAAAGCAAAGAAAGGAAAAGATAAAAAAATAACCAAAAATTTTTTTTCAAAAAGACAATAGCTCTTTCCTTCGTCTTAAAGATGTAATAGATCGCAAAGAAAAAAGACAAAGACAAGACAAGCCATTGAGGATAACCAAGCATAAACGACATGCCATCATCAGTACCAGGTAGAGAATAAAGATAACCCCATCTTGAGCGCAGAAGCTGCCCTAAAGTAGGAAAATGATTCCTATAATCAACTACAACATTGTCAATAGACAGCCTCACATATGCCTTTTCCAAAAATGCTGGAACTAGAAAAAAAGAAGACATTAAAAAACCAAGAGTAAAGACAAAAAATATAAAGACAGGATTACCACTTCTCTCTCTAAAAAGTTTTAAAAGAGTGTACAACAACAAAATTGGAAAGGTAATCAAAACCACAATATTGTGAGATAAAAAGTAAAATGCTAAAAACAAAGAAAACAAAAAGCCTCTTTTAAACAAACATTTATTCTTATCAAACAAAATCTTTGAAGCAAGAAAAAAAATAACTGGCAAAAGTGCGTAGGCTAAAAATTCAACAGAGCCTCTTACAAAAACCAAAGAAAATCTATATGGCGCAAGAAGATAAATCAAAGCTCCCCCAAAAGAAGCAAGAGTATCTTTAGTTTCGTTTTTAATCCAAAGAAAGAAAAACCAACTACCAATAAAAAGACTAATAAACACCAATATTTTCCAAGACAAAAGGAAATCACCCAGAAAAACAAAAATAAAACTCATTAAATAATAAACAAGAGGATAGAAAAAATTAAAGACAGGAACACCACAACCATAATTAAGGTCACCTGCCCAACGCAACGGAAAATGACCTTCTTTCAATGAAAGATATGCCTCAAGGCTCCTTATTAAATTAAAATCCAAATCATGAGAATAAAAGGATTCTGCCTCCAGAAAATAACGACTTAACCACAAAGTTAAAAAAAGAAACACAAAAAAAACAAAAACATTAACCCTTCTTTTCAAAAAATACAAAAAAACTTTAGTTCTCATTCACCAGTTATTCTAGATCTTCTTTCTACCAAAAGTGAACCAATTTCTATTTTCTCTTCTACTCTTCCTATTTTATCCTGCCTTATCCTCCAAATTTCAAGACGTTCAGGATGCAAATTGTCAGGTTCACTTATAGTATAAAGCAAATCAACCATTTCCACTGAAGGAATCTTTCCAAAAAATTCCATACCTCTCCACTTAAACAAATATTCATAAGAATAAGGAACAACAGGCGGAACATAAAAATCCACATTAAATTTTTCTTCACCAGCATCTTCATATACCCAGTCAACAGCTTTAATCTCATCTGATAAAGAAACAGGGTTATACCGCCGGTACTCTCCCCTAAAATAAATAGAAAAAAGATAAAAATTGTAAACCAAAAAAACAAAAATAAACCCAAAAAACAAAAATCTTCCCAAACGGAAAGATATAATTCTCGAAAAAACAAAAGAAAAGACAAAAATAAAAACAAAGAAAAAACCATTAAAATAGTAATCATAGATAACCCCATTTTCACCTCTAAAGATTAGCATACCCAAAAGAGGAACTAACAAGGAAAAAGTACCGACAACAAAATACTTATCAGAAAAAAGCCTTTTCCTAAAAAACCAAATTAAGAAAGCAAAGACAAAAAGAAAAACCCAAACCGCTTTTTCACTTTGCGGCCATATCTTGCCAAAAAAAATTTCCGGATAATAAAAAATTCTCTTGTAGACAAATGTCTCGAAAGAAAAATTATAAAGCCTATCTGATTTGATAAATTGAACCAAGCCTTTTCTTATTACTCCATCATGCCTTATATCAAATATCACCTGAGGAAAAAAGGAAATAGAATACAAAACAAAAGAAATCAAAATGTTTCTCCAAGTAAAAAGCTTCCTAGCAAAAACAAAAGTTGTCAAAATCAAAATCGGCAAATAAAACGCATCAGCTGAAGATCCGAAATGAAAAGCAAACCCAGAAAGCAATGACCCTAAAAAAAGAGCATATAATCTGCCCCTAACAATCTGAAAAAGAAAAAACAAAAACAAAACACTTATCAAATAAAGAGGTGTCGGATTGGAAAGCCAACGGGAAGATAAGATAAATTCAAAAGAAAAGCAAGATAAAACAAGTGAAAGTATAGCCACATAGAAACCACCAAAAAAAAGCGACACAAGAGAAAGTAAAAAACAGGCAAAAACAGTAGTGAAAATCAAAAAGACAGAAGGGTAAAGAGGGTTGCCTTTACCTAACCAATAAAAAGGAGCAACAAACAGATAGTACCAAGGGCCTCTTGGGACATCGCCAACACCCATTGTTGAGCCAATGGTAGGACCAATCAAAAACAGCTTACCATTCCTCAAAAGATCCCAAATTACCAACGCATCTCTACCTTGATCAAAATAAAACCCTAAAAAATCAGGCAATCTATAGACACGAATAAAAAAAGACAATAACGTCACAAGTCCAAAGGATAAAAAAACGTAAGTAAAACCTTTCCTTTTAAAAATATTTTTGAGGCTGTCCGCTTTCATTGTGCACAAGTTTAAAAAGTATAACCCCCTCAACATTCCATAAATTTTCAACCTTACTCCAACCAAAATTAGCCACCTCTGCTTTAGGGTTTGAAGTCGGCTGGCACTTTTCTTTATCCTCATATTCACAAACAACAAAAAGTTGATCAGCTATGGTCTCTTTGGCTTTCTGTGAATCTATTAGAACAACAGGTGCCTTCCATAATTCCAGGAAATAAAGATACGCTCCCTCATAATTTTTTTCAGCAATCACAGCAAAATTAAAATTTTTTCCTTTTGCTTCCTCCATAATTTTCCTTGCAACATTAATGCTTCTCTCAAGCTGTCGATTGGGCTGATCCTTAATTGGAGAATAATAGAGAGAGAGGGTGAATAAAAATATAAAAAACAAAAATGATATTGCTTTACCGAATAATCTGCCTCTGTTGTAAATCTCAGAAAACAAAGAAGAAACCAATAAAAACAAGGAAGGAAACGCAAAACCAAAGTAGTGATCATAGATTGATTCTTTATAGAAACTTAATGACAAAACAGCAATCAAAACCCACAAAATTACAAAAACAAAAGGTTTCAAATCATCAAACTTTCTTCTCTTAAATAAATAGATCATTTTCCAAATTGTTAAAAGAAAAATTATTAAAGAAAGTCTTTGCCCCCAAAAGATACTTTTAGCTGCAACAAGTCTTGTAACCAAGATATTCCAAATAGAAAATATCTTAGGGAATATAAAAGATAGATCAAAAGCCACACTTTTCTGACTTCCAAACAAAAATTCCAAGAAAGCATTTAAATTTCGCCAATTGTGCTTTGCATCAAAGAGAAGAAGCGGTAACATTAATAACCAAAAAAGAATAAAAGACAAAGCACAATAATTCAGGAACAATTTTAACCTATTATTTCCAATCGATTCAATCAAAGAAATCATTAGAAAAACAAATAGAAACGGCAACATAGATAAAGCCAAATAATGAGATTGAAGACAAATAGCAAAAGAAATTCCTGATATCAGAATAAAGATATAATCTTTGTTATTCCAAAATTTCCAAATCGAATAAACAAAAAGTAAAGAAAAAAACGGCATAATGTTGGGGTTCCAAGAATGTCTTGAATAAATAATAACAACAGGAGAAACAGCATAAAGAAATGAAGCAAAAAAACCAGCTAATTTGCCAAATAAAGTTCGTGTCATAAACCAAACTAAAAATATAGTAGCCACACCAAGCAGAGCAACACCAACAGCAGGCCCAGTTGGATTAAAGCGAAAAAGCCAAAGAAAAGGAGCCATAAAATAATAGTAAAATGGTCCAAGATACATATTTCCCACAGAAGTCCCAGGACCCACAAAAACAAGATCACCCTCAAGCAATCGCTTGACAATCAAGGCGTCTCTACCCTCATCTCCCAAAAAAGTCATATAATGGGAAATTTTATAAAGTCTTAAAAAGCCACCCAATACCAAGGTGGCAGAGAGAAAAAACGTTTCTAATTTATTATTAGAAACCCAAAGCCTTATCTTTCTCAAAAAAATAATCATAACATCTTAAACCATAATCTAAAAAGATCATAGAAGCTTCTAACTATAACCCTAATGTCTCTACCTGTAGCCTTACCTTTTCTCCTTGGAAAGTGAGAAACGGGAATCTCCACTATTTTAAAACCCTTCTTTTTTGCTTTAATAAGAAGCTCACTTGATATAAAAGCGCCTCTTTCTGATTCAAGTTTTGGAATTGAATCAATAACTTTCTTGGAAATTAATTTAAAACCACAATCAATATCTTTTACCTTAAGTCCAAATAAGACAAAAACAACAAGTTCCCAAATTTTGCTGGTAATTATCTTAAACTTTGATTCCTGTCTTTTTTTATAAAACCCTATAACAAGATCGGCATTTGTCTCTTTTTGCTTTCTTATAAAATTATTAATCTCAGAAAAATCAAATTGACCATCAGAGTCGGTAAATGCTATCCAGGAATAAGAAGAGTTATAAAACCCAGTTTTCAAAGCCGCCCCATAACCTCTATTTGTTTCGTGATTAATAAGCCTAATCCGTGAATCTTTATCAGAAATCTTTCTTACAATTTCGGATGTTTTATCAACTGACCCGTCATTTACTACTATAATCTCCCAATTTTTAAAACCCAACTTTTCTAACACCGAACACGCCTTTTCAATTACATTCTTTATATTGCCCTCCTCATTATAAGCAGGAAAAAATACAGAAATTTCTTTCATCATTAGTAGTCTAACAAAAAATAAAAGACTTATCATCCATCTTGCCTAAAAATACTAAAAAATGTATCATTTCGTTAAATGAGAAAGTTTTTTAAGGATTTTGCATTAATTTTCGTGCTTGCTATAGTGCCAACAATTTTTGTCTGGCTTCCTTTTTTTTTAAAAATAGAAAAATTTTGGACTATCCCACTTGGTAAAGAAGGGATGGCAACAGTTATTTCCAACTACGACGGGCCGCTTTACATAGTTGTAGCAAAAACCTTGTACAACACAGAGTTGATTAAACAAATGGTTTCCTTTCCCTTACCTGTAGAATATTATGCTGCGCACTTTCCCTTATATCCAATCTTAATAAGATTTTTTTCATTTTTAGTTGGATTTCCCTACGCCTCTTTACTTGTAACATTATTATCTTCAATCTTGTGTTTATACTTCTTCTTTAAGTTAACAAAAGATGAACTGGGAGAGAAAAAAGCAAAAATTTTACTTATAATTTTTTCCATATTTCCTGCCCGTTGGCTTATAACCAGATCAATTGCTTCTCCAGAACCTCTATTTATGACTTCAATTATAGCTTCAGTTTATTACTTCAATAGAAAAGAGTACTTTAAATCAGGAATTTGGGGCGTTCTTTCCCAACTCACAAAATCTCCTGGAATACTCTTGTTCCTATCACTTGCAGGATCACTAGCCTACCAAACAATAAAAAAAACTTCAAAGATAAAAATTCAAAAAAACACAAAAGTTATCGAACAGAAAAGCTTATGGATTTTATTAATCCCAATTTCTCTAATTTGTCTATTTTTCTTTTACGGACTAAGATTCAATGACTATATGGCATATTTCAATTCTGGAGACAATATTCACCTATTTTTCCCTCCATTTCAAGTTTTTAATTATTCAGCTACTTGGGTAGGAACATTTTGGCTTGAGGAAATTATCTTAATATATATCTTTGGCGGTTGGGGAATAATAAACTTATTCAAACAAAAGAGAATAACAATGGCTTTAGTCAGTGGCTTTTTCTTTATCTCAATACTTTTTGTTTCTCATCGCGATATTGGAAGATACTTTCTGCCTGCTGTACCTTTTCTTTTGATAGCCTACGAGAAAACCATAACCAAAAAGGAATTTAAAATCATACTTGCCCTAATTGCTATCCCAATTTATCTTTTTACACTTGCTTTTATCTCCCAAAACAAAATGCCCATAGCCGATTGGGGGCCACTTCTTTAGAAAACCAAAGTTGAGAGTTTTTGAGAAAAAACAAACATTAAAATCAAAAAACCATGGAAGTTCCAAGATTCTGGAGATTAAGAGGGCAGTTACTAAGACTTGAGGGATCAAACTGCCCAGGTTGTAAAACGCCTCACTTCCCCCCAAGAAGAATTTGCCCCGATTGTGAATACGATAGTCAAAGCTCTCAAGGAAAACAGGTAGAAGCAAAGACTATTTATCAATCTCAAAAGCAAGCTCGATAATTTCTTTGTTTAGAATTGAAACAGACTGAAAGGGATTCACCGTTAGTTTTTTACTTAAATATTTAAGATGCTTCCTGTAGCCAGAAATAATATCGGCAACACCCACTCTAGTATTTTTAAGGCTAGAAGCTTCCTCGAGGCTAAAAAATCTGTAAGATCTAAGCTTATAGCTTGAAAATTGACTTAATTCAGATAAATCTTGAGGTAAAATCAAATTATAAACTACAACCCTAACATCAGCTATATCAAGATACATAAATGGCTCAAGCTTATCCGGGATAACAGAATAGGGAAAAGTTCTATTACAAACCATCAAAGTAAAAACCTCATTCTGAAGTACTCTTATAACCCCAGTTTTCCTTGAATCTCTTTTACGAGTAAAACCCATTGGCAAAGACCAAGCGCCATACTTCTTACCAAGTTCTAAAGACGGAGTTGAAATATCCCTTCCTAATAGAACCTTATTTGGCTTATTATATGGACTAATAACTAAAGCAACACCCATTCTTCTTGTTAATCCTTCTCTCATATAAGAATAAATCCTATACAAAGTTTTAATTGATGTTCTAAAAGAATGAGGTGTTTTCTTATAAAGTTCTTCTATTTTCATATTATCTTTAACTAAGTGTTCAAAAAAATCTATAGCTTCACTTAACTTACCAGAAGCTGAAGCCTTCTTAATTACTCCATATTTGTCGAGTATTCTCTGATAGGTAGCGTAAGAAACAGGAAGAGAAAATTTATAATGTCTTAAAACCTCATCAACTGAACCCAAACGGAAGTATTCTCGCACTAAAAACTGACTAAAATCAGGTTCCTTGCGGGGAAAACTAATCATTTGCTTTTAAACCAAGGCAGCTTCCAAGTTTTCCAAATAACAGCATTATACATAAAATAGTTGTAAGGAAGAACCAAGAACAAAATAATAAACGGCAAAACAATCTGTCGAGCACCAACTCCAAAAACAGCATCTGCAATATTACCTGAAACAGTCTGAATTACCAAAGCCCCCATACTTGTCAAGTTAAACTGAAAGAACTTATAAACAATTCTTCTAGCTCCGATTATTTTTTCCTTCTTGAAAGTCCAGATATTGTTAAGCGTAAAATTGCTAATTATTGCAAGTTCAACAGGTATGCTCCAAGCCAAAATTCCAGGCACTCCCAAAGTTGTCATCAACTTTAATGAAAACGCGTTAACCAAATAACCCATAAAACCAACGGTGCCAAATTTAATAAATCTTTGCTTATCCCTTATACCCAAAATTATAGCTACCTTAAAGGTAACAACCATCTCTTTGGGATTAAACTTCGATTTTTCCTTAAGCCGAGGTTTAAATTCAAGTGGTACTTCTTTAATCACTTTCGCATTTTTTACGCTCTGGTACAATAAATCAACCTTATAGGCAAATCTTTCCTTTGCCATTAGATTGTCAAGATCAATTTTATCAAGCACCCCCTTAACTCGAGTTAAGCGAAAGCCTGTTGTTACATCATGTAGCCAAAATTTAAGCCAGACAAGCCTTATAAATAAGTTACCAAGATAACTGATTGCTTTCCTTGAAAAAGCCCATTCACGAGGGACAGAACCACCCGGTACATAACGGCTACCTATTACATAATCAGCTCCCGCTAAATATGCATCAACCATCCGACTAACATTACTGGGAGGATGTTGACCATCAGCATCCATTTCGACAACAGCATCCGCTGACAGCTTTTCAACTGCATACTTAAAACCAGCCACATAATCAGCTCCCAAGCCTTCCTTTTTTTTACTCAAAAGATGAAGATTCTTATACCTTTTCATCTTTCCTTCAACTATTTTAGCTGTGCCATCTGGAGAGTTAGCATCAACAACAAGAAGATGCATATCAGCATTAATCTTCGGAAACTCCTTACCCAATAACTCCTCAATCATAAAGCCAATGTTCTCGGCTTCATTAAAAGTAGGCATCACTATTACCACTCTGTCCATACTTTAATGTTATAACAAGAGAATGGTTAAAGTAAACAAGAGATCATCATTCAACATAATCCAAATAAAGTCATTGTTCATCTTCATCAAATCTTTTAAGCTAAATCCAAATATTTCTTAGTGCTTCTGTAAGATGGGTCTTCGAACTAAAATTCAAAACATTATTAATCTCTGTCCAACTGAATTCTCAGACAACCAAGCTTGTTTTTAATACCCCTTATTATATATTGAAATTGAAAACATTTCGTCAACCAATGCCACCTGGGAAAAGTCGAAGGATAAGACAGCTCTACTCACCCATTTCAATTGCCTTCTCCGAAGTCATTTTCTTCAAAAAAGAAGTCTTAGAACTCTTCAATCCTTTTTCTAAATTATCATCAAACCCAATTACAAACATTATAAACCTTGCCATTGTTTCGATGTATTAATACATCGAAACAAAAAGTAATCATACGATATTATCTATCGCTGTGGTCCGGTTCGAAAAACAGAATTAAGTTGAATATTAGATGCAACAACCGTACCGTCTTGATTTACTGTTCCAAAAGCAGAGATTTTTTCTCCAGCCTTAAGATCTTCTTTAGTGGCAGAATCCGATTTGCTAATTACTGTTGAATCAGTTAAGAAAACTATCTTACTTGAGCCATCAGGTAATTTAACCGTAATGCTCTTGTCATCAACTGATATTATTTCCCCACTAACCGGCCGAAAATTATTCTGGTTCTGACCAGGAAAATTACCATTCCCAGCAAAATTCCGCACCGGAAAACGTGGGTTTTTGGATTGTTGATACTTTATTCCTCCCCAAAAACCCAAAACCCCAAACACCAAAGAAAAAGCCATCACTACTAACAAAAACTTATTTTTCATATTAATCACCTCCTTTATTCATATCTCAAAGCCTCAATAGGCTCAAGCTTAGAAGCCTTACGAGCAGGATATATCCCAAAGATTATACCCACCAACACCGAAACACCAAAAGAAAGCAAAATAGACAACAAAGAAACAGTAAAAGGCAAACCCATACTGTGCGAAAGGAAAAAAGAAACAGTTATTCCAAGTACTATTCCCAAAACTCCACCACTCAAAGTCAAAATAACCGCCTCAAGCAAGAACTGAATTATGATAAGCTTGTTTTTTGCACCCAAAGCCTTGCGTAGTCCAATTTCGCGAGTTCTCTCAGTAACTGTCACAAGCATTATATTCATAATTCCTATACCCCCCACCAAAAGTGAAATCGCCGCAATACCTGCCAATAAAGTGGTAAATGTAGAAGTTACCGAAGAAGCTGTGGATAAAACATCCGCTTGAGAAAATATACTAAAATCTGCATTTTCAGGACTTGTAAGACGATGTCTCTCTAGAAGAAAATAGCCTATTTGATTTTGAGCATCGGTCATAATGTTATCATCTTTTACCTCAACCGCAATACTGGTTAAATAATTAGCACCAAAAATTTGTTTCTGAGCTGTTGATAAAGGAATATAAATAGAATCATCTGGATTACCAAAACCTTGTCCCCCCTTAGCAAGAGTCTGTCCTATTATTTTAAAAGCAATCCCTTCTATTCTTATGCTCTTACCCACGGGATTTGTCCCCTCTCCAAATAAATCAATTGCCACCTGAGGGCCAACTACTGCCACCCTAGTCATTCCTTCAACATCTCTGGTGCTAATAAAATAACCTTTGTCTATCTGAATTTTCCTAATTTGAGCATATTGGGGGTAGACTCCTATTACTTGAGTGTTAATATTTTTGCGACCAGCAGTTACTTGCCGACGACCGGAAAATTCAGGAGAAACATCATTCACTAAACTACCTCTAAACTGTTTTAATATCGCAAGCGCGTCATCCAAAGTTAAAGTAGTTCCTGTCCCTCCCGCTCTTTGTACTCCACCCACACTTGCACCTCTTGGGCTAATCGTGAGTAGATTAGAACCCAAAGACTGAATTTGATTCTCCACAGCTTTTTGGCTTGCCTGCCCCAATGATATTAGAGCTATCACGCTCCCTATCCCAATAATTACCCCAAGGGCAGCAAGCCCTGTTCTTGTTTTATTTAAAAGTAAAGAAGATATTGCCTCAGATATAATTTCTTTGTAATCCATATTAGACAAGTTTCTTAACAATCCTCTTACTCTTGGACTCTTTTACTATTTTTCCGTCTCTTAGATAAATAATCCGCTGAGCATATGAGGCAATATCTTCTTCATGGGTAATAATTACTATTGTGTGCCCTTTTTTGTTTAGATCAACAAAAATTTTCATAATTTCCTCTGCCTGACTTGTGGCAATATTTCCAGTTGGTTCATCAGCAAGAATTAGAGAAGGATTCATTGTTAGACTGCGAGCGATAGCTACTCTTTGCTGTTGGCCACCCGAAAGCTGACTAGGAGTATAAAGTAATCTATCCCCCATACCAACCATTTCTAACAAACGTTTTGCTTTTATCAACCCTTCCTCTTCTTCAAGCCCACCATAAATCATTGGTAGCGCCACATTTTTTAAAGCCGATATACGAGGAAGAAGGTTGTAAGCCTGAAAAACAAAACCTATCTTCCTATTTCTTAACTCCGCCAATCTATCTTCATTCAACAAAGACACATCCTCCTCCTCAAGAAAATATTTACCACTGGTTGGTTTGTCAAGCAGCCCTAAAATATGCATAAGAGTAGATTTACCAGAACCAGAAGGTCCCATAATAGCTACAAATTCTCCTTTTTGCACCTTAAAAGAAATCCCCTCTAAAGCGATTGTTTCCACAGAATCATTCTTGTAAACTTTCCTGACATTCGAAACTTCAATAATAGTAGGCATATTACCTCATCCTAAATCCCCCACCACCAAAAGAACTAAATGGAGAAACAGACCTGTTAGCACCACCTTGCGTAGAACTAGAAGAAACTGTTCCAGTAACAACTGTATCACCCTCGCTTAATCCAGAAACTATTTCTGTATTCGTATCAGAAGAAATACCTACTACCACAGACAAGGTCTCTTCTTTACCATTTTTCAGCACTCTAACACTCGTGCTTCCATCACCTGCTGTAACTAGAGCTGAATTAGGAATTACAAGAACATCAGCTTTAGTGTCTAAAATTATATTAACCGAAGCTGACATATTAGGCAGAATTTCAGGAACACTATTATCAAATTGAACTAAAACTGGATAGTTGGTAACGCCACTTGAGCTTATACCAACTCTGTCTACTGCCACGACCTTTCCTGTAAAAGTCTTGCCAAATATAGAATCTATCGTAATTGTCGCCTTTTGTCCTTCTTTAACCTTCGAGATATCAACTTCAGATACGTTAAAAGAAGCCACAGGCAGACCTTCAAACTTTATAACTCCAACTCTGGTTGATGAAGAACCCGACTGACTTGAAACACTTCCCAAAACCATCCCAGGAACAATATTTATACTCCCCACGACACCCGAGACAGGAGCTAAAATATCAGGTGAGGCAAGACGATAATTATAGGAAGCAACCGACAAACTAGCTTGGGCGCTTCTTAAACTGTTGTAGGCATTATCTTTTGCTACTTCTGCTTTAGTTCTTGTCTCCTTCATTGCAAAAGTTTCATCACTGTCGTGTCCTTTTATTTCATCATAAACTTTCTCCAAAGAAGCCTGAGCTTGACGTAGGCTATTATTAGCTGAGGCTAAAGCATTATCTGCCGAAATTAAGCTAGAATAAGCAGAGGCTAGCCTTTGCTCTCCCTCCATATCAAGCTCAATCCTAGCAATTCTTTGACCTTTATAAACTTTCTGACCTTCCTTAACAAAAACTTCTTTTACCACGCCACTGGCTGTTGTATCAATCGAAATAAAGTTAGAAGAAATAATACTACCTGACGCAGAAATAGAAGACACCACTGTTCCTCTTTCTACCCTCGCTGTTTGATAAACAACCTTACCGTTTTTAGAACTCTTATACCTTATAAACCAAAACACACCAACCACCACCAAAAACAAGACTGCAACTAATAAAGATCTTGTTCTTAGTAGCTTCTTTAATTTAACTAAGACGTTCATCTTACCTTAATTATAAGATTAAATAAATTTGCTGAAAAAAACCTGAAAATCTAAGAGGAGAGTGGTATTTTTACCACAAAAACACTTCCTTTCCCAAACTTGCTTTTCACAAATATCTCTCCTTTGTGCTTTTCAACTATTCTTTTTGCTAGAGAAAGACCAATTCCAAAACCTTGCCGTTCATTGCTCTGACGAGAACTGTCAGCTCTGTAAAAGCGATCGAAAATATGTTTTTGATCTTCGGGCTTAATACCAATTCCATAATCTTTAACTTCAAAAAACAAAAAATTTCTCTTAGCATAAGAAACAACTTCCACTATTCCCTTTTTGTAGCTATACTTTATCGCATTATCCAGCAGAACAACCAAAAGTTCCACCATACTTTCAGCGTCCACCAAAAACTCAACATCCCTAATATCTTTTTTTAGTCTTATCCCCTTTGCCTTCAGCAACGGCTTTACTCGCCTTAAGGCCTCATCAAAAATCAAAGAAAAATTTACTCTTGATAAGTTCCTTTTTCCTTTCCCTTCAGCCTCGTAACGAGAAAGAACAAGAAGATTTTCTGTTAACTTTTGCAACCTCTCCACCTCAACAAGATTATCTTTTAACACTCTTTTAGATTCAGCCAAATCTAAATTCTTGTCTCTCAAAGCCACTTCTAAAGATGTCTTAAGAGAAGCAAGTGGGGTCTTAAATTCATGAGAAGCATCAGAAATAAACTGTTTTTGCTGACTCACCATTTCTTCGATCGGCTTCAAAGTCTTACCAGCAAGAAAATATGAAAGAGTACCACCTGCAACCAAGATCCCTCCATTTATCAAAAACAAAAAAAGAACTATTCTCTTCCTTGTTTCATCTACCAAATCGGGGGTCATAAATAAACGAGGTGAATATTCAAAATTAGGATTACGAAACTCTCTGAAACGGTTTTCCAAACGCATCCGTTGAGCAAACGAAAATCTATTCAACTCTGAATCCAAGACTTTGTAAATAACCACACTAAAACCAAAACTGATAAGCATCAGAATTAAAAGATACCAAAGGGTAAGTTTCAGACGAGCTTCATTAAACATATATCAATCAATCTTATAACCAAAACCTCTTACAGTCTTAATCAGATTTCTCTCAAAGGGTCTATCTATCTTACGACGCAGATTTTTAATAAAAACTTCTACCGTATTGGGTAAGATGTCAGCATCATACTCCCACACATGACTGATAATCTCGTCTTTACTAACTACTCTCCCTCTGTTTCGCATAAGATACTCAAGTACTGCATACTCCTTTCTGGATAACAAAATCTTCACACCTTGTCTGATTACCTCAAAAGAACGGCTATCCAATCTTAAGTCATCGACTTCCAAAACTGGATGAAATACTGTTTGCGATCGTCGAGTCAACGCACGAACTCTTGCCAGCAATTCTTCAAAAGAAAAAGGTTTAGTCAGATAGTCATCAGCTCCCACATCAAAACCTTTTATCTTATCATCCAACTCCCCTTTGGCAGTTAACATAAGAACAGGTGTATGAATTCTTTCTTCTCGCAAGCGGCGACATACTTCCAAACCATTCATTCCAGGCAGCATCAAATCAAGAAGTACACAATCATAATCTCCAGTTGATGCTAAATCCAAACCTTCTACACCGTCATAGGCCACATCTACCACAAAATTCTCCATCTCCAGCCCCTTCTTAATAGAAGAGGCAATTCTGTGCTCATCCTCTACAATCAAGACTTTCATTGTTTTTCAACTACAATCACCTGGTCTAATCCTTCAATACCTTTCACTAAAATTTTGCTTCCTTCAGTTAGATCATCTAAACTACCCCTAGTTTGCACATAAACGGTAGTATCTTGTGATAATTCTACCTCTTTTTCAAAGCCGTTGGAAAATCTGAGAGTTAACTTATTACCATTCCTCTTTACTACTTCTGCATATCCCCCTCTAGCAATCCTCATAGGTCTTTCAAAACCTCTTTTGTATATTCCAAATCTACCTCCAAACCCATAAGCAGGAGAATTATTAAAACGGTAACTCATTAAATTAAATTTTTTCCCCATCAAAAAACCAATAGATAAGACAAACAAAACTCCCAGCACGACAAGCAAAACAACAATCAAATTTTTCATACTCTCACCTCCCTTCTTGTTAAAACAAATATAAAACCAAATCCTGAAAAACAACTGAAGGATCGCACTAGAAAAATTTTTAAAAACCCGCAATTATTAGCTAACTTTGTTTCGATGTATTAATACATCGAAACAAAACAAAAGAAAGATGAAGTTAAACTAGCAAAAAGACAAAAGGGAAAGTGAGAAATTAGAAAGAAGCAAAATCCTTATCAAGCTGTCGAAGGTCAGAGTCAAAATCAAAAGAGGTAGAATCAATTTCATCAGAAAGCGCTTCTAAATCAGAGTCGTCTTTTATAGGAGAAGTGGGCTCTTTTGGGGCTGACTCTTGGTAATACCTCTCAACGCTCTCAGGCAGGCCTGTACCTGGTTTTTCCTGTTTGGGGGATTTTCTTAAAAACCCTGCTCTGGTTATCAGAACAACCACAAAAGCTAAAACAAAAGCAACTGATAATAAAATTATTAAGTTTCTTTTATCTTTCATACTTTAATCTTCTTGGGTTGGAATTACCGTTGCTGTTGGCTTTGGTGAAGATTTTGCTTCACCAGCAACTTTTCTTATTGCCACAAGCAAATCTTTAACAGCTTTCCTGTATTCTTGCAAATTCATTTTTACCTCCTGCATAGACTCCCTAAACTGATTATAGAGACCTTTCGGATCATCACTTTCGCAACTAAACTCATCTGCCAATCCTGAAGCTTCATCTAAAGAAGAAACAACATTCTGTCTTGCTTCGTCAATTTCTGACAAAATTTCATCATAATTTTCAATTTCTACCCCCTGTGGAACAAGCTTCTCTTCATAAAAGATCTTCAAGAGATTCACCCAATCATCAATTCTCCTAAGATGCCCTGTTGCAAGCTTCACAAGAGATTGCTGCCTATTTTTAATCGCTTCCTGTCTTGCCTGGCAAGCACGGAGTCTCTCGCCATCAAGCATAGCTTTTACCCTTTCCTGAACTTTCTCTCTGGTGTTAACCCTTATTTGTTGAGGGGCAATTTTAGAAGAAGGAGTTGGTGAAACGTCAACTGATTCAACCACGTTTTTATTAACATAAGGACGTGCATTTATAGGAAGAGCAAAAGAGGATTTTGCCAAAACAAAAAATAAAATAAATAACACCAATAAAGAAAATTTCCTCATTAAGTTAATGATAAACAAAAGGTAGAAAAAGTCAAGAAGTCATAAAAATACCGCAAATTGCCAAGAAACTGATAATTTTTCAATCAGGTAATCTAA
This sequence comes from Candidatus Woesebacteria bacterium, assembly GCA_013374855.1. Classification (GTDB taxonomy): domain Bacteria; phylum Patescibacteriota; class Microgenomatia; order UBA8517; family UBA8517; genus Ch104c. The sequence continues at coordinate 517,917 of CP055308.1, read as the reverse complement.
GGATAATAGGATCATAGGCTTTATAGCTGTTTTTGAATAGCAGATGTTCAATCAATTTGTTATCAAAAATGTTAGATATAGTGAATCAAGTTTGGGGAAAAGCTTGCACTTTATTATTTTCTATTAAGTATATTTCTTAATTAACCTATTTAGAGTTCTTATTTATTTTCAAATACTTTTTAATAAGTGTAGATTGGGCTACAGCGTGTGGAAAAATCAAGAAGGATTGTTCTTGCTTAAAATTTTTTTTATCCACTTATATTCAACAAGTATAATAATTGTCATTATATTTTTTGAGATTTTTACTTCAAATTCATTTTATTCATATTCCAGTATTTCCCAAGGATAGACCATAACACTGTGGATCATAAGTTTTCCAAAAAATTGAGAGTATTCAAGAATCACCCCTTGTTTTCGATGCTTTTATTGCTAAATGATACTAGATAAAACTTCCTATCTAAAACTTCTAAAATATATTAGGTAGCTACTTAGAAGAAATGTCTATCTTTTCCTTGTTAAAATAAGGTCTTAAAACAGAAGGAATATTAACCGACCCATCTTCATTTTGATAATTCTCATAAAGCGCAACCATTGCCCTACCAAATGCCAAAACTGTACCGTTTAGAGTATGAACATACTCAAGAGAACCTTTTCTTCGAAACTTTATATTAAGTCTTCTTGCTTGAAAATCGGTAGTATTGCTTGTTGAAGTTACCTCACGATACTTATTCTGCGAAGGAATCCAAGCTTCAATATCGTATTTTCTTGCCGCAGCATTTCCCAAGTCTCCTGTTGCCATCTTCACCACCCGATAGGGAATCTCCAGATCCTTCCATATCTCCTCTTCAATAGAAAGGAGTTTATCATGCCACTTATCCGACTCTTCCGGCAGACAAAAAACAACCATCTCTATTTTTCTAAACTCATGCACTCTCATTATTCCCCTAACATCTTTCCCATAACTGCCAGCTTCTGTCCTATAGCAAGAAGAAAAACCAACATAAGTTTTGGGTAAATCTTTTTCCTCAAACACTTCATCTGTGTGCATTCCAACAAGTGTAATTTCTGCAGTTGCTATTAAATCTAAATCTTCTCCCTCAACATGATAAATTTGTCTTTCTTTCTCGCTACGCGCCTGAAAACCACATCCCACAATATTTCTTTCTTTAGCTACATTTGGGGTTATCACAGGCAGAAAACCATGCTTAACCAGCTTGTCAAAAGCAAACCTAATCAAAGCAAGCTCAAGTAAAGCCCCATCACCTTTAAGATAATAAAAACCAGATTGAGCTACTTTTGCTCCGCGTTTAATGTCAATTGTATCTGTTAACTCCCCTATTTCTAAGTGATCCTTAACTTCAAAATCAAATTGCGGTTTTTTGCCCACCTGGCGCAAAACTTCATTTTCCTCAGGAGAACCAACCTTCACATCAGGAGCTGAAGGATTGGGAATCTTTAGCATTAATTCTTTATATTGTCTATCAATTCCCTCAAATTCTAATTCTTTATTTTTAATCTCAAGCTTAATTTTTTTACCTTCGTCTCTATCTTTTTCTGTAAGCTTATTCTTTCTAGCCCTAAGGGATCCTATATCAGAAAGCAGCTCTCTTCTTTTTTTATCAACTCTCAACAAATTATCTACAACCAACTCATCAAAACCTTTATCACGGGTTGTTTTCTTAAAAAAATCAGGGTCTTGACGCAATAAATTAATATCTATCATAACCTATTATACTACAAACCCAATCTTTCGGCATTTGCTTTCATGGCATTCAAAGACAATGATAAAAATTCATTCAAAGGAATTCCTGCAAGTTCACATTCAGCTATAATTTCTCGCCGACAATTTCTGGCAAAACTAGGTGACCTGAACTTTTTCTCAAGAGAAGAAAGACTTACACTTGCCAATTTTTTATCAGGCATTACCAAAGCACAAGCCACAATAAGTCCTGTTAGAGTCTCTGAAGCTGCCAACAAATGCTGAAGAGGAGTTTGCCTTTCCTTGTTGGCAAAATGAGGTACTCCCCATTTTCCCCAAGCGTGTGATTGAATTGTTTCTATCAAAAAATCACTAGCTCCTTCTCTCTTTAGAATTTCTGCTGCTTTTATGCAATGCTCATCTGGTTTCTCTTTAGTTAGATCCCAATCTATATCATGCAAAAGACCGATGATCCCCCATTCTTCCTCATCTTCCCCCAATCTTTTGGCTACAGCACGCATTATTATTTCTGATTCAATCAAATGAAGACGGGTTATCTTATTCTTAACATACTCATCAAGAAGGCTTAGTGCTTTATCGTAGGGAATACCCAAATCCTGCATAACTTAACTCTTTTTACCCCTTAAAGGACGCATAGTAGGGAAAATTATAACTTCCTTAATGCTCCAGGTATTAGTAAAAAACATTGTTAGCCTGTCTATACCTATACCTATACCACCAATAGGAGGCATACCATATTCCATCGCTTCCAAAAAATCCTCATCCACCTGTTGAGCCTCCTCTTTGTCCTTTCTCGCAGCTTTTTTATCTGATTCAAAACGAGCACGCTGCACCAAAGGATCATTAAGCTCACTCCAACCATCACAAATTTCTTTCCCTCCAATATAACCTTCAAATCTTTCTACCCAACCAGGCTCATCTTTTTTGCCCTTAGAAAGAGGGCTAACAGACTCCGGGTAATCAATAACCCAAATAGGATCAACCAATAGGTCTGTAACCTTATGCTCAAAGATGGTATAAATCAACTGCCCTTTCTCCTCCCCACCAATCAGTTCTATTGAATTATCCTCGCAAAACTTAATTAAACTTTCCTTAGATTCTTGCAAGACATTAATACCAAGCTTTTCCCTTATAACATCAACCATCTTAACCCGAGGCCATCTTCTAGAAATATCAATTTTCTTTTCCCCAACCTCAATCTCCATCTTCCCAAAGATAGACTTAGCCAAATGCTTAAAAAGACCTTCCGTTACATCCATTACTCTATGATAATCGGCATAAGCCTCATAATATTCAATCATAGTAAACTCAGGGTTATGAGTTAAATCCATTCCCTCGTTCCTAAAATCTTTACAAATTTCATACACCTTCTCATACCCACCCACCAAAAGCCGTTTTAAATAAAGCTCATCAGCAATCCTTAAGTACATATCGCAATCCAAAGCATTAAGATGGGTTTTGAATGGTTTAGCGTTTGCCCCACCATAAAGAGGCTGTAGTGTAGGGGTTTCAACCTCCTGAAAACCAAGATTATCAAGATAGTTCCTTATTTCCCTAACAAGTTTTGTTCTTAACAAAAACCTCTCCTTAACTTCCTTGTTAAACAAGATATCAAGGTATCTTTTTCGGTACCTTTCCTCAACATCTTTTAAACCATACCAAGAAGAAGGAAGAGGTCTTATAGCTTTTGACAAAAATTGAAAATCCGAAACAAAAACAGTAATCTCCCCAGCCTGTGTTTTATCAACCCTTCCCTTGACAGCAATAAAGTCACCAATATCAAAAAGAAAAATTTGAGAATATCGATCACCAAGAACCCTTTTTTGAAAAAAAACTTGTACTGAGTCTGAAAAATCTTTCAAATCCAAAAACACAATAGCACCATGACTTCTCAAAGACATTATTCTTCCTGCTACTAAAACTTCTTTACCTAAAGAATTCTTAGCCTTTTCTGCTGTGATTCTTTCTCCAATTAGAGTAATTGAAGTAGGATAAGGAGAAACACCCAATTTTTCCAACTTTTTTATTTTTTCCAAACGTTCTTTTCTAACCTTTTCTAACCGCCTTTTCATCAAGGAAAGTATAAAAGAAAAAGCTCAAAAACTCAAACGAAACCTTCAAAGCTAGGACCAAGTAAAACTCTAAAGTATGTCAACAATTTCATAAATAACCCTTCCTGCCGGAGCATCAACTTCGACCTTATCACCTTTCTTTTTCCCCAGAAGAGCTTTACCCAAAGGAGAAGTAACAGAAATCTTCTTCTCTGCGGGGTTCGCCTCCCAATCGCCAACTAAACAAAAAACAACCTCTTGACTTCCAACCCTTACCTTGACTGAATTTCCCGGGCAAACAGCTAAATTTGCAGTTGCATTATTATCAATAACTTTAGCATTTTTAATAATTTCTTGAAGTTCAGAAATTCTACCATCTAAAAACTCAAGCTCCTCTCTAGCATTTTGATAATCACTATTTTCAGACAAATCTCCCTGAGAACGCGCAGCTGCCAATCTTTCAACAAGACTAGGTCTTTTTTCAACCAACAAAAACTCAAGCTCTTTTTTAAGAGCCTCCAAACCTTCTTTGGTAACTTGCGTATTCATACCTCTAAAAAAATAACGCCGTCTGACACGGCTTAACTTAAGTCAATAAAAACAATTTTATTTTCGGTAGTAAGCTTTGTCAATAAACCAGAAAACATTAAAAGAGAATTCAATCCTGAGGATGCAATTGTATCACAAAAAGCAAAATTATGCTAAAATAGGCCTTAAGCCGCCATCGTCTAGTGGTCTAGGACGTCTGGTTCTCAACCAGAAAATCGGGAGTTCGAGTCTCCCTGGCGGCACCAAGATTCAATTCATTGGAAAATCAAGCTAAAGCGGGAAAAGATTGTATTTGGGGCTTAACCTTAGGAACTTTAAATGGATTTTCTTTAAGAGCAATATTTAAAACCTCCTCTATACTTTTAACAAAAACAAACTTAACTCCCTTTTTTACCTCAGAGGGGATTTCCTCCAAGTCCTTTTTGTTATCATAAGGCAAGATAATAATTTTTAATCCTGCTCTGTAACCCGCTATTGTTTTTTCTTTTACCCCACCTATTTCCATAACTTTGCCACGCAGAGTAATTTCTCCCGTCATTCCAACATCTTTGCGAACCGGGATGCCTGTCAAAGCTGAAATTAAAGCTGTAGTTAAAGCAACACCAGCAGATGGGCCATCTTTGGGAACAGCCCCTTCGGGGACATGAATATGCACATCAGTCTTGCTACCAAAATCTTTCTCCAAGCCAAAATCTTTCCAATGAGAACGCGCCCAACTAAACGCAGCTTTCGCTGATTCTTTCATAACCTCACCCAACTGACCTGTTAGATATAGCTTACCTTTACCAGGCATTAACACTACCTCTACAAAAAGTATTTCGCCACCTGCCGCTGTAACTGCAAGACCTGTCACTACCCCCACCTCGTCTTTCTTCTCAGCTAACAGGGACGAATACTTTCGAGGGCCCAAGAGTTTTCTTACTTCAGAAACTCCAACAACCTTCGGGTACTTTCTTCTCTCAGCCACATTCTTGGCAATCTTCCTACAAATCGAAGCAAGAAGTCTTTCCAACTCCCTCACCCCAGATTCTCTGGTATACTTCTCAATTATTTCATTTAACGCTTCATCTGATATATCAATTTTCTTACCCTCAAGACCGTGAAGCTTAATCTGTTTGGGCCAAAGAAAATTCTTGCCAATCTTTTGTTTTTCGTCTTGAGTATAACCGGGAAAACGGATAATCTCCATCCTGTCTCTTAGAGGCTCTATTATATTTTCTGCAACATTTCCAGTCGCAATGAACATTACCTTCGAAAGATCAAAAGGAACCTCCAAATAATGGTCAGAAAACTCTTTGTTCTGCTCCGGATCTAGTGCCTCAAGCAATGCAGAAGATGGATCTCCTCTAAAATCAACACCAAGTTTGTCTATTTCATCAAGCATAAAAACAGGGTTTTTAGTGCCTGCATTCTTTATGCCTTGAATAATCCTTCCAGGCAAAGCGCCAACATACGTCCTACGATGCCCCCTAATTTCCGCTTCATCCCTAATACCGCCCAAGGAGACGCGTACAAACTTTCTACCCAAAGCTTTGGCAATAGAACGACCAATTGATGTTTTGCCTACTCCAGGTGGACCAACAAAACAAAGAATAGTAGGCTGAGCATCATCATCTTTTTTACCTTTTTTAAGTTTCATAACAGCCAAATATTCCAAGATTCTTTCTTTTGCTTTCTCCAAACCATAATGCTCTTTCTTCAAAACCCGAGCTGCCTCTTTTATAGAAATATCATTTGGAGATTCAACACTCCAAGGCATATCGCAAAGCCAATCAAGATAATTCCTAATATACCCGCTTTCAGGATTCTGGGCAGGCATCTGCATTAAGCGCTTTAGTTCTTTCTCAGCTTTTTCTTGAACATTCTTTGGCATTTTTGCTTCCTTTATTCTTCTTCTGTACATTTTAAGATCATCCGAATCCAATTCACCACTTTCCTCCTCGCCCAATTCTTCTTCAATCGCTCTCTTCTTTTCTCGTAACATTGCCTTCCTTATCTGATCTTCAAATTTCTTTTGAGTCTTGGAACTAATGTTTCTCTCTATCTCCAGAACATTAATTTCTCTCAAAAGAGCCTCAAAAACTCTATTTAACCGTGAAAGTAAAGATGTATCTTCAAGAAACATTTGTTTTTCTTCAGTTGTTACCTCAAGCAAGGATGCAACTTGATCAGCAAGTTCAAGAGGAGTAGACTGACCTGATACCACTTTCATAACAGTAATGATCTCGGCTTGTTTTCCAAGCTTTACTGCTCTTTTGAATAATTGAACAATTTTTCTTGATAAAGCTTCCACCTCTGGGCCTTTTTCAATTAAATCTTCGATCTCAACAATGTCAGCAGACATAAAGGGATCTGCTTTGTTCAAATTTTGTATTCTAACCCTTGCCTGTCCCTTAACAAGAGCATGGACTTCTTCTTCAGAAGACATCATTTGATTTATAGTAGCAACTGTCCCAACAGGATAAAGATCTTCCAATTTTGGATCAAGAACTTCCGGATCTTTTTGAGTAAAGATAGCAATTATTCGATTAGACTGGAAAGCAGCATTAACAGCTAAAACAGATTTCGGACGTCCGAAACTAAGAATGTTGTCGGTATGGGGGAAAACAACAGAATCCCTAATTGCAACAACGGGGATATCCTTAAACAACTTTAATTTACTTATGCTTTTTTCCATGTGTTTTAGCAGTCTAAACTATTGTCTGCTAAAAGTCAAGGGTTATTTACTTCCTTATTTTTAAAAATAAATCCTCCAAAAACAGAGGAACAAAAATACCAAGCACCAATCCACCTAAAACATCTAGAGGATAGTGAACATTGCTCAGTACTCTACCCAAACCTACCAAAGAAGAAAGCACAAACATTAAAACTCCCAATTTTTTGTTGATAAGAAAAATGGCTGTGGCGAGAGCAAAGGCGGAAGCAGTGTGCCCTGACGGAAAAGAATTATCAGAGGGGTTAGTTATAGTAAGAGGCGGGAAGCCATTTATCTTAAAAGGACGGATAGTAAAAAAAAGATCTTTAACCATCTGTGAAACTATCCAACTTAAGACAACAGAAAAGAAAACAAAAAAATAAACTTTAGCTCTTACCCTTTTTTTCCTCAAAAAAAACAAAAAAATGATCAAAAACATAATCCATATCAAAAAGCTCGCCAAGAATGTAACAAAAAGTCTATATAACATGCAAACAGGCAATCATTAAGCTAGTAAATAATTATTCTTGTGCCAGGGTTATCACTCGTTGCCAGAACTGAATTTTTACCTTCAGGCAATTTGGGGTCTGCCCAATAATAAAGCTTCCTTGCAGCATCTACAGGCAAATTCACACACCCATGGCTCCTGGGTCTCCCAAAATCATTGTGCCAATAAGCACCATGAATTCCATAACCCTTCCACCGAGGAATCTTATCGTTCTCAAAAAACATTGTATATGGAACATTGGGGAGATTGTAATAATTCCTGCCAGAACCTCCTTCCATCTTGGTTGCGCGAAGTTTAATCCAAATTCTAAACTCACCCTTCGGTGTTGGCCACCAACTCAAACCCGTAGAAACAGGTGTTTCCAGAAATAACTTGTCCCCCTCCCAGGCCCTAAGTTTTTGCTCAAGAAGGCTTACCTCAATCCTTTTCTCACCACTCGTTACCCCAAGAACACTAGCTACTCGAAAATCGTCTTCTTGCAAAACAATCTGAGGAACTTCAACCTCCTTGCCATCAAATATTCCTGTGTTTTCATTAGGATTAATCTGCCCCGAATAATTAATTTGCCTACAGCATCCAAATTCATAGAGCCTTCCTTCATTCTGTCTCAAAGCAATAATAGTAAAAACCAAAAACAAAAGAGGTAAAAAAAACAGCAAGATTCTCTTTGAATACATAATAAACAAATGATAAACTAAAAAACAATGTGATTTCAATAAGATGAGCAAAAAACACTCAACTTCAAAAAGTTTTTCTTTTGCCTTTGAAGGGCTAAGATCTGCTTTCAAGAATGAACCAAATTTAAGAATTCATTTGTTATTTGCCATTATTGCTGTTTCTTTAGGAATAATCCTGAAACTAAAAACCCTAGAATTTGCCATCATCATTCTAACAATATCCCTTGTCATAACACTTGAGCTTATAAACACAATGCTTGAAGCACTTGTAGATTTAGTAAGTCCTGAAATAAAACCAACTGCCAAACTGGCCAAAGATGTTGCTGCAAGCGCGGTACTAGTGTCAGCTATTACTGCTGCTATCGTGGGGCTTATGATATTTCTTCCAAAATTACAATCTATACTCTAGAGAAAAAATATTGCTAAAATTCCAAGAATAAAGCAATAAAAGGAAAAAACCTTAAAATTCCTTGAAAGCAAAAATCGAAAAGCAAGATAAATCCCCAAAAGCCCAAAAACAAAGCTCATTAAAAAACCGAAAAAGTAAAGACCAAAATTGTAATCAGAATTTAATCCGTACTTTAAAAATTGTAGCAAATTTGCTCCAAGAACCGCAGGCACCGAAAGCAAAAAAGAAAACCTTGCTGCCTCACTTTTGGAAATACCAGATAAAATACCAGCAAAAATAGTAGAACCAGATCGAGACACACCCGGGATTATTGCCAAAGCCTGAAAAATACCAATAAAAACCGAGTTTTTTTTATCTAGATCTTTTTCACCATAAGGCAATTTATCTGAATAAAAATTAAACAAAGCAGTTAAAAGAAGCGCAAAACCAATAAGTTTAATGTTTGAAAAAAGAGATTCTATAAAATCAGAAAATAGAAAACCCACCACTACAGCAGGTAGGGTTCCCAAAACCAAAAAAAATATATAAGAAATTTTTAGTTTAAATATATCCTTCTTAAAATAAAAAATAATTGCAAAAAGAGTTCCCAAATGAAGAAGTGCATCGAGCAAAACCCCAGGCTGTGAAAACTGAGGAAAAAAGGACTGCAGTATGGCAAGATGTGCCGAAGAAGAAACAGGTAAAAATTCTGTTAAACCTTGAACCAAGCCAAGAATAAAGACTTCCAGGTAATTCATAAGCTAAACCAAATATTAACACAAATCCGAATATTTTTTAGTAAAGCTTTTCCAGTTAGAAGAACTAATTTCATCCAGACCAACTGCTTCTGAAACCTTACATTTCCCAATCGCTAATCTTCTTAATTCTTTCACATAAGCTCCTGTCTTCAGCACTCTTCCTAAATCACGAGCTAAAGAGCGAATATAGGCACCAGAAGATACTTTGCAATAAATAAATACCTCCGGATATCTATAATCAAGCAGTTTTATTGAATAAATCACCACTTCCCTTGGTTTAAGACTAATTTCTTTACCTACTCTTGCCAAATCATAAGCTTTTTTACCAGATATCTTAATAGCGGAAAACAAAGGAGGAACTTGTTTTATCTTCCCCAAGAAACTATTCAAAGCCACTAATAATTCTTCTTCTGAGGGTATTTCGCTTTTAAAAACAATATTTCTCCTTTGCCCCAACACATCATCTGTATCTCTTTCTTCTCCAAGAACAATAAGCGCCTCATACTCTTTATCCTCTTTCAGAAAAGAACTTAATTTTTTAGTTGAATCTTTGCCAACACCAACTATCAAAAGACCTGTGGCTAGAGGGTCCAAAGTTCCAGAATGGCCAATCTTTTTTTCACCTATTATTTTTCTTAAACTAGCAACAACTTCAAAAGAAGTTAAACCCTTTGGTTTATCTATCAGCAAAAACATACAACCTAATTTAAACAAACCTATTGAAAAAAATCAAAATAATGATAAAATCCTTCGTACTCGCACCTTAAATCTTTATCTAAGGAGGATTCCATGATTATAAGACAAAAATTAATCAGTATCACCCTTCTGCAATTATGGATCGAATCAATGCAAGAAGGACCAATCCGGAAAAAAATCCAAGAAATTGTAGAGGAGGCCATTAGTACAGACAGAGATCACATCAGCCTAGAAGAAGAAAGAAAAATAAAAGATACCCTAAGAAGATATTTAGGCCAAGATTGTGTCCAACTCCTTCAAAAGCTAAGAAGTGATTGTAATGGCCTAAAATGGGGAAAACCTCAACAGGGTTGTCCCAGCCAAAGGCTAATATCTTTGGGGCTAGCTCGGTACGATAATGGCGGGGGCGAGTCCTTACTTAAAGCAACGCGGTTGGCATTTCAAGAAGAAGTCTTGTTCTTAATAGGCATTACAAGAACCTATTAAGGCAAGAATTTTAGCGGGTGTTGGTTGGTAGAACCGACTTTGCCTATCAATTCAACACCCGCTTCTTTATTTTTATCTTCAAAAGTAATAAAATACTTGGCGTTATGAAAACGGCAGGTAAAATTTTCAAAAGAAAAATAATTAGAATATTTTTAGCTTTATCCTTGTTGGTTATTGGGCTTGTTATTGGAATAAATTTCTTCCAATCAAAGAAAAAAGAACTGTCAGCTGAAAAATTTGAAGTCAAGAGAGGAACTGTAAGCCAAGATTTAGTACTTTCAGGACAAATAAAAGCCGAGGAAGATGCAAAATTATTTTTTCCAACATCAGGAAAACTTGCATGGATTGGTGTTAAAGAGGGAGATTTTGTTAGAAAAGGACAAGCTTTAGCCTCTCTTGACAAGACACCGCTTGCTGCCGCATACCAGCAAGCGCTCAATAACATCAGACTTTACGAAGCAAATCTTGAAGCAACTTATGATTCACTACAAGGAAAAGATACAACAGAAACTTTTGCTCAAAAGGCAACAAGAACTTCAAGTGAAGTTGCAAAAGACAATGCTTATGACTCATTAAGGATTGCTAAATACAATCTGGATAACGCAACTCTTATTGCTCCGTTTTCTGGAATTGTAACCTATGTAGCACACCCATATCCGCTTGTAAATATTCCAGTAGGAGAACTCCAAGTAGAAATCATAAACCCTGAAACAATTTACTTTGAAGCAACTGCAGATCAAGACGAGATTATAAAAATCAAAAAGGACGAAAATGTAGAAATTGTTCTTGACTCATTTCCTGACAAAAAAATAGTTGGAAAAATAAGTTTTGTTAGTCTCACACCTTCAATTGAAGAACAAGGAGCGGTTTATAAAATTAAAGTTAAGTTAGAAAACAAGGAAGAATTAAAAGACACAGTCAAAATTGGAATGACAGGAGATTTGAGAATATCCCTTGCCAAAAAAGAAAATGTTTTATATGCCCCATCGGCATTTATCAAAGCAGACAACAAAGGTAAATATGTTCATGTGGGCTCAATTAAAAACAAAACTTACATAAAAACAGGGCTTGAAGGAGAAGAATTTACAGAAATAGAAGAAGGCTTAAAAGAAGGTGAAATCCTCTATGATTAAACTAGTAAATGTCTGCAAAAGCTATCAACTTGGGAATGAGGAAGTAAAAGCAGTTTGCAATATAAATCTTGAAATAAAAGAAAAAGAATTTCTTTCTATTTTGGGGTCTTCAGGATCGGGCAAATCTACTCTAATGTACTTAATGGGACTTTTGGAAAAACCAACCAAAGGAAAAATTATAATTGATGGTAAAGATGTATCCAAACTAGATGACAACGAGCTTTCTCATCTAAGAAACAGGTACATTGGTTTTGTTTTTCAATCGTTTAATCTAATAAACAGGTATACTGTAAAAGAAAACATACTCTTGCCAATTAAGTATTCAAAAACAAAAATTGAATTCGACCCTGAAGAAAGAGCTGACTACTTAATGAAAAGGTTTGGAATTTACGAAAGAAGAAACTTCTTCCCCAACAAAATTTCAGGCGGACAACAACAGCGGGTAGCTATCGCACGAGCCTTAATTACCAAACCCAAACTAATCCTAGCCGACGAGCCGACAGGAAATCTTGACTCTAAAACTGGAGAGGAAATTCTAAATTTATTAAAAGAATTAAATAAAGATTTTGGAGTCACTGTAGTTATTGTTACCCACGAAAGAGAGGTAGCAAAGAAAACAAAAAGGCAGATTTTCATAAAAGACGGACAAATAGTGAAAAAATATCTTTAATATGAATGGGTACAAAGACATAATAAAAGCAGCAATTTCAGACTTTGGACGGAATAAAATACGAACTTTCCTTACCTCGCTTGGAATAACCATTGGGGTTTTGGCTGTAGTTTTGCTTATTGCGCTTGGTCTTGGAATAAAAAACTATATTAAACAACAATTTGAAAGCTTGGGAGCAAACTTGATAACAGTTCTTCCTGGAAGTGGATTTGGACAAGGTTTTGGGGCAGGATTAATAAACAATACTAAATTTGACGAAAAAGACATAAAAGCACTTGAGAAAATAAACGAGCTTAAATATGTAGTTCCTGTTTTCTTTAAGGCCACAAGTGTAGAGGCAAATAACAAGAAAGAGTTTGCATACATTCGAGGAGTAAATGAAGATTTCTTCAAACTAAGAAATGTCAAAACTCTAGTCGGAAAGCAATTTAACTCTTCAGACAATCAGTCAAAAGCTAAAGTAGCAGTATTGGGTTATTCTATAGCAGAAAAATTATTTGAAAGCCCCGAAAACGCCCTAGAAAAAACTGTAAGAATAGAAAAACAAAGATTTAAAGTAATAGGGGTATCCGAAAAAAAAGGAAATAGCGAAGAAGACTTAAGCATTGTTGTTCCTTTTAGATCAACTTATGGAGCAATAAATCCAGACAAAACTTTTTGGGGAATAAACTTAGGAGTTGAATCAGAAAAAGATATTCAAGTAGCCAAGAAAAAAGTAAAAGATACACTTTTAAAAAGATACGACGAAGACAAATTCACTGTAAGCGAACAAGCAGAAATTCTTTCCACAATAAATCAGATATTTAATGTCCTAAACATTGTTCTTGTGGCAATAGGTTCTATTTCACTTATTGTAGGAGGAGTTGGTATTATGAATATAATGTATGCCTCAGTAACCGAAAGAATCAAAGAAATTGGTATAAGGCGAGCGATTGGTGCCACTGAAAAGGATATACTGGTCCAATTTATGGCAGAGTCTGTTCTTCTTTCTGCTTTTGGTGGAATTATGGGGCTTCTAATAGCAATTGGAATTGTAGTGATTGTAAGACCTTTCTTTCCTCTTTCCATTAATCTAATAGCTGTTATTGTTGCTGTTGGTGTCTCATCGTTTATCGGAATTTTCTTTGGGGTCTTTCCAGCCCGTCGCGCAGCAAAACTTTCTCCAATTGAGGCAATAAGGTATGAATAAATAACCAAAATTAAGAAACTTCATTGATAAAGTTTTATAATAAAAAACAATCTAGAAAGAAGATCCCCGCAAAACTGCCTGATTATAATAATACTCAGCTTTTGTGATATCACCCACCTCCTTATAATAAACGGACAAAGCCGCCAAAGCGTCCTTATGATCAGGGTTAACTGAAACTGTTTTCAACCACATCTGAGCAGCTTTTTCTTTTTCACCCCTTTTCCAATACAAAAGCCCTAAGTTAAAAAGAGAATTATCATAAAGCGGATTAATTTTTAATTCTTGATTAAACTCTTCCTCCGCCCTATCATAATCACCCATTCTTAAATAGATCAGACCTAAATTATTGTGTACCATTGGTTCGTTGGAATTAATCTCTAAAGTTTTTTGAAACTCTTTATAAGCTCTGTCTAAATCCCCCTCAAGGTAATACACGGCTCCCAAGTTTCTATGTGCTAGAGGATGAGAAGGAGAAGTTTTAACTGCCGACTCCCAAAAAGAAATCCTATCCTTAAAATTACCTATATGAAAAAAGTTAATAAACGAAAAAGACAATATAATACCCAATAATACAAAGCTTTTCCCTCCAGAAAAAGAAATATTATAAACAAAAGATATTTGAGAAAAAATAAAAAACAGACCAATTATAGGAAGATAAATTCTGTGTTCTAAGAAATCAGGCATAAAATCAGAGGGTCTCACAAAAGAAGGAAGAAGAAAAACCAAAAACCAAAGAATACCAAAAAGTATCCATTTCCAATTTTTGTTTTTGGAAAAAATAATCAATAAAACAAAAAACACAAAAGAGATATAGCCATAGAAAAGACCAGAATCAACTAAAGTTGGTAAAACAGAAAGATTAAATGGTAAAAACACCTTACCCAAAAAAAGCAAAACCGCTGGTAGATTTCTATAAATCTGATTTATAGAATCAAAGAAAGAATAACGAAGAGGATTATCAGACAAGGCAATGCTTCTTAGATAAAACCATAAGAAAAAAATCGCCCCCCATACAAGAAACAAAAGCGGAGAAATTTTAACAAAAGACTTCTTTTTATCTTTGTCTGCCAAAAGTAGGAAATAAAAAGCAAGAAGAAAGGGAAATAAAAGAGCCGATTCCTTTGTAAAAAGAGCTAGGAAAAAAAATAAAGATGAAAGCCAAAAAAATTTTAACTCTTTCTCATCTGCAAATTTTATTAAGAAAATAGAACTTAAAAGTACAAAAAGGGCAAGAAGAGAATCATTTCTTCCCGGAATCCAAACAACTGCCTGAGATAGAACTGGATGAATTGAAAAAAACACCGCGGCAAAAAAAGAAAACTCCTTCCTAAATCCAAGTATCGAAAGAAAATAGAAAAGAGAAAAAGAAACAAGAACATGAACTATTAGACTCGTTAGATGATAAACAAAAGGGCTATCGCCAGAAATCAAAGCATCAAACATATAAGAAACAGTCAACATGGGTCTGTAATAAGCAGCTGAAAAATGCAAAACATGAAATACCTCCATTGTAAATGATTTGAATAAATTAGAAATATCGCGGAGAAAAAACAGATTGTCTAAAATCAACACATTATCATCAAAGTATGAAAATCCAAAAAAGATGCTCCTACCATAAACAAAAAGGATTAAAAAAACAATCCAAAAATAAGGCCTTTTCCCCTCAAGGAAAAAATAGTTCAAATCAAAAATTCTTCTTTTGACCATAATTTATCTTAAGCAAAGGAAATAACCCATACACTCACCCAAACCAAACAGACCATTCCTAAAAACTTGCCCCTAAAATACACCAGCTATAATCTTCTTCTTTCATTTTAATACCGATATGACCGCGAACAAATAAATCTAGGAAAATGTTTTATGTTAAAATAACTCAATGATTATAGACATTCTAACACTATTCCCTGAAATGTTTTCTGGGCCTTTTGAGGTGTCAATGATTAAAAAGGCAAAGGATAAAAAACTAGTTAAGATTAACATCCACAACATAAGAGATTGGGCAACTGATAAACACAAAACCACGGATGACAGACCTTTCGGCGGTGGTCCTGGAATGATTCTTAAAGTAGAACCAATAGACAAAGCCATTACTAGTATAAAGAAAAAAACAAAAGCAAAATCAAGAAAAATTATTCTTCTTAGCCCACAAGGCAAAATTTTCAACCAAGATAAAGCCAAAGAATTGTCTAAAATTGACCATCTAATTCTTATTGCAGGACATTATGAAGGTGTAGATCAAAGAATAATAGACTATTTGATTGATGAAGAAATATCAATAGGAAAATATATCCTAACAGGTGGCGAGATTCCCGCAATGGTAATTGTTGATTCTGTCACGAGACTCATTCCTGGAGTTTTGGAAAAAGAAGTAACAGAAAATGAAACATTCTCCAAAGGAGATAATTTTGACTATCCTCAATACACAAGACCAGTAAATTACAAAGGATGGGAAGTTCCTGAAGTGCTAAGAAGCGGAGATCATAAAAAAATAGAGGAGTGGAGACATCAAAAATCAACTGAAAAAGAACAAAAAACAGAAATTTAGCCTCCAAATACCCCACTCTATCAAATTATTATGCTCTGCAAAATATATTTTCAACACACTTTTAAATTCGACAAAATCTAACGACAAATCCCTATCTGAGATAAAAGCTTTCTTAAAAAACCATTGGTTTATCATAAACAGGAAGAAGATATTTATTGGTGGCATAAGTCAGAGGATAAAGCCTTGTCCCCAGACCTCCGGCTAAAACCACGCCTTTCATAAAAGCTATTATACCTTAAGTGTGTTTATCTGCAACAGAAGATGCACCCCAACTTTCCGGTTTTGTCTTCGCCACAAAACCATTTCCATTAACCATCCCAACAACTTCTTTTATCATCTCCCGCGTTGGACCAAGTGCCCCAACGTCAATATGAATTTCCAAATCATATTTAGCTGCAGAAACAGTCTTTCTCAAAAGTGGCACAATTTCCTGAGCTACCGACAAGGAAATCAAAGTCTCATTGTAAATTCTGTCCCTCAAAACAGGCTGTTTCACAAAAGTTTTCTCCTTCCTCCAAAAATATCGTGCCCCCCTACCTTGCCTATGAACCACTACGGCTGTAACAAAATCAACCTCAGATTTACCATTGATTCTGTGAACTTGAGAATCAGTCCCTATAACCAATCTATAGAAAGCTACAGGGTCTTCTCTCACAAAATCAGATATGTTCTCAACCATCTGTCTTGAGTTAATCCTTCCAAAAGAAGGACTGTAAAAAACAAGTTCTTTAGGCAAAATCATATTCTCTATTATACTACCCGAACACTTGCCGAAGCAAACTAAAAACCAAGTAACAAAGATAAAACTACAGCCACCCCAAGAAATGCAACTGCTAAATATTCAAACAAAACAGAAGGGTAAAAATCATCATTTAGCTTGTGATGGACAACTCCCCAAGTAACATAAGAAATAGCTGTTGATAAAAGTATCGCAACCTGAAAATCTTTATCATAAGAAAAAAACAAAAATCCAAAAATACAAGACAAAAGAATCCCAACCAAAGAAAAATAGTGTGGTAAATGCTTAATTCTATTTATCATAAAATCTCACCCGCTTTTACTATCATCACTAATATTAAAGATGTCAATAAAAACAAAACATGTGCCCAAGTACGGCCTGAAATTCTTACAATATTTCTTTTTTTAACAATAAAGAAATCAAGAATAAAGACAAAAAGAAAAAGAAAGAGAAAAAACAAAGATGTACCTTTAAAAACAGCAAAAGGATCAAAAGAAATATTTGGAATAATACTCCCAAAGCCTGTTTTTTCAAGTGAAGTACCTGCCTCAAGTACTACAGAGTTGCTGTCTGTCAAATTAACAGACTGAGCTGGTTGTGGAGTTGGAATTAAAGTTGGTTGAGGTTTTTGAACCAAAGTATTTTCGATATTCTTTGCCTCTGCTGTTGTATTCTTATTCGGCGAGGAAGTTGATCTGGCCCGTGCGACAGGAGAAACCTCTCCAGTTGTAGAAAGCCTTGTTCCAAAAAGCTGAACCACTATAGTAGTATCGGTTCCAGCTAAATCTCCTTCTACAACAGCAAGCCCAATATCCTCATACTTTGGTGAAAGTATATTATCTCTGTGGGTGGGGGAAGCCATCCAAGCCGAGACAATAGAAGCAGAATCAGAAAAATCCCGCGCCAAATTTTCCCCTGCGTAGCGATATTTATAACCTGCATCAAGAAAAAATTTCCAAGGTTCAATACCATCAGGAGAAACATGGGCCCAATAATCCTTGTTCAACATATCCTCCCCTTTGTTTTTGGCAGCCTGCGACAAGGTTGGATCAAGTTTTAGTGGAGACAGACCAGCTTCACGTCTTTTTTCATTGGTTAGCCTCAAAACTTCCTCCAGTGAAATTTTTGATGCATATCCTAAAATATCAGGTTTACTTTGTTTTAAAAGATGAAGAAAAATCTGGAAACCAAGAAGAATAAAAACAACTATTAAAATAGCAGGGGGGTGCAGAATACGAGGCTTTTGGTTGTTAGAATGATGAGGCAAAAAAAGATGATTGAAAAAATCAAAACCAGTCATTACATAAATGATAACCTTAACTAAAAATAACTTCAACAATATAAAAAAAAGACAATGAAAATCTAATTATTATCAAGCAATTTCATTGGAAAGACATTCTAGAATATAATAAAATACGATTAGGGCTTATAGTTTAATGGTAAAACGCACCCTTCGCATGGGTGAGATCCGAGTTCGATTCTCGGTAAGTCCACAATCTTTCACAAAATACAAAATAGAAACCTTCTTCTATAAAGTTATAATTTAATCATATGAGAAACAAAAATAATTTTATACTCATTATTTTTTTAGCTTTATACCTTGTTCTACGAACAATAAATCTAGACCTCCAACCAGTGTTTTGTGATGAAGGAATATACATACGCTGGACACAAAAAATAATTCAATCTCCAAAAGAAAACCTATTCATCCCGCTAACAGATGGCAAAACCCCACTTTTTATGTGGCTTATGATACCTTTTCTTAAAACAATAAAAGATCCCTTAATTGCTGGAAGAATTACATCAGTTATTTTTGGGTTAATTTCAATCCTAGGTTCGATCTACATTGGAAAAAGATTTTTTAACCAACAAACCACCATTATCGCCGGAATATTATTTGCAATTATTCCGTTTTTGGTATTCTTTGACAGAATGGCATTAGTTGATTCTCTTCTTGCTGGTCTTTCTTTCTGGTCACTTATTATGACTCTAGAAGTAGTAAACACAGGTTCAATCAAAAAAACTATCTTACTGGGAGTACTACTTGGATTATCTTACCTTACAAAAACCCCCGGCATTTTTAACTTCATCGCTTTACCCACAGCCTTAATTACAGCAAAGAAAAAAGAAGTTAAAAAATCTATAAAAAATC
Organism: Candidatus Woesebacteria bacterium; assembly: GCA_013374855.1. Classification (GTDB taxonomy): domain Bacteria; phylum Patescibacteriota; class Microgenomatia; order UBA8517; family UBA8517; genus Ch104c. The sequence goes on along the minus strand of CP055308.1, from coordinate 498,961 downwards.
TTGCAATAGCAGCTTTTATTGGATTTGGAATTATCAACTTGCTTAGAATAAGTTCAAATTTTGAAAAACTTTCAGAAAGAGACCAATACTATCACTTTCAAATAAGCCGACTTTGGGAAGTTCCATTTGACCCTTTCCTAGGAAATATAAAACTAAGCTTTGATTTTATGACTAAAATGATGACTTGGCCAGCTTTTATACTTTTCATATTCGGCGTCTTTTATTCTCTATATAAAAGGGAAAGAACAAACATTGTTATCTTACTGTGGGGTCTTATACCATTTCTTGCTTTAACCTCCCTACTTAAGGTATATACAGCAAGATACATTCTACCAAGCGTAGTACCATTCATTTTCATTGCCAGTTATTCCCTTTCCAAAATAACAGAAAACATTAAAAATAAGCTTATTGTTGTCGCAATCACAATTACTTTGTTAATACCAGCTTTAATTTTTGATTTTCATTTATTGAAAGATCCACAAAATGCAAATCTACCCGCAAAAGAAAAAGAAGGTTACTTTGAAGGATGGACTGCCGGATATGGGCTCAAAGAAATGGCAGAATTTATAGAAGAGAAAGCAAAAGAAAAAAGTATTTTACTGGTCACGGCAGGCGCTTTCGGAACACTCCCTGATGGAATTGGAATTTATCTTTTTAATAACCCCAGTGTTGAAATCTGGTATAGCAACTCATACCTTGAGCCTTATGTATATGAAGCTGCGAAAGAAAAAGAGACCTACTTTATAATCCACAAATCAAATTTTGTTCAAAATCCAAATATTAGTTTAATTAAAGAAATCAATAAACCTCCTTGGAAAGAAACACCTTCAGACTCACTAATGCTTTTTAAAATAGAATGATAATTTCTGGACAGGGTCGGATCCTGTCCAAGGGTGGTAAATCTTTAACCTCTTCTCCTTAAAAACTTTGAGGCAAAGTAAGAAGCAAGACCCAAAAGAAGAGCAATAACAAGAGTCAGTTTTGTTTTCTCCTTGGCAAATTTAACAGCCTGTCCCAAAACTCCACCAGTCTCTTCTTTTTCACTCTCTGGAGAAGGGGTGCTTTCTGTGGTAGCTTCCCCTTTGCTAGCATCTTTTTCTTCTCCTAAAACTTCGCCTTTCTTTTCTTTTGGCAAAATCTTTACCTCTTCTGTTTCTGGAGCTTTAGTTGATTCACCCAAGACAGCACCAGCTACCACTTGCGTTTCTGGATCTGCAACAACAGAAGAAGCATTGCCTGCTTTGTCTATTGCTCTTATAGCAAAATAGTATTCTTTCCCAGGCGCTGCAGCATTCTCCCAAGTCATCTCAGACCCAGCTGTCCCCCAAACAGTGCCAACTTCAGTTGAAGAATCAGCAGTAAAATTAGTGTTTTCTGAACGATAAATCTTTACTTTATCAAAATCAATATTATCAGGATTTCTCCAATGAAGCTTATAATGCCCATCTGAAATCTTCTCTTTTCTATAATCCCGAACTGGATCTGGGCTGCTTCTGTCTATTGTTGTTGAGGTTTCGTCTGATGCTGTTCCACTATTTATAACTACCTTAAAGAAGTATTTTCCATCACCGCCGTAAATATCACCAGACTTTACTTCAACCTGTCCTGAAGCGCCATTTAGCAAGCTACCCACAGTTCTCCATGTAGCATCTCCATCTCTTCTTACATAAAATTGCGCCGAAATCGGATTTTCAGACAAAGCTGAGTAGGAAAGGTAAAAGTTTTCTTTATTTAGATAAGAATCAAGTTTTGTTATATAAACATAATCAGAAAAAGCCTTAGTTGTAGAAGCCAAAACCAAAAACAAAGCCAAAGATGACAAGAATAAGCTTGCTTTTTTAAGACCCCTTCTAACTCTTCTTGTGTCGATTTTCCCTCTTTCAACTGCAATACCTAACGCTTTTAACCCAAAACCAAATATCAAAGACAAAAGCGCAAGCGCAAGATTCCAAGTAGAAGAACCAGCAGCAGGCAATACTTGGCCTCCCACTTCAGTTGAAGCACCCAGAACTTGCCCTGTTGAGCCAACTCCGGTTGAATAAGAGAGGCTAGAGGCAATCCTTACCTCAGAATTAACAGGTGTTCCTTCATTACTTTCTATTCTTTGTCCTTCTTCTGCATTATCGTCTACTGCCAAAGCCTCAACCACAATTGGACTAAATATCCCCACAACTTCCTCTGGAACATATTCAGAAGGAGTATAAATACCTGTCGCTATTGCAATATTTGGATAAACTCCATTAACAAGATCAGAACCTGTCTGCATCTTGTAGGTTAAAGTTTTCTCTTCCCCTGCAGCTAAGACGCCAATATACCATTCAATATAACCACCGCTAAATGTTGGCGTTATTGGGTCACTACCCAAAAAACCACTTCCTGCGACAAATGTAAAACCACCAGCTGGGGCGTCTTTAATAGTAACACCACTCAAGGATTGATTACCCGTGTTTTTAATTACTAACTTATAATTAATCTGCCCTCCTGCTGACAAACCCAAAACAGCGTCGTTTAACTTGGTAAGAGTCAATCCCAAAACAACCTTTCTGTTTTGGAAATAAATTTCTTTTTCTGATCCTGATTTTATGTCAATAGACTGACAGTTAGTTCCCACAGGATACATCCTCTGCCAACCACTTTGTTCAACCTCGCACACATTGTAAGTACCAGAAGTCAATCCTGTAAATTCAAAATAGCCATCATTTCCAGTCTGAACCGACACTTCACCTTCGTCAAAGCTTTTATCCCCATCATTATCTATAAATATCTTCCAACCTCCAATCCCAGTTTCCCCATCTTCATCATACTTATAGCCATAAATTCTACCTAGCTTAAAGTTGCCAAAGTTCTCATCAGTTAAAATCTGAGCTGAAGTATTAATATTAACAACCCGACAGCTTGGTGCCTCATCAGAAGCAATGTTGTTAGTTACTCCAGTTGGCGAAGTTTGAACCCAACCATCTTTAAGAACTTCACAAACCCTATACCTGCCAGGTTCAAGATTCTCAAATTTATACTCGCCCAACACGCCAGTGTGTCCTGTGGTCTTTGAATCAACTAAATCCCAACCCTCACCCTCTTTATAAAGCCTAATTGTCCATCCATTAAGATATGGTTCACCACTGTTTTCTGAACCATTACCATTTAAATCTTCATACTTTCTACCCTGAATAGTTCCAAGCTTAAAATTAACAAAATCAAAAGTTTGATTAGAACCAGGGGTAACTTTTACAGAATAACAAGTTGGAGCACCAAATGTTCCCGGTTTAGTTTGATTCCAACCTGTCTGAATAATCTCGCAAAGTTGATAATCTCCAGCTAAAACATCATTCCAACCATAACCAGTACTGTCAGTAACATCCTCTTTCACCACTTCATAAATTTCAACCGTTAAACTTCCAGTGTTATTTGGGTAATAAATATCATAAACCTTAAAAGATACCGGACTGCCATTACCATTAAGCAAATAATAATAAGTATGATTTACCGGCTCACAACTGCCCCAATCAACAAAATTGTCATTAATTTTTAGGTCTAAGAGATTTTCGCCATAGGATAAATATCGTGGAACACCATTAATCCAAGGCGTCACTCCGCCATCACTGGCACACTCAGCGTCAAAGTGAATATTGTCACCCGCTTGAGCTGCGCCAGAAACTTTTACTAAATATTTCTTGCCTGATTCTAAAGGAGCAGAATTAACAACTTCCCCATTAGCAGGAACATTTAAAGAAGAAACATGAGAGTTACCTGTCAAAACTATTGACCAACCGGAAAGTACCGTTCCTTCCTCCGAACCATCATATTTCTTTCCTGAAATTGAACCATAATTTAAAGCGTTAATTAAACTGAAAACTTCTGAAGAACCATCTACCACAACTTCTCCTTGGCCAGACTCTTTTCTCCATCCTTCTTTTAACACTTCGTCCAATTGATAACTGCCATAAGGGACATTATTAAAGGTGACACATCCGTCATTCCCAGTATCGCCAACATAACCTTTATAAACATCAAGTTTCAATTTTCCTTCGTTATCACCATAACAGCCTTCTGGCTGACTTAAACTACAAGTATCCCAAATTTTTGCCTGCAAATTTCCACCCGTAAATGCTTTTGCATATATATGCTCAGGATTGTAGTACAGTCCCCAACCCGGAGCAGTTGGCCCGCCACTTGTTGATAAATTTAAAGACAAATAGTTGCTCATACAACTTGAGGCTTCGCCGTTAACCCAACCATCAGTTGAACCGGCGCAAGGAAGACCAACATAACGATATGAATTAGCCGCATCAGCATTCATCCGAGGATCTCCATAGTTATAAACACCCGAGGCAATCAGAGCATAACTACCGGAAGAATAATTACCCGCGTTGACAACACTTCCGTCTGAAGGAATAGAAAAACTGTTTAATTTTTCTCCCAATAAATAAACCCGCCAACCAGAAAGTGGCTGTTGGTTGTTGTCATACTTGCAAATTTTGACCTCAGATACTGGCTCGCATTTATAAACATTTAAAGTCAAACTTCCGGAATTATCTGACATAGCAGATTGATTGTTGTAAGAAGAATTAAACCAGTTATCATACCAATCACTGATTAAAAATTGGACTGAATTTTTGGTTGGAGAATAATATTTCTGGTAGGTATGATCAGGATTAAACATTTGATTATTATCCCATTCAACTACTCCCACACCACTCCCTAAATCAGCCAATAAAGAAGTTACCCCTCTATTTGTTCCCCAAATACCAATATCGGTTCTTGTAGAGGACCAATTATCTTTTGTTCCATAAGCCGCATCAGCTAACTTACCACTATTATTTTTATCATAACTATAAGTACCACTTACCTCAAAAATATATTTTCCTCCGATATCCAAATTAAATGTTTCTCCGTCAGGATCGGTTGCCGAAATTACTTTAGATAAAATCGGAGTCTGGCTTTTAACAGTCCCTGCAGGACAACTATCTTCTCCATCATAAATTGGAACTAAAGTACAACTTTTAGTGCAGAAGTTTTGCCCTGGGGTCACTCCATCAGTTCCATCACACTGTTCTTCCCCATTTTTAATTCCATCTCCACAATAAGGCAAACGGGAGTTACATAAAACAATCTCTTTTTGTTGACCAGCAACAATATTCAAATTAATAGGTAAGATGGTCCCCTCTGGGCTAATACAGGAACCATTTCCACTGCCAGCATAATACCAACCATCAAATTGATAACCAATAACACTATTTTCTGTTATAGAATGAGAACCAGCTGAAAGTTCAACACTAGTCCCCATATCTCGCCACTGTGTCTCATCATCAACCCGCCATTTAAAAAGACTGATACTTTCAGCTTGGTTAGTCCAAGTGTTTCCTTCCTTAACGCTCTTCTCAACCCTAATCAAACCCGTTTGTGGCTGTTCATAACAATTCAGGTGATCTTTATTAAAATTATTGATATCGGCAGCTGTAGCAAAATAAAAAATTGAGGAGCTAGTTACCGAACTAGGCAAAGCACTTATAGGCACAGCTAAAATAATATAATGATCGTCAACTGTCGAGCTGTCATGAACAATATTGGCATACATTGAGCTTGGACCTGACCAAAGCAAAGTCTCTGCAGGATCATTTAAAATTGGATTCCAGGTAACATTAGAAGCAGTTGACTGATTGTTTTCTAAAATCTTTAGCTGATTGTTCAGTCCGTCAAGAGTAATCAAATATTGATATTTAGGAGGTGTATTTTGGACCAAAACTGACCAAGCAAAATTATCTGGATTTGACGCAGTACCAGGATTACCATCTACTCTGAAACGCAAGTATAAATAGTCATTTGTCCACTTATAAGAAGCCGCAGGCTTGCTTGTAGAAGTCCCATCCAAATCAACTCTTGTATTGCCTACACCCGATTCCCCGGTTGGATCCAGATAGCAACTTGGAACAGTCCAATCATCTGGCCAGTTTATTTTCGTTCCTGTAATCTTAAAGTTGTCAACTCTAAAAAACTCATCTGATGCGTCGTTTGAGGAATTTTTAAATTTAATTTTAAAATTGGAATTAGAAAAACTGGAATTTAAATTAATAGAAATTTGAGAACTCCATTGAGGATAACCATTTTTATCTCTGTTGGTATCTAAGTCTGCTTTATAAACCTTAGTCCAACCATCATCGTCTGAACAATTGCCACCTTTTTTAACATAAACATAGCCATTATCATGTGACCCTGCATCTTTATCTCCTTTCCAGTAAAACTGAAGCAAAAGATTTTGAAAACCAAGAGCATCCACATCACGACAAATATATCCTCCAGCGTCAATCTTGGCAAAATTGCCATCTAAAGGTGAATCATCACCTGAACCAGAAGCAACAGAAGAATTAGATGTGATCCAATCACTAAGACTATCAAACTTCTCTAAACTATTTACCCCACCCGGAGAAACTGTTACTAAATAAAAAACAGAAAAATGATCCAAACTTTCAACTCTAATCTTATCTCCTTCCTGATTTATCTTTTCATCTTCAACATTCTTAACTTCCCCACTAACATCTTCCATATAGAAAACTTTCGCTTCTTGATTTTCTGGTTTAGGAAGGGTGATATCATACTCAAAAGTACCATCTTTCATACCAGTGGTAATATCATAAGCCCATTCGCCGTAAGGATTTAACCCTTCAGGAAGATTCAAATCTGAGACCTTAACCTTTTGGATCTTTAAAGAACTTCTTAAAGACTCATCTTTAGGAAGACATTTAAAAGTTAAGGTTACCTTATTCTCCAATGGAAAAACATATCTTACTCCAATCTGAACATTAGATTTCGTTTGTGCATACCCACTATCAGTCGAAATATACCAATCAACATCCTGACTATCAATTACATTTTGATCTGCAAGACACTCTTTCTCAACAGAAGCGTCAGTTAAGAAAAGCTGTGCGGAAGATTCAAAAACTTTGTCACTATCACTTGTATCAAAGCTAGTTGGTAAATTTGTTGGAGAAGAAGAACTTTCTGTTTTCTCTCCTAAAACAACCTCCGGGCCTGGAAGCAAAGTAGGAGTAGGTTCTATTGTAGGTTCTGATGTTGGTGTTGCAGTGGGAGTTGAAACTTCTTCTGGTGTTGGAGTTGACTCTGGTGTTGAGGTTGCCTCTGGTGTTTGATTTGGTTCTGGAGTAAAAGTAACTTCCGGTGTTGGATTAGTCTCTACTGCCAATGTTGGTGCGGGTGTTGATTGATCAGTTTGAGAGCCTGTTTCTTGAGCTAAAACATAAAGAGGCGTATAAAACAAGTTAAAAAGAATAGAAAAGGCAGAAACTAAAGAAAACAGCTTAAAGACTATTTTTTTATTCATTGATATGAGCAGTTAAGCGAATGATATACTCTCTTATGGGTTTTGTCAACTACTTAATTTTATATCCCTTTTTAATATTTTAAGGGAAAATCAAAACTAACATCTCCTTCCATCTCTGCCAATACCACAAGACGCTTCAGCGTGGTTCCTGGAGGATAACAAGTCTGAAGAGTTAAGGTGTTACCCCTGCCAGATTTGCCAAGATAAGAAACCTCAGTGGGAGGAACCACTTTTTTATCGGTTACTTCGTACGTGTACTTTTGGTTATTATAGTAAATGTATACCTTGTCTCCTTTTTCAAGTTTACCCAAAAGATAAAAAACAGCATTGTATCTGCCCACATTGTAAAAGGCATCAGTTGAATGAGCAAAAAGATAAGTATTACCAAACCGACCGGGAAGTGCTGAACCTTTAGCATGCGCAACACCCTTTTGTAAAACAGGCAGATATTCCTTCTCGTCAAAAGGATTAACCGACGCAAAAACAGGTGCAGAAACAGAGAGTTTGGGAACAACTATAGAAAACTCATAATTGGGAGGCTCTATTTCTTTTGTCTTGATTGACTTATCTAAAGTCTGCCTTACCTGATAAGCAACCTCTTCTTTAGCGACAGGACCGTAGGTGAAAAACAGAATAAGAAAAGAAAATATAATTAAGACCTCACCCGCTACATCAAGATAGAAAGCGTAAGCTTTTCTTTTTTCCATCCTTTTTTAATTTAGAACAAACAAAGCAAAAATTCAACAAGAATAACCCAAAACCTTAGCAATGATTTTTTAATTTTACTTCCACCTTTTGAGTTGCCCTCAAACCCACTAATCTATTATAATCCACAATCTAATTTTAATTCTTAACTAATTTTTACTCTTCAATTCTCCTAATACTTTATAAGGTATCAACTTTCCAACCAGCTTTCTCGCCCAAGAAGGCCTAAAAGCGACAAGATAAATTGCAAAAAGAGCACCCATTGAATCAATCACCACATCTCTTATTCTCGGTTCTCTTCCCGGCACAAAAGATTGGTGATATTCATCACTTATCGCATAAACAAGACTTATCAAAAATGCAAGAATAAAAGATTTTTTTTGTGACATACTGCTTCCCAAGAAAGCACGAATATAAAGAAAAGATAAAATTGCATATTCAACAAAATGAGCCGTTTTCTTAATTAAAAAATCCTGCCAGTAGATTTGAGTAGTCTTAATGGTTGGGCGAGAGCTTAAAAAGAAAATAATCCCCATCCATAAAATTGGGGGCAACCAAAGGCTAATGATTTTCGTCACTTTCTTCTTCAACCTCGTCTGATTTCTCTTCATTCTTCCCTTTTTTATTTTTAGACCTTATATAAGCATACACAGCAGACCCCAAAAAAGAAACACCAGCTGTTATAAAAAACAAGGCTGCTGCTTTCAGTTTTGGATCAGCTGATATATTTTCTTCAGGTTGAGGAGTTTTTTCTATGCTTTCTGCACCCAATACTGATTCATTTGAAAAAACATCTTCTGCCAAAATTCCGGATGCTGTCGATGTGGAAATGTCAACCGGGGTTGATTTTGGAGTTGCTGAAGCGGTAGCAGTAGGAGATGATTTAATTGTTGGCGTAGGAGAAGGAGAGGCTAAAATCAATACTGGATCAAATTCATAATTACTACCGACAGTTATATCTGCAGTCTTAACCCAAGGAAGATAGCCTGTCTTTTCTACTTTAAAAGTATGTGTTCCAAAACCACAAGGAACATTGTTTGATCCACAAGTCTTACCATCACCAAAAGTATAAGTTTTCGGTGCAGATTTATCAACATAACTACCATCAATATAAATTTTCAGTGATCCAAGAATATCTCCACCATTTTGATCTTTAGGTTGAGAAATTTTGACTGTAGCAGAAGATGCACTTGGATAAGAAGTTGAACTTTGAGTAGGTGCTGGAGTGGGAGAAGGAGTAGGAAGAATAACATTTACCTTAAACTCCACTTGTTCTTCAGAAGAATCATAATCGCCACACTTGCCACTACCATTATAATTATAAGGAAATCTATGAACTTTAACTATATATTCCCCATTAGCAATCTCAACATCACTACCTATTTTCAACCTAAAATCATAAACTCCATCAGAATTAACCTTATAATAACGAGTACACAAATTATTTTCTTTATCAGACGATAAAGAACCCATCTTCACCCACTCATTATTAATCATCATATAACCAACAAACGAGTTCCCTTTTTTAATAGAAACCCTAAAAAAAGAATCGCTCGAAATAGGCAAAGATTCTACAACCACTTTTACTTCAATTTCCTGTTCTTTCGAAAAAACCTCTTTAGGATTTACATCTGAAATATAAAAATTAAAAGCAGCCGAAACGGGAGAACAAAACTCAAAGACAAGAAAAACAAAAAACAGACCCCCAAAAACAAAAAACAAAAAATTTTTTTTCATTATATGTTTAATATTAAAAGAATTAAATAAAATATTAAATTTCAAAGGCAAATCCTAAGACATCTAAGCTTGTTTGTATCAATGTATTAATACATTGATACAAGAAAAAAACATCAAACTCTAAAATCAGCAACATAACAAAATCAAAAAACATTATTTCTTGCCTTTTTCTTTTTAATTTCCTTCTTCAAAGCAAACCAGGAGGAGGCTTTAGCTCCACTCACTCCTGCAGCAGATGCAATAATATCACCCAGATCAAGTAAAAATTTCTTTGTTTTCTCCTCCTCCAAAAATTTTTTAATTAATTCTCTAAATTCGTCACTCAAGTTGTAAAAAATAATAACCCGACTAACAGTGGCTGTGCTAACTTTCAAAACACTTGAAATATCACGATAGGTATAGCCTTTCTCATAAAGAATAGGTATAGCAAATCTTTTGACAAACATAATCTTTTCTGTTGGAGTAAAAAATTCATTTAAAAAAACAACAATATCTTTTTTATCTTTAAGACGCGAAATAGTACTCACAAAAACTTCAAATACCCTAAGGTATACTTCTTTTCTTACAGGAACTTTAGAGACCTGCGCCATTTTAAAAAGTCATCAAAACCTATTTTATTTATACCACAAAGTTAAACAAACCTTCCAGACATTCTATTTGTATCAATGTATTAATACATTGATACAAAATTAACAAGTTTACAACAGGACAGACAAAAATAAAAAAGATAAAAGGATCACAATTGTTAGAAAACCAAAAACAACTATTTCTAGAGAATAAATACCCTACTTAAAACTAACCAAACGAAGGCTGGAAATATCAGAAACACTATATTTTTCAGTCAAAAGACGATTCGCCCCATCTGGCATAAAAGGATCGTGCATTCTGTAGTTATCCCCCTCTTTTTTCAAGATAACTATAAAATGATCCGGCCCTGAATAAAGGCCGGCTATCACAGGCCCTGACGCAAGAAGGCTGTCAAGCTGTCCTTTAGAAGCAGTACTAATGGTAAAAGGCATTCCCTCTGCTTGATGATAAATATAACCTGTGCCGGGAACAAAAAAATTTGGGTTTGTTGCAATATCTGCCGGCGTCATCTTCCTTCCATAATGGGTGGCAATCATTGCAATTGAAGAAATAAGACAGCCATATTCTGCCACAGAATAAGAAGAACCACCAATTCCTATCGTTCCCCACTGGCTATCCCGCTGGTTGTAATAGCAACCCCAAGAATCACATTTAGTTTGATTTTGCAAAATAGTTGCCCCACCTTGACTGACAACAAACCGCCTCAAAGCTGCAAGCTGACTCTTAGCTTGAGACAAAAGCCGTTGATAATATCTTTCATCATTTTTTGTTATTGCAAGAAGATTAGCTTTAGCTGCCTTTTGCGCATCTAAATTTGCTTTCTGTTTTTCAAGCTGTTTTTGAAGAGACTCCTGATCCTGCTTTTGGTCCTGATAATTATTTTGCGCTGATTGAAGCCTTAATAAAAGCTCCTGATCCGAACGCTGGATTAGCTTTAAATAATGAAACCTTGAAACCGCAACAGAAAGATTTGGCGAGGCAACAACATAAAAAAGAGGATCCCCCAAACGAGCCATTTTATAAGTTTCTACTGCTCTTTCAGAAAAAGCTTTAGTCAAAGCAACAAGGGAAACCTCAAGTTGATCTATGCGACCCGTCAAAAGCTCTATTTTTCTTTGAGTTTCCTCAATCTGAAGCTCGGCTAGCCTAATTTGAGCATCGTATTGTGCTATCTGATTAGTCAGGGTAGCAGATTGACTCCGTAATCTAGAAAGCTCTTCCTCATATTGCTTAATCTGCACTTCCAGTTCCTTAAGCCTCGCATCTCTGTCAAATTCACTTTGGGCTAAGACAGGCAGAAAAAAAGACAGAAAGACCAAAAAAACAATTAAAAAAATAGCTGCTCTTTTTAAAAACTTCATCTTTAGACACACTAAGACTTCTTCTTAGACAAGCGAGAAATAGCAAGAAAGCTGCCTAAAACTGCCAGAAAAGAACCAACAATCCATTCCAGAACCAATAAAATAAGAGATTGTTTAAAAAGAGAAATGGCTTCCCTTGGCAAAATTTCTATTTCTCCAAAATAAGAAGTCAAAGCAGGAGCAAAATACAATACCAAAACAAACGCCAAAAGCCAACCCAAAAAAACACCAGCCAAAACATAAATTAATGCCTCAAGGAAAACAGGAATTGCCACAAACAAGGGAGTTGCCCCAATCAGATTCAAAATATCAACTTCCTGCTTTCTTGACATAAGCCTTAAACTGATAATCACAAGTAAGACAAAAAGAGAAGTCAAAGACAAAACTAGAGCAAAAATAACTCCCCCCAAACGAATATTGTTTATTACTGATCTTATACGATTAATAGTTGTTTCCAAAGTTGCCTCACCACCAAGATTTGCTGTAAACCCAACCTGATCCACAATCGGCTCTTTTTTTAGCTCCGTAATAAATTCATTGGCATAATCCAAACTTACCAAAGAAAGTTCCAAACTTGCCGGAAAAGCAGTAGGACTTACAAGCTCCGCTAAAAGAGGGTTGTCAGAAGTTGCATCTTTGTAAATCTTTAAAGCTTCTTCTTTAGTCACATATTTGGCATCCTTAACTCGCTTGTCAGAAGATAGCCTTTGCTGAAGATTAAAAATATCGCCCTCTTTGGCATCAGCTTTCAAAAAAGCTATAACTTGAGGCCTAGTCTCAAGATAAGACAAAACTTTTCCAGACGAATAAAGAACAACAGAAAGTAAACTAATTATAAAAAAAGTAACCATTAAAACAAAAAGCGCAGCAAAAGCCTGAAAAGGAGATCTTATTATATTCCTTACCGCTGTCTTAAAATGTATTCCCATAAAACTATTCCTCTAAACTTACAACTTTTGTCTTAAGCTTATCCTTCTCCATTTTAGTACATTTCTCAACTAAAGACAGGTTGTGCGTAGCCATAATTACCAATTTTCCTGATTGGACTATTTTTATAAAAAGATTCATTATTTCATCTGATGTCTGCCAATCAAGATTTCCTGTTGGCTCGTCTGCCAAAATCATATCAGGATTAACCACCAAAGCACGCGCTAAAGAAACTCTCTGCAACTCACCACCTGATAGCTGAACAGGAAAAAGCTCACTTCGCTCCAAAAGACCGACCATTTTTAGCACATCATCAACCCTTTTCTGCCACTCAGATGAAGGAACACCAACTACGGCTAAAGCTATTTCAACATTTTCCCGAAGCGTCTTTTCCGGCAACACCTTAAAATCTTGAAAAACCACCCCAATTTTTTGGCGATAGGAAGAAAGAGCTGAACCCTTCAGCGTTAAAATATCAGCATCTTTAAAAACTATTTTTCCAGTAGTAGGAAGGATTTCCCTTAATATGAGCCTTAAAAGAGTAGTTTTGCCCGACCCAGATTTACCAGTAACAAAAACAAGCTCGCCCTCGTCTGCCCGAAAAGAAACAGGTTTTAAAGCAACTATATCACCATAAGTCTTGCTAACATTTTCTACTACAAGCATTATCTTTTAAGATACTAAATTTAAAGAAGTCTGACAAGAAGAAACTTTTTTACTCCACAACTTTTATTCTCCCAACATCCATAAACCAGCCAGCCTTAGCCGCAGAAATTGTTTCCCCCCAAACTTTGACCCTTTTCCCTTCAAAAGCGCTCAAATCAATAACTGAAGAGGTTAAATAAACATTTTGTGATGGACCGCCTTCTCTTTCTAGATGATGCGTCCCCTCTCCATTTATTCCACCCTGTCTCAAAGTACCTTCTGCTGAATCGCGAAAAGCAGACTCATCCTTAATACCTGCCTCTTTTTCTGTCTGAACAGAAACAGGAACCTTTGCTTCCCCTTGCTTTTTGCCTTTTATTCCACCTGATAAGAACCAACCAGTGATTACTCCTGCAACCACTACCAATACAGATCCTATTACAATAGGTAAATTGGTGGAAAATTTAGCAAGGCTCACTTTCTTAACCAAATTTTGGCCTGAGATAGATGATGGAGAAGTTGATTGCTGAACTGGTGGCGTCTGGTTTTCTTCCATTGCAAAAACACTTTAAACTAATAGTAAATAAATTTCAATAAGAAAATCACTTTCTGTTTATAATCTCTGCCTCAACAAACTCATCAATTTCTCCATTTAATACCGCATCCGGATCTGAGGCTTCAACTTGAGTTCTCAAATCCTTCACCATTTTATAAGGATGAAGAACATAACTTCTTATTTGATTACCCCACGAAGCCGGTCTATACTCTCCGCGAATCTCCTGAACTTTCTGATTTTTCTTTTCCTCCTCAAACGCCCAAAGCTTAGCACGCAAAAGCTCTAAAGCAATTTTTCTATTCTGCTCTTGGAACCGCTCCGTCTGACAGGTTACCACAATCCCTGTTGGAACATGACGAAGCCTTACAGCAGTTGAAACCTTTTGAACATTCTGCCCACCTTGACTTGAAGAACGAAAGAATTGCCACTCTAAATCTTCATCTTTTACAACAATATCAGAGCTGTCCACATCTTTAATCTCCGGTAAAACCCCAACCAAAGCAAAGGAAGTCTGGCGAAGGTTATCTGCATTAAAAGGAGACTGTCGAACCAATCGATGTGTGCCACTTTCACCTCTCAAATATCCAAAAGCAAATGGTCCTAAAACCTTAAAAGTTACACTTTTAATCCCTGCCCCTTCTCCTTCTGTTATATCAAGAGTCTCAACTGAAAAACCCTTTCTTTCCGCGTAGCGAAGATACATACGATAAAGCATACTTGCCCAATCCATAGCTTCCGTTCCACCTTGTCCCGCATGGATACTAACAATTGCATTGCCCGCATCGTAGGGACCACTTAAAAAAGAAGCAATTTTAAGCTCTTTCACTTTCTTCTCAAGGGCAGCAACATCAGCCTCAAATTCATCATCATCTTTGCTTTCGCGAACAAACTCAAGCAAAGTCTTTGTTTCCCCTTCAAGTTTTTCTATCTTTTCAACAAGATCAGTCAGATTGCCTATTTCCTGCATTACGGACTTAGCTTTTTCCTGATCACTCCAAAATTCAGGAGAAATTGATTCCGCATGCAGTTGCCTAATTCTTACTTTTTTCTCCTCAATATTAAGGTTTCTCTTAATCTGAGAAAGTAGAGAGTTTATTTCTTCAAGTCTTGACTTTATCTCCGGCATCTTATTTAAAATTACCTGCAAATTCTGTCTTTCACTTCTTTCTGTTCATTCTTATCAAGAAGGAAAAATGTTTTTATTAAAGATTCAGCATTCTGCCCTCCTACAGCTGAAGATTCTTTTATCTCAACACTTTCCCCAAGCACCTGATATACTCTATTTCTTCCCAATTCAATAAAAGAGGATATTGGTTTGGGAACATTTTTCAATCCTAGAACTTCGGTAAACATAGTTCTGCCTGCTAAAATAAAGAATCCTTCTACAATAAGAGCTACTATAAAACCCCACACAAAAATTGCAATAGAATGTCTGCCAAGGCTCCAATGAATAAACATCCTTCGAACTCGTGCTAAGGAAAGCAAAAATAAAAAAGTAAGCACGAGAACAATTGCCGCCTGAGAATAAGAAGGTGAGATCTCAAACTTTCCTACTTTATAATGCAATGACTGTGTTTGGAGAAAAGACCTTAACCTATCCAAGTCCATACTAAAATATTAGCATAAAAACAAGTTTAGGGAGTGGGTGAAGGGGATTTAGTTGGCACAGGGGTAGTAGTTGCCTTTGGCGTAGAAGTTGGACTGGTTGTTGGTAATGCAGTTGGTTTAGGTGTTTGCCCTGACCTTAATCCTGTAGTTATCTCTACATCAAAAGATCCTGTACCTCCAGTTTGTGTTTTTACACTTTTGTAAATTTTGTTTAATTCTTTCGTTATCTCCTCAACCGAAGACTTTGAAAGAGTAGAAGAAAATTTAACCAAAGTTTCCTCATAATCCTGTTTTGAGGCATTACCTACCTTTACATTGGTATAACCTAAATTTTCAAGTTTGTCCTGCAAATAAGCTGCTTCACCCGTAATACCTGTTCCATTCAGTACGAAAATAGAAATAGACTTCTTATCCACAACTTCTTCTTCCTCTTTCTTTGCTTCTTCAGTCGGAGTTGGTATAATTTCATCCTGCTGAACCACAAAAGGTTCAGGAGTTTTTTTCTCCTCACTTTTCTCCGCTCCTTTCTGGAGGGAAACAAAATAAAAGACAGCTCCACCAATTATAACCAGCGATATAAGAAACAACACAAGACCAATAGTTTTTTTGCCTTTTTGCCTTGGATAATCAGGTCTTGTTGAAACAGGAGAAACAGGAGAAGTAACTTGCTGTTGTTCCTCTAAAGGGATGCTGTCCATAGTAATGGCAAATATACAAAGAAAGATACACTTTGTCAAGAAAACTTATATCTTCTCTATAACAAACTCTTCATGAGCCTCTCTAGCGGTAAGCCTTATCCTATCACCAGACTTTATCTCTCCATTAAGTAAAGCTTTTCCAAAAAGATCTCCAAGTACCAAGTTTATTATTCTTTTCATAGGTCTTGCGCCGAATTCAGGTTGATAACCTTCCAAGGCAAGTTTCTTGACTGCCTCAGGAGCAATTTCAACCCCCAAACCTTTATTTTTTAAGTTATCAGCCAGCTCAGAAAGCATCAGGGAAGCAATTTTTTCCAAATCAGAAGGAGAAAGTGGATTAAAAACCACTACCCCATCAAATCTATTCAAAAATTCAGGAGAAAAAATGTTCTCTTTTAAAACATAATCTACAACCTGCTTTTGCATCTTTTCCTTTGGCACACCAGAAGAAACCAATTGTCTTATATATTCAGCACCCGCGTTTGAAGTTCCTATGATAAAAAGGTTTCTACAGACAATTTTATTGCCAAACACATCTGTAAATGAACCTTCATCAAGAACTGAAAGAAAAACATTCATTATCTCTCTTGACGACTTTTCTATTTCATCAAGAAGCAAAAGAGAGGCAGGGTTTTTCTTTATGCTGGTAGCAAGAAGTCCAGGCTGGTTTAATGAAAGTGAGCCAATTAATCTTTCCAAGCCCTCTCTTCCCGCAAATTCTGCCATATCAAACCTGATTATTTCACTCTCTGAACCAAAATAAACTCTGGATAAAATTTTAGCCACTTCAGTTTTACCAACACCAGTTGGTCCAAGAAAAAGAAAAGACCCTATTGGCCTTCTATCATCAACTACTTTTAATGTCTTAGACCTTAAAGTTTTAGCAATCAATGAAACTGCAAGTTCCTGATCAACTAAGCGCTCGTGAATTATCTCCTCCAAATTCGATAGTTTATCTTTTTGCGACCTGGTAACCTCAAATGGAATTCCCGTTCTTTCTGTCAAAACCACATCAACATCCGCTATTCCTATAACAAAATTCTTTTTCTGCAAGCAATAAACAACCACAGCCTCAAGAAGTTCCAGAACTTTTTCAGGAAACGGAGTCTCCGTAACGTAGCGATCGGACTCTTCAAGAATCTTTCTTAAAACAAAAATAGGAATTACAACTCCTTTTTCCTTCTCGTATTTCGCAGCAAGATTTATAATTATTTCAAAAGCCTCTTCTTTTGTAGGTTGTTCTGCTTCTATCAAATCAAAAAACCTCCTCAATTTTAAGTTTTGAGAAACAAATCTCTCATAATCCTTAGTGGTTAAGATAGAGATGATAAGAAGACGTCCTTTCTCAAGATACCTCTCAAAAACATCAGTAAAATCGTATCCCTCAAAAGAAAGGTTTGTAATCCTATGAATATCCCTTATTACCAAAATAACATTCCCCGCATAAGATGCTTCTTGAAAAATCTGATCCAGCTTCGCTTTTTTAGCATTAAGATCAATTGATTCTGCTAGCAAGAGATTATAATCAAACTCTAGAATTCTCTTATAAGCCATCGGTCTCCCTAACTCGCCGCGGGAAGATTTCCTCGCAAACTCAAGAACGATCGTTTTTTTGCCAATCCCCGAAGGACCAGAAAGAAAAATACTTCTTCCTGCACTAAGAGATCTCTCCATTCTCTCAACAACAGAGGATCTGCCAATCAATCTTTCCGAAAAATCAAGGGGGGCAGTTAGATCTGTCGAATATTTATTAAGCTCTGGCGTATAACCTGTCAAAAGCTCAAGTGCAAGACCAGAAGGATAGGAAGGCTTCTCCATTACACCAGACTTCTGCTTTGCCAGATTATCCCACCAAGCAGCCACCTTAACAAAATCTTCAGGAGAAATCCCTAATTTTATAAAAAAATCATCATTCCAAACTTTATTTGAGACAAGGTAGGAAACAAGCTTTTCAAAAGAATCAACAGGCATTTCTGCAAATAAAGAAGGATTTACATTTGTCACGGACAGAAAATCGTCAAGTGAAATTCCAATATGATCCAAAAAAAATTTGCCAGCATCCCTTGCAAAAAAATTACGAAAATTCTCCTCGTTTTTGTCTCTAAAAAATTTTGACAAATAAACTTCAGGTCGCAAATGATATCTTTGATAATCGGGAATTCCCCAAAAAGGCAATAAATAAAAAGGAATAAGCAACGCACCCATCACAAAACAGATAACAAAAACCAGAAGACCTGTTATAAGAAGGAAAAATCTAACAAATGCTCCAATAAAACGAGATATAAAATTAAAAGTTATCACCTCAATATATTTTTGGAGATTAAAACCCGCTTCCTCATAGGTTATGACCATTCTTTTCCAGGGGGCAAACAGACTCTTTAAAAGATGAAGAGGTGAAAAATAATAAATAACTGACTTAAGGAACAAAATCCACTTCTTTATAAGAAGAAAAACACCCTCTTGGTAATACCAAAAAAAATAGCCCATTAACTAAATAATATCAATAAAATAACAAAAACTCTAACTTGACAAAGATAAAAATTCTCAGTCAGCAAGTTCTACAGCAAGAAGTTCTACCTCAAAAATAAGAACGGAATTAGGAGGGATCAAACCCACTTGTTGCGAGCCATAACCTAGTGATGGTGGAATAATAAGCTTTCTTTTACCCCCTTCTTTCATTCCCAAAATTCCCCTTTCCCATCCTTGTATTACTTGATTCTGGCCCAAAACAAAAGAAAAAGGTTTGCTTCTTTTGTAAGAACTATCAAATTCCGTACCATCAGCCAACATCCCTTTATAATTAACAGTCACCTTATTTCCAACTTGCGCTTCTTTTCCTTGACCTACCACCAAATCTTCTATCTGGAGATCAGACGCAACATTACTTTGCGATTCTTTCTCCAAAGTCTCACTATCGCCACCTAAATTAATTTTTATTTCGTTATTTGGAGTAGGTGTAGCTCTGAGTTTATCCTCTTTGCTAAAAGAAAACACCACTACAATAAAACCAACAAACAACAAAAACAAAAAAATAATAAATCCAAAATTAATACTCACTTTGCTTTCTTCCACAACACTTATACTGCCACAAAAAGAAAAACGAAACAATCTACAAATTTAAATAATAAACCCAAAAATTAAGATACCCGGCAAAACTAACCCATAAAAGATAGGGAAGGTTTAAAGCGCCAGCAAGAGGCAATACTCTGAAAAACTTAATAATCATCACCACTATCGCAAACCAAAGAGAAACTATAACAACAGCCCCAAGAAAAGGACTTCTTAATCCAAAGAAAGCAATCGACCAAAAAGTATTTAAAATAAGCTGAATTGTGTATATTAAGACCAAATCCTTCTTTAACTTTTTATCTTTTGTTTTAGAAAGGACAAGATAAAAAGAAATTCCCATAAGCATATAAAGCATTGTCCAAACAGGCCCAAAAACAAAATTTGGTGGGGAAAAAGAAGGTTTCTTTAAAGATTCATACCAAACAGGAATCGCAGGAAAAGTAAAAAGTGAACCAATGGCACCAGCTAAAAAAGCTCCAAATAAAGAAAAAAATAGTACTTTTACTTTCATCTGTTTACAATTTTTCCCAATCCATTCTATAATTAAAGAAGTAACTTTTCAAAGAAAGTTATCAAACAAGAAATCGTTAAGAGATGAGCGAATCAAGACCAGAACAGAGAGAAAAATCTTTTCCTTCAGCTAGAGAGATTGCCATTGAGGGAGGAGTAAGTACCAAAATAATAAGTCTTTTAGATGGTGGCGGGCTTGATAACTGGAAGGGGGTGTCAATACTACCAGAAAAACTCGCAAAAGCATTCGAAGAAACTCTTTCTGATAAGGAGAATAAAATACTACTGATTGCAAATATCCTTGCCAGAGCATCACGCAACTTAAAATCATTACTGGACAAAAAACCTGAGCTGCTTTCAAAAGAGTCTAAACACCTCAAAGAAGGAGAAAAACTACTAATTCTGGCTACACTACTTTATTCCTATCCGCAAGGCATAGAACCAACAAACCAAATAATTGTTTTTCAGATAGGAAAAGATGAAACTGACAAACTTGAAAATTTTTTCAGCCAATTAGGCAGTTTTAAAAAAGCCATGAATGAACTACGTTTTACTCCTAATAAAGAAGGAGGAAATTGGGTTTTAACTCTTACTTCTTCTCAACTAGAAGAAAAAATAAGAGAAATTATAGGTATTCAGAACTCTTAATTCTGCAGCCAAAAAGATTTAAAATCTTCAAAATCTCCTTCTTTGATAGCTTCGCGAATTCTTTCCATTAAATCATTTATAAAATAAACATTATGAATCGAAGCAAGCCTCAATCCAAGAACCTCTCCTGATGTTAAAAGATGATGTATATAAGCACGAGTGAAGTTGACACAAGTGTAACATCCACAAACTTTGCTAATTGGACTCTTATCTCCCGCAAAAATCTTCTTTTTAATATCTATCCTAAATTTATTTTCTCTTTTTCCCTCATCTTCAGGATAAATGAAAAGAAGTCCAGTGCGTGCCATCCTGGTTATACCCGTATTGTCAAAGGTGTCAATTCCACGAGAAACCGCTTCAAAGATTCCTTCAGGACCTCCCCCCAAACCCAAAGCATGAACAGGAAGATTGTTAGGTAACCCCTCAGCAATGGTATCAAGCGCCAAAGCTGTTATCTTGGGATCTGCTCCTATTGCTTCCCCACCAATAGCTATGCCAGAAAAACCAGTCTTTAAAACAAAATCAAGAGATTTTTTTCGCAGTTTTTTATCCAAACCACCTTGAACTATCCCATAAAGAGCCTGAAAATTACCCTTTTGGTTCAATCGCTTCCACTCTAAAAACGACCTTTCCTCCCATCTAAGAGTTCTTTCAAAAGCTTCCTTTGCTTTCCTTGATGAAAGATTATTTGCCTGAGGCTGGTCCAAAGCCATAATAATATCTGCTCCAAAGGCTTTTTGAATAGCAATTGACTTTTCGGGAGTCAAGAGATGCAATGCTCCATCAATATAAGACTTAAATAAAGCTCCCTCATCTGTTATTTTTACTACTCTTGCGCCTTCCTCAACACCCTTACCTTTTGACCACATAAAAGATACCTGATAGCCACCACTATCAGTAATTGTTGGGCCGTTCCAGCCCATAAAAGAGGCAAAACCACCAAATTCAGAAACTACAGAAGTGCCAGGTTTCAAAAAAAGATGATAAGTGTTGCCCAAAACAACTTGAGTCTTACAAGCAAGAAGGTCATCAGGCGAAAGAGCGCGAACTGAGGCACGGGTAGCAACAGGGGAAAATGCAGGAGCTTCTATCTTCCCATGGGAAGTATTAATATAGCCAACTCTTGCTTTTGACTTTTTATCAGAAAACAAAACTTTAAACGAAAATCCTGACATAGCAGACTAATTCTAATTCTAACAAATTCAAGCATTCTCCATAATGCCATTCTAATGTTTCGATGTATTAATACATCGAAACAAAAATTGTAAAACATCAACTATTAGGAGTCAAAAAGTTTCAGATTTGACAAGAAAACTTTACTGTTAAATAATAAAACAGTGAATAATTTTGACTACACTCAAATACTATACAATCCTTTATTTATCTATTTTCTTTTTTTCTGGACTATAATCTGGAAAGGACTGGCACTATGGAAATCAAGTCAAAAAAAGCAGCTTCTGTGGTTTTTAATAATGCTTATATTCAATACATTAGGTATTCTAGAGATCCTTTATGTCTTCTACCTAAACCGCTTTGATCTGGACAAAGGAAAACTTCTTGCTTTTTTGGAAAAACGTTTTTCCAAAACTACGAAAATAGAGAAAAACTCAGGTATTACTAAAATTTAAAAGCAGCTTTTTTAGAATAATCTCCCTTGAAGGAGCTTTTGAAATTCCTTTTCACCCATACTTCGGATAACAACACTTCTTGTATTTTTTTCCGCTTCCACATGGGCAAGGATCGTTGCGACCAACTTTTTTAGATTTTGTCTGCCCAGTTGAAGATAAAGAGGCTTCTGATACAGATCCCAAACCTGAAGTATTCCCCAGCAAACCCATCATATCACCCCTGTCAACATTGGTTTCCATTCTCTCCACTGGAATTTCTTGAGGCTGTTGTGCAACTCCAATTCTAAAAACTCTCCGCACCACCTCATCATCAATTCGCTCAACCAAGGTCTCAAAAGAATTATAAGCTTCATTCTTAAACTCAACCAAAGGATCCTTTTGAGCATAAGCCTGAAGCCGAACATTCTCTCTGAGACTATCAAGGTAATCAATGTGCTCTATCCAAAAATGATCAATTGAAGAAAGATAGGCAAATCTATCCATTTGTAAACAAATTTCCTTGCCATATTGTTTCTCCCTTGACTCATAAACACTCAAAACAAGCTTTTCTAAAAATTCATAAACTTCACTCTTTGTCTTTAAATCCAAAAGTTGCTTCTTAACCTGTCCTTTCGAAATATCATCAAAAGGAACAACTTCCAAAATTCCAGCCAATATAAAATCATAATCAATCTTTTCTTTAATCTCACCAACCGCAAGAGATGAAGAGACAATTTTATCAATCTTCTTCTTAAGTTTCTTAGTTATTTCCTCTTTTAAGTCCTCCGCTTCTAAAACTTTACGCCTCAGTCTATAAACAACCTCTCTTTGTTGATTTGCAACATCATCGTACTCAACAACGCTTTTTCTGATATCAAAATTAAACCCTTCCACCTTAACTTGCGCTTGTTCTATCGCCTTTGAGATAAGTTTGTTTTCTATTGGCTGGTCTTCGGGAATTGAAAGTCTATCCATTAAAGACTTAATACTTTCTCCACCAAAAATTCTCATTAAATCATCCTCAAGCGAAAGATAAAATCTTGAAGAGCCGGGATCTCCCTGCCTTCCAGATCTTCCCCGAAGTTGATTATCAATCCTCCTTGACTCATGGCGCTCTGTACCTATTACATAAAGACCCCCCAAAGAAACAACCTTATCATGTTCCTCCCTCCATTTTTTAAACTCAACCGACTTTTCCCAAGAAGAAACATCTTCCCCTTTTGGTCGCTCAGGAGCAGCGCCACCCAAAACTATATCTACCCCACGCCCTGCCATATTTGTTGCAACAGTTACTGCCCTGAGTTTTCCAGCATTTGCAATAATTTGAGCTTCTTTTTCATGGTTCTTGGCGTTCAAAACATTATGAGGAATTTTCTTCCTCTTTAAGTACTCGCTTATAATCTCGTTTTTTTCAATGGAAGTTGTACCAACCAAAACAGGTTGCCCCTTTTTATACTTTTCCTCAATGTCAGAAACTATTGCACCATACTTTGCACGGAGAGTTTTGTATATAAGGTCTGGATAATCTTTTCTGATCATCGGTTTGTGCGTCGGAACAACCACAACATCCAGTTTGTAAATTTTTCTAAACTCTTCAGCCTCTGTTGCCGCAGTTCCTGTCATTCCTGATAACACTTCATACATCCTAAAATAATTC
This sequence comes from Candidatus Woesebacteria bacterium, assembly GCA_013374855.1. Taxonomy (GTDB): domain Bacteria; phylum Patescibacteriota; class Microgenomatia; order UBA8517; family UBA8517; genus Ch104c. Next base: position 475,309 of record CP055308.1, on the reverse strand, counting down.
TGAAAAGAAATAGTGGCAAGTGTTTTTGACTCCTGTTGTATAGGAACCCCCTCTTTTGCTTCAACCGCTTGGTGAAGACCATCACTCCATCGCCTACCAAACATAAGCCTACCTGTAAATTCATCAACGATAATTACCTGATTGTCTTTTACTATGTAGTCGCGGTCTTTCAAAAAAAGCGTTTTTGCCCGGAGTGCATTTTCAATGTGATGTATTGCATCAAAATCTTTCTCATAAAGATTGGGAACCCCTAAAATTTTCTCCACTCTAGCAATACCATGTTCTGTAAGTGTTGCAGTTTTTTGCTTTTCGTCTATCTTGTAATCGGTATCTGGATTCAATTTCTCCACAATTTGAGCAAATTGATAATACTTCTGCGTAGGTTCGGTGTCTGGTGCTGAAATAATAAGGGGGGTTCGCGCCTCATCTATCAAAACAGAATCCACCTCATCAACTACTGCAAAATAATGCTCACCCAAATGCTTTTTATCGCCGGTTTCTTTGACAAGAGGGCAGGACTGAACAATCTCAGAAAGGGACTGAGCCATATTATCACGAAGATAATCAAAACCAAACTCGTTGTTTGTACCATAGGTTATATCGCATTCATAAGCCTCCCTGCGGCCAGCTGGTTTTAGATGTTCAAGCCGCTCATCCCCATGAGTCTTTTCTGAATAAGAAGGATTAAAAACAAAAGACTTTCCCTCCTGAACAATCACACCAACCGAAAGACCAAGAAGATTAAATGTTGGGCCATTCCACCCTGCATCACGTCTGGCCAAATAATCATTAACTGTTACCAAGTGCGCACCACGCCCCAAAAGGGAACGAAGATAAAGAGCAGGAACTGCAGAAAGCGTTTTCCCTTCTCCTGTCTTTTGTTCTGCCACCTTACCTTCAAAAAGAGCAACTGCTGCCATCAATTGTACATCAAAATGCCGCAGGCCTATTGCGCGCCATGAAGCCTCTCTGACAACAGCAAAAGCCTCTGGTAATATCAAATCAAAAGACTCGCCTTTTCTTAATCTTTCTTTAAACTCAGCAGTTTTTTTAGCAAAATCGGAGTCTTTTAGTTTTTTAACCTTTGCATCAAAAGAATTAATTTTTTCTACAACATGAGAAAGCCGTTCCACTTCACGAGCATTCAGGTCTATAAGCTTGGAAAGAAATCTAAACATAAAACAATAGTTTACACCCATTTTAAACTAAAAGAAAAGTGAATTAAAGCAAAGATTTTTTCTAAACCAACCAGAAAATTTTTAATTTCAACCAACAAATTTTACACAACACAAACAATCAAAGTAGTTTTTTTATTCTTGACTATAGGGTAGCAATATAGTATAATCTCATTAGAGTTAAAGCTCTTTTACATTTTTTCCAACAAAAGGAGAGTGTGTGATGATTAGAACTGTTGCCAACCTAGTCCAAGGAGTATTGGCCATTATAATGGCAGTAATATATTTCCAAGCAGGAAATCGGTTAGGTATTCAAATCATACTGGTAATAACCTTCTCAATTAGTCTCTTCTTGATGATTAGCGGGGTATCAAGAAGAAAAAAGATAGCAGAAGTTCTTGAACTATATCTGTATTTTTTTGCTTTTTCGGCAACCTTCATCGGTTTGCAATTTGATCAACTCTCCTCAGCAGAACCAATCGGAAATTGGTTCTGGGTTGTTTGGGGACTTAGCCTGATCTTTAACTTGGGGGAGTATATCGCTAGTATAATCCTTAAACTAGTTGAGCCACAAAGCTAGGACTAAAAAACATCAACAAGGGGGTAGAGAGATGCTATCTCTAATTATTATCTCAAAACCCCCTCTTTTTTTCGTCTAATTTTACTTTCATCACACCCTTCACTTTTCCAACACTTTATATCTATTTCCAAAGACCAAGAAAGAAGAAATAATAAAGATAAAAAGCATAATAACTTGGCAGGCAATACAAATTGGGCAGATAACTTTAATAAAAAATAATTCCAAAATAGTAAGCCGCAAGCAAAAAATCATCCCCAAAGCGCTTACCGCAAAAGCAAGTTTACTGCGGTAGGTCAATCCTGCAAACAAAAGTAAAGCATAGCCAATAAGACCAACCAAAGAAACAGGAATTCCGGCAAAAGTGGCAAGAGACCCCGTAACCGCTGCTTGGCAATTTACCCTATCGTTTATATCACAAATCAAAGAGGGTTTTGGATTATAGAAACTGTAAAGAAGATAAGCAGCAAGAGCAATGCCCACCAAAGAAAAAATACTTATTGCAAAAAACCAAGTTTTTTTACCTTTCAACATCACACCATTTTATCAAAACACAAACTCCTTGCAAGAGAAAAAAGAAAAGAATAAAATAGCTATAGTGACAAAAGAAAAAATTCTTTACAGGTCAAAAACAAATCGCCTAATTGGTGGTGTTTGTGCTGGCTTGGGAGAATATTTTAATATTGATCCTACTGTAATAAGAATAGTTTTTTTGTTAATTGCACTTTTTGGCGGCGGGGGTATTCTCCTATACCTTATCCTATGGCTTATTATTCCTTCGGAAAAAAGTAAAAAGGTATCAGTTCAGGAAAATGCAGAGGAAATCAAAGAAGAAGCAAAAGGTCTTCTTGAAAAAGGAAAATACTATGCCAAAAAAGATGAAGGCAGGTATGTTCTTGGTCTGATGCTTGCCTTGATTGGGGTTCTCTTTCTTCTCGAAAACTTCGGAATCTTTAGAATCGAACAACTCTTTAAACTCTGGCCTTTGGTTTTAATAATTATTGCATTTGGAATAATCTTTAAAAAATGAATAAGAATCAAGAAAAAGACACCTTGGGTGCTTTGATTCTTGTTGCTGTTGGAATAATACTTCTTCTTAACAACTTTGGAATATTGCCGTGGAGCGTATGGAATGTTCTTTTTAAATTCTGGCCGCTTATTTTGATTTCCGTTGGACTTAAAACTGCATTTGGAGAAAAATCAATAATTTACACTTTAAGCACAATACTTTTGTTCTTTTCCATATTCTACTCAATAACACTAGTCTCTCAACCATTTGACAACTGGGTAGAAAGGCAAATTCCTCAGTGGAAAGAGTTCAAAAACAAAATCCCAGGAAAAGTGAAACAAGAAAGCAAAAGAAAAATCTTCCGGTGCGATCCAATAACTGGAGAGTGCCAAAGTTTCTATCGCTAGGCTTTGCTGCAGAGAAAAATTAAATTAGCACATGGAAAAAGACGAACCACCCTCTTGAATTTTTTTTCCAACTTCTCTCCAAATCTTAAAGCACTTTTGCGAACACCCAAATCTGAAGTATAAAGCCTGTTAAAAATTAAAATTCCCTCTTCGGAAAGAAACGACGCTGCCAAATTTAAAAAATTGTCAGACTCGAATTTTTTAGGAAAAACCTTGCCTTGGTATACATCAACTACAATCAAATCAAACTTTCTACCCCTGTTTCTCAAAAGCCAGTTCAAAGCGTCATCTGTGTAAACCTTTGCTATTTTTCCTGACATTCCCAAATACTTCTTTCCCATCTTTACCATTAGAGGATCTATCTCAACACCAACAATCTTGGAGTCTTTAAATTTCTTACGAAGAATTTTTGCTACAGACCCTCCACCAAAACCTAAAATCAAAATATTGTCAAATTCCCCATTTATCTTTTTTACCACATCCTTCCAAATCTGCTCTACAACACCACCCGATTGAGTAATTCCACCTATTTGAATAAAAGTACCCCAAGCCAAAGATTTAATAACTCTAATCTCGCCACTAAGTAGAGAGTAAGAAGTCTCCAAAACTTTTTCTAAAAATCCCACTGAGTAGATTTTAACTTTTGTTCTATAATTGCTCAAGATGAATATAAAACCACTGGCAGAGATTCTAAGACCAAAATCTCTAGAGGATTTCGTCGGACAAGAACATCTTGTCAGCAAAATTGGAATATTACCAAGACTACTTGCAAAGTCAGGAGTATCCGGATATTTTCCCTCACTTATTTTCTGGGGACCGCCGGGAGTTGGAAAAACAACACTAGCAAGAATCATTGCTAAAAATTTAAAAAGAGAATATTTTGAGTTTTCAGCAGTTTCCACTTCAATCAAAGAAATTGAAAATACCTTTAAAGAATCCTCACCCAAAAGCAGACCGCCTGTTATCGTAATTGACGAAATTCATCGCTTTAATAAATCACAGCAGTCGAAGCTTTTGCCATATGTTGAAACAGGGAAAATAATTTTAATCGGAGCAACAACCGAAAATCCTTCCTTCGAAATCATTTCTCCACTTCTGTCAAGAACAAAAGTCCTTTTATTCAAACAACTTGAAGAAAAAGAATTGGAGAAAATCACACTAAAGGGAATATCCTATCTCAAAGCAAAAATCTCAAAAGAAGGGCTTTCTTTCTTGATTGAAAGTTCAAATGGTGATGCGCGAGTTCTCCTCAATACTCTGCAAATTGCAAAATCAATTACCAACCAAAAAGAAATATCGACAAAAGACATAGAAAAAGCTTTACAAAAAAGACAACTTTCCTTTGATAAAAGGGGCGAAGAATATTACAACCTAATTTCAGCCTATATTAAATCAATGAGAGCCTCCGATATCGATGCCTCTCTTTATTACCTTGCCAGAATGATTGAATCAGGACAAGACCCTCTGTACATTGCCCGAAGAATGATTGTGTTTGCCGCAGAAGATGTGGCAAGTCCAACAGCAATAGTTGTAGCAAACGCAGCTTTTGATGCCTGTGATAAGGTGGGGCTACCTGAATGCCAAGAAAACTTGGCTGCCGCAACCGTATACCTTGCAACTGCTAAGAAGGACAGGTCTGCATACGAAGCATATATGAAAGCTTTAGATGACGTGCGAAAATATGGAAACCTACCAATACCTCTTAAGATAAGAAACCCTGTAACAAGTCTTATGAAGAAAATTGGCTACGGGAAAGGGTACCAAAAATACACAAAGGAATCACTCCTTCCTGACAAATTAAAAGGAAAGAGGTATTATATGCAGGCCAAAGATAATGACAGTCGAATTTAAAAAAAACAACGGAACACAATCACAGGTAGAAAGGCCAAAATCACCAACTGGCACAGGCCCTGTAGAAATTAATAGAAAACCTGAATGCGAAAAAAAGCATATAAGAAGAGATGGAAGAAAGAAAAAATAAACCAATTAATTAACAATAACTCTTAAGCATTTCCAATATCTTCTTTTGATAATCTACAAGCTTATCAAAAGCCACGGCAAGATCAAAATATTCAACTCTATCAACTTCTGGAAATTTAACTATTCTACCTGATCTTGGAGGCCACTCAACTTCAATCAAATTATCCCCAATTATAAAATTCTCCCCAAAATCTTTTTCCAAGGCATAGACAAAAACTATTTTATTCTTACTCTTAACTTCCCCCAAATAAAAAATTTTCCTCCTGTCAGCATTCTCAATCACCAATCCCGTCTCTTCCTCAAATTCCCTTATGGCATTATCAAGCAGGTCTTGACCTTTCTCAACCTCCCCTTTAGGGATGCTCCACACACCCTCATTTCTCTTTATCCAAAAAGGTCCACCCGGATGAACAAGTAATACATCTACACACCCACTTCTTTTCCTATAAACCAAAATTCCAGCTGATCTTTTCACAATCTAAATTCTAGCACACTCAAGATAAAAGAGATTACTGTTGAAAAAGCAAAACAAAAAGGAATAAAATGACTGCTACCTTATGATCACAGAAGTATTTTTTGACGTTGAGACTAAAACGTTTTTTGACGAATCTGGAGCATCAAGACCAGAAGAACTGGGAGTTTCTATAGTCTCACTCTACAAAAGAACAATTGACGAAAATTTTAAAGAAATAGAAGGAAAAATGTATTCTTTTTGGGAAAAAGAGTTTGAAAAAATGTGGTCGCTTTTTTTGGATGCAAAGAGAATAATAGGTTTCAATAGTATCCGTTTTGATGTACCAGCCCTGAAGCCATACAGCCCCCCATTTTTCCCAAAATTATCCCATTTTGACATTCTTCAAGAAGTCAAAAATTCCTTTGGTAAAAGAGTATCTCTTGACAGCATTGCCAAAGAAACTCTTGGAATTTCCAAAACAGACAACGGTGCAAACGCTGTTCTTTACTTTCAAAAAGGGGATCCAAGAAGCTTATCTCTTCTTAAAAAATACTGTGAGGCTGATGTTGAGATAACAAGAAAAATCTATGATTTTGGATTACAAAAAGGATATTTAAAATTCAAAGATCACTGGAATAACATCCAAGAGGTAAAAGTCAACTTTTCTTACGAAAAAGAAACAGAAACAGGTCAGCATGGACTTTTTTAATAAAAGTGCCCAAAGAAGGAAATACAAAACCCAATCTCCCGGCATCATCCAGTGCTTTAATTTTCTACAAAGGCAAAATTCTAATGATTAAAAGAGACAATAAACCAACCATCCCTGATCCTGATAAATGGACAATACCCGTGGCAGGGTAGAAAAAGGGGAAACATTCAACCAAGCTTTAGAAAGAGAACTGAAAGAAGAAATAGCTATAATCCCTGAAAATTACCACTTCCTAGGTTTTCTCAAAACACCAATTGATAACGCAAGACGAGCTATCTAATTTGCCAAACTGTCAGGGAATGAACACAAAAGAGTAAAGCTGGGAAATGAGGGACAGGGAATTGGATGGTTTTCTCCAGATGAGATAGAAAAAATAAATGCCGTTGGAGAGGTAAAAAATTTTTTTGCAAAGTACAAAAGACAAATTAAAGAAGCAGTCGAAAAAGAATCAAAGATGAAAAAATTATTAGAAACTCTCCAGAAAAACAGAATTTTAGAATAATAAATAACTAATCCAATTCAAAAACTACCGTCACGCTCTTATAAACAGTCGCGCTACCCGGCTCAACAGGTGCCCCGCCTCCACCGCCACCACCCAAACCCTCTCTATAAACAGGGTAATACACAGGAGTTCCTGTCTCAGAGATACTAATAACGTCTCCCAATTTTCTACCAAAAGAAGAGGCAATACCTTCAGCCTTTTTTCTTGCATCATCAATTGCGTCCTTTAAAATAGAAGCTTCAGCTTCCTTTGTATCTTCTAAAGAAAAATTCGGACCATAAACATTAGTCGCCCCGCTTTTGGCTAAAAGACTTGTAAGATCAGAGGCCTTATCAACATCCCTTAGAACAATTGAGATACTATTACTCACTCTCCACTGACCAGGACGAGTCTTTTGTCTTCCCTCCTCCCAATACTGCTCCTCCTGCTGATAAACACTCAAGTTTTCTGTTTTAATATCTGACTTATCTATACCAAATTTAATTAATGAGGTTACTATCTCATCAACTTTTTTATTAACTAACGAGACTGCTTCATCTTTATTATCAGAAACATAAGAAACTCCAACAGAAAATGTAGCTATCCGATTTTTTTCTCTTGTTTTAGCTGTACCAACTACAGTAATAGTTTGAGACGGAGATAATTCAACCTTTCCCCATTTAATATCTTTCCAAGGAAAAAAGTAAAAAGAACCCAAAGCAACAGCTACAAGAAAAATAGCTAAAAGAAATTTTGTTAAAAAGCCACTATATTGTGAAGACTTTGAAGATAAAGCAGAATTATTTTCTTCCATAATTCTATGTTAATATACAAGGCAAAAAAATCAAGACGTAAAATCTTCATCGCCATTTGGCTCAACTTCAACCAATTCAGATTCTTCATCTAGATCCTTGAACTCCGACTTTATCTCCTTTATTTCATTTTCAATCTGTGAAAGTCTTTTTTTTATTCTTCTGGCAAGCTCCAACCCCCTTTTAAACTTTGGAATACTCTCCTCCAAATCAAGCTTACCTGACTCAAACTCCTCCGCCAGTGCTGTTAACTCTTCAAAATCTGCCTGAAGCGAAGTTTTTTTGTTTTTCATAAAATTCCTTTCACTTCTGATTTTATTTTACCATCAAAAAAACCCGTTGTAATTAGATCTTTGGGTTTTACTTGCAATGCTGATCTTATAATTTGTCCATCCTTATCATAAGTTAAACTAAAACCACGCGACAAAACCTTATCGACATCAAAACTCAAAATATACTTTTCAATATTTCTAACCCTGTCATTTGTTCTCTCAAGCTGTAAATGTAAAAAATTGGCAAGCCGTTGAGAAAGATAGTCAGTTTCTTTATAAAAACTAACCACTCTCTCTCCTGATAAATCAAAAAAATGGCCAATAATCTGAATTTTTCTTTCCGCCAAGCTAATTTGCCAAGAAACAACTCTGTCAAGAGAAAAAATCTTTCGCCTTAATTCGGCATCAAAATAATAAACTTTTTTGGAAAGCGAATATTTAATCGACTTGACTTTGCTTTTAACATCTTTTGCCACATCTTCTCTTTTTTTCACCAAAAGCTCTGCTGCGTTTGATGGCGTGGAAGCCCGAAGATCAGCAACCAAATCCGCAATGGTCAAATCCTGTTCATGGCCAACGCCACAAACAACAGGAATTTTACTTGAAAAAATCGCCCGTGCCATTTTCTCATCATTAAAAGACTGCAAATCCTCTAAAGAACCACCACCACGAACCAAGACCAAAGCATCAAGATCTGGCATTCTTGAATTAAAATACTCAAAAGCAGAAACTATAGAATCAACCGATTCCTTTCCTTGAACCATAACTGGGTAAAAATAAATTTTTATACCCCCCATTCTTTCTCGCAACACTTTTAAAAAATCCCCATACGCCGCCGAACCAGAAGCTGTAATCAAGCCTATTCGCTCTGGAAAATCAATAATTTTCCTCTTTCGCGACAGATCAAACAAACCCTCTGCTTCAAGTTTTTCTTTTAGCTTTTCAAAAGCAAGCCTTAGAGATCCCTCACCTGCCGGCACGATCTTGCTAGCAAAGACCGAAAATCTGCCTGTTTTTTGGTAAAGACGAGGAATTCCATAAATGTGAACAAGCATCCCCGGTTCTAAAACACTGTAACCGGAAATTTGATAAGTTATTGCAAAAACATCAACACTTGAAGTCTCATCTTTAACTTTGGCAAAAATCCATTTATTGTCTCTTATCTTTATTTCTCCAATTTCACCTTCAATAACAACTTCCCCAATTTTCCCTAAATAAAGATTAATGAACTCATTAAACTCACTAACTTTAAATATTTTTTCCATACCACTTGCCTAAAGGTAAAAAGATTATAGAATATACAAGAGGATATGGAAAGAAGAATAGAACAATACATAAAAAGAGCTGAGGATCTAGCACAACAAGAAGGTGGAGTTGAATCTCTAAAAGGTGCTGTGGCAAACACCGAAAGACTTCTCAAAAAAGGTGAACCTGTTAGTGAAGGAAATCTAAAAGTACTAAAAAACCTTCTTTCACTTGCCCAAAGAGCAGGTAAAAACTCAGAAAATAATTGACCACTAATTTACAAAGACATCTTCCTATAGTAAAATTACTCCATGGAAAGAATATTAACTATTAAAAAAGCAAATAGACTAACAAAACCAGCAATAATAGGTGTGGCAGAAACTCTTCTAGAATTCACAAAAGCTAGAGCAGTTGGCAAGGAAGTGCTGATTCCCCGAACCTCACTGGCCATAAGGGCATCTATACTTAGTGCTTTCCCAGAAGAAACAAGCGGCCAAGAATCTCTATTAAAGATAAGTCGACTCACACCACTTATGATTGCTCTAAACGAAAGAGCAGACATCGGTGTCTCTGCTGAATTAAAAGTGCAAAAGGGTCATCTGACTCAAAACCAACTTTGGGGTTTGATTATGTTAGAAAGGAAAACTGAATTAATGCTAACTAAAAGAATTTCAGAATTCCTTGAAAATCATCCTCAAGAAAAAAACACAATAGAGGTAATAATAGAAGATTTCTTGACCCTTTCCAGGTTAAGGGGTGGGTTTAATCCCACAGAATGGCCAAAATTTCTGGAATTAGATAGCGCCATTTTTGTTTGCGCCTTTATTCACGCAGTAAATCCTGAAATACTCAAAAATACAGGTATAAACATCAAAAAACCAGCAAAAAACAAAGAAGAACTAATGGAAAAATACAAAATTTTCATCGCAGACAACACAGATAGTTTAACTGAAATACAAAAAAGATTAAGGGCAATTTTTGCTGCCGAGATGTCGCTTAAAGTAAGAGATGATCTTACTGATAAAGATGGTCTTAAAATAGATGCTATTCTCAATTTACCAAGCTTTGCTAGATGGGCCGAAATTGTAAAACCAGAAAATCCAAATCAATTACTAAAAGAAACAATGAGAAAATATCAAGATGAAGCAAAAATGCTTTTCCCAAGAATAGCCCAGCTTGCAGCAGAAGTTGCTTCCCATATTACCAGTGTTATTAAAGCCAGAAATAGCCAAAAAGGCTTACACCCCATCGATGACCCCACAAATTTTTGGAGCTGTTTTGCAAGAAAGTCTCAAACCACAACCCTAAGACACGAATTAGAAGCAAAATGTGTTCTCAGTGGGCTTTTTAGCTAAAAAAGAAAAATGACTTCAGATATGATATTATCTTGAAAACCAAGATGAAAAACACAATTCTTTCCGTTAAAAATCTTGAAGTGATCTTCGGAGAGCATAAAATTATAAACAAATTTTCTTTTGATTTCAAAAAAGACAAAATATATGCTATCACCGGCGCAAATGGCACAGGAAAAACAGTTCTTTTAAGAAGCATAATTGGAGTATGTCCCTACAAAGGCAAAATAGAATTAGCAGGCGATGTAAAAATAGGTTATCTGCCACAAAAATTCCAAGTAAGTCGTGATATTCCAATTACCGTTCTTGACCTTCTGAATCTTAAAAAAAAGAACAAAGATGCGATAAAAGAAAAACTTATACTTGTTGGTTTCAAAGAAGAAAAAGAAAAATGCTGTCATCTGCACGGACACCTTGAAACACTTCTTAAAACAAAAGTTTCAGACCTTTCAGGGGGAGAGCTACAAAGAGTGATGCTTGCAAATGCACTTCTTGATAATCCAAATCTGCTTTTACTAGACGAGCCAACAGTAGGGGTAGATTTGGAAGGAGAAAAGAGTTTTTATGCACTTTTCAAAAGCTTAAAAGAAAAGGGTATAACAATTATTTTTGTATCGCACGACAGAGACGTTATTCAAAAATATGCAGATGTAGTAATTAATATGGAAAATTATGGAAAATAGTCTTCTTATGCTTATAATTGCAGGTATTCTAGTTGGGGTTGCTTCCGGTTTTTTGGGATCTTTTATGGTTATTAAAAGAATGTCTCTTGTTGGAGACGCACTTTCTCATATCGCTCTTCCCGGAATGGCTATTGCAACAATGTCTGGAATAAACCCACTAATTGGCGCATTTGTTTTTCTTTTTCTTTCAATTATTGGCATATTTGTTTTAGAAGAAAAAACAGAAAACTTCCCTGAAGGTTTGGTTGGAATTTTTTTTACTGCAAGCTTAGCAATTGGAATCCTAATTACTCCAGAAACTGAAATTTACGAAAGTTTATTCGGGGATATAGATAAAATCACAACAATTGACAGCATATTTATAATTTCACTCTCTGCACTTCTTCTTGGTATAACCTTCTCTATATCCAAAAAACTAATCAAATTAGTTATTTCAAAAGAACTTGCTGTATCTGAAGGAATAGAAACATCAAAAGTTAATTTTATCTATCTTTTGATGGTTGGTGTTGCTGTCTCACTTGGAATAAAATTCTTGGGAACTCTTTTGACAGGAGCTCTTGTTATCATTCCAGCAGTAAGTGCAAAAAACATTTCATCAAATCTCAAACAATATTTTGTCTTTTCTGCTTTATTTGGAGCTCTCTCATCACTTTTGGGGATACTACTTGCCAGAACATTTGACATGCCTACAGGGCCGGTGGTTATAATAGTCGGAATTGCGATCTTTATTGTCACATCAATGGTAAAGATCTCAACTCAGAAAAAATGACAAGATGCGAGACTTTCAAAAACATCAAAGAGAAATTTAAACTGCGCGAATGTCCATACAATAAATGTTGTGATGGAAAAGAATGTCTTTTATTGAGAACTGACTCAAGGGTAGAATCACCTGAAGACAGAAAACAAAAAGCAGATATACTAACCTGGGAAATAAACAGACAAAAAGAAAGGCTAAACTAATCCCTACTCTTTACAACAATTTATCGCTTTTTTGACAATTTCCCCTAATTTTTCAAAAACTCCAACTTTCTCTGTCCTTTCTCTTTCATCTTCCCCCAAAAAACTAACCACTTCAGAATCAGACAATTTTGTGTCTTTAACTTTCACCACTCCCAAATTAATCCCCCAAAAAAGACTGTAAAGCTGGTAAGATTTTTCAAACATATCCTTAGCATTCTTTTTGTCTCCCTTACTTAAAAACTTTGTCCCCACTTCCATAAAACGCATAGATGCTGAAAGCAGGTGTTTGCTTATGCACCAAACCTCTCCTTCATAATCTTTTATTATTCTTTTCAAGGCGCTCTTTCGAATCTGACGAACCTCGTTCAGAAGATCAAGATATTTTGTATCTTTAGTCTTTGCATAAGTAAAAAAGAAATGTTCCTCCATAGAAATAAGATTCATAATGGCAACAGACAAATCCTCATCAGAAGAAAGATCAAGCTTTTCCCCTTTTTCCAATCTTTTTACTTTCTCTAAAAATTTATTTATATCAATCTCGACTTGTTTTTTCCTCATAAAGCACTTTATTCTAACTCAAAATAATAAATAAAACAAAACTTGCCAAAGAAAGCAAAAAGAGAGGCAAAACCACTTTTTGATAATAAAATAAAACTTTACCATTGTTTTTTTCCCTTAACAAAACATCAAGCCGCACAGAAAGGAGAAAAATCAAAAGACCAAACAACATCCCAAACAAAAACTTATCAATACCCAAAAAAGTATTTCCTGAAATTCCTATTATTTTCCCCCAATAAAGAGGCAAGATCACAACCAAGAAAAACAGAAGCAAAGAGGAAAGGTCGCGGTAGGGAATTTTGTAATTTTTCTTTTCAAGCCAAGAAGAAAACCACAAAGCCGAAGAAACTATAAGCCCACCCATCCAAATACCAGTAATTACATCATCTATTCCAAGAACACGAGAAAAGCCCAATCCAGTACCCACTGCAACAGTGCAAAGCGGACAAACCGCCAGAGTATTTTTAGGAAAAATAAACAAAAACAAGAAAAAAAGAACTGCCTTCATAAACTAAACTACAAACCAGCTTTTTCCTTTAAGAAAGATATGACATCAGGTGTTCCAATAAAACACTTGCCATCGGGTGAATAAAGAAAAGGAACACCAATAGCTGTGGTATCCAACCCGCATTTTTGAGCGGCCAATCTTAACTCCGCCGCATTCGAGGGATTATCATAGACTTCCTTTTTAATAATCTTTAACTTCTCGTCAATTTTGTTTTCTTCTATCCAGCTTTCTACCTCTTTACAATGAGGACAAGTATTACCATAGTAGTAGGTAATTTCAGAGGCAGAAAAGGAGGTGGTGTTCTGATTATTAACAACTGTTTTTGTATCTTTTTTCCGACTGCCAACCACAACAAATCCAACAAGTAAAAAGGAGAATAAGATAACCAAAATAGTATAAATTAGAGTTTGCCTCATAAGAATGAATTATTACAGAAAAAAAACAAAAATACAACAAGTAAAATCAGTAATTTTTAGTTATTAAACTTAGTCAAAATGAAGTTCTAAACAACAATTTGACAAATCAGAAAAACAAAAGTGTCTTTACTTACTTTGAGGACTTTCAACTTTACCATTAGTATAGACAATTTGATAATCTGCACCACCTCCTGATACAATAATAATATTATTTCCCCCAGAATCCTGTCCTTTTTCTAGAACAATTTTCTTGCCAGAATCGCCCGACAATTCCAATTGTCCATCTTTACCTTGATCAATAATAAGATGTAAATAATAATTAAATAAATTAGAAGAATCTCTTTCAGCTGTCATAGGATTTGTTTTGTAAAAATTGACTAGTATCTTGAACAACTTCATTCAATTCTTCCCTAAACCTTATATTTGCCTCATTTATAATCCTATAAGCTTCTCTTTTACTTAGCCAGTTTCTAACTTTAACATATTTACCTTCAAGCTTTTTGTATTCCTCAAAAAAATGAGCTATTTCTTTCTTGCTTTGTTCATCGATATCATCAATCGTTTGAATATTTGACTGATGAGGATCTTTGTCAGCAACAGCTACAATTTTCCAATCTTGGCCATTCTCATCTTCCATATCCAAGACGCCTATTGGCCTTACAGACAAAACACAACCGGGAAATGTAGAACCTGTAATAAAAACTAATACATCAAGATGATCCCCATCTTCAGAGCGAGTATGCGGTATAAAACCATAATCCACAGGGTAGAAAAGGGGTGAATGCAATATACGATCCAGCCTGATCTCATCAAGCTCCTCACTATACTCATATTTGTTATGCGAACCCCTAGGTATCTCAATTACGGCATTTACAACCCTAGGCGCATCATCTCCTAATGGAATATCCGAATATGCCATAAAACTCCTTTCTAAAACGAAAAAGCTCCTACTTTAAGAAATGTAGAAGCCACTAGAATACAGAAAATTCTAAGGAAAAATTTTTCCCTTTATACGAAAATAATTATAACAAATTTTTACCTTTAACGCAAAACATTAATACTATATATGTCCAAAATGCTGGACAAATGGGACGATTTTAGGCAAACCAACTGGCTAGACATCCTAGAATTTCCCGAACTTACCCTACAGTATACACAACAACTGCTAACTGTTGTCTAAAAATTCATCTCGAGCAGTTTTAAACAGCCTTTTCTGGTAAAATAAAACTAGACTATGGGAAAAAAGGAAAAGATGTATTCAGAACTTTTGGAAGTTTCAAAACAAACGGGAGTGCCAGTAAAAAAAGTGCTAGATATATTTTGGTATTTATCGAGAGGTGAGGCTGTTGGAAACAACGAACTTGTCCAAAAAGTGGGAGTATCAAGAAACGCCCTAAATCAAGTAAAAAAAGCTCTGTCTGTTTATTTGAATCCATCGACAAGGGAAACTTCTTTGAAGAAAGAAGTGGCTGAGAGATTGGGAGAACTTTATGAAGATACTTACTTGGTAGAAGAAAGTCTTTTGAAAACTTTAGTTGAAAGCGATCTCTATAGACAGTCAGTTGAACTTTTGTCCCGATACAAGAACAAAATACCTGCTCCAGAAAGAAATTATGACCAGTTTACTGCTACAGTAGATACTACAGCAAAAAGAGTCGCCTTGCTTGATTTTCTGGGAGATATAAGAGGCAAGCGAGTTTTGTTTTTAGGAGATGATGACTTTACATCAGTTGTAACCTCTAGTATGAGATCGGCGCAGGAAGTAGCGGTGGTAGATATTGACAAGAGAATTCTAAATAACATAGGTGACATCTCGAATGAGGTTGGTTTTGGGATTAGAACGGTAAGACATGATCTAAGAAGACCTCTTCCAGTCGGATTGAGAAGTAAATTTGATACTGTATTTACCGACCCACCTTACACTCCAGAAGGGATTAAACTTTTTGTTTCAAGAGCACTAGAGGCGATAGACAGAAAAAATCAGACAGCAAGAGTTTATGTTTGTTATGGAAATAGTGACAGAGCTAAAGAACGATTTTTACCCATCCAGGATGTTTTTACAAGCTCAGGTTTGCTGTTAAGATATGTATTCGACAGGTTTAATAGATATGAAGGGGCAGAATCTATCGGAAGCTCTAGCTCGTTGTATGTTGGTGAGATTACGCCCAGAGCAAAACCGCTAATAAAAGGAAATTATGACAAACCAATCTACACCATTGATTAAACAATTTGTTGCGCTAGTTAAGCTAAAATCCTTTGATAATTCGTTAGGTTTTGCTGAAGATTTGGCAGATGGTATCATTTCAAATTTAGATTTGAAGGTGGTTAAGAAAGTGTCTCATATCTTTAGTCCTACTGGGATTACTATTGGCTATATTCTTTCACAATCGCACCTGGTGATTCATACCTATCCCGAAGAAGGAATAATTCATGTCGACTTGGCCATATGTAGTGATAGGAGAGAAAAGGAATTTGAGAACTCACTAAAGCATGCTCTTTTTGAACACGAGGTTTACTCTATTGAGGTTAAAACTGTCGATTTTGATAAACTACCAGGTTTATAAAGTTAGAACACAAACTATGGCAACAATAGTTAGACGTGCTGTACCATATAGGGTGTAGCCAGCGCAATGCCATCCAACATAACCCTTTCCCCACATCACTTATGAAGATTTCTTGCAACCAATGGTTTTTCAGAAGTTTTTTCAACCGTGTCTTCTTCGAATAGATTATCTGCTTATATGCTAAATCTCATAAATTTTGAACAATATCAATCATTCTGAATATTTCTAGGATAGCATTCTCCAATGGATCCGAATGGATCCGAATTAACCTTTCTCATAACTTCCAAATCATTTTCCATTAAACTAGGGCTGGGAGACTAGGATTCGAACCTAGATTACAGCGTCCAGAGCGCTGTGTCCTACCATTAGACGATCTCCCAATAGAGTCTTATAATAATCTGCTAGCCTCAATTTTATCACAAAAATACCTTTAATTAATAATTAAAAGTAAGTGTGTGAAGCTATATCATCCGTAGGGTGTGAGAGAATAAGAAATCAGGAAACAATCTCCTCCTTCTTCTCTTTTACAAAATGAATCCACTCTTCAAAAACCTCCAAAAAAACTTTCAGAGGCGCCTCAATTATAAAATCAAGAACAAAACTTAAGACATTAAAACTGGCAATCTTTAAGGAAAGCCATTGTCCAACTTTAATAACAGGCAAAAAGATAAAATCCTTAACTGAAGACAAAAATGATTCTTTCTCGCTTTCCATGCTGTAATCTTTGGCAATACCTCGCACGCGGTAGGCAAAAAATGAAACAACACACAAGAAAAACAAAAATATAATTTGGCTTACGGGGTTAAAACCTAATTTTGTTAAGAGCCAGACTATACCTCCAAATGTAACTCCATACATTACTATGTAAAAAACCCAGAAAACCTTTTTTACTTTCTCTACCGCTGGTTTAACAGAAACAAACTTTTTTTTCGGCTTTTCTTGAGAATAAAAATACTCATTCAAAAGTAAAATTATTTTCTCAGAGTTTTCCTCATCAGGCAATTTAACATCTAAATTTAAAAGGAACATTAAAAGAGGCGGAAAGGACAAGTTTATTCCCAAAGAAAGGTAATTTACTTTTCCTAAAAGAATATCTATTGGCAATTCAAGCAAAATTCCAACTATAATTTTTGTTAAAAAAATGTAAACAATACTTCTTTTGGATGCGCGTGAAAGTTTATCTTTAAGTTCACGATATAAATCTTCCAATGTGTTTTCAGCTTCTTTTTCTAAAAGTTCTTTCGATTGAACCAGATAAACAAATTCTTCCTCATAACGATTTACCATCTCCTGAACAAGATTAAAAGGCGCAGAAGAAAAAACCACTTCACGGCGCAATCTATCAGCTAAAGGATACTCAAATTGCAAATTTATAAAAGAAAGTGTCCTGTAAAATTCATCTTTTAAATTCTCTGCCGCAACTTTCTCTTTAAACCAATGCGGCATAAGTGTTTTTAACAATTTATATGCTATAAAACCATCGCTGTTCTTACCAAATCCTTTCTCTACAGCTATATAGATTTGTATGTTTTTAATCTTTTCATCATCTTCCTCAAAATCCAATCTTTCTTTAAGCAACTCAAAAACATAATTTGATACAACCTGCGATATAGGATTAAAAACCAAAGATTCCTCTATCTCACAAGAGGCAATCTCTAGTATCCTCTTTGAAATACCATCCGGCAAACCATTAATCAAAAGCTTTCTGTATTTTTCAATAATCAAAGCTATTTCCTCTATCTTTTCCCTAGCAACAAACTCAGGACGAATGTAACGAGCCCAAATCACCTCCTTCACCAATAGATTTGCCAATTTTTGGCTTTTCTGATTCAAGAAAAGCCTTCTTTTTAAAATTCTCTCAATTGCCGCTTGTCTTATCAAATGCTCCGCCCTAAACTCAACTGCATTACGGGCAGATTCGTAAATTAGCGCTAAAGAAGAGGCTGTTTTTGTTATTTCAATAGGATTTTTAACTTTCTCTTTCTTTCTTATAACCTCAAAAGCAAAAGACAAATTCTTTATAAATTCAGAGGTCTTCGAATTTAAAGGAATTTCCATTTGAAGAGGATTTTACAATGAAAATAGCCTTTTTACTATACAAAAACAATTTGGGACAAAACTACTTCTTAACTTATCTCCCTCTATTTATAGTCAGTTTATACAACAAGAGCTTACGGATCAAAAAATCTAAAAAACTCTCTTTTTGAAAAGATGCAATTCGTCTTACCCAAACAGAAATTATCACCCAACGAGAACCTTCTTCCTTTTTAGCAACCACCTCTATTCTTTTGCCTTGATGATTTCGCCAATAAATAAAAGCTCCTTTTGTTGATGCTTTTTTAGAACCTTGAGGATTGTGCCATACAGACCAAATATCGGAAACAGAAAGCCCCCTCTCTTTAGCTCTTTCCAAAGCGTGTTTCGTAAAATAAAGACCCTTAAACGAAGCAGTTGAAACCATAATTTAGATTTTTTTAACCCGCTTCTTGTTAGCTGAGAATATATCAGTTAATTCCAAGGTCAAAATAAGAATTGCCTCTTTTACCACTTTCATAATATCTTCTTTCGCCTTGTCTTTAAGAAAATCTAAAATCTCATCTCCTGCTGGGTTTTTGGCAATAAGCAAAGCAAAATCACGATGGTGCTCCTGCGGCAAAACTTTAAGTATTGAAAGGATAATTCTGTGATGAATTATTTCATCTATAATTTGGCATATTTCAGCAAAATCTTCATTTTTACCAACACATTTCTTTACTTTCCTTTCAAGTCTTTCCAAATCAAGCCAGCGATCATAAAAAAGCAAACTCATATGATTTTTATGTTTGCACTAGATTAGTATCTCTTATAAAATCGTCATATTCTACGGGTCCAAGTGGTATTTTACCTTCAGATTCATCAACAAAAAACAAAACAACAGGACCTTTTTTGTAAAATGGCCCGCCAAGATAATTCATTACTTCAGGACTTGCCCCAAAGTGTTTCCCAGTCCAAGCTGCTGGTCCTGAATCTGCAATTGCTGCCACAACAGCCCTGCCATTTTTAGTATTAACTATCAGCACTTTTCTGTATTTGTACCAATCCTTCAAAAAAGGCTGATTTATCTCCCAATCAGGAAGATAAAGAGTTTGAACAACTGCGTACCATTTTTCTATTTCAATAAGCTCCGGGGTAAGTTTTGCCTCAGTTGGCGCAAAATACCCCCACGCACCAAGGCCAGGCGCCATACCCTCTCTTATTACAGCAGGGTCACTGGCATGTTTAGTCAATGTATCCCCAGGATAACGCCTCAAATGCTGTTCTATACCTATAATTCCATACGTTGTATTTAAATGTTGCCCATCCAAAGTTGCTTTTGCTTTAACTTTCAACACCTGAGCAAAAAGTTTTTCTAAGATACCCTCTTCAGTTTTGTTCAGGGCTCTAATCCGATTAGGAAGAATATTTTCAAGGTTTTTAACTAAAATACTCCGCATACTACCTAAAGTTTCTTCATCAGATTTCGTTTTTTCAATAACTAACTCAGGCAAAAAACTAAAATCCTTTTGAGGTAGAGAAAAAAGAAGAGTTGAAAGCACTGCTCCGCTTGATATTATTCTGGAGGAATGTTTTCTTAAAACAGAAAGATCCAATCCTTTTCCTCTTAAAGAAGAATAAAAATCGGGATAATCTTTAAGTTTCTTTTCTTCCTCAAACTTTTTCAGCTTTAGTTTATTTCGGTAATACTCAGCGGGAAGCCTCTTTTTCCCTATTTTGTGATATGTTTGTGTGGGCAGTATTCCTCCCATAACTCAAATTAATCTATCAAGACGATTAATAACCTCATCTTTACCCAGTAAAACCAAAGATTCATTAATTGGTGGCGTAACTCTTTTACCAGTAATTGCAATCCGAAGGTCCATAAAAAAATCGCCCGTTTTAAAATGGTTCTCTTCTATACTTTTTAACAACACCTTATTTATTGACTCTAAATCCCAATTTTTTAATTCTTTTAAAGCAACAAAGGATGATTTAATATGATCTTGCCAATTCTTACCAAATAAGGAAAAGTCTATCTCTGGTCTTTCAAAGAAAAACAAAGACAAACTTTCAAAATCTCTCAGTGTTTTAATCCTTTCTTTAACCAAAGGCAGAATAACCTCTATCTCTCTAAGAGAATACTTGCCTTCAAAAAGATCAAATATCATACGGGAAAGCCTGAGGTTATCAGTTCTCCTTATATATTCCCCGTTCATCCAGTTAAGCTTTTCTCTGTTGAAAATCGGATTTGAAACTTGAAGGTCGCCTTTTTTAAAGTTTTTAACAAACTCATCAAGTGAAAAAAACTCTCGATTGTCTTTTGGCGCCCAACCCAAAAGCATTACAAAATTAAGAAGAGCCTCAGGTAAATAGCCGTCGTCAAGCAAGGCCTGACAGGAAACAGAACCTTTTCTCTTGGAAAGTTTTCCTCCATTTGGATCAAGAATATCTGTCAAATGCCCAATTTCAGGAAGATTATATGAAAGACCTTTATACACCAAAAGATGAACAGGAGTCGAAGGAAGCCAATCATGCCCTCGCAAAACATGAGTAATCCCCATCTCATGATCGTCTACTACAACAGCCAGATGATAAGTAGGAAAACCATCCGATTTCAAAAGAGTGGTGTCAGCAACACTTTTTAAATTCCAACTTATTTTCTTTTTTAGAACAAAATCAAAAAAGGAAACGTTCCCGCTATCTGGAACTTTCAATTTAATTGCCCCAGATCTTAAACCTTTGTCCCTACAAGGGTCTCTCATCTCTAAAACCGCACCCTTCTTCTGCGGATCTTTAGGAGGACATTGGCAATAGAAAGCCAATCCCCTCTTAACCAGTTGTCGAGCTGCTTCCCTATAGATTCCAGTTTTCACTCTCTCTGATTGAACATGATATTCATCCCAGTCTAAACCAAAAAGTTTAAGAAGACTCTTAATTTGATCTTTTGATCCCTCTTTTTCCCTTTTTTTATCAGTATCCTCTATCCTTAAAACAAATTTTCCACCTTCCGATTTTGCTAGAGCGTAAGAATAAAGAGCAGTACGCAAACCTCCTATGTGAAGATCTCCTGTCGGACTTGGTGCAAAACGGGTTTTTATTTCTGACATTGTACAATTGAATTATAACCCAGATAAAGGATATACTCAAAAGGAAAGTCTTTTAGAAAAATGACCAAACTGACTCAAGTATCAATAATAACAAGGAAAATAATTAGATATTCTATCTATGGAATAATAGGGATAATAATTATGCGTGGTGCAATTCTTGGATTAATTCGTATATATCGTTATTTCTTTCCTGAACCACCTCCACCACCAACTGTTACTTTTGGCAAATTACCTAAACTACCATTTCCACAAAAAGATGTCCCCAGTAATCTGCAATTTAGACTAGAGACTGCAACTGGATCATTGCCCCAGTTCCCATATACAGTCAAGGTGTTCTATATGCCTAAAGTGTCCCCAACACTGCTTTCTCTTGATTACACCCAAAAGAAAGCAGTAAATCTGGGGTTTGATGGGGAGCAAAACCAAATTACAGAAACTGTCTATTCATTCAAAAATTCGAAATATCCATCAGAGCTAAAAATAAGTATAGCTACAGGGGTATTCTCAATTAGCTACAATCTAGCAGAAGATCCCTCTCCTCTCAACAAAAGACCACCTGCTCCAGAAATTGCAGCAACAAAAGCAAGATCCTTTCTATCAAGAGGAGGATTGTTAGCCAAAGATTTATCCGGACCAACTACTACGGAACCCGTTAAACTAGAAGGATCAAAGATAATAGGAACCATCTCGTTATCAGAAGCTAATTTTGTAAAAGTAAATTTCTTTAGAAAAGACTACGATCAATATCCTGCCGTAACACCTGATCCAAAAGAAGCAAATGTCTGGCTTATAGTAAGCGGAGAATCTCAAAGAGAAAAAGAAATAATTGCGGGAGAATATTACTATTTCCCAGTAGACGAAACTAAACATGCTACCTACCCAATTAAAACCGCCCAAGATGCTTGGAATGAGTTAACTTCACAAAAAGCATATATTGCCAGTCTGGGAGAAAATAAAGATCAGCAAATTACAATAAGAAAAGTTTATCTTGCCTACTACGACGCTGGGGTGCAAACAGACTTTTATCAACCCGTTATTGTTTTTGAAGGTGACAGAGACTTCAAAGCTTATGTCCCAGCAGTCACCGCCCAATACTATGGAGAATAAAGCTATTTAACCTCAACCCAAAGCCAATCGTAACTTCCCAAAACCCAGTTAATCAGCTCTTTCGTCTCTCCAAATCTATCTTGACTCCCCAACAAAACAAAAAGAATTCTCTTGTCATCCTTTTGATAATAGGTTATAAGATTCTCTCTAGCATTTTCAGTCCACCCAGTCTTTAGTCCCAACACTCCATCTACTTCACCCAGAAGTTGGTTCGTATTCTGAAGGTAATATTGCTTTCCCAAAAAGGGATTAACGATAGTAACTTCTCTTTTAGATACCATTTCCATTAACTTTTCATTCTTCAGGCAAATCTTACTAATTTTTACCAAGTCTAATGCTGTAGTCTTGTGACTACCTCCATCAAAGCCAGTTGGGTTCTCAAAATGAGTGGAATTTGCTCCCAAAGATAATACTTTTTCATTCATAGCAGAAACAAAAGCTCCAACACCTCCTGGATAATTTTCCGCCAAAAGATAGGCAGCGTCATTGGCAGAATAGACCAAAAGTGCTCGAAGAGCATCTTCTACAGTTAAAGATTCACCCTTAACCAAACCCATTTTTTGTCCCTCAACATATCTTCCTGAAAAGACAAGTCTTTGGTCTAGCGGAAAATGATCTAAAGCTACCAAAGCGGTTATCAACTTAGTAAGAGATGCTGGTAACATTGGGTTATCTGGATTTTTCTCGTAAAGGTAAATATCAGAATCAAGATCAACAACCACCACTGATTGTGCAGAAAGAATTGGGAAGGAAAAAACACCATTCCTCAAAACCGGTCTTAATTCAAAAATCTTATCCTCAAGGTTGTTTTTAAACTCAATGTTATGGGAAAGAACCATTCCTCTTTCTTCAGAAATACTGCGACCATCAGTTAAAGAAGAAAAAACAATAATAAAAAAAATAACTATTATGAAACAAGAAGAAACAAGAGTTAGCAAAAAGCCATCATCTTTAATAAAAATGTTAAAAATATATTTTCTCAAGGAAAACTTCTTGGAATTATTTGCCATTAGACTAACATTTTACTTCAATTTTTAACTCCCTAAGTTGTCTTTTATCTGGAACGCTTGGGGCATCAAGGACTGCAGTTGTACCATTTGAAGTCATGGGAAAAGCCATCACCTCCCGAACACTTGGTTCACCTAAAACAACCATTAAAAATCTGTCTATACCCGGTGCTATCCCACCATGAGGCGGCACTCCATAACGAAAAGCGGTCAGCATATGCTCAAATTCTCTTTTTTGTTCCTCAGTAAACCCTATCAAATCAAAAACCTTACTTTGAATCTCAGATTGATGAATCCTAATGCTTCCTCCTCCAACTTCAAATCCATTGAGAACGAGGTCGTGCTGCAAACCCCTTACTTTACCAGGGTCCTTATCCAATAAAGAAATATCATCAGGATGGGGTGCCGTAAACATATGATGCGAAGGTGCCCATTCCGATTTCCCAGACCCATAAAAAAAATCTTCCTTTGTTTGACGATTAAATAAAGGAAAATCTACCACCCAACAAAAGGCCAACTCATCCGGATCGTTCTTATTTTCCCTTAAATCTGGTTTATCACTACCATACTTTTCCATTGCCTCCTTGTGGGAAACTCTTGGCCACGGACGTTTATTGATTCTCTTGTTTGGAAAGATATCCTTAACCAAATCGCAAAATAATTCTTCTGTTAACTCCAAAATATCGTCTTGATCCACAAAACTCATTTCAATATCAAGTTGAGTGAATTCTCCATAAGCCCTGTCTGCTCGCGGATCCTCATCACGAAAGCATCGGGCAATTTGAAAATATTTTTCAAAACCAGCCACCATTAAAAGTTGTTTATATTGTTGCGGCGACTGGGGCAAAGCATAAAATTTACCAGGTTGCAAACGAGATGGAACCAAAAAATCACGCGCTCCCTCTGGAGTAGTTTTAGTCAAAATCGGAGTCTCAATTTCCACAAAACCGCGTGCTTCAAGCCAATTTCTGATAAATTGCAAGGTTTTAAACCTTATCCTTAAATTTTGCGCCATTCTCCTGCGGCGAAGGTCAAGGTATCTATACTTCAACCTAATTCCCTCATCTATCTCTAAACCATCAGTACTCAAAGGAAAAGGCATCTCATCTGACTTGCTAACAATTTCTAATTTCTCAACTTCTATCTCCACTTCCCCTGTGGAAATTTTCTCATTCACTAAATTCTGGGGTCTTTTTTTCACTAAACCTTCTATGCTAACCACTGATTCTACACTTATCCTATCTACACCTTGTGCAACACATTGAACAATACCTGTTCTATCACGAAGATCAATAAAAGTTATCTTACCATGATCTCTGACACTTTCCACCCATCCAATTAACCTTACCTTCTCTCCTACCTTTTTGGGCGTATCCTCTGTATAGATTCTTCCTTTCATGTTCTTAGATCCCCTCAAAAATATCAATTAATAATTACTTATTCTAAACCCAAATACACTCCCTTACAAGGATTAATCTTTTGTATAAAATAAAAAACAATTGTTCAAGACTGGCGAAGAGTTTTCTTAATCTCTCTCCTAGCTAAACTGGTTGCAACAAATTCAAGCCAATCAGCACGCGGCTTTTGGAAAGATTTGCTTTTTATAATTTCAACAACATCTCCGCTTCTCAATCTGTAATCAAGCGGAACTATCTTTCCATTCACCCTGGCACCCTTGATATAATTCCCAAGCTTGGTATGTACAGCATAAGCAAAATCAACAGGAGTTGCACCAACTGGCAAATCATAAACATCCCCCGCAGGAGAAAAAACAAAATTTCGATGTTTCAATGCATCAAACCGAACTGCATTTAAATATTCACGCGAATCTTTAATTTCCTTCTGCCAGTCAACTAGTTGCTTTACCCAAGACATCTTATCAATGGGGGCAAAAACACTCTTTCCCTCAAGATAAGAATTAGAAACAGACTTTGATTTCACACTGCTGTAAGCCCAATGGGCAGCTAAACCATACTCTGCCTCCTCATGCATCTTTTCTGTTCTTATCTGAATTTCCAAAATCCTACCCTTCGGACCAAAAACTTTAGTATGAATTGATCGATATCCATTCGGTTTAGGTTGAGATATAAAATCAGAAATTCCAAGAAAAGGAACAGGCTTATAAAAACTATGAATTATTCCCAAAGCAGAATAACAAGAAGGAACATCATCGTCCCCAACTATTACTCTCAAAGCTACAATATCGTATATTTTTTCAAAATCTCCATCTATCTCGGGTCTTTTAAGCTTTGTCCAAAGAGAATAAAAGTGTTTCTTCCTTGCTTGAACTCTTGCCCTAATTCCATATTGAGATAGTGAACGAAGAATTTTCGCTTTGGCTATCTTAATAATCTCTTCCGCTTTTTTGTAATACGGGCGAGAAACTTTAATCAATTTGTCATATTCTTCCTTGTAAAGGTAATAAAAAGACAAATCCTCTAAGACTCCTTTAATTTCGCCCATTCCAAGCCTTTCCGCAAGAGGAGCATAAATCTCCAAAGTTTCTGAAGCTATCTTCTTTTGTTTCTCAAGGGGTAGAGCCCAAAGAGTGCGCATGTTGTGCATTCTATCTGCTAATTTAACAAACACAACTCTCAAATCGGAAGCCATAGCCAAAAACATTTTACGAAGATTCTCAACAAACACATCATCCTTGCTGCCACGCAGCCTAACTTTAGAAACTTTAGTTACACCATCCACTATTTTAGCTACATCTTCACCAAATTCTTGAGAAATCTGATCCAGACTCACCCCCGCATCCTCAATACAATCATGCAAAAGGCCTGCTACTACCGTAGTCAAATCCATTTTCCAATCAGCCAATATCAATGATGTTTCAAGAAGGTGGATAATATAAGGCTCACCTGATAACCTTTTTTGACCCAAATGAGCATTTGAGGCAAAATTATAAGCCTTTAACAATCTGCTCTCAGCCAGATTTAAATTACTGCTTTTGTTGTAAGAAAGGACTCTTTTGACTAATTCATTAAGTTTATCTTCCACTTTCTGCTAAATCTTTTATCTTAAGGCAGACACTAGAGTTTCCATTCCAACTATTTATCTCTAGATTATAAACAAAATCAACATTTTGACCAACCCTTAATCTCTCAAAAAAAGATCCGGCATTAAAAGCAACTGCCTCAAAAGTTTTCCCACCAGAATAGACAAACAGCTTCAAATGCTCACCATTTTTGCCTATTTTCCTCACATCAATAATGTTCATATTCCTAGAAAAAAACAAGGGGGCAGAATTACCAACACCCAAAGGCTCAAAACCTGAAAGCTTGTCTACCAAACCTTTGTCAATAGACTCTGCAGAAATTTCAAGGTCAATATCAATTTTCGGTTGTAATAAATCATCAGATAATTTTCTTTTAGCATAACGCTCAATTTTCTTTTCAAAATCCTTCACCTTCTCTGTTAGAATAGAAAACCCTGCTGCCAGAGGATGACCACCCAAAGAATCAAAAAAATTCTCATCAATATCTCTTAATGCCTCTGTTATATTAAACCCAGGAATTGAGCGACAAGAACCTTTGGAAGTTTTGTCTTTAAGCGAAATTACTATCGCCGGATGATAAAATTCTTCAACTAATCTCGAAGCCACCAGTCCTACAATTCCCTCTGTGTAATCTTTGCTTGCAACAAAAATTATTTTTCTATCAAGGCCTGTCTTAAGAAACCTCTCCCTTGCATCAAGAAAAAAATCATCTAAAAGTTTTTGTCTTTCTCTATTTACTTTCCCTAGATGAAGTGCTAATTTTTCCGCTCTCTCCTTATCCTTCGTGCACAAAAGCTGTAAGGATTCAAGCGCATGGGAAATCCTACCCACAGCATTTATGCGAGGAGAAATAACAAAGTTAACCTCATAAGTACCGACTTTCTCCTTTGCAATTCCAGCCTCTTTAAAAAGTTCAAGGAGTCCTTTTCTTTTCGTTTGTCTCAAAGATTCAATACCATATTTGACCAAACTTCTGTTTGGTCCGATTAGAGGTACTTGATCTGCTATCGTTCCAATTGCAGCAAGATCAAGACCGTCGTTGTCATAAAAAGAATTAGAGATAGGAAATTCTTTTCTAATTGCACGGGCCAAATTCCAAACTACACCCACTCCTGCTACTTTTGTTGTATGAACAATAGCATCAGCTTTAGGAACTTCCTTACCTTTTTGATGATGGTCAACAATTATTACCGAGATTCCTTCTGCCTTTACTTTTCTAATATCACCAACTGCAACAATTCCATTATCCACAGTAATAACAAGGGAAAGATTGGGGTACTTCTTTTTTAAACCAAAAACACTTTCCGCCTTTATTCCATATCCTTCTTTGCCCCTATCTGGAAGATATGGAATAACATCAAAACCACGAGAGTATAGAGCCTCCCACAAAACAGCAGTAGATGTGATTCCATCAGCATCATAATCACCATAAATGACTATTTTGTTACCCCAATTCTTTTCCAAAATGTTCAAGGCATCAGAAATACTTTTCCTATCCAAACCAAAATCAGAGAAACTCATATCAAAAGGTGATAAAGGATAAAGAAACTCTCTTTTTTCCTTCAAAGAATTAAGCCCTCTTCTCTTGAGCAAAAAATCAATTATTTCCTTGTGATTAGAAAGAGGCTTTCTGCCCCATATTTTCCAAATTTTGCCAGAAAAACCAACTTTTTCCATTATTGAAGTATAATAATATAATGCAGTACAAATTACCAACAGAAGTATTAAAAATAATCAAACTATTCGAACAGAACAGATTTGAAATTTACATAGTCGGGGGTGCAGTGAGAGACCTTATTATGGAAAAACCTGTCTACGACTGGGACTTTACCACCAATGCCACCCCAGAACAAATGCTCTCTTTTCTTAAGAAAGCTTTCTATGACAATCAATTCGGAACAGTTGGGATAAAATTTGAAAACTTTCAAAGACCCTTTGAAATCACCACTTTTAGAACAGAAAGAGACTATAAAGACCAAAGACATCCTTCAGAGATTAAATGGGGAAAAACACTAGAAGAAGATTTACAAAGAAGGGACTTTACTATAAATGCAATGGCTCTAAAAGTCAAACTAAAAAAGAACAAATATGAAATCACTTTAATAGATTATTACGGAGGTCGAGATGATCTAGAAAGCAAGATCATAAGAGCAGTTGGCAATCCAACCGAACGATTTCTAGAAGATGCCTTAAGAATGGCACGAGCGGTCAGAATTGCAACCGAACTAAACTTCGATATCGAAGAAAAAACAAAAGAAGCAATTAAAAACAACGCTGTTCTCCTCAAAAAAATTTCTTCCGAAAGAATAAGAGATGAATTACTAAAAATATTATCTTCCAACTACCCACACGAAGGAATTCTAAAGTTAAAAGAGACAGGACTTCTGGAAATAATAATTCCAGAACTTGAAAAATGCTTCGGAGTAGATCAAGTCTCCCCCAACAGACACCACATTTATGATGTGGGAACCCATTCTGTACTAACTTTAAAATATACTGCTGAAAGAAACACAGACCCTATAACCCGCTTTGCGTCCCTAATTCATGATATCGGAAAATACAAAACCTACAAAAAAACAGAAAATGGAATAATCACCTTCTACAACCACGAGGTAATAGGTGCAAGAATAGCAATTCAAATTGCAGAGAGATTAAAATTCTCCAAAAGGCAAAAAGAAAAACTATTCAAACTTGTAAGATACCATCAATTCACGGTTGACGAAAACCAAACTGACTCTGCTATAAGAAGATTCGTCCGAGAAGTAGGACAAGATAATATAAAAGACATTATTGATATAAGAGTTGGAGACAGACTGGGAAGTGGAGCAAAAGAAACAAGCTGGCGGCTTGAAGAATTCAAAAAGAGACTCATTGAAGTCCAGAAAAAACCATTTACGGTACATGACTTAAAAATAAAAGGTGACAAAATTATGGAAATATTTAAGATTAGACCGGGACCTAAGGTGGGAGAAATCCTAGATAAACTCTTTGAAAAAGTAATAAGCAATCAAATATCAAACACAGCCGAAGACCTAGAAAAAGAAGCAAAACTAATGGCTCAAAATCAAACAGACTAGAAATCTCTTCTTTTCTCTTTCCACTTGTGATAAAACACAAGTAAGGGGACTGCCACAAAAGGTGAAGAATAAGTTCCAGATACCGTTCCTATAAGAAGGGCTATTGCAAACCACCTAATTGTAGCACCACCCAAAAGGATCATTGCCACAAGCATAAAAACTATGGTAAAAGAATTATTCAACGACCGAACCATAGTTTCTGTTAGAGCACGATTGGCAATTGATTCAAAACCACCAACTTCCCTCCTGGTAATCTCTCTTATCCTATCATAAACAACAATGGTATCATGAACAGAAAATGAAAGGGTGGTAAGAAGCGCTGTCACAAAAAGGAAATCCACCTCCGCTCCAAAAAAATGTCCAAGCCAAGAAAAAGATCCCAACAAAACCATACTATCATGAAGCATAGCAAGTATTGCGCATACCCCATATTTTATTTCTTTAAATTGTTTCGCCAAAAGCAAAAGAATAAAGAATGAACCTAGAACAATAGCATAAATAGTTTTCTTAATAAGCTCCGGGCCTATTGATGGACCAACTTCCTCATACTTAACCAGCTCAACTTTAGCATTCGATACTGAAGAAATCACAGAAGTAAGTTCATCCTTTTTCTCAAAAGGCAAACCTGCTAATTTAAAAATATAATTGCTGGTTCCCTTCACTGGTAAAATGGAGAAAACACTAACAGAAAGCTTACCCTCAATTTCTGACTTGACTGCTTCTGTGGATAGATTCCCTTCAATTTTATACTCTGCTAACACACCACCAGAAAAATCAATTCCCAAAACAAAACCCCACTTCCATATTCCAACCACTCCCAGCAGTAAAATAAAAAATGAAAAAACAAAATAAAAATATTTAAACTTTAACCAATTAATCATTCTTTTTTCTTTCTCTAACCAAAACTCTAAGTAAATTTCTTGAAACTATAATACCTGTAAACATACTTAAAACAACACCTAAAGCTAGGGTTATTGCAAATCCTCTTACAGGACCTGAAGTGTGTAAAAATCCCCAATCAAGAGGATTGGCTAAAATAAAAGCAGAGGCCAGAGTTGCAAAGTTAGCATCTCTTATTGAATCCCAAGCTCGACCAAAAGCAACTTCCAAAGCCTCTCTTATAGACTCTCGTTTTAGTCTTTCTTCTTTGAATCTCTCAAAAATCAAAATATTTGAATCTACTGCCATTCCAACTGAAAGCAAAAACCCAGCAATTCCAGGAAGTGTTAATACGATAGGAATAAGCTTATACAAAGCCAAAGAAACAGTAGCAAAAACAAAAAGGGCAATAACAGCAACAAAACCAAGCCACCCATAAGATAAAAACATAAAAAGTCCAACCATTACCAAACCAACAAGCCCTGCGTTAATACTTTTTTGAATTGATTCTTCTCCAAGTGTCGCCCCAACCACTCTTTGTTCAACCAAGTTCACAGGGACGGGTAGAGCTCCAGCATTTAATTGCACAACCATTCTTTTGGCCTCCTCAAGAGTAAAATCACCTGTGATCTGCGCCTGGCCTCCTGATATTTTTTCTCTCACAAGAGGAGCAGATACAACCTCATTATCAAGAAGAATGGGCACAACTTTCCCTACATTTTTCTCTGTTAATTTTTCAAACTTTAAAGAGCCATCTGGAGTAAATTCAAGGCCCACAGCTGGTTTGCCAGTGGTTCTGTCAAAAACAACATTAGCCCTTTTCAAGTCAGCCCCTGTTAAATCGCTAAAAGATAAAGCATTTTCTTTTTCATCTCCATTCTCTTTAATCTCTGCGAAAACAAGCTGTGCGGTACTCCCTATCAGAGAGATGGCATCCTTTGGATCAGTCACGCCCGGTAGCTCTACAATTACTCTTCTTCTACCCTCAAAAGAAGAGGTTTGAATATTTGGTTCCGATACA
Organism: Candidatus Woesebacteria bacterium; assembly: GCA_013374855.1. Classification (GTDB taxonomy): domain Bacteria; phylum Patescibacteriota; class Microgenomatia; order UBA8517; family UBA8517; genus Ch104c. The sequence continues at coordinate 443,932 of CP055308.1, read as the reverse complement.
CCAAAAAGATTTACTCTTCGCTCAATAACCGCCTTAAGAGATTCCATGGCTTGCTCCTTTTCACTATCCGGAAACTTACTTAAATCTGCCTCAAAAACTAAATGACTTCCACCCGCCAGATCAAGACCAAGCTTCAAGTCAAAACTTCTTTTCAGATTAAAATTACCCCAAGAAATATTAAGGTCTCTCCTTATAAAATTGAATTCAAAAGAATGACCGAAAAAATTAAGCTTAACCGGGAAAGAAGATGGAAAATCAATATAAAGACAAATCAACGTAAAAATAAAAATCAAAAACACCTTAAAAAGAGGGGTCTTTACAAATTTCATAAAAATAATTATGCCACAAGACTTTCTTCATCTCCAATAATCATTACGCGTGAAGAAGAAAGAACAGAAAGCAAAAAGGGGTCTCGTCTTTTTTTTCTAAATTCAAATTCCTCTCTTGACATAACAGTATAATTTATTTCCATATTTCTTGCAGCTTCTTCATGACGAATAAGGGTCGCAAGTTCAGGTAAAACAATATCTCCAACAACAAGAATATCAACCTCATCCTCCTTCAACCTTCTAATTCTTCTCACAAATCTCCCAGAAAACATTACCCAGTTTATGTTCCCTACTTTTCTTCTATTTTCTATAATTCTCGCCCCAAGACCTGTAGTTTTTGCAACCATAGAAAGAACATCTTCAAAAAAAGGATAATCTTGACGAGGCCAATAATAGACCCTATTGCCTCTTGTTTCTTTCTTGATAACCCCTGCCTTCTCAAGACCAGCTAAAACTAATCTCACTGCATTTATCTCTTCCTTCAACTCACGGGCTATTCCTCTCACATGATAAAGCTCATTAATGTTGGAGAAGAAAAGTTCCAACACTTTCACTCTTACTCTTGAAGTTATAATATCTGAAAGACTCGCCATCTTAAATTGTGGGCAGGAAAGCTATAAAATGAATTATACACTAATAATTAACTTTTGTCCCATCTGATAAAACCTCTACCCAAATCGGACCCCTCACAAAAGATATCTCTTTTCCCTTTTTATCAGTAAAGGTTATCATTGATTCCCTTGAATCTTTACTCCAATTGGCGGATATCACTTCACCATTCTGGAAAATCAGAGCTTCTCCTTTACCTATTGTCCTGTACCAGTTGTGTTTATGTGCATCAATAGAGCTCTTTTCTTGAGTAAAAATGACTGCCACATTTTTGGCAACAAGTTGTTTTTTGGTTTCAAGATCCATATGTTCCTTACCGCCGTTAAACCTGAGGTATTCATTATTGGCAGGATCATATTTCCAAGTTACATCATAATCCGGCTTATCGCTCCAAAAAGAGAAGCTAATTTCCTTTACCGTTTGGGATTTTGACTTCCCATCGGCAAATTTCCAAGGCCTAAAATTAATATCCCAAGCAACACCATTTTTATCCTTATAAGCAAAACCTCTCTTTTCAGCCTCTGCATAAGCCTTGTCAAGAGAAGCCATCATCGTATGCTCTGTAGCAACATTTCTTCCAAGCCTTTCATAATTTCTCCAAAAAACAGGATAACCAGAATCATAGGTAGTGTCAAAATCATTTCCACGAGGAACACGCCAACCTATGCTTTGCAAAAGCTCAAGCGCCCGCACCTCTTTTGCGGTCTCACCAGTTCCCGCAAAATCATTAGCTCCTCCAACATGCATAAAAATTGGATTCTTGCCATAACCCGCCGCCCAATCAATAAAATAGACCCTCGCACTTCTTACCGGCGCTATTTTAACTTCTTCTGACGCTGCGCCACAATAAAAAATAGCCAAGAAGCGCGTTATACCACCTTCTGCTAGAGCCTCATACACAACATCCGCTTTAGACAACCCTGATTGTGGCCTCGCATCAGCATGATTCTCAATAACGGCAGCAATTGGCCTTCTTTTCTGCCAAATTGCTTCCTCTGGTTTAGAAAACAAAGCTCCATTTATAGGGCACTCCTGTGTCTTAGGCAAACCTTCTCCAATCTTTGAACGAACTTCTTCTACACTTCCGTTCACATCAACTCCCACTTCATCTTTACCACCTCCCAAAAAAGAAAAAATCGCAAGAGAGGCGCCTGTGGAAAGAAGGTACAAACCCACAAAACTTGCTACAATCATAAATTTTTTAGATGTCCAAAAATCGTTAATCATTTTTCTTTTTCAAAGCCTCCTTAATGGCCTTCTTTTCCTCTTCAGATAACCCATAACTGCTTTCTAGTTTTTTTATAGGTTTTATGTATAACCTAGTCCTTTCTCTAGTATGCAAACCTGTTATTACAAAACCACTATCTTTACCATTCAAAAGAGCAAGCGAAAAACTATGATCTCCTCCTATTTCACTAAAAGGATTAAATCTTACCAGACCTACCTTCTGAATATTAAAAACATTTTTCTTTTCAAGAGATTCAACCTTCTTAAAAACCTCATCAAACAATTCTTCGTTTTTCTTCTGATTCTTAACTAAATTTTGAAAAACTTTAACCAGCCCACGATTATCCGAATCTTTTATAAGACGATTCAACCTTAGAAAAACCCACAAACTAAAAGAAAAAACCAACAAAGAAAAAAAACTGACTACCAAAAGCCAGATAAAAAAGGGACTTGTCAAATTCATACCAAAACTCAACCATTGTTGCATCTTGTCTTTTTTATGTCAAGAACAAAAAGAAATATATTGTTTTCAGGTCTTTTTTAGTGTAAATTAAGGCCAAGTAGGTTATGTCAAAACGAAGAACAAAAAAAGAAAAACTGAGAGCTAACCATTCGTTTATTTTCGGTACAAAAGGCATTCAGTTAATAGACACAGAAAACCTTGTCAAGAGTCAATTAGATCAAGATTCAAAAAAACAAAGAATAGAAAACAAAATTATAAAAAATCCCATAAATACGGAAAGAGAAAAATCGGTTTACACAATTAAGAAGGATATTCTAAAAAGTTTAGGTTTAACAGCTTTAATACTAGGCTTAGAGGTGGTGTTATACTTTGTTTGGAATAAGCCTTAATCAGTCGAGGGCTAATCAAAAGAAAGGGGGTGAAGAGAATGTTCTACTGCGTCAAATGTCGAACAAAAAGAGAAGGTAAAAACATTCAAGATGTTACCTTGAAAAATGGCAAAAAAGCCAAAAAAGCTGTTTGCGAGGTTTGCGGAACAACAATGTTCAAAATTGTCGGAAAGTAAATTTTGAACTTGTTTCCAAAAAGCAAAAGGAAAGCCATAATGGTTTTCCTTTTGTGTTGATAAAATGAATTTTAGAAAAGTGTTTTTAACTTTTAAAAAAAGATATAAGGAAGTTCCCCTTGAGGTTTTTGGAAATAATCCTTACAAAACTTTAATCTCAACTTTGATGTCATCTCGAACAAACGATGACACCACAATAAAAGCTGCTCTAAAACTTTTTGAAAAGGCACCAGACATAAAAAGACTTGCAAAATTAAATACAAAAGAAATAGAAAAACTTATCTATCCTGTAGGTTTTTACAGAACAAAGGCAAAATATCTCAAAAAACTCGCAGGTACTATAGTCAACAAGTATAAAGGGAAAATACCCTCAACCAGAGAAGAACTTACTAAACTACCGGGCGTTGGCAGAAAGACAGCCAACATTGTCCTAAACCGAGCTTTTAAAATCCCCGCCATTGCTGTTGATACTCATGTACACAGAATCAGTAATCTCTTGAAGTGGGTTAAAACCAAAAATCCAGAAGAAACAGAAAAAGAGCTAGAAAAGATCCTTCCCAAAAAATACTGGAAAGACATAAACCGTCTTTTTGTTTCTATTGGCAGGCAGTATAGATCAAAGGAAAAACTAATAAAATTCTTAAAAGAAGAAAAACTTATTCAATAAGCAGCAATTGCCACCCCAAAACCATTCTGAGCGTAAGTGCAACCCCAAACATACTCACCCCCAGTTAAAAGCTTGCTGTGTCCTAAAGTATCAAGCCAGCTGTCAACTGCATCTTTTGCAGAAGTCGCTCCAGCTATCAAAAATTCAGCGATTGTGTATTGTTCATAAATCCACTTCAAATCCGGTCTTCTTTCGGGAAGTGTAGAGAAACCTTCGTGTCCATCAAGTTTTCCCAATTCCAAAAGTTCGTTTAACCTGATCGAAGCAATAGTGCATAGCTCATCCTTTTGTTTTAGAGGACCAACTCCATGTGCCACTCTTGCTTTGTTAACTTCTTCCCAAAGCTGGGGTCCTGTCCAGTTTATAATTCTGGGTCTAGCAGTCGGCACAGGAGTCTTCACACTCAACGGGGTAGGGGTTTGCCTTGCTATCTCCTTAGAACTAACATTCTCTTCTAAACGAACAAACTGTTCTCTCAACTTATTAGCACCAAAAATCTCTCCCGACTTAAAACCAAGAAAATAAGCAAGAACAATTAAAAATACAATCAAAAAAACAGTAAAAATATTATAAAAGACTTCAAAAATTATTCTCCAGTTGATTTTCATTTTCTGTCCTTTGAATCAAGAACTATAGTCACGGGGCCGTCAAGATGGTTTTCTATCTGCATATAATTGCCAAAACTGCCTGTTTCTACAACCAATCCCAATTTATTTAGTCTTTCTACAAAAAGATTATATAAAACAAAAGCCTTATCAGGAGCTGCTGCTCTTACAAAAGATGGACGATTTCCAGCGGTTGTATCTGCACACAAAGTAAACTGAGAAACTACCAGAATCTTGGCATTAACATTAGAAACCGAAAGATTCATTTTTCCCTTATTATCAGCCATAATACGCAACTTTGAAAGCTTGTCTGCTAAATACAAAGCATCTTCTTCTGAATCATCTTCAAAAACCCCAACTAAAACAAAAAGACCATCGTCTATTTTTCCTACTATTTTGCTTTCCGTTTTTACCAAAGCTTTACTTACTCTTTGGACTACAATCTTCATTCTTTAAATTTTAGCAAATTTATTCTATCAATAGTTCACCTTTTGTTAGAGATACCCCCTTAAAATACATCTTTGAAGAAAAAATTAATTCTTGGAAGTCTTTACCGATCCGGGAGAATGCTTAGGAAGTTCTTGGAGCTGTTTCTGCTCTTTTCTCATAAAAGCTAGCACACCAGACTTTGTCCATGCTGATTACTGTTTTTTTCTTAGTGTGGAAAGTATTCTATCAAGAACAATATTTCTATCTAACTGTACTTCTTCTACTGTACTTTCTGATCCATAGCGATTGTTGGTGGCAAAAAGCAAAATAATTTTTTGATTATCTAGAGAATTATAAGGATATAAATATACTTGTTCATAACCACCACAGCATGCAACATTTACGGAAAAAAACGAAAGATTATTTATCTTTATATCTCTTCCTGTTCCCATACTCTTGTTCCATTTTTCCCCTTCATAGGAAACATTCTGCGCCACCCATTGCTGTGGAGTAAGGGAAGTAGTAACAACATGAACAAAAAATGTGTTTACTCCTTGCATTACATAATTACTGTACTTATCAGAATAAGTTCCGTATTTGGCAAGTATTGGTTTGCAATATTCTTCGTTTATATAAGGTCTCAATTCCAAACTACTCCCTATCTGGCCACATTCATAAACGTCTTGCACTAGTTTGGGAATTTCTTTTCTATAACTTAAAACTGGAATTGTTCCTAGAAATACATCTCTTGTGTTTTTTTGCAAATTATAAGTCAGTGGTATCTTTACTTCTAAGTCAGTTTCGGGAATAGATACAAAATTACCATTTAGTAAGTTTAAATCTAAGTCTGACGCTAATTTTTCTTTACTATCAAGTAATATTGGAAATTCTTGGTTGCTTGGTTCTACTGGTAAAAGTGTCGGTACTGAAGTAGGCTGGAAAAACTCTGTAGATTCGCTAACCTGCTGATTTTGAAAATTCTCTTTTCCTTTTTTCGTTTGTAAGTTGAACAAATATAAAGTGGCTGTTCCCAAAAATAAGATTGCGAAAATTATACTAGTAATTATCCAATAATTGATTTTTGTTTTTGGTGGAGTTTGTATATTTTGACTTATTGATCCTTGATCTACTTGCCAATTATTTTGATTATCAATATTAAGTTGATTTTCCATATTTATCACTATATACATAATATAAAAAAATGGTACCGTTAAGTCAATACCAGTCTAAAACGCCTCCGGGTAGCTGCCAGAGAAATTTACCAACAATACCTCAGCATAAAATAATTTCTAATAATTTCTGAGAAGAAAGAGCATGTCTATCAAACTTAACAATTCACAATCGTGATCTCTCATCTCTTGACAAATCATGAAGTGTATACATAAGTTTAATATCAACATACTTCCACCTTTGTTCTGGCATAAACAGGAGAGTTCGAAATATACTTAAGATAACCCCAACCTTTATTTATATCCTCTTTGCTTACCTTATCAAAACCAACAGCCGCCAAGAACGAAGGAAGTTTACCTACAATCAAATTGGCAGAAAATTCAACTTCATCTTCCACAGAAAAATTAACTTAATATTTTTGATAGGCATATACCTCCGGGGAGTATAATTCAAACGAGCTGAGACTTCCTCTTTTGTAAAAGTTTAATCTAATTAAATCTGTCCTGAAAAATCAACACCCAAAGGAGAAGTTGCCTCACTTGCTCTTTCTATCTTATAATTAGCTTTTCTGATATAAGAACCAAAATCTATCCACAGTATAGTAAACCCCTAAATTTCTCGGTTTATCAGATCCAAAAATAGAAGAAATATAAGGCACTACTCCAAAATAACATTCCACAAGAAACAATGTTCATACAAGTAAAAACAGGACAAAAACAAAAATAATAAAAATTTCTTCATCTTTCTAGCTTATCATACAAAACAAAACTTAGGGGACTAGTTTATTATTACAACTACTTCTAACACCTCTAAATGAATTATTAAGCAGATTCAAAGTTGCATCTACATTATGCTTTCCATCGGGAGATATCCTTCCAACATAAAAAGGAGACTTACCACCAAAACTCTTACCACCCACTATTCCAACAACCCAATTTATTTTCAACTCTTTACAAACATCAAAAATCGCTTGGTTGTACCCTTTATTAGGATCTTTAGAATCTATATATATAAACCCAAAGGGCAAAATTAAAGTACTAGGAACTACATCAAAAAATCTGATTATTTTTCCATAACATGTTGATATCTCTCTAAAAACTGTCTTTAAATCAGCTGAACCTAAATCAATATGATTTTCTGTGTGCACTGCTATTTCACACCCTTTTCCTATCATTTTATAAATACCTTGAATAGCTTTTTCGCTAGGTTTGCCACGAGTAACAACACCTAAAGTCAAGTTAAAACCGAATCCAGCAAATGTATCCACAATCCTACTATAAGCAGGATTAAGCCACTCTATACTTAAATCATCCAAGGAAAGCAAAATATGCTTCCCATCTATACACCCTCCATTCCTAATATTTTCAAACATTTCACTGTAAGTTAAGGATCGATAGTTCAATTCCTTTAATCTTTTCGCCAAACCCTCAACCAATGGCTCATTAGCACTATGCAGCATTAACGACTTTGGGGTAAGAGTAACAGGTAATTCTCTTTGTTCCAAAGATATTCCTTTAAAGGGATAGAAAAAACTAGATATTGAAAATAAAATCGATAATTTTAAAAAACCTCTTCTGGTTAAAGTCTCATTACCCTTCTGGCAATCACGCTCCAACATCAAGGTATTATAACAAACCATAACTCTATAGCAAAATCAAAGAGGGAATATGTTGAGTAAACTCTATGTATATACTATATCTTCTATCTTTATAGACAATGAATAAGTAGGACCAAGAAAAACTTCAAAAATTGGCTTGAAAAAATAACTACTTATAACCCATTCTTTTATAAACACAAGCTAACAGGAAAGGACAATAACGATGATCATCTCAGAAAAACAATAAGGGGAAGGGAAACAATTACGGCAATAACAAAAGAAAGTCCTGAACTTGACTATTGGGGCAATTTTCTACAACAAATTCAACGAACAAAGGGGAAAAAGAGTTCTAATAAAAATTAGAGGGGTATAATTCAATGTCACTATCTCTTCTTTTTGGCTCTTCGAAAAACTATTATTGCTTTTTTTAATGTATTTATACATTAAAACAAAAGAAATTACTCCAAGGAAAGATGTTTTACTATAGAAGCCAAATTTTCCAAAGTTAAGACAGTAAACGGTTCGCCATTCTGTTTCAAATTCCTAACTTGCCTCTCCTTTCTCTCGGAGTCAAAAACCTTATCACGAGGAGTCTCGGTTACCTCCACAAGACGAGAACGACCACTTTTTATATTTGTTACCCTAAAATCTATAACCGAACAAGTTTTTCCATTAACAGGTATCTGATATTCAACTTCCAGACAACTTTTTTCCAGACAAGCAAGAGCAAAAATCCTCTCACCCCAATTTCTTATTTTAGAGGCATCTTCTTTACTCAAAACCTTTGGCTGCTCACAGGACATAATTTCTGAAAAAATACCAGTCAGAGGTAACAATTTCAAGAAGTAAAACTAATTCTCATCACGCAGTCTATATTGAAGAGCTTCTGCAATACATACAGTGTCAATAACATCTTTACCAGCCAAATCAGCAATTGTTCTTGCAACTTTAATTACCTTAAAATAAGCTCTTGCAGAAAGACCTAAATTAACAATGGCGCTTCTTAATATTGTGCGACATTCAGGTGCTAGAGGGCAATATTTTTTAACATCCCTTGTTCCCATTTCAGAATTTGATTTAATTTTTGTCCCAATAAAACGTTTGAGTTGCCTCTCCCTTGCCAATTGGACTCTTTTTTGAATTACCTCTGAACTTTCAGATTTTATCTGCGATTCACCAATTAATTTTTGCGTGTCAACTGACGGGACTTCTATGTGAATGTCAATCCTATCCAAGATTGGCCCTGAAATTCTTTTCTGATAACGAGCAATCTGTCCCGGAAGACACCTGCAAGGCTTTTTGGGATCTCCATAGTATCCGCAAGGACAAGGGTTTGAGGCAGCAACAAGAAGAAAATTAGCAGGATATGTCACGCTCCCTTTGGCACGCGATATTGTTACCTTTCCATCCTCCAAAGGCTGGCGAAGACTTTCCAAAACACTTCTTGGAAATTCCGGAAACTCATCCAAAAATAAGACCCCTCTATGAGCCAATGAAACCTCGCCCGGGATCAAGTTAGACCCCCCACCAATTAAACCTATTCTACTCGTAGTATGATGTGGGCTTCTAAAGGGGCGGGTGGTAACAATAGATTGTGAAGAAGTTAAATTACCAGTTATAGAATAAATCTTAGTCACCTCAAGCGCTTCTTCTTCAGTTAAAATAGGTAAAATTCCAGGTAAAGCTCTTGCAAGCATTGTTTTACCAGAGCCGGGTGTCCCTCTCATAAAAATGTTATGCGATCCCGCTGCTGCAACCTCCATAGCCCTTTTAGCTTGTTCCTGTCCTATAATCTCTGAAAAATCAAAATCAGCCTGTGCAGTTTTTAGAAGACTCTCTAAACTAACATGGGATAAAGGTTGTATTTCATATGTACCTAAAAAAAACCTTACCAATTCAATAAGCGATTTTACAGGAAAAACCAATATCCCACTTACAACAGAAGCTTCTTTTTCATTATCACTTGGAATAAAAACTCTTTTAATTTTCCTCTCCTTAGCCAAATAAACTATTGGTAAAACACCATTTGTATGACGCAAAGAACCATCAAGAGAAAGTTCGCCAAAAAACAAAGATGATAAATCAGGTGGAGGAATTTGCTTTGACGCCACCAAAATCCCAACTGCAATAGGCAAATCATAAACAGGACCAACTTTAGGAAGATCTGCAGGTGCTAAATTTACAGTAACTCTACCATCTGGAAAATTAGCCCCAGAATTTTTTAAAGCCGAGCGTACTCTTTCTTTTGATTCCTCAACTGCCTTATCCGGAAGACCTACAATATTAAAAGATGGCAAACCTTCACCAGACGCATCAACTTCCACCTCTACCAAACATCCATCAAGGCCAATTGTAGCTCCAGAAACTATTTTAGAAAGCATATAATTTTATAAATCCCAGTTTTATGTTGAAGAAAAAATAAATATTAGTCAAGCAGAAAAAACCCACCTTTGCGGTGGGTTTTACTCTGGAGAATAGTAAGCCGGATTCTGTTTCTAAGCAGTCATCTATCTACGCCCTGCCTTAGGGCTTGGGAAAGGCACCTCAATTGCCCAGATCGCAGGTTGCAGCAGAGGGGATTGCCCGTTTCACCCTTATCTTTTCTTTAGGAAAAGACAAGACTCGTCTCTGTTGCTCTTGCGGGATGTCAATTCATCCCACACCCCCTAAATGGGGGACCAGCCCTTACGGGTCACCGCTTGCGCGGCGCATCTTGCCTTTCAGCTGTCCGGACTTTCCTCCCAAAAAGGGCGACTGCTCCTCCTCCAGAGCAACTAAATCTTACCAAAAAAGAAAGATTTATTCAATCAAACCAGCTTCTAACGCGCAAGAAAAACACGAATAGCAATCCTCAAAGTAAGATAAACAGGAATTGCCAAAAGTACTCCAATAAAACCCGCTATTTTCAAACCAACAGTTAAAGATAGAATTACAATAACAGGATTTATTCCTGTAGACTTTTGCATAATTTTCGGAGCAAGCAAATGGTTTTCTAGCTGTTGAACAATAAAGTACAAAATAGCAACGAAAACTCCTAATAAAGGTGAAATATTAAAACCAACAATTACAGCAGGAATAGCAGAAAGTAAAGGACCAATAATTGGAACTATTTCCAAAATTCCAGCTAGCAAGGCAAGAGGTAATGAAAAAGGTATCCTTAAAACAATAAGTCCAATAAAAGTTAAAATGCCCACAGAAAGCATTAAAAGAAGTTGCCCCCTCAACCAACCACCTAATTCTTTCTCCCAAAGATCAAGAAATAACTTTATCTTTCTTCTCCATTCTTTACCCAAAACTCCATCCACTCCGTTTTCTATCTTTTCTCTATCAAGCAGAAGATAAAAAGCAAGAACCAAAACTGCAACAACTGAAAGAATATTAGAAAAAGCTGAAAAGGTAAATTTTACAACTGCTTCCGAAAAATTACCCAGATGTCTTGTGAACTCCGCTATCACAGAATCGCCTATAACTGGGACAAGCCCCATATTTTCAATCAAAGAAGGGAAAAGAGATATAAGCTTGCTTGATTGATCAATAATCAAAGGAGTAAAAGACGAAACAAGAAGAATTAAAAATCCAATAAGAGTTAAGTAAATTATTGCAATCGAAATAACTCTTGGTAATTTGAAACGTGATAAACCATTAACAAAAGGATTTAAGATTATCATCAAAAGAAGAGATACAAAAAAGAATAAAATAATATCGCGAATAAAATAAATAAACCACAAAAAAATAACAAATAAAACAGTAAAAATAATCGTTCTGTGAGATATTTCTACCTTTTGACTCATAAGATTAACTCTTATAATACCATTTTAAGACCTCTTCTTCCACTTCCTTAAAAAAATTTTCTGACACATTAAACCACTTTATTCGTTTGTCTTTCTTAAACCAAGTCATTTGCCTTTTTGCATAAGATATCTCATCACTTATCCATTCCAGTAAAAATTGCTGTTCATTCTTTATTCCTTCTAGTAAATCCCTTATATTTTTATAACCAATACTACTCATGGATTGACAAGACCAAGGAACACCATTCCTCAAAAGATTTAACACTTCCTCTTTAAAACCACTATTCCATCTTTCTAAAACTCTTTTTTCAATTAAACCAGACAATTTTTCTTTAGGCGCAAATAATCCAATAAAAAGAAATTCTGTGCTACCGTTAAACAATCCCACCTTTAAATCATCCAAGCTTTTATTATTATTGAGCAACCATTGACTAATTTCTATAGCCCTAATCAATCTTCTAGGATTATTTCTGTCTGATAAATTTAAAGAGGCGGCTTTCTTAGGATTAATTTTTACAAGCCTATCAAAAAGCTCTCTAATTGATAAAGATGAAAGACGCTCTCTTAATATCTCATTTTTAGGGATAACTATTGTTTCAATACCGTCTATCAAAGATTTCAAATAAAGCCCGCTCCCTCCAACCAAAACAGGCATTTTCTTTCGACCTAAAATAAATTTAATAATTAACTTTACCTTATTTAAGTAAGAGGAAACACTAAATTCTTCGTCAGGTTCCGCTAAATCATAACCCCAAACACGCACGCCTTCTATAAGATAAAAACCAATCCCCATCTTTTCAAAATAAGAATCAGGGAACATTAACTTTGAACCAGAAGGTAGATCTTTACCTGTTCCTATATCCATTCTTCTAAAAACCTGCCGCGAATCAACAGAGATAATGTCCGCCAGATAATCACCAGCAGATTTAAACAGTGATTTAATCAAATGAACCGCAAGTTTTGTCTTACCTGTTGCTGTAGGCCCACAAATCACCAAGACTTTTTTATTTTTAACTTGAGGCGCTGGCATATTTTTTCAGAGCGAAACGCCAAAACTTCAAGGATAAAAATAAAGATGACAAACCAAAGACGAAGGATAAAACAACAAACTTTATATCTAAAATACCCATAAAAGCCTTAGCTGGAAAAGTAATCATAATTCCAAGGGGAATGACATAAGTCAAAATTGTTCCAATCCCCTTGCCATAAATATCAACTGGGAAACGGGCCATTGTCTCCAAATCCCTATAGATCATAACAATATGGTCTACCTCTAATGTAATAAGGCTCAAAGAAACAACTAGAACACTAAAAGAAAAAGAGAGAACCAGGCTATTTATCAAAAGGGCCAGAAAAAAGGTGATATCCAAAAGAGAAGGAGAAAGAAGACTGCCACTGGAATAAAGCGCAAAAACAAAAAATGGTAAAGTAACTAAATCTATAAAATCAAAACTTCCAAAGACTACCCTAAAAAGAGCACTTAAAGGCTTGCTTAAAATCAGATCAAAACCGCCAGAAACAACCTGCTGACGAAATGTGTAGATGCCACGGAAAAACATCTGAGAAAGGCTACTTATAAAATGAAAGACTACAAAGAAAAATATTGCCTGACTAGCAGAATAAGAAGCAACACCTCCTGTTCTTTTGAAGATAAAAAACAAGAACAAGACAAAAAAGAAAAACCTAAACATCTTGCCTAAAAAGAAAACCACAAAACCAAATCTCCTCATAAGATGCAAGGAAAGCGACATCTTCCCTAATATAAGCCAAATTCTAAAACATCTTTTAATTCTCTTAATCATCTTCCTTCTGCACTATATTCCCTCACTCCCATCTTCCAGACTTTCGAAAGGCAAAACCAGAGAATTAATAACCAAAGCAAAGAAATAAAAATACCCTTAAACATCAAAATATAACTAACTTTTCCAAGATAAACCTGTAAAGGAAAAAACAAAAGATAATAAAAAGGCAGATAGGAAAATAAAGAAACAAGAGAGGAAGGTAGAACATCTAAAGGGAAAATGCCTCCCGAGAAAAACTCCAATATTATCACTATAAACAAAAATTGAGCCGCCCAAGCATTCTCAGGCATCCAAAAAGAAACACTGTTAACAAGAAACAAGACAAGAAAAAACAAAACGACTGCAATAGATAAAGATATTAAAAAGCCAACAATCGTCAAGAAATCAGATTGAACATAAATCGGCGGTTTGATTAAGAAATAGAGAAGTGCGATCTCGAGGACCGAAAATCCTAAATTTAGGACTTTACTTGCAACATCTCTTGTAAACCAATACCTAAAATAACCCAGTGGCTTAATTAGAAAGTTGGTTAGGTTACCACTTGATATTTCACCTGCAACATCCACAGCTCGCGAGGAAAGAACAATTGAGCGAAGGACAAGAATTCCAAAAACATAAGTTAAGATCTTTTCTCTGTTGTAGCCAAACACTGCTTCGTTTTGCCCACTAAAGACACTGTTCCAAAAGAAAAAGACAACAAGAATTTGAATAACATTTCTGAATCTCCACAAAATAAAATTAAAACGGTAGGCAAATTCTGATATCAAAGACAGCTTGAAAACCTGGAAATATTTATGCATCTTTGACTTTCCCTCCCTTAAAGACCTTTTTTATTACCTCCTCAAGTGGTTCTTCTTCAATGTTAATATCAGCCACCGGAAAATTTTGCAGAATTTCTGCTGAAGTCAAAGCGACAGTCTCTCTTGGGACAGAAATTACCACTTCCGGAAAATCAACCTTAACTACTTTTCCATATTGTTCAAACTTTTTAATATCCGCACTGTCGCTAAGATAAATCTTAACAACTTTCTTCCTTGCAAAAGACTCTACCAAAAGATGAAATGGCCCATCAAACACCAGTCTCCCTTTATTTATAACAATAACTCTTTTAACAACATTAAGAATATCATCCATATTGTGCGAAGTAAGAATCATTGTTGCTCCGCTCCTTCTGTTGTAATCCACCAAAAATTCTCTTATTTTTGTTTGTCCTAAAACATCAAGCCCAATAGTCGGCTCATCCAAGAACAGAACGCGGGGGCGGTGTAGAAGTGACGCGACAAGTTCAAGACGCATACGCTGTCCCAACGATAATCTTCTTACAGGAACATTAAGGAGACCACCTACTTCAAGCAAAGAGACAAGCTCATCTAAACTTCTTTTATAATCACGGTTGGGAATTTCGTAAATCGCCCTATTTAGCTCAAATGTCTCAACAGCCGGCAAGTCCCACCAGAGCTGATTCTTCTGACCCATAACAAGACTTATATTTTTTAAGTATTTATGATTTTTCTCCCATGGATCAAACCCCAAAACCTGCACTAGTCCCGAGGTGGGATACAAAAGTCCAGAAAGAATTTTAAGGGTGGTAGTTTTCCCGGCACCATTTGGGCCAATAAAACCAACAAGCTCTCCTTCATCTACCGAAAAAGAAATGTTGTCCAAGGCCAAGACCCGCTTCTTTTTAGGTCTAAAGACAGATCTTATACCTGCAAAAAATCCTGGCTCTTTTGTGTTAACAACAAATTCCTTAACTAGTTTATCAATCAAAATAACCCTCTCCATAAACCTAGTATACTACAAAGAAGCGAGTATCAACGCGAGACTTGATGCTTTAATGTTTTACCGGGAGTAAACTTAGGGAGCCTGTAAGGCTTAACGCGAACGAGCTTATCAGAATTGGGAATTTTCACCATTTTGCCTTTTCTTGGAGAAACTCGAAAAGTACCAAAACCAGAAAGAACAACCTTTTCACCTTTTGCCAATACCCTGCCTATCTCCGAAAGAAAAACTTCTACTGCCTCAGATGCCGCCTTTTTAGTAAGATGCGCTTTCCTTGCAACCAAATAAACAAGCTGTTTCTTTGTCATTAAGGCTATACTATTACGAAAAGGGTTAAAAGTCAAGAAATGGGGTAATAAATTAATGATTAATGGTTAATAAACAATACTTTCCTTACCCGGTTTGGTTTGGCTTTGCAAACAAGGTTTTTTAAAGCCTTGCAATTTTAAAAAGATTAATATTCCAGGTAGATAAACCTATACCAGACCTGATAAGGAAAGGAAAAAATTGTAAGGATGGCTTAATTTCACCAAGGCAGCCTGATTAGTTGGAGCTCCTCCAGAAGATCTTTTTTGGCCATAATCGCAGCAGTAGATTTCTCGTAGACAAGAATTTCTCTTGCCATTCTTTCTACATCGCTTTTTTTAAGCTTATTTATTTCTCTTATCCTATCTTGAGGAAGAAAGACTTTCCCCTCACGAAAAAGATAACTAATTAGATTTATAGCAATACTATACACAGTATCAAAACCCATTAATGATTCGTAGCAAAAATATTTCCTGGCTCTCTCAAATTCATCATTTTCTATTCCCTTCATTTTGATGTTTTCTACTTCTTCATAAACAACCTTTAAAATCTTTTCCGTATTCTCCGGAGAGAAAGAGGCGTTAATATCAAGGAAACCACCTTGAGGATAAAGACTAGATGCCCCCCACAAAGAATACGCAAGAGGTTCTTTTTCTCTGAGCCTTATACTTAGCCTTGACCAACGGGAATCTATCAAAATGTAAGAAAGCATGCTCAAAGCAAGCTGTTCTTTTTTTACTCTTTCCTTATACCCAAAAGTAGGGAAAGCAAGACAAAACGACACTTGTTTAAAATTCTCTGACCACAAGAGGTAATTCTTTTGGAACTTGGGTTTGCTAAAGGACAACGGAGCTAAGAAAGAAGTCGACGGCTTAGCGCCAAAAAATTTGCCCACTACCTCCTCGACTTCTTTCTCTTTTAGATCTCCTACCACCACCAAGACCATATTCCGAGGTTTGTACCATTTCCGGTGAACTTTGATAATGTCATCTCTGTTAATGGTTGTAATTCCCTCTCTTGTTCCTAAAGCGTCTAGAGTGTAAGGATGATCTTTCCCCCAGAAACTCTCGGACAAAGCTTTTACAAACCGATGGTAAGGCGAATCCCAATAATCTTGATATTCTTGAAGAATAATCTCCCTTTCCCTTTCAATCCCATCTTGAGGGAAAAGGGGGTCAAAGATATATTCAGCCAAAAGCTCCAAGCCTTTTGAAAAATTTTCTTTAGGAATGGACCATTGGTAAAAAGAAAAATCGCCAGAAACACCATTATCTGTCCTCAAACCAAGATCTTCTTGTCTCTGCGAAAGTTTCCTAAAAGAAGGAAAATTTTTTGTGCCCTGAACAAGAGCATGTTCAAGAAAGTGGAAAATTCCTCTTTTAAGATTAGTCTCGCACCAACCACCGGCCCTTACTCTAACACCAAAACAAACAACCTCAACTCCAGAAAGAGGCCAAAAAACTACTTGCAAACCATTAGGAAATTCAAAAAGGGAATAGGGAAGTTTTTCAGAACTTCGACCAGACATAATCAATTCTGATTTTATCACAGATCAGAGGAAAGAAGAGCATAAATCCTTAACCCTTCCCAACCTTGCAAAATAATGTTTCTAAAAGCCTCGTAATTCTAAGATTAATCTGACAAGAAAACTACTCCTCAATAAACAATATCTCTTCCAAACCCTTCTACAAGAACGCTATAGTCAAATATATCCACTTTGCCATCTTTGTTAATATCTGCTGGTATCCATCCAGGAGAGCCTGTTTTTCCAAAGTTTGAGATTAGTATGTTGTAGTCAAAGATATCTACTTTACCATCGCTGTTTAAATCAGAAAGAGGCGCCTCAAACGAAACCCTAACAATAACATCCTTATTGGGATTCGGTAGCTCAAATCTATCCCAAAAGATAGTACCGCTTTCGCTATTACTAAAAGATTGTATATCTGAATTTGTGAGATAATCCAAGACTAGATTTTCACTCAACGAAATTGCCACCTTACCATCCGTAAGTACCACATTCCCATATCCATCCCTCTTACGGATGGGTTTCTCTCTAAAAAGAAAGCTCACATAATAATTCCTAACCATATCAGGAAATCGAGAAACTCTCATCTCTATCGTGTCTCCATCTGTAATATAAACGACAGAAACCGTCATCCCTGTATCCCTGAACGTGTTCCTGTCAACAAGGTTCGCAACCACTTCAACCGCACCAGGGCTAACAATTTTCAATTTATTGCCAACTAGTACAAATGGGCCCCCATTATAAAAACCCCTAGGAGCGAGGGAATACTTATAACTACGATTGGGGTCATCTTTGTCAGCCAATATAAGGGGTCGCACTGGCAAAATATCCAACCAAACAGTACCAACCTTCTTTTTGGCCCTAATTAGACCAAAATCGTATCTCACATCCCTGTTATAGTAATTATAACTACTACCTGACACCAAAAACCAGAGGTTACCGTATCTCAGTACCGCAAATCCTGGTCCGCTTTCTTCCAGGTAGAAGAAGTTACTTTCTGAAGGTATGTCCCGAAAGGAGATACCCTTTGTGTTTACCGAGACCTCGTAAGTCCAAGCAGCCAATAACAAGGTAAGTCCATTATAAACACTCAGGTGAGCATAACTATCCAAGCCATCTCTATTTAACTCACCCTTATACCTCATCTTAGGAACTATATTCACAAAACCACGTTCATTCAGACCATGATACCTCTTGAAACGTTCAATTACCAAATAAGCAGCCTTTTTATACTGCCCAGCTTTGTCAGTTCCTAATGTAGAAGCGATCTCAAATGAATAGGCCATTGACATAAGAACAAAACTTTGCTCACTGCTCCTACCAAAAAAGGCAAAGTCTCCGTCTGGAGCCATTAGATTCAGCTGAGTATCGACCATTCTTAAGAAATAATCTTTAATTCGAGAATAATCACCATCGCCCTTCTGGGCAACCAAGCGAAGGTAACGAGCAACAAGCGCTGTAGAAAAAGCATGATAAGAGAGTGGCCATGTGCCAGGATCTCCGCCCAAACCATCTTTGGTCAAAGTGCCAGGGACAACATCAACCATAAAACTATCACATCTGTCCCAGACTTTATCATAATTAAGACCTGTCATTGTTATCTGCTTTCCAGCGACTGCTTCTACAAGATTCCAATTATTGGTATACTTTTTGCATCCTTCTTGTTTACTCATCACAGAAGAATTCTTCAAGTAACTTTCCCAAGTGTTTTTGTTAAATTTATATTTATTGTTGTTAGCAATAAGGCTATACGCCCAAGAGATGGCCAATTGATTAAAGGGTTGGTGTCCTTTATTGGGCGTAGCCAAATAATATTCTATTGCCTTCACACCCCTGTCTACTAGATCACTATTACCCTCCCTCACTCCCATCCATATAAATACTGCCCCAAGGTGAGTATGGCCATAGTGATCATCTGGGGAAAGCTTTTTATCAACTTCATCATAGAAATTCCCCGACGGTTGCTGTTGCCCTAACCAGTAATCCTTCGCACTGTCAATCAAATTAATAAGATAGTCTGTAGAATCGTATTGCGCCTTTACTCCACTAGGAAAAGAAAAATTTAAAAAGCAGAAAAGCAAAACAAGAACGGCAAATTTCCCATTCAGAGGCCTATTGTCAGACATATCCTGCACCATTATGACAAAATTACATTAAGAGAACAACCCCAGCGTATTCTGACATCACATTTGCAACATAGTCAGTTAGACTATGTTGATGAGAATAAAACCGGGTGACATAATTACCACACTGAGGAGAAATGGCCTTGAAATCCTCACAAATCCTCACCCGGTTTGGTCTAGCTTTGCAAACAAGGTTTTTTAAAGCCTCGCAATTCTAAAAAGATAAATATTCCAGGTAAGCAAACCTGTACCAAACCCGGTAAGGATAGAATTACTTTGCAGAAGTGGTGCTTGTAGCCCTGACCTCACGAATTACTGTCACTTTTATTTGTCCTGCGTATTCTGCTTCTTTCTCTAGGCTTTTCGCAATTTCTCTTGAAAGAATAGTTAACCTATCATCATCAACCTCATCCGGAGATACAATAACTCGCAAATCCCGCCCTGCCTGAAATGCATAAGCCTCGGCAACTCCCTCAAAGCGTTTAGCTATCTCCTCTATTTTCTCCATTCTTTTGACATATTCCTCATGGGGTTCATACCTTGCACCAGGACGCGAACCTGATATCGCATCTGCAATCCAAACTATCACACTTTCCACAGAAGAAAAGGGTTTGTCTTCATGATGCTCAGCAACGGCATTAACAACCTCCTTGGGAAAACCATACTTTTTCAAAACCGAAACACCAACATCTACATGATTTCCCTCCTCTTCTGTCACAACTTTGCCAATATCATGCAGCAAACACCCCATGCGAACAACTTCCACATTAGCGCCTATCTCATTTGCAATCGATACACCAATTTTTGTCTCCTCTATTGTGTGAAGCCCAAGATTTTGCCCATAGGAAGTCCTAAACTTATATCTTCCTAAAAGCTTTATAATATCCGTCGGCAAATTATAAACGCCGCAAGTTTCTGCTATCAATCTTCCCTCCTCAAGTAAAATCTCCTCCATACCGCTTCTTACCTGCCTTACAACCTCCTCAATCCTTGATGGCTGGATTCTTGTATCTTTTATCAAAATTTCAAGAGAACGGCGAGCCACCTCTCTTCTTATTGAATCAAAAGAAGATATACGAATAATATTTGTCTCGTCCATCTCAAGCTCACAACCTGTTTCCTTCTCAAATACCCTGATATTTCTTCCTCCCGCGCCAATTATCCTTCCCTTTATTTCCTCATTTGGCACAACAACTGTGGATATTGTGTACTCCGCTGTGTAATTTGTGGCACCATGCCGCATCGCATCAACCAAAATTTCCCTTGCTTTTTCCTCCGCTTCAAGCTTTATCCTTTCTTCTGCCTGCCGTACTCTTTTGGCTACTTCGCTGTTTAATTCTTTAGCAACCTGTTCAAGAAGAGCTTTTTTTGCCTCCTCAACCGTCATCTTGGCTGTCTTGGAAAGAAGCTCTTTTATCTGCTCTTCCATTTTTTCAACCTCTGCCTTTTTCTTCTCCAAAGCAAGCCGCTCCTTTTTGATTTCTTCAATTAAAACAGATATGTCGTCTTTGCTTGTCATACCCAAAAAAAGAGAAAGAGGCTAAATTCTAGCTTAAGAAGCCAAAGAAAAATACATTCTTACTTTCGCCATAACTTTCTCCTTTTTCTATTTTATCTCTTTTTACCCCTCCTCGTCAAATACTATTCTTTTGACAATCTCAAAGCTGTAGCCTTTTCCTAAAAGAAACCGCGCCTCCTTTTGCCGCGCCAAATTTGCATCCAACCCCTTCCATCTATTCTTGTATTTGGCAAGAAGTTTTTTAGCCTGAGATTCCTCATCAATATCAAAGCTTTCCAAGACTTCTTCTACAATTTCTCTTGGAATACCCTTTTCCAAAAGCTCCAAACTTAAGACTTTTTTAGGCTTCGGACGAAAAGAAAGCCTGTCTTGGATAAAAGAATAGGCAAAACGCTTATCGTCCACCAAACCCAGCTTTTTAAGCTTATTGAGATATCTTTCACAAAAAACATCCGGCAATTTCTTTTTTTTAAACCAATCTTTTATTTCCTTTTCTGTTCGCTGGCGAAAAGAGACAAACTTTAAAAGTTTTTCCCAAATTTTCTCACCCTCTGCCTTCCTAATTACCTCAAGAACCCTCTCTTTTGAAATTTCTTTCCCTTCCTTCAAACCAAACTTCAAAAGATTAAAGTTATCAATAGAAAAAGCAAACTTTCCGTCAATATAAACATTGGCTCTTTTTTTGTCTTTCTGAAGCCTGATTGAAGTAATCAAGGGCATATAAAGCCTAATCTACTCAGCATCTGATACTTCTCCTATTTCTTTTGGGACACTCTCGCCAGAGTCCAATTTCTCTCTAATTTTTTTCTCTATTTCTGCTGAGAGTTTATCGTTTTCCGCAATAAAGGCTTTGGCCGCCTCCCTTCCTTGGGCAATAGGCTTTCCTTCATAGTTGAAAAACGAGCCCTTCTTTTCCATTATCCCCAAGTCAACCGCAACATCCAGAAGCCCGCCTGCTTTTGAAATACCTTCTTTGTTGGTAATATCAAACTCAGCTACTCTCAAAGGAGGCGCCACCTTATTTTTAACAATCCTTGCTCTATGGCGCGAACCAATAACCTGCTCCCCATCTTTCAGCACCTCAATTCTTCTTAAGTCAATCCTGACTGAGGCATAAAATTTAAGAGCAAGCCCGCCCGGCGTTGTCTCAGGATTTCCAAACATTACGCCAATCTTTTGCCTTAACTGATTAGTAAAAATAAGAATCGTTTTTGACTTTGAAATTGCACCTGTAAGCTTTCTTAAGGCTTGACTCATAAGACGCGCCTGCAAACCAACAACAGCATCTCCCATTTCACCTTCAAGCTCAGCTCTTGGAACAAGAGCGGCAACCGAATCAACAACAATAACATCTAAAGCGCCGGATCTTACCAAGGTCTCGGTTATCTCAAGCGCTTGTTCTCCAGTATCCGGCTGGGATAAAAGCAGGTCATCAAGATTAACCCCCAACGTCTCAGCACGCTCTGGATCCAAAGCATGCTCAGCATCAACAAACGCGCACTGCCCGCCTCTTTTTTGCGCTTCAGCAATAACAGACAAAGCAAGGGTAGTTTTGCCCGATGCTTCAGGACCGTAAATCTCAATAATTCTTCCTCTGGGGAAACCCCCGACACCCAAAGCTATATCCAAAGCAATAGAGCCCGTTGGAATAACCTCAACTTTTCTCTGCTCTTCTGTTCGCTCGCCAAGCCGCATAATAGAACCCTTACCATACTGCTTTTCAATCTGCTCCATAGCCATTCTTATTGCTTGAAGCTTAGCTGAAGAACTTTCCTGAAACTGAAGCTCTTTTAATTCTTTTTTCTTCTTTGCCATTTCTACCCTTTTATCATAGTTTTTGATAAAATACAAGAGTAAATTAACTGACAAGGACGGACCTTGTCAGTTTTACGGGGTGTAGTTTAACGGTAGAATAGGCGCATGGGGTGCGTCTGGCGGCGGTTCAATTCCGCCCACCCCGACAAGATTAAACTTTTTTCAAATTCAGAGGTGTTTTGTTGCTCGCTTCCTAGAAACCCAAGAGGGTTTTTTCGGACGGCGGCGGGACTAAAAAAGAAAAAGAAAGAAGTGTTACCCTTCTCTCAATCCTCCCGTGCATACGCAACTGGATTTTTACTCACTAAATTTCTTTTAATATGATAATCATATAAGACAAAAATCCGCCGATGTGGGTTAAGTACACCAACGTATTTTTATCTCCAAATCTGCCTGCAAGAGTTGCTTAACCCAACCCTTTATTAATCATAACAACTTATCTTAACGAACCAAAAACTACTATATCTTTTGCCAAATCTACAATTTGTTTATCAGTTCCGTCAACTTTAATAGTAAATAGATAAGTTTCTACTTTGTTTTCCACTTCCCCTGTAGTATAACTTTCCTCAGTATAAATTACCCTGTCATTAGAAAGCCAAGCCCATGACTTCACCCTGCTATTATCCCTTGTTCTTGTAACAATGACATTGCTTTTTTTGGTATTAACATCAACAACAGATATTGATATACCACCCCCAATATAATCTTCCTTTTTACTTGTTGTATACATGATTTTTTTACCGTCGGGAGACCAAACCGGAGCATAATAGCCGTCGACTTGGCTTTCTAAAATTTTCTCTGTTGCGCCTGTCTCTAAATCGGTAACGCTGATTGAATACGGCGGTCCTGGTTCGGGAATACTACTATCAGGCACATATTTCCACTCAAAAGTTGTATAAACAACTTTCTTTCTATCAGGGGAAAGTGACGCATGCCATAGAGTGACATTGGGTGTTTTAGCTTTCTGTATTTTGGCGGTTGCAAGGTCTGCAATATACATTCCTGTAGGAGTAGCCTCGCTATCGGTGGTAGTAACCATGTAAACTTTAGTTTTATCTTTTGACCAAGCCAAAGGAACCAACCTAAAAGGACCTTCTTCAACAATATATATCCCCGTATCATCTATAACCATTTTGTTATCCGTTCCATCAGCATTCATTGTCCACAACTGTGCTGAGCGGCTCCCCCCAAAATACAGAGAATAGGCAATTTTCTCTCCGTCTGGAGATATTTTTGGGCATTCAATAGTTCCAATAGTTATAGAAGAATCACCTTTAGGCAAAGTTAAAATATTTTTTGGCTGAGAGCCATTGTCGCTTATCCAAATACTGTTAGGGGCAGGATATTCAGTGTCAAAACGTGTTGAATAAACAATTCGTCCATTTTGAGATATATCGTTATTATAACAACCTGTTGCATGAAGGTAAAAGCTATCTAATACTGTTTGAATTTTCGATTTTGATGAGCCGTCAAAATTAGAAACAATAATATCCACTGGATCTTGTATCAAACCTGTAAGTGACTTTTTGTAAACAAAACCCTCACTAACCTGATGTCCGTTTTGGCTTGTGGTCGATATTGGATTTGTCGGCTGATTAGTAACTGACAGCTCGTTATTAACTGCGGTTTTGTCGTGCGTCAAAAAATAATATGTTCCGGAAGCGACTATAACGCCTGTTGCCAAAACGGAAATTAAAACTATCGCCCAAGTTGGAAATTTTTTTGGCGACTCGGGCTGAATAGGCACTGAGTTTTGGTCTAAATCTTGTTTCATAGAATTTTAATTAAAGGCTAATTTTATTATAGTATAAAAGATACTAGCATAAAAGCTGAGATTTAGCAATATCTGCGACGCACCAACTTTGTTGGCAAGAAATTCGGCAACGAAAACGAGGATGGGGCGGCGCTTCAATTCCGCCCACCCCGACCAATTCAGACTCTCACTCTCATTTTTGGATTATTCACATAAACAATCAGTTTCTGCCGTGCTTAGCGTGGCATCAGCTGGGACTTCGTCAAAAAAAAGGTTCGGGCTTCGCCCAGCAATTGCAAAAAATCTAAATACTTCAAATCCTATAAGCAAACAAACCATCTAAAAATCTACAATATCAGACAAACCAAAAACAAGGAAAATTAACCAACGCAACCACCCAAAAGAATAATCTTATATGCTCTAATTTCTTTCCATTTTCCATATGAGATCATCTCTATCTTATCAACTAAACTTGTTTTGATTATTTGTTGTTCTTCCTAATTAATTCACTTATTTTCGGCCAGTCGTGAATTATATCCAAACTCGATTCCATTAATTCATCGAATGGTAGTCTTGCGTCCGTTTCTTTTATCTCACTATACTGACCTCTTTTAATCACATCCGGGGAAGGAATATTAAATGACTTATATTTACTAATAATCCAACGGTCATGTATAGAAGCAGCAACATCTTTTTGAACAAGTACTCTCATCTCTGCACTAATTCCTCTGTTTTTTAGCTCTTCCTTAAAACGCTTAAAATCTTCTCTTAGTTTATCATCTACTTTTTCTAATGAAGTGAGTATCTTCACCTCACTGATATTTATTACTTGATTAGAAGATAATGCAGACGCTAGGATTTCAAGACCAGACTTACCAAAATATTTATCTATCCAATATAGATATTCATCACATTTCTGAATTGTTTTTTCCATCTGAGATATGTTGGAAAAAGGAGTCTGTGGCGTAATTAGACCTGAAAATACCGTATCTCCCCCAATCGCTAATAAAGATTTTATTTCCTGAATAATTGTCTTTTGACGCTCTTCAATAAACTCCTTAAAATCTTCCAGAGAAAAATTATCCCTCATCAATATATCTGTTGCCTTTTTTGAAATTAAATGGCTTTCTAGAAGTTGATACACATCATCTTTATTTTTCGCTCTTTTAAACATTTCCTTCAAATACACATTCGGCAGACGGTCTGCTATTAACTGACGGTTTGTCCTTTCTGACAAAGGTGTTCTATTGAGAATTGTGTCAATCCTCTTATCAAGTCCTTCTCTTAGTCCCCAAGAACGTGGTACAATATGATGGTCTTCAAGGAGAGAATATTCAGGCAATTCGAAGGTTATAAAATCACGAGCGCCTTTTCTAACAAGAATGTTAAACACTGCTTTATACAAAGCTGAACCTGACATGCTTTCTTTTTGTAAGTCAAGATTTTCTATATTGCTTTCAAATTTTTCAACAACTTGCGGAATTTCAGCATCATCTTCAAACCACCTTTGCATAGAGTAATAGTCATGTGTCATTGTAGAATCTACTGCACTTGAATAATTTTGTGTAAAAACAGAAGCCCAATACCATCTTCTAATCTTTGCCTCTATTTCTATCCTCTTATCAGTATACTTATCTTGTTCTTTTATCACATTCAAAGCAGTAAGTATTGGTAGCATTGTTGGATAAGGAACAAAATCCGGTCGTATAGCACCTAGGTCTCGAGGATTAAGAAGAGCGTCTAATGTCATTCTCATTTTTTCAACCAAAAAATTCCATTTCTCAAGAAACTCGTCACGCGAGGAAAATATAACAATTGAATCTTTGGAACCATCCGAGTTTTTTATTACTTTCTTAGTTCCCGGCACAAGATAATAAAGATACTTAGGTGAACAATAACCTTGCTCAAGAATAGAAATTGCTTGAAGAAGATACACCTTCGTCCTTTGCCATTCTAATTCTTTCAGATCACTAGAAACCTGCCGCCACATTTCCTTTAGATAGATACCCTTAGGTCTCATCAATGCATTGAGAAGATCAAAAATAGTAAGTGTGAGACCTGTACTGTTTAAGCGTGTAAAGATATCACAAACTTTTGACACTTCAATATCCCTATCAAGTTCAATGTAACTTATATCATAACTAACAAGAAGATCCCTGAAAAAACGCTCCAACTTATCACACTCATTATCCGCTTCCTCTTCGCCAACTTTACCAACCCAGTAGTCTCTGTAATCCCGAAACCAATCGTACCAATATTGATCTCCCAAAACAGAAATGGGTAATATCTTCTCCCTAAATTGTTTATCACGTTGATTCAGAAAACTCTCTGTTCTTGAAGTAAGCCATTCGTAATCAAAAGCATCATCAAATTCTTCATTAAGAAATTTATCTAACTTAACAATAAATATATACCTATTTTTCCTATTTGGAAATTTTACCCTCGGAGCAAAAAACGCATAATACAATGCACTTAATCTTTGCTGGCCATCAAGCACAATATGTTGAGGTTCACATTTTCCCTCAAAGCCATAAATTGGCTCACATCTTAAAAGATTCTGATTTTCTCTACTTGCCCTCCAAAATAGCATCGTACCAATATAGTAATCCTCAAAAATGGAACGCAATAGTTCTTTAACATCCCATGGCGACCACTCAAACTCACGCTGAAAATCCGGTATAACAAACTTGCCATACCTCAATTCATCTAAAAGTCTGCCAAGATGCATTTTGTCGGGTGATTCGATATTTTTCATAATCTTTAATCAACTACATTTTATCAACAACAACACCCAAATCACACACAATTTTCCTACCAGCTTTGTTATGAGACAAAGATAATTTCAACCAATTCAATTCTTAAAAATACCATGAAAAATAGGGTTAATCAATCTAGAAGTCTAACTTTGGATATATCTTGTGACAGATAGCACTTTTTCCTATACTTGTGCCGATGATTAGAAATTTACCAACTTTATACCACTTTTTTAACTTTTATTACTAAGAAATCCTTCAATTCATAAAAAAGATCAAGAATCTATTGAGCTAAAAAGGAGAAATTATCACTTTAATCATTATTTTAATACCACAAACACAAAAAAACACACGCAAGCAATAGGGGGATACCAAATTCATTTCAGTAATCTAAACCACGAAGAATTCCACCCCATTCAACTACTACAAAACCCCTTCTGCTTGGAGTTTGATAATTATCAAGTCTTATCGGAGGAAACTCTCCATCATCTTTGTCTAATCTGTGGTAAGTCATTAAAATGCGAATAACAGTATCTGGTTTAGGTTCTATATTCAAAGGAACGAGCCGATTTAGCTCACTTGTGTCGTAAAAAGAAATTAAGTAGTAAGGACCATCATCAAGTCTAGGTTACCAATACTTTTTAAAGTCTTGTTTCTCTCTATCGTCTAGTCCTAATTTTGTCAAGGTCCTCTCAAAGTAATCGTGAATTTCTGTTTTTTTGACTACTTCCTGTGCTACAGGCAACAAAGGGACAGGCGCACTACCTTCCCAAAATAAATAAGAGTATTTTCTTTGTTCCTTAGGTAAATAAATATCACCATTTGGATAAGCAATTAAGTTCCATCCGTCATCATAAGTTGGTTCCGACTTTGTCAAATTAATTACTTTACTCAAATTCACCCTCACAGTTGTAGGCTTCTCTGGATATAAGTAAATAAGTGGTCCAGCCCAACATTTTGAACTAACCAAGTCCTCTCTGAATATCATACGATAGACACCTAATCTGTTTTTCCAAATAAGTATGGGTTTGAGAGCAAGATAATCACTATAGGTAAGATCATAACCAAGGAATAGATGCCCTCTTGAGAACAAAAAACTTTCGAAAATCCTAAAATCTTTATTCTTTAAATCGTAGATTGTATCACCCCTATCGGTGGTAGCAACTTTGATCAAATTATTGTTTACATCCAAGAATTCACCGTTTGAAACTATATTATCAAGTGCCATATTACCTCTACAACCATCATAATAGGTAGTATAGGCAATTTCTGTATAGTCAGTTGTTATACCTTTGTCAGATGGTTCTTTTGGCAATAATTGAGGCTTCTCGGAGGCTGTCCAGACAAGTTGGGAGTCGTCTGAAGAATACGGTCTTACACCCTTTTTGTAGATCAGACGTCTTTCTCCATCTAGATAGGCACCAGCTGCCAATCCCGTGGGCAATTTAATAACAAAAGTTGGATTTATAACTGATTTAAGACTAATAAGGTTGCTTTTTATGTCTTGATTGGAATAAAGAGCATACCCTTTCCCAAAGTCCTTTACCAGAAATAAACCAGAATTAACAAAGAAGTGGCTAGTTATATCGATTGAAAACTCTACTCCCGTTTCGGGATCGGTATACCCATCTGGTAAATTTGCTTTGCTCAATGATAGTTTATCCAATGACAAATCATGTCTATAAATGATCCCAGCTGCCTCATTGCTTGGAGGTAATTGATTAGGCTCGCAATAGCTACGACAAAAATTACAATAGCTACGACAGAGAATAGAATAATTTTGATAATCGTTTGTCATAATGAATTTATTGTCTGAAGTTTTAATAAAAAGAGAGATTATTTCATAATCATAAGCAATATCTTTCTCTGTTGGATAGCCCTTGTAAACATGTCCTTGAGGCAAGTTTTTTACTATTCCCAGATAAACCGGAGAGCCACTATATGGTTGGGATTTCATTATTCCCACTTTGTAGTAGGTTGCCTTGGGCTCGTACTTATCATTCAATTCACTTAACTTACTATCTTCGACACAATCAGTTTCGCTTTTACAGTACTTGAGAATATAAGGATAATACTGATCAATAAGACCGAAAAAACCAACACTCAGGACTTTTTGTGGTTCCGGCAGCCACTCAACATCCCCAAATTGGATAGTTGTGTCATTGGGAATTGTTCCAAACAATTCTGATTGTGTTGAAGAGTCAACAAATTGCCCATTATTGATATTGCCAATTCTATTTTTTTTTGCTTCACATGTTGATAAACAAAAAACACAGTCACGCAGAGAAAAACTAAAAACAACACACACAAAGCAACAACTATTGGCATTCTTTTAGAATGATTCTTTTGAATATCAGTACTTAAAGAAGTCTGATTTTGTTGAACATCTGAAAATGACCTATCTAAAGGAGAAGCAAAATCATCCTGTAAACTATTATCATTTTTACTATTCATATAAATACTCATACTATAAAATAAGCCAAGAAAAATGTCAAAATGGACATAGAGATAGTTGAATCAATCTAACAACTTCAAAAACCACAGATGAGATAAGAAAACACTCAGTTTTGCAACATCCCGGATAAGAAGGTTAAGTAAAGGAACTTCTCTGACTACCAGAATAAATCTCAATATAAGACAACACTTTACTCAGCAATTATAGTTAATTAAAATAAGAAATCGCCAAAAACCTAATTAAAACACATTCCAAAACAAATCTAACAATGAAATTTAAAGACTATCAAAAAGAATCAAGAAAAACTGCCCTGTACCCCAATCAGGGAAAAAATTTTGTATATCCCACTCTTGGCCTTGCGGGAGAAGCAGGGGAGGTGGCAGATAAAATTAAAAAGATAATTCGAGACAAAAATGGAAAAGTTGATAAAGAAACAGCCAAAGAAATAGGAAAAGAACTGGGAGATGTTTTGTGGTATATAGCCCAACTTGCAACCGAGCTCGGCCTATCGCTTGAAGGAATTGCCAAAGAAAATCTTAAGAAACTTTTCTCCAGACAAAAAAGGGGAAAAATACAAGGCAGTGGTGATAACAGATAAATTATCTTTTAGGAGATTGTTTCTTGCGTCTTGCTTTCCCTCCCGTTCCCACTTTCCTCCTCTCTCTTATTCTTGCGTCACGAGTCAAAAAACCTTCCTTTTTGAGCTTCGATTTTAAATCAGTCTCTGCTTGAATCAAAGCACGAGACAAACCATGAAATAAGGCATCAAGTTGACCTGACTTTCCACCACCTTCTACTTTAGCAGAAAAATGGTATTTAGAGTCAAAGATATTGCCAACTAGCTTGTAATACTTTTCTATTTTTGCTTTAAATATTTTCCCCGGAAAATAATCAAACACCAGCATACCATTCACCAAACTTTCACCCTTGCCCTCGAAAAGTCGCATACGACAAGTAGCGGTTTTCCTTCTGCCAACACTAAATATGTATTCTTGTCTTTTCTTTTTTGCCATATTACTTGTTCAAAGACCTAACTTTTTCAATAAAAGGATTGTTATCTCCAACAAAAATTTTAAGCCTTTTTAATCTTTTTGGTTTCAATCTATTATCAGGCAACATACCAGAAACAGCATGTCGGATTACAAAAGCTGGGTTTTCTTTTATCATTTTTTCGAAAGAAACTTCCTTAAAACCACCTGGGTAACCAGAATGCCTTCTGTAAACCTTTTGCTTGGCTTTCTTGCCTGTCAAAACAATCTTCTCGCAATTAAAAACCGCAACCGAATCTCCCACATCAAGATGGGGAGAATAATTAGACTTATTCTTGCCCATCAAAATAGTAGCCACTCTTGACGCTAGTCTGCCCAATACCTTGTCCTTAGCATCAACCAAATACCATCTTCTTGCTATTTCTTTACTTTTAATATGATAGGTTTTCGCAATCATTTCCTTTTATCTCCCTTAACTTTTGCCTCTTCTTCTTTCTCTTTTTTCTTATTTTTATCAATATTCTCTTTTTTGGGTTCTTCTTTCTTTTGCCAGTCTAAAATCTCAACCTGAGCCATCGGAGCATTATCTCCCTTACGAGATGGCAGTCTAATAACTCTAATAAAACCAGATTTTCTACCAGATAGCTTTACCAAACGAAAAACATCCTCCATTACCCATCTCTTATTTAACACCTTGGACAAGACTTTTCTTCTTGCTGCCAAACTATCCTCCAAGGCTATCCCAAAAATCTTGTTAGCCCACGACGCAAGAGACTTTGCTTTTGCTAAAGTCGTCTTTATCTTCCCCTCTTTTACCAAGGCAAGAAAAAGACCCCTAAAAAGAGCCCTCCTTGATTTGGTAGAACGGGAGAACTTTCTTCCTACTACCTTCTTCTTCATAAATTATTCTTCCAGAAAAGAAACTCCTTTTTCAGCCAAAGCCAATTTTACTATCTTCAAAGATTTTTCACCAAGATTTCTTACTCTCGCCAAATCCTCCTTCTTGGCATTAGCCAAACTCTCAACTGTTTCGTACCCTGCTTTGATTAAAGCATTCGCAACTCTAGTAGGAAGATTTATTTCTTCAACTGATAATTTACCCACCAAACCCAATGGATCTTTATTCACTTCCTTTTTATCCTCTTTCTTAACAACTTTAGGGGATATTATCTGCTCAAAATGAGATATTAAAACTTTAGCTGCTTCTACTAAGACCTCTTTTGGATCTTTTGATCCATCGGTCCAAATATCCAGAATAAGCTTATCAAAATCTGTTAATCTTCCTACACGAGTCTCTTCAACTTTGGTGGCCACTCTAACAACCGGCGAAAATATAGCATCAACAAAAATCAAACCTAGACGTTCAGATCTTTGAGAATCAGCTAATCTATAACCAAAACCATATTCCACTGTCATCTTTGCACTTATCTGACCATCTTTATCAAGGTTAGCCAACACCATATCAGGATTAACCACTTCCAAAAGTGGCGAAACCTTAATATCACCCGCTTTAACTTCTGATGGTCCTTTTACCTCAAGTTTTACTTCTTGAGGCTTATCAAAGGACTTTTTAACCGAAAACCTCACCCTTTTCAAATTAAGAATAAAGTCTATAACATCCTCTCTCATGCCTTTGATTGTTGAAAATTGGTGCTTCACACCTTTTATTTCAAGGGAAGTAATAGCAGCTCCTCCGATATTTCCCAAAAGGACTCTCCTTAAGGAATTTCCCAACGTATAACCATAACCCTGATCTAAAGGAGAAATAACAAATTGACTATGATTTTTTTCTATTTTATTCTCGTTTACTTCAAAAAGTTGATTCATCTAAATCACCTCCTTTTCCTTATTTAGAATAAAATTCTATTATATCCTGAGCTGATACTGGCTCTGTTACATCCTCCAATGTGGGTAGAGATTTCACTAGACCAACTCCACCCTTTCTCTCAAGCCAAGAGGGTATTTTAGCACTTTTTTCATCAAAAATCTCCTTCAAATAGGGAATCTCCATAGCCTTGGAGGACAAAGAAACAGTATCTCCAATTTTAACCTGATAAGAAGGTATATTCAACTTTTTCCCATTCACCAAAACATGCCTATGAGATACCAGCTGACGAGCTGCAGGCCTTGTGGGAGCAAAATTGAGACGATAAACCACATTATCAAGCCTTCTTTCAAGAAGTGAGAATAGAACATTTGAGGTATTGCCTTTAGATTTTAGAGCAAAATCCACATATCTTCTAAATTGACCTTCCCTTATACCATAAATTCTCTTAACCTTTTGTTTTTCTCTTAACTGACGACCATAATTGGAATGAGCCAGAAGCATCTTCGCTCCATGCATACCAGGAGGTATATTAAGGCGAGTTAGTTTTGAACCTTTATTAAAAATATCAAAACCTTCTCTTCTTGATAATCTATCTTTAGGACCAGTATATCTTCCCATAACTAAACTCTCCTTTTTTTCTTAGGCCTTGGGCCATTGTGCGGAAGTGGAGTTATATCAGCTATCAGAGAAATTTTAATTCCAGAACTCCTGATAGCCCTCAAGGCAGCATCTCTTCCTACACCCGGGCCTTTAACATAAACCTCAAGTTCATTAAGTCCAATTTCATTTTTCACCTTATTCAAAAGCTTCTCAACAGTTACAGTAGCAGCATAAGGTGTAGCCTTTCTAGTACCTTTAAAACCCGAGGAACCTGCTGTTTGCCAAGCCAAAACATTCCCATCAAGATCTGTAATTGTAGCTAGCGTATTGTTAAAACTAGCAGAAATGTAAATTTTTCCTTTTTCAACAACTTTAGATGTTTTTCTTGCCATAATTATTTATATTCTCACTCTTTACTTTTGTCTTTCTGCATCTTAGCAAGCATTTCCTTACGGAAAGCTCCTACTGTTTTTCTTTTTCCTCTTTTGGTTCTAGCATTATGCCTTGTCCGCTGGCCCCTAACCGGCAACATACGTGAGTGCCTTATTCCACGATAAGAACCAATTTGCTTGAGTCTTGTTATATCTTCTTTAACTTTTCTTACCAAATCACCTTCTATCACAAAATTCTCCAACTTGGATGAAATCTTGTTTAACTCCTCGCTTGTTAAATCCCCTACCAATTTCTTAAAAGGAATACCAAGATCAGACAATATCTTCTGAGACACACTCCAACCTATACCTTTTATTCTTGTCAAGGCAAAGTCTAATTTCCAATCATCATTCAATTCTACTCCTACAATTCTTGCCATAATCAAAATTAACCCTGCCTCTGCTTGTGGCGAGGGTTTTTGCAAATAACATAAATCTTGCCTTTTCTTTTTACAATTTTACAATCTCTGCACCTTTTTTCTATTGACGATTGAACTTTCATAATTTTTGTACAATCCTACCCCTCTCC
The DNA here is from genome assembly GCA_013374855.1 of Candidatus Woesebacteria bacterium. Lineage (GTDB taxonomy): Bacteria > Patescibacteriota > Microgenomatia > UBA8517 > UBA8517 > Ch104c. The sequence continues at coordinate 410,270 of CP055308.1, read as the reverse complement.
TTATCGTAAGGAGTAAACTCTACCCTTACCCTATCACCAGGAAAAATCCTAACATAATTTTTTCTTAGTTTTCCTTTCAAAGTTGCCAATACTAAACTTCCGTCAAAAAGCTTGACCCTAAACATAGTATTGGGCATAGCTTCCTCCACTGTACCTTCCTTAATAAGTAAATCTGCCATAGACAAAAACACCTAAGTTACCACAACGGGGCCCTTAGGAGTTACAATTACCGTATCCTCAAAAAGCCCTGATATTTTACCATCTGCTGTTGAAATTGTCCACCCATCACTTTCCGTTAAAAGTTCATCCTTTCCCGACAAATAAATAACTTCCAAAGCAAAAACCATACCTACCTTAATCTCTGGTGTATCAGCCCTTTTTGTCAAACCAACCAAACCAGGAATCAAAGGCTTTTCATGTAAATCTTTGCCCACTCCATGACCTGTTAAGTGAGCAGTAGGTTTAAAACCTCTTCTCTTTAAAGTCTTTTCTATTGCTTCAGATATATCATAAATTCTGTTGCCGGGATAGCACTTATCTACAGCACTCCTAAGCGCTTCTCTCCCTGCCTTTACAAAAAAATTAACAAAATTGCTTCCCTTGCCAACAACCTTCGAAAACGAGGTATCAGTGTGAAAACCCTTATAATATAATCCCAAATCAACACTCACTAAATCACCTTCTTTAAAAACAATATCTTCCTTAGGTATTCCATGAACTACTCCCTCATTAACATTAATACAAGTAGCCCAATTATAACCAGGAACCGTCTTAAACGAAGGGTATCCGCCTGTTTTTTCCATTAATTCCTCCGCCTTTTTTTCCAAATCTAGTGAAGAAACACCCTCCTTTATCATAAAAAACAACGCTTCTTTTATCTGCGAGAGCTTTTTCCCTCCTTCCTGAATAAGTAAAAGCTCTCTTTTTGTTTTAATTGGTATATTACTCATACTTTTCAAGAACAGAAACAATATCCCCATAAACCTTTTCTATCGATTGCGAAGCATCTATCTTAAAGAAATTATCCTGTTTATCAACCAAGCCAATCAATGGCAGAAGAGACTCTTTTTGTTTTGCAAACCTCTCCCGAACTACCCCTTCTGTATCATCATCTCTTTGAAAAAGCTTCACCTTGCAAACATTACACAAACTGTCTTCTATGGGTGGATCTGTTACCAAATTGTAAACACGACCACAAACAGGACATACTCTCCTTGAGGAAAGTCTTTTTACCGCTTCCTCAACAGGTAAATCAAAAAATAAAATCAAATCTATTCTTTCCCCTCTTTGACTAATCCAATTAGATAAATCCTTATATTGCGAAACAGAGCGAGGATAGCCATCAAAAAGAATTCCTTTATAATGTCTTCCATAACCCCCAAGATAATCAAAAACCATCCTGCTCATTTGCTCATCAGGAACCAACCTACCAGAATTTAATACTTCCCGAAGATGAATATCATTTTTTGCCAGATCTCGCAGGAAACCTCCTGCTTCAAAATAAAAAAGGCCTTTCTCAGATGCTATTCTTCTTGATTGTGTTCCCTTACCAGCACCAGGCAATCCTAAAACAATAATATTCATAATTTCTAATTTACAGATTCGTCCAAAAAACCAGCATACCTTTTCATAACCAATTGGGACTCAAGATTCCTTATAGTCTCAAGTACAACAGAAACTACAATTAAGACTCCCGTTCCTCCTATTACTAAATTGGCAGTTGCAAGAAACAATTGCAATAAAGATGGCAGTATAGCAACCAGTCCTAAAAACACAGCACCCACCAAAGTTACCCTATAAAGAACCGACTTAAGATAGGAAACAGTCTGACTCCCAGGTCTTATACCGGGTATAAAACCACCACTCTTTTGTAAATTCTCTGCAATTTTTTGAGGATCAAATACTATAGCCGTATAGAAAAAAGTAAAACCAACTACAAGCAAAAAATAAACAGCATTATACAAAAATGTCTTTGGATCAAAGTTCCTAATCATAAAATCAGCCAAAGGATGAAGTTGGGTGTATGAGGTACTAAGCAGAAATTGACCCATAAAAGATGGTATCAAAACCAAAGAAACAGCAAATATAATAGGAATGACATTAGCCTGATTAACTCTTAAGGGAAGGTATGAAAAATTCGTGCCTATGGATCTTGACCTGCGTGAATAATTGACGGGTATCTTCCTTATAGCCTCGTTCATAAACACAATAAGACCTATCACCAAAATTGAGATTGCAACAAAAATTATCTGCTTGAAAAAATCTTCAGCTTGAATAGAAGTGGTTATTTGTCCAAAAACTACCGGAAGCCTTGCAACAATCCCAGCAAAAATAAGAAACGAAACACCATTTGACAAACCATACTCCGTGATAAGATCCCCCAACCAAACAGCAAAAACACTTCCTGCCACCATAGTTAAAATTAGGGCAAATATATTAATGTATGGTAATTCCGGAATCACTCCCTGACTTTTAAGCAAAAGATACATTGCAAAGGCTTGAAACACAGAAATAGGTATAGTCAAAAAACGCGTATATCTATCAATCTGTTCCTGTCCATACTCACCCTCCTTTGACAATTCTTCCAATCGAGGCACAATAACCTGTAGAAGCTGCATTATAATTGAAGCACTAATGTAGGGGCCAAGCCCTAGTGCCATAACAGAAAAATTAATAAGAGTTCCCCCAGAGAAAATATCAAGAAGAGAAAGTAACGGGCTTGAGACAAATAGAGTCTTAAGCAAAACTGAATCAATGCCAGCTGCTGGAATATGAGCTGCAATTCTAAACACCAAAAGAGCAAAAGCTGTAAAAAAAATTTTTTTCCTAATATCCTCCTGCTTAATACAGCGTTGAAAAAAAGAGAGAATAGAGAAAAACATAAAAATATTATCCGACTTCTCCACCAACTGACTCTATAGATTTCTTGGCAGATTCAGTTACGGGGACTTTAACTATCAACTTCTTTTCAATATCCTTATCGTAAACTATCTTTACACCCCTTCTAACTATATCATTCTTTCTAAACCAACCTTTCTTGATAAGTAAATCCAGATCAACAACACTACCATCTTTTAGAATATTAAGTGACGAAAGCTTTACTAACAACGGTTTAGCCGATCTAGATTTGTTCTTACCTTTACCTCGCAAGAAAGGAATTCTCTTAAAAAGAGACTTCTTAACCTTTATCCCTTCAAAAAGTACGCCTATTTTGCCTCGAACTTTCTGTCCTTTCTGTCCTCTTCCTACAGTATGACCTCCTTTGCCACTACCATACCCCCTTCCTACACGTTTCTTTGAGCCCTCTTTAATCCTAATCTTATTCATTTTTCATCTTACCCCCTTTCTTATTTTTTAATCCAGCTATCTCTTGCAAAGCCGCAAGTGTCGCATAAACATTGGCAATTTTACTCCTTGAGCCCAAAATTTTACCCACTGCATCTTTAACTCCAGCTGCATCCAATATCACCCTCATTGTCCCCCCAGCTATTATTCCAGAACCTGAAGGAGCAGGTTTTAACATAACACGAGCTGCCGAATATTTCTTTACTGCACTAAAAGGTATTGTTGTACCGGTTAATGGAACTTTGATCATTCTCTTTTTTGCTTGCTCAACAGCTTTTTTGACAGCGCTCCTAACATCCAATGCCTTTGCCAAACCCGCTCCAACCTTCCCTTTTTTGTCACCAACAACAACCAAGGCAGAAAATCTAATTCTGTTTCCACCTTTTGTCTTCTTAGAAATTCTCCTTACTTCAATTACAGTTTCCGATAAAGAACCTTCTTTTTCCAAAAATGTATCCTCCTTTTTAATGCTAAAATCCGCCATTAGAAATCCAAACCTCCTTTCCGTGCACCTTCAGCAAAAGATTTTATTCTCCCATGGTAACGCAACCCATTTCTATCAAAATAAACTCTTTTAATTCCCATTTTAATGGCTTTTTCCGCCACTATCTCACCTAAAGCATACGATTTTTCCGTCTTTTTTAACTTTTTATCTTTTAGCTCAGACATTAATGTCGAGACACCCAAAATAGTCCTTCCATCTCTATCTGTTATTTGAGCAAAAATGTTCTTATTTGAACGAGACACCACCAACCTTAAACGATCATTATCAAACGGCTTAAAAACAGCTTTCTTTTTTTCTTTGCTCTTTGGCAATTTTCTAAACATTTCTTTTTTATTTGTCTTTTTCATAAAGATTTAAGCACCCTGAGACTTCGCAGCTTTACCTGCTTTTCTTCTTACCACCTCATCGGCATATCTTATGCCCTTACCTTTATATGGCTCAGGTGGACGAATAGACCTAATCTGCGCCGCAACCTGCCCAACTTTCTGTTTATCTATTCCTTCAACTATTATTCTTGATTTCTCAACCAAAAACTTAACATCCGAAGGCGGTTTTACTTCTACTGGATGAGAAAAACCAACATTCAAGACCAACTTTCCATCTGACAAAACTTCGGCACGATACCCGGTTCCAACAACCTCAAGTTCTTTTTTCCACCCATATATTACTCCCTTTACCATATTGTCAATAATAGTTCTTACCGTTCCATGTAAACTAGCAGACTCTCTACTACCTGAAACGCGGGAAACTACTAAACCACTATCACTTTTATTAACCGCTATACCTACAGGTAAAGAAAAGCTCAATTGACCCTTATTTCCCTTTATAGTTATTCTGCGACGTGACAGTTCTACCTCAACCCCTTGAGGTATATCAATTATTTTTTTTCCTATCTTGCTCATAGTTTTACCAAACAGACGCTATTACTTCCCCACCAACTCTCTCTTTCAAAGCTTCCTTGGAAGAAAGAATCCCTTTGGGTGTAGAAATAATCAACATTTGTGGCTTCTTGTATTCCTCAAGTTTCTTCAAGTTCCAGTAAACACGAAGTCCAGGTTTGGAAACAATCTTTATATCAGAGATAATAGGTAATTTATGTGAATACTTGAGAAAAACTCGAATAACACCTCTTTCCTTATCCTCCTCAATTTTTTCTATATAACCAATCCTTGACAGGCAAAAAGCCACCTCTTTTACTAACTTCATACTCTTGTACTCAAACAATCTACTGCGCGCAAGAACCGCATTTTTTAGACCAGACAAGAAATCTGCAATTGGATAATTAGTTATTCCCATAGCTCACCAACTTGCTTTTTTTACACCTGGAATATTCCCTTTCAACGCCTCTGTTCTAAAACAAAGACGACACAGACCATATTTTCTCATATAAGCTCTTGGTCTACCACAAAGGCTACAACGATTGCGATATCTCACCTTATACCTTAACTTTTTAGTTTCTCTAACCTCTTTCGCTTTAGTTGCCATATTAATTTTTCCTCTCAAAAGGCATGCCTAAAAGTTCAAGCAATCTTTTGGATCTTTCCTTATCCTTGGTACTTGTAACTATTGTTATCTCTAGACCGAAAGGTTTCGTTACTTTAGATAAATCTACCTCCGGAAAGATAGTATGATCAGACAATCCCAAAGTATAATTACCATCCCTATCAAACGAATCAACAGGCACACCTCTGAAATCATTTAATCTAGGCAAAACAACTGAAAACAGTTTCTCCAAGAAACTCAAGGCTCTGTTTCCCCTCAAAGTAACCTTAATTCCCACCGGCTGGCCCTTTCTTAAATCAAAAGCTGAAACAGATACTTTTGATTTCCTGACAGAAGGCTTCTGACCTGTTATCAAGGCCATATCCTTTACCACAGCATCAAGCATTTCTTTGTTTTTACTTATCGACCCTACACCAGAATTTACCACAACCTTAACTATCCTTGGAACCGCCATTTTATTCCTAATTCCAAATTCATCTATTAAAACTTTTGTTGCTTCTTTGTATTTTTCTTCCATGATTAATCAATCTCCGCTTTACACTTCTTACAAACTCTAACTTTTTTATCTTCCTTAACAGAAAATCCAACTCTTGCAGGCTTGGAACATTTAGGACAAATCAAGACAACACGAGAAATATGAAGTGGTCTTGGAATATCATAAACCCCAGATTTTTGCCCGTAACCACCTTTAATATGCTTCTTGTATAAATTGATTCCGTCGACAAGCACCTTCTTATCCCCAGGAAAAATCCTTTCCACTACACCTTCCCTCCCTTTATCCTTTCCTGATATAACCCTAACTTTATCCTTTAACCTTATCTTTAACATATCAAACTACCTCCTTTGCCAGCGATGCAATTTTTGTGTACCCCAAATCTTTTATTTCTTTTGCTATAGGACCCAATATTCTCGTTCCACGCGGTAAGCCCTGTTTGTCTATGACAACACCTGCATTATCATCAAATCTAACATATGTACCATCTCTTCTCCTTACCTCCTTTTTAGTCCTAACAATAAGAACTTTCACTTTCTCTCTATCCGAAACAGCCCCAACTGGATCAGCACCTTTAACTACACAAGTAACAACGTCTCCAACACTTGCTTTCCTACCAATTTTGGACGAAAAGCCTATAACCACTAACTTTCTGGCTCCTGAATTATCCGCTGGTACTAAAACAGATCTAAGTTGTATCATTTTTTATCTGAAATCTTAGTTTTCTTCCTGGGGTTATTACCCCCTATAACTTCAACAATCTTCCACTTTTTAGTTCTACTATAAGGACGGGATGGAACAAAAGTAACTATATCCCCTTCTTTGACACCAACTTCATCATGAACCATGTATTTCTTCGATCTTTTAAACCTCTTTTTATAGACCTTGTGTAAAACTACTCTCTCTACCAAAACAACAGCTGTCTTAGGTAATTTGCAAGAGATCACCGTACCTGTAAAAACTTTCATACTTACTTGCTCCTTTCTAAAATTTCCTTTTCCCTAACTAAAGTTAATAATTGGGCTATATCACGACGAATTCTTTTAATCAAACTTGTATTCTTTTCTTTACCGGCTTTGATTTTAGCATACGAAAGCAAGAGATCTTGCTTTTTTGCTTTAATCAAACCTTCAAGTTCTTTAATTGTCTTTGTTCTTAGCTGTTTTAAATCTTTTGTTTTCATATAATTATCCCTCCTTCGCTACGACTTTTGTCCTAATGGGCAACTTTGACGCAACCTTGCCTAATGCATCAAATGCTACTTCTTTTGGAACGCCACCAAGCTCATAAATAATTTTACCCGGCCTTACAACCGCTACATAACCACTTATCTCACCTTTTCCACCACCCATTCTCTTTCCCGCTGGTCTTGCTGTTACTGGTTTATCTGGAAACACTCTCACCCAAACTTTCCCACCTCTTTTAATACTGCGCGCAATTACCCTCCTTCCCGCTTCTATCTGATTACTAGTAATCCAAGCAACTTCTAATGCCTTCAGTCCATAATCACCAAAAGAAATTTCCGACCCGCGAACAGAAATTCCTTTTCTTCTACCTCTAAAATCTTTCCTGTACTTTCTTCTCTTTGGTTGCAACATAAAATTATGATTTTTTCTTATGAATATAAACTTTCACACCAACATAACCTTTCTTTGGAAGCGCCGGAACTTGTGCATAATCAATTTCTTCCCTTAAAGTCTGATTCGGAACCGAGCCAAGTTGAAATTTTTCTACTCTTGAAATATCCGCCCCATCAATTCTTCCTGACAAAATTACTTTTACCCCAAGAGCTCCAGACATCATAACTCTTTCCATAGCTTTCGTTACCACCCTTCTGTGTGGAATCCTGCGCTCAAGGTCAGAAGCTATTCTTGTCGCCACAAGATAAGCTGAAAGGTCTGGATTCTTAACTTCATTAACTCTAAAATCAATTTTTAGGTCCTTATCAAGTGATCTACCCCGAATCTTCTCTAAAAGATCAACTAATTTTCCTTTCAAATCTTCAAGTCCTGTTCCCCCTCTACCAATAACAATTCCCGGTCTTGAGACAGTCACTATAACAACTATACTCTTGGGCAACCTCTCTATCTCCACATCCACAACCCCAGCTATCCTTAGACTGTCGAAAATAAACTTCCTTATTTTTATATCCTCAAGCAAGGCCTCCCTGTAATTCTTGCCCTCCAAAAACCACCTTGATTTCCAAGGTAAAAATGATCCTAATCTAAAACCTACTGGATTAACTTTTTGTCCCATATTATTATCGATTTATATTTTCACTTTTTACTCCCTTCTTCTCTACTTTATCTTTTGCTTTTATCTTTCCTTTGCTTTTAATAGCACCAATTTTATCCATTTTAATCTTTTTACCCTTCTTTATATCCCCTTCATCAACATTATTAATACTCTCTCTACTTTTGTCTTTTGTTTGTAACACTACTTTAATATGGCTGGTTCTTCTAACATAAGGGTGCCACATACCACGAGATACTGGCCTACCTCTTTTAAAGCAAGGCCCTTCATTAACAAGAATTTCTTTAAATGCCAAGTCTGAGACCGAAAAACCCTTTTGTACAGCATTGGCCACAGCCGACTTGATAACCTTTATTAAAAAAGATGCTCCTCTATTTGGAACCAGTGGTAAAATTTCTAATGCTTCTCCTATTTCCATAGGTTTAATTCTCAACACCAAAGGTCTAACCTTAGTAGGTGAAATCTTTGCATATTTTTGTTCTGCTTTAAATTCCATATTACTTTCTAGGTTTTTTCTATAATCCTCTTAACCATCTGACCATGACCACGAAAAGTTCTTGTTGGTGCAAATTCCCCCAACCGATGACCGACCATATCCTCAGTCACAAAAACATCGATAAAAACTCGACCATTGTGCACTTTAAAATACTTCCCAACAAACTCTGGGGGTATTTGGCTCGAACGAGCCCATGTCTTGATAGGGTTGTTTTTGTCTCCCAAGCCAGCCGCAATCTTCTTCAAAAGATTTTTATCTACATATGGACCCTTTTTAGTACTTCTTGACATAAACTGAATTAAGAATGATTGCCCGCCTTCTTTGGCTTAACTATCAACTTATCAGAATATTTTCTTTTCTTTCTGGTTCTACCCACAGCAGGTTTGCCATAAGGAGTCTTAGGGTGCTTCATTCCCACTCCACTTCTTCCCTCTCCTCCCCCATGAGGATGAGAAGCGGGATGCTGTGCTGTTCCTCGAACTGTAGGTCTTATGCCACGTCTTATGATTCGACCCGCTTTACCCCAAACAATATTGCGGTAACCTTCATTACCAACTTGACCTATGGTAGCCCTACAATCTCCATTAAACCTCCTCACCTCACCCGACGGTAATTTCACCAAAACAAAATCTTTTTCTTTACCAAAAACAGAAGCGGAAAGCCCAGCACCTCGCACAATTTGTCCCCCTTTACCGGGTTTGATCTCAATATTATGAATTTGAGTACCAACAGGAATTTTACTTAAAGGAAGTGCGTTTCCCGGCTCAAGTGAAGCATAATCAGAAGAAATAACAGTATCACCAACTTTAAGGCCTAAAGGAGCAAGAATATATCTTCTTTCCCCATCTTTATAACAAACAAGGGCTATATTTGCATTCCTGTTAGGATCATATTCTATAGACTCAACCGTGGCTGGTATATCTATTTTGTCCCTCCTAAAATCTACCCTTCTCAAAAACCTTTTCACACCACCACCTTGGTGCCTAACAGTCACCTTCCCTTGAGAATTTCTACCAGAACTCTTCTTTAAAATTTCTTTTAGTTTCATATCTACTTTTCCTTAATCTCAAACAAATCTATTTTTTCTTTAGGATATAACTTAACTATTGCCTTTTTAAGAAAGATTCTTTTCTTTGGAAGCCTGCCAATACCCCTCCTTACCAATTTTGAAACTGACAAGGTTTTAACTTCCTTAACCTTAACCCCAAAAATGGATGAAACAGCTGATTTAATATCAAACTTACTAAAAGACCTTGGAACAAAAAAGGTATAACTACCTCTTTTTGCCTCTGCAACACTTTTTTCTGTAATAACTGGCTTAATTTTTAGCATTTTCTTTATTATTTTTTTCAAATAAACCCGACTCTAGAACAACTAAATTGCTTACAAAAACATCGTAAGCGTTTATATTAGCATAATTCCTGACAACAAGGCCTGCTATATTGGAAAATTTCCTAGAAGTTTCTTTGTAAGAATCTTCAGTTGTCACAAACAATACTCTATTTGTGCTTGTCTTTAAAATCTCAGAAACCTTTTTGATAAATTCCAAGACCTCTTTTATCTTCTTGAATTCAAAAAATGAAGAAACAGAAACCAACTTATTTTCCTTTACCTTTAAGTTCAACGCAAGAAGAAGCGCCTTCTTTTTGAAAGAAGATGGAATTGCCAAAAATCTCTTTAAACCTTTGGGGCCATGCGCCAAACCACCGCCTACAAAAATGGGGGCTGATCTTGCTCCATGTCGGGCTCTGCCTGTCCCTTTTTGTCTGTAAATTTTCCTTTTTGATATGGAAACTGCCGATCGAGTTTTCCTCACAGGAACCTTAGAGTGGGTATTGTTCTCAAAAACACGAAGGTATTGGCCTAAAAGAATAGGGGAATAACTAACAACAAAATCCTCTGGCAAGACAATTTTTCCACTCTTAACCCCATCCTTAGAGAAAATATTAATTTGAATATTATTTTTATTCTTCTTTATTTTCATTTTGTTCCTCCTTTTTCTCTTCCGTATCTTCTTGCTGCATTTGCACCTGTTCAACTTCCCTAGTTAATTCTTTAAGACTACCTGACCTGGCTCTAGTAATTTTCAATAAACTACCAGGCCTGCCGGGCACGGGACCAGATAGCGCAATCAAATTTTCTTCAGGCTTCACTAAAACTACCTTCAAACCCTTAACAGTCACTGTTTCTTGCCCCATCCTCCCTGCCATTCTTTTGCCTTTATAGACCCTCCCCGGTGTAGTACCTTGACCAATAGAACCAGGTGCCCTTTGGCGGTCGGATTGACCATGGGTTTTAGGACCTCCAGCAAACTTCCATCTTTTAACTACTCCAGCAAATCCCTTTCCCTTGGAAACACCAGAGACTTCCACTTCATCACCAACCTTGAAAACCTCAAAAGGGTCAATCTCATCACCAATTTTAACTTCTGCACTCTTTTTAAGCCTTACTTCTCTTAAAACACGAGGCAAACTACTAACCTTAGCACTTTTTTTCAAGTGCCCTCTTATAGATTTAGATATTTTTTTCTCATCAGCCTCCCCAAACCCTAATTGAACAGCAAAGTAACCATCTGTTTCAGCATCTTTGACCTGAGTTACTACTCCTTTAGAGAGCAATATCCAAGTAATGGGAATACGCACTCCATCAATAAAAGTTTGATCCATTTTTACTTTGTTTCCAAACAATGTCTTTATCATATTTTTGACACAAAAAAGGCGCCGAAGGCGCCCCATCTGGCCTCCTAAAAAACCCGTGGCTAATGACGAACTTTATCCACGATAAATAAATTATAACAAAGAGTAACAAAAGAGGCAAGAAGAAAGTAAACGATAAAAAACTACATTTTAACTTCAACAGAAACACCTGCAGGAAGTTCAAGATTAGAAAGAGCGTCTATGGTTCTATCTGAAGGATTTTCTATTTCAATTAATCTTTTGTGAACAAGTACTTCAAAATGTTCTTGCGCATTCTTATCGGTGAAGGGAGACTTGACAACAGAAATAACACTTCTTTTTGTAGGGAGAGGAATTGGACCCCTTATTTTGGCACCACTAACTATTGCCGCATCCAATATTTTGGCTGAAGCCTCATCCAAAACCCGATGATCATAGCTTTTAAGCTTAACTCTTAAGCTTCCTACTACCATAGTTAGAGTGCCTCAAAGAGCAAATTAAGCAATAACTTTGGTTATAACACCCGCACCAACCGTACTTCCACCTTCGCGAATTGCAAACCTAAATCCTTCTTCCATCGCCACAGGCTGAATAAGTTTAACCCTCATTTTAGCGTTATCCCCAGGCATTACCATTTCTATACCTTCAGGCAAAGTTATTTCTCCTGTAATGTCTGCTGTCTTTATGAAAAATTGCGGCTTGTATCCGGAAAAGAATGGTGTATGCCTTCCGCCTTCTTCTTTACTCAAGATATAAACTTCCGCTTCAAATTCAGTGTGTGGTGTAATTGTTCCCGGCTTTGCCACAACTTGACCTCTTTCTACTTGATCCTTTTCTATTCCTCTCAAAAGTACCCCAACGTTATCACCAGCTTCAGCATAATCTAGAGTTTTTCTAAACATCTCAATACCAGTAACCACAGTTTTTTGAGTAGAGCGAAGACCAACAATTTCAACTTCTTCATTTACAGTTAATTTACCTCTTTCAACTCTTCCTGTGACAACAGTACCTCTCCCTTTAATCGAGAAAACATCCTCAATAGGCATCAAGAAAGGTTTATCAACATCTCTTTGAGGCTGAGGAATATACTCATCGACAGCTTTCATTAACTCTAATATTTGTTTTTCCGCTTCTGGATCACCCTCAAGAGCTTTTAGAGCTGATCCTCTAATTACAGGCACTTCGTCACCAGGATATTCATACTTTTTAAGAAGCTCTCTCACGTCAGCTTCAACAAGATCGACAATTTCAGGATCATCTACTGTATCTACCTTGTTTAAGAACACAACAATAGCTGGAACATTAACTTGACGAGCCAAGATTACATGCTCTCTGGTTTGGGGCATCGGACCATCAGCTGCTGATATTACAAGAATCGCACCATCCATTTGTGCAGCGCCAGTAATCATATTCTTGATATAATCAGCATGACCCGGCGCATCTATGTGAGCATAGTGCCGCTTTTCTGTCTCGTACTCAAGATGGGAAATATTTATTGTAACACCTCTTGCTTTTTCTTCTGGAGCACTATCTATTTCATCAAACTTATAAGCCTTTGTGTTGTTACCAGGCTGTTTTGATAGAACAGTGGTAATAGCTGCAGTCAACGTAGTCTTCCCATGATCTACATGACCAATAGTACCAATATTAACATGGGGTTTTGTTCTTTCAAATTTTTGTCTTGCTTCTCCTGCCATATTTTTTAAAAAATTTAGACCACAAGGGCCCATTCAATACTAGGCGTGATTATAATCAAGGACAAAATAGTTTGTCAAGAGGCAAAGTTAGCTTCTTGGCATTACCACTTTCCCAGCCTTTTCTATTATCTGATCTGCAATATTCTTAGGAACTTCCTCATAATGACTTGGTTCAATATAGGGAACAGCTCTTCCTTGAGAAATAGACCTGATCTTTGTCACATAACCAGAGAGTTCTGCCAGCGGAGCAAAAGCATAAATGTAGGTCATTCCACCCTTTTCCTCTGTACCTTGAATTTGTGCTCTCTTGGAAGATAAATCACCTATAATATCACCCATAAACTCTTTGGGAGTTGCCACTTCAACTTTTACTATCGGCTCAAGAAGAACAAGATCGGCCTGACGTGCCGCCTGTTCCACTGCCATAGAACCTGCTATCTTGAAAGCAATTTCCGAAGAATCAACCTCGTGATATGTTCCGTCATAAAGATAAACTGCAATATCAGTTATCGGATACCCTGCAAGAATTCCGTTCTCTAACTTCTCTTTTACACCTTTTTCGACCGCTGGGATAAATTCTGCTGGAATCGCTCCACCTTTTATTTCTGAAACAAACTTAATCCCCTCGCCTCTACCCAAAGGCTCGATTCTAACAAAACAATGTCCATATTGTCCTCTACCTCCAGTCTGCCTAATATATTTTCCTTCCCCTTTACCTGTCCTTTTAATAGTTTCCCTATAAGCAACCTGTGGCGCGCCCATCTTTGCCTCTACCCCAAATTCCCTCTTCATTCTGTCAACTAGAATTTCAAGCTGAAGTTCACCCATTCCAGAAACTATTGTTTGTCCTGTTTCTTGATTGGATTTAACTCGAAAAGTAGGGTCCTCATCTAGAAGCTTGCTAAGAGCAATTCCCATTTTCTCCTGATCAGATTTGGTAGCTGGTTCTATAGCCAAAGAAATAACAGGATCAGGAAATTTTATAGATTCCAAAACTATTGGATTTGCAGGATCGCATAAAGTATGACCCGTTGTTGTATCCTTAAGGCCTACCGCAGCCACTATTTCTCCCGCATAAGCTTCTTCTATTAATTCCCTCTGGTCAGCATGTAGAAGAACTAGCTTTCCAATTCTCTCATTAACAGATTTCGTTGTGTTTAGAACCTGCTGTCCTGTTTTAATAATTCCAGAATAAACTCTAAGATAAACCAATCGACCAACATGAGGGTCGGTCATTACTTTAAAAGCCAAAGCTGAAAATGGAGCTTCATATTTTGATTCCCTTGATTCTTCCTGACCTGTCTTAGGATTAATTCCCTTTACAGGCGGAAGATCTACAGGAGATGGTAAATACTCAACAACACCATCAAGAAGAAGTTGAACAGTAGCAGTTCGGTTATCACCTCCAAATATGGGGAAAAACTTACCGCTTACTACTCCTTTTCTAATTGCCCGCTTAATTTCTTCCTCTTTAAGTTCCTCGCCATTTAAATATTTTGCCAAAACATCATCATCAAACTCTGCAACCTTTTCCAAAAGTTCGCTTCTGTATCTTTGACAAATTTCCAACAAATCAGAAGAAACCTCCTCTTCGATTAGTTTGTTATCTTCTATTGAAGAATAGGTATAAGCTTTCATTTTCACCAAATCAACAACCCCCCTTAGGCTATGTTCTATCCCAATCGGATACACAACAGGAGCGGCATTCGCACCTAGTCTCTCCTGAATAGATTTGATGCTGCCTTCAAAATCAGCACCTATTAAATTAAGTTTATTCAAAACACATATTCTTGGTACATTGTACTTATCAGCCTGATGCCAAACAGTTTCAGACTGGCTTTCAACCCCAGTTCTACCATCAAAAACCATCACAGCGCCATCTAAAACTCGAAGCGATCTCTCAACTTCCGCGGTAAAATCAATATGGCCTGGAGTATCAATAATATTAATCCTATACTGACCTTCACCCACTGAAGTCTGTTTTTTGAGAGTCCAAAAAGTGGTAATAGCAGCCGATACAATTGTAATTCCCCTCTCTCTTTCCTGTTCCATCCAGTCAGTAGCGGTTGTCCCTTCATCTACAGAACCCAAACGATATGTTCTCCCTGTCTCAAAAAGAATTCTTTCTGTGGTTGTAGTTTTTCCAGCATCAATATGGGCAATAATTCCTATGTTTCTAATTTTTTCCATAGGAAGATTGCGGTCCTTTGTGGCCGTAAAAACCAAAGCTGCCTTTTTCTTAGTCGCTTGAACTTGGGACATAAAAGCTTACCAACGGAAGTGTGCAAAAGCACGATTTGCTTCTGCCATCCTCTCTACATCCTGCCTTTTCTTAACAGCAAATCCCTCACCTGCTGCAGCATCCATAATTTCAGCTGCCAATTTTTCAGCAAAGGTGCGATAATCCCTATTAGGTCTTGCTCGAGCTCCTGCCACCAGCCATCTTAAAGCCAAAGATTCTTTCCTTACTCCTCTTACCGGCATTGGTACTTGGTAGGCGGCTCCCCCAACCCTTCTGGGTCTTACTTCCATTGAAGGCTTTATGTTTTCAAGAGCCTTTGAAAAAATAGAAATTGGATCACCTTCTTTCTCCTTTATTATCTCAAAGGCAAGATAGACTTGCTTCTCTGCCACGCTTTTCTTTCCATCACGCATTGCCACATTTATTAGCTTTGCTACCATCCTGTTCTTAAAGACAGGATCAGGTTTTATTACTCTTGGTTTCGATCTTCTTCTCCTTGCCATAATTATTTAGTTACTCTCACTCTGGGACTGGCCGGACGGCTTTTTGGCACCATAACGGCTTCGGGATGTCTTTCTACCAACAACTCCAGTCGCATCATACTTACCCCTAACTATCTGGTATTTAACACCCGGTAAATCTTTAACTCTCCCACCTCTTACTAAAACCACAGCGTGCTCTATCAACTCATGGCCTTCCCCTGGAATATAGGCTGTAACTTCCTGTTTATTAGAAAGTCTAACACGAGCAACCTTGCGAAGGGCAGAATTGGGTTTTTTGGGAGTCATTGTTCTAACCTGCAAGACAACTCCCCGCTTAAAAGGAGAATCATACTCCTTATATGTCCTATCTTTTGCATTAAGCCACTTTCGCAAAGCAGCTTTTTTAGTTTTTTTAACAATCCGCTTTCTACCTTTCCTGATTAGCTGAAATATTGTAGGCATAGTGTGTCAAGTTATTTTACCAGATCAGAATTAGAAGGCAAGCCAAGAGCTTCTTTAGTCACGGGTATTAGACGACCAATTATTACATTCTCCTTTAACCCAAGAAGTGGGTCCTCTTTTCCTAAAAGAGAAGCCTCTGTTAACACATCAGTAGTTTGTTCAAAAGAAGCAGCAGAAAGCCAGCTCTCTGTGTATAGAGCACGTCTAGTGATTCCAAGTATAACCTGTTGTGCACTTGCAGGTTCCCCGCCAGATGCCAATATTCTTTCGTTTTCTAGCTCAAAAGTAGACTTGTCAACAAGCTCGCCGGGGAAGAAAATTGTATCACCTCCTGTGACTATCTTAACTTTATTGCTCATTTTTCTAACTATAACCTCAAAATGCTTGTCATGTATAGGTATGCCTTGTGATTCATAAACTTTTTGTATCTCTCTTACTATATATTCCTGAGTTTTTTTCAAACCGCTAACTGAAAGGATTTCTCTTATATCAAGCGGTGCATAAGCCAAAGGAGAACCGGCTTCAACAACCTCGCCATCTCTTACTGCTAATTCTAATGTTTTAGAAATAATATACTCTCTCTTCTCCTTTATCTGCTTCTGCACAGAAAATACAACCACTTTCCACCCTTCATCAGTTTCATTAATACGCACCTTTCCTGTTATCTCACTCAATGGTGATGTAACTTTAGGTGTTCTTGCTTCGAAAAGTTCCTCAACCCTCGGAAGACCTTGAGTTACGTCTACTCCCACAATACCCCCCGAATGCTTTGTCCTCAAAGTAAGTTGTGTTCCCGGCTCACCTATCGATTGAGCTGCTAATATTCCAACAGGTGTGCCCAATTCAACCACCTTTTTGTTAGACAAATCCCATCCATAGCATTTAGCACAAACTCCTGCCTTTAATTCACAAGTCAAAGGAGAAAAAACCTCTACACCAGAAATTCCAGCTTCAACCACCTCTTCGGCTTTATCATCATCAATAATTTCACCTGCCGCCACAATCACTTTTGAATCTTTAGGGTGCAATATATCCTTTGCCGAAAACCTCCCAGCAATTTTGAAAATGGCATCTGAAACCTTAAGATTAGTAAGATTGATTAATATACCCTCATTTGTACCACAATCTTCAGATCTTATTATTACATCATGAGCCACATCAACAAGTCTTCTTGTCAAATAACCTGCATCAGCAGTCTTGAGAGCTGTATCTGTTAACCCTTTACGTGACCCTCTTCCCGATGTAACATACTCCAGAATGGAAAGGCCTTCCCTAAAGTTAGACTTTATAGGAAGTTCAACAGGCCTGCCCAAAGGATCAACTACCAATCCCCTCATCGCGGCCAATTGCTTGACCTGATCTCTGGAAGCCCTACCAACTTTTGCATCAATAACAACTCTGATAGGGTTATACTTATCCATCAACTCCCAAGTCTTATCAGCTAGTAAGTCGCTTGCCTCTATCCAATAATCACGGGTTAGTTTCTTCTTTTCTTCCAAAGTTAGAAGGCCTTGTGCATAACTTTCTTCAAGAGCAGACACTTTTTTCTCACACTCCCCTATAATTTTTTCCTTGTCTGGATAAACAACCGCATCAAAAATTCCAAAAGAAATACCAGAAATTGTACCTCCATAAAAACCAAGCGATTTTATATTATCTATCATCTCCACCAACTCATCGTTGGTGCAAATTTTAAAGGCTTTATTAAATATCTCCTTAATAATCCCGGAGTGAATAGCCTCGTTCATAAATTCAAAACCTGATGGAAGAATCTCGTTAAACATTATCCTGCCAGCAGTGGTCTCCACTATTTTTCCCTCCAATCTTACTGAAATAAGCTGCCTTACCCCTATTTTCCTTAAAGAAAGAGCGGTCAATGCCTCTTCCTTATCAGCAAAAACACCCTCATATTTAGGAATTCTTTCATCCACAACTGTTAAATAATAGATACCCAAAGCCATCTCCTTTCTTGAGGGTGTAGCTATAGGTGAACCATCAGCTGGTTTAAGCAAATTCTTTTGTGGCATCATTAAATTACGAGCCTCCTCAATAGCTTTCTTGGAAAGCGGAACATGAACTGCCATTTGGTCTCCGTCAAAATCGGCATTGAATCCATTACAAACAGCAGGATGAAGTCTTATAGCACTCCCCTCAATTAAGACAGGATAAAAAGCAAGAATACTCAGTTTGTGCAGAGTAGGTGCCCGGTTTAAAAGAACCGGATGATCCTTGGTAATTTCTTCCAAAATATCAAAGACTTCAGGAGGCTTTTTCTCCAAAAGATTCTTGGCACTCCGCACATTAGGAGCTATTCCCCGCTTGATAATTTCCCTTAATACAAAGGGTTTGAACATTTCAAGCGCCATATCCTTTGGCAAACCACATTCATAAAACTTAAGCTCTGGCCCAACAACAATAACACTCCTTCCAGAGTAATCAACTCTTTTCCCAAGCAAGTTTTGCCTAAACCTACCCTGTTTCCCTTTTAACATATCAGAAAGGGACCTCAAAGGTTGTCTTCCCTTGCCCCGGCGAGTTGCCTTTCTTTGCGAAGCATCAATCAAAGAATCTACTGCCTCTTGCAACATCCTCTTTTCATTTCTCAATATAATTTCAGGTGCACCCAGATTTATCAAATGCTTCAACCTATTGTTTCTGTTTATTACCCTTCTGTAAAGATCATTAAGATCACTTGTAGCAAATCTACCTCCAGAAAGTTGAACCATTGGTCTTAAATCGGGAGGCAAGACAGGAATTACTCTTAATATCATCCACGATGGGTCAATCTTTGAAATCCTCATCCCATCAACTAGCTTCAATCGTTTGGTCAGTTTGGAGAATCGAGGCGAATCCTCTTTTGTTTCTCCTAGTTCTTTCCTCAAAGAAAAAGCTAACTTCTCAAGATCTATTTTTTGCAAAGCAACAAGAATTGCCTCGGCTCCTGTTTTTGCTTCAAAGAAATCAGAAGCATCATAAGTGGCAAGTTGCTCCAATTCTTCCTCCGAAAGAATTGACATCTCCCTCAAATTTTTGACTATAAGCGAAAGGTTACTAAACAACTGATTTGTCCTCTCCACATTAAGATTATATTCCTCTGTAAGTATTTGTTCCCTCTTCCTCAATTCAAGATCAATCTCTATCTTGGCAAGAGATGCCTGTTCCCTATTCTTTATCTTTTTGTCAATTTTCTCTTTCTCAGAAGATGCAGAATCTTGCAACTCTTTCTTCTTCTCAGAATAATCATTTTTAATCTTCTCAAGCCTTTCTTTTCTTGCCTTTTCTAAATTCTCAAGTGCTTGCTTTTTACCCTTATCGTCAGACAATATAACAATATAACGGGCAAAATAGATCACTTGTTCAACCGAACGAGGAGGTATGTCAAGCAATAAAGAAATTTTAGAAGGAGCACCTTTAAAGTACCAAACATGGGCAATAGGGCAAGCTAGGTTAATGTGCCCCATTCTCTCCCTTCTTACCCTCGATAAAGTGACCTCAACTCCGCATTTATCGCAAACTACCCCTTTATAACGAATTCTCTTATACTTGCCACAATAACACTCCCAATCTTTAGTTGGTCCAAAAATTCTTTCATCAAAAAGACCATCTTTCTCTGGCCTAAGTGTGCGATAGTTAATAGTTTCAGGCTTAGTTACCTCACCACGAGACCATTTTCTTATCTCTTCAGGAGAAGCAAGCCTAATCATTAAACTGCTAAAACCCTTAAGATCTTTGATGTCAGATAATGGTTCCATATTACACTATTGCAACATTTCAACTTCCATATTCCCTTCGGGATTTAAGACCTCTTCTGCCAAAGCAACCTGCTCAGCAGAGCCTATTTCTTTAATTAAGTTTTCACTCCCTTGAATCTCATCCATCTCTTTATAAACATTTCCTTTTGCCTCAATCGACAGACACAAGGAATTAAGTTCTCTCACCAAAACCTTAAAGCTTTCAGGAACTGTAGACTCTGGTATATCAACCCCTTTAACTATTGCCTCAAAAGCCTTCGCTCTTCCAACTATATCATCTGATTTTATAGTTAACATTTCCTGTAAAGTATAAGCGGCCCTATGTGCCTCAAGCGCCCAAACCTCCATTTCTCCTAATCTTTGTCCTCCCATTTGTGCTTTCCCTCCAAGTGGTTGTTGGGTAACTAAAGAATAAGGACCGGTGGAACGAGCATGAGTCTTATCCTCAACCATATGGGTAAGTTTAATTATGTATCCTATCCCCACTGTTGTATCCTCAAGAAAAGGTTCTCCTGTCCTCCCATTATAAAGCCTCACTTTCCCTAAAGGAGAGAAACCAGATTCCTTCAAATTTTCAATAAGGAAATTTTCATCAAATTTATCAAAAACAGGCAGCGCCACTTTAACACCTTTCTTAACAAGAGAAAGACCTAAATGACACTCCAAAAGTTGCCCTAAATTCATACGGGAAACAACAGAAAGAGGAGAAATTACCAAGTCAACCGGTGTTCCATCTTCCATAAAAGGCATGTCAGCCTGAGGGAAAATCTTAGCTATAACACCCTTATTACCATGCCTTCCTGCAACCTTATCACCAACTTCTATTTTTCTCATCTGAGCAACCTTGACAATAACTCTCTTAATAACACCCGGGCCCAATTCATCTCCTTGTTCTCTATCTAATATTTGAACACCAATGACAGTACCCCTTTCGCCATGTGGCATCCGCAAAGAAGTATCTCTAACCTCACGAGCTTTCTCACCAAATATAGCTCTCAACAATCGTTCCTCCGATGTAAGTTCTTTTTCTCCTTTGGGTGCAATTTTCCCAACCAAAATATCACCTGGGCCAACTTCCGCACCTATAACAACTATCCCGTCTTCAGCTAAATTGGCAAGGTCAGACTCTGAAACATTTGGAATATCACGGGTTAACTCTTCTGGCCCCAACTTTGTTTCCACAAGATCAGCTTCGTATTCTTCAACCGTAATTGAAGTTAACAAATCCTCTTTGACAAGCCTATCCGAAATCAATATAGAGTCTTCATAACCATAACCCTCTATAATTGCATAAGCAACAATCAAATTTCTCCCCAAGGCAAGCTCCCCATTTTCAGTTGATGGCCCATCAGCCAAAATATCACCTTTTCTGACTCTTTGCCCTTTCTTTACCAAAACCCTTTGGTTGTAACATGTTGACTTGGCGGTTCTTTGAAACTTATTAAGATAATAAGTCTCATACTTACCATCTTCAGAGACTTCAACGTCCTCGTGCAAGGACATATTGGACTTGCCATCAAGCTTTATCACTATCCTCTCGGCATCAACATAATCTACCACTCCATCAGATCTTGAGATTGTTGATCTACCAACAGATTTTGCCACAATAGCCTCCATCCCTGTGCCAACAACCGGGCTTTGTGGCAAAACTAATGGCACAGCCTGACACTGCATGTTTGATCCCATCAGAGCACGAGCTCCCTCATCATGAGAAAGAAAAGGTATCAAAGAAGAGGACACACCAACAACCTGACGTGGAGTAATGTCCATAAGATCAACCTCTTCAACAGGACCTTCTAAAACAGAACCTTTATAACGATAAGGTATCCAATTCTCAATAATAAACCCTTCCCCATCTACCTCTACACCTGCATGAGTAATATGATAATCTTCTTCATCATCTGCTGTAAGATAGACAATCTCATCTGTTAACTTAACTTTTATCTTGCCTCCAATTTTCACTTTCTCCAATTTTCTGTAAGGCGCTTCTATAAAGCCAAAATTATTGACTCTTGCATAAAGAGCAAGGTGGGTAACAAGACCAATATTTGGTCCCTCTGGTGTTTTAACAGGATCTATTCTTCCATATTGAGAACTACCTATATCACGAACAGAAAAAGAAGCTCTCTCTTTATTTATACCCCCAGTACCCATTACAGATATCTTTCTCAAATTCTCTATCTCACTCAACGGATTAGCATCGTCAAGAATAGCTGAAAGCTGGCTAAGCCTAAAAAAATCATTTAATGAAGAAACCAAAGGCCTCGAATTAATAACAACCGAAGGAGTAGGATTTTCAGCAGATGAAATCAAACTCATCTTTTCTTTAATAAGCCGCTCTAGCCTCAAAAGCCCCGGTCTGAAAGCATTAACAGCAACAAGCTCTCCAACTCGCCTTAACCTTCTGTTTCCCAGATGATCTATATCATCAACACTACCTTCATCGTTCTGAAGATTAATAAGGTAGACAAGAGCACTCACTACATCCTCCTTTTTAAGAACAAAATTTTCTCTTTCATTTGGAATGTTAAGAGCCAATCTTTTATTAACTTTATAGCGTCCAACCTCTCCAAAGCTATATCGGCGCGGATCAGTAAACATAGAAACAAAAAGGTTTTGAGCGTTCTCCAAAACAACAGGCTCCCCAGGCCTCATCTTCCTGTAAAAATCAAGAAGAGCTTCTTCTCTATTTGTGGATAAATCACGCTGAATGGTACTCTCTATATATTTATGCTGACTATCAGTATCAACAGCCTTAAAAAGACTCCTTATCTCGTCATTTGACTCAACACCAAAAAGCCTCAAAAAAGTGATTGCATTTATACGTCTTCTGCGATCTATTCTGGCAGAAATTACATCATTTTTTGAAACCTCAAATTCTAACCACGTTCCATAAAGAGGTCTTATCTCGCTTTTATAAAGCATCCTACCTGCAGAGGGATCAAGCTCACCAGAAAAATAAACACCAGGAGATCTAACAAGCTGATTTATGATCACCCTCTCAACACCACTTATTACAAAGGTTCCTCTTTCGGTCATCTGGGGAATTTCTCCAAGAAAAACTTCCTGTGATACTCTTTTCCCGTTTCTTTTGTTCACCAAAGTGGCAGTAACTTTAAGAGGAGCAGAATAAGTAAGACCCTTTTCAAGTGCTTTTTTGGGAGTAATAGAAGGCTCACCTATTACAGGATTGTCAAGAAAAAGCTCCCAATTCTTGCCTGTAAAATCCTCAATAGGAGAAATCTCTTTTATCTCGTTCAAAATACCTTCTTTCAGGAAAAGCTCCCAAGATTCCTTTTGTACTAAAACTAAATCTAATTCAGGTAATCCCTTATATTCCTTCCCCAAATTAATTCTGGATTGGTCTTTCTTATTCATCTTGCAAGAGACACTTAAACACAAAAAGCCCCAAAAAACTGGGCAAACAAAACAAAGCGTAAAAATACGCCTAGGTGCGATTATATATTCATTTTAAATCTTGTCAATAGGGAAAAGACTGTTATAAAAAGCCAAAAGATTGGTTCATTATATCACAACATTACATGAATTTAAGAATTATTCTTGAAAAGCAATTCAAAAGCTATCATTAAATTTTTGATTTAGCTACAACTTTTAACTTTTAAATCAAACAATTCTTATCCATTGTAATTTGTTAGTTGAAATTTTGCCACAATCGATAATTCCTATTAGTTAAAACAAACATACCTATAATCTAGCTTTTAACTTTGAATTCTGCTTATTTCAAATAAAGATTTATATTCTGTTGGTGTTCTTCCAAAGAAGTAGCATAATAGATTTTTCCATCCTTGTCATGAAGATAAAACCAATAAGAAGTCTCTTTTGGGTAAATAACTGACTTTATTGAAGAAATCCCCGCATTAGCAATGGGTGAGGGGGGCAGACCTTTTATCTTATAAGTATTAAATTTACTTTCCACCCCCAAATCAGACTTCGCTAATAAAGGCCACCATTTGCAATCAAATGGTTCTTCCTTGCAATTTCTTGACCCCACTATATATTGAACCGTTGCATCAGTCTGAAGTGGCCAACCAGCTTTAAGCCGTTTCAACAAAATACCAGCAACAATTGGCCTTTCTTCCTCTGTTCTCGTTTCCCTTTCTATTATTGAAGCCAGGATAACAACCTCCTTTAAACTCAAGTTTGATTTTGATATATCCGCCTCAAACGGAGAAATTTTGCGCTTAAAATTATCATAAAGAATAGAAACGATATTAGACGGCAAAGTTTCTCTTGAAAATAAGTAAGTGTCAGGAAAAAGATATCCTTCCTTACCTGCAGAAGCCTTTAAAAATTCCTTATAAAATGCCTTTTTATCTTGAACTTCAAGATCCTTAGCCAACTTTATGCCCATTTCCTCTATTCTTAATCCTTCAGGCAAAGTAACCCAAATAAGATCCGGGCCCTTAATTAAATTATGCACTATCTCGTACAAATTATCAGAGGGGGAAAGGTTATATTCGCCTGCTTTTATCTTATCAGAAAGACCTCTAAATTGAACATAAAATTTAAAGGCAAAACTACTTCTAATTATATTCTCTTCCTCTAGCTTTTTAGAAATTTGTGCCGTAGTAAGACCTTTTTTTATAACAAACCTTTTTTTTACCTGATCAGAAGAGGCCGGCTTAGCCAGACTTACCCACCAAAGATAGAGAAAGAAAAAAATAACTAAAAAAATCAATAAAAAGAAAAAAAACTTCTTCATGGAGAAGTTAAACTTCTTCTATAAGGGCCCTTCTGTAAGACTTTGTTTTGGGGTTATAGATAAAGATTCTACCACAGGAACAGGTTACTTTTTCCGTTCCCTGGATATGGCCCTCCCTTTTGCCCTTGGAAAGAGGCTTGCCACAACCCACACACCTGCCTTGAGACAAAAGCCAAGCCTGAATGGGAGCTATAACGTTTTTGAACATAATTCAAGTTAGCACAAACATTAATAAATAACAAGTGCTAATCACTTCCAAACTCCCCTACAAGAATATTATAGTCAAAGATATCCACTTTGCCATCTTTGTTAATATCTGCTGGTATCCATCCAGGAGAGCCTGTTTTTCCAAAGTTTGAGATTAGTATGTTGTAGTCAAAAATATCTACTTTGCCATCGTTGTTTAAGTCTGATGTTGTATCTTTGGCTTTTACAACTATGTCATCAAAATACACTTTGCCTTTTGCTTTTCCTTGAAGACCAAGTGGTGCTCTTAACCTTATGTATTTTGTTTGACCTGTTGTCTTGAAAGTATAGCTTTTCTTAATCCAGTCAGTTGTTCCTGAAACATTCTCTCCTAGAGAAAATCCAGTATCTATCCTTTTGTCAGTTGATACATCATCTATTTCCCTTACTCCATCTTTATACTGAGCTACTATAATCCTTCCATATACCTTTGAATCAGATGGCTGAAGATTTTGTGTTTTAACCCAATATGAAACAGAGTACTCCTTGTTTGGCGTAACTTCAATCAAAGGAGAATAAAGCTCTGCATCAACAGGGTTATCAGAATTTATAACAATAGAAGTATTACCAACCTTTTTAACATTGCTGTCACAATTCCAATTTATGCCACCACCAGAAGTCCAGACCTTTTCATTGAATATATTATCTTCACAGACTTTGAGGGGAAAGAGAGAATATCCTTCATTGGCAAACACAGTAGAAACTGCACTAGCATAACCACCAGCGTAAATAGAATTCAAAAACATAGCCAGACGAAACAGTTCTGGATTCTTTTGCTGCTGTTGCATATCTACAATCCAGACACAAGGAACACCGTAGTAGAAGATACTCATTTTTCTGAAAACATCTTCAGTATTAAAACGCAGATTAACCCCCAGCCTTCTCAAATACTCAAAACCAACTGAGCTAACGAATAAAGACCTGTGCGCTCCTAGCCAATCAGGTTTGGGGGAATTCTTAGTATGAAACGATCCCAAGTCTAACCGTTCCTCAATGAATCTTTCATAGAGATTGACAACATTGTGCATAAACTCCCCCGGTATCGGTTTACCCACCCTCTCGTAAGACAATGCGCCCATTGCAAGCTGATGGATGGTCGCTATTGCATAAACAGGGTGTGGAAAACCATGATTTTCCAACGAGAAATCCTTATAAACAGTCTGCGTTGTCAATCCACATCTAGATTCCCCTGTTGTAATGGAATGGAAAGCGAAACAACGAGCTTTTTCTTCGATTCTCTCTTTTTCTGGAAAATCAGGCAAATAGTTAGCTGCCTGTGCCAAGAAATAAGCATGCCAAGAGTTTTCCTCAGCTTTTGAATCATATACATAACCACTCTTAGGATCTCTGAACTGATAACTTGGGTTAAGATATTCGTACAGCCGATCGTAAGCTAGACCAACCACTTTAGCTCTAGCGTGAGGGTCAAGATCCTCCCACATAAACGCAGAGTTCTGCAACAGAAGGCCCATCTTTATTCCCAATTGCCAGTCATCACTTTTCCGCCAACGCGCATCATTTAATACCTTTCCAAACAATTCCAAACTTCTGCCCACAGCATCCGCGTCATTTTCCAATTTTCCATAAATATAAAATGCAGCAGAAGTATCAAGAAGAGCACGAAGCGTATTATCATCAGATAAAGGTCTATCAAATAGATTAGAGAATTCCACATCCTTATAGATATCATAGTGATAAGCGGATAAGATTTTGGGGTATTTTTTCCAATCACCATCAAAAGGCTTGATAACAGACATCTCGTCATACCAAGCCTTACCCGTCAAACCCCACGTAGAAACTATTCCTAACTGCTTTAGACTTTTCTGATCTTTATTTACAAGGGGAGAGAATTTATCTTTCCCTTCTTCCTTAAACACAAGCTCATTATCTATTTTGCAATAGACCCCCAAATCAGTAATTACAAATTCAAACATATGCCAACCACGACTCCTTTTGATATCTGTTACAAAAGTGTTTGCGAGAGCGTTATGACGCACCACATAATAATCATCAGATATACTGGTAATAACACCTATACCTGTATGGAAGGGGATGTTGGAACCAGGTTGTTTATTATCAGAACTTACGGTAACAATTGTTCCCAAGCTGTTATCCATATCGTCGTAGAAGAAAACCCTGGTTAAAACATTGGAATAAGAACTACCAAGATCTTTAGTTAAGTTAACAATACCCTTCGCCTCAACATAGTCAATAAGCAAGCTAGTATTACTTCTAAAGCCCAGTGAGTCGTCTACCATCGCCCTGTTCGGAAGTTCAAAAGAGGCGTTCCAAGAAGACAGGTTTCTGAAATCATCTTTAAATATTATCTCCTGATACTCCCTAGCTAGGGCAACTGAGCCAGAGAACAAACAAACCAATAACAGAGAAAAGACAACTAACAATAGCCTTTTAGAAAAGCCCATATAAGACTAAAACTCAGCCATCAAGATCTTAAATATTTTTCCAGAATCAAACAAGCAGCATAAGCATCTTCCATTTTCTTCCTTTTCTTCCTGCTAATCCCTGCCTCTATAGAAAGATATTTAGCATCATGTGTCGTCAACGTCTCATCTTGCAACACAACAGGAACCGAAAGACTCTCCTTTAGCTTATCGGCAAAAATGGATGCTTCCTCTCCCATCTTACCCTCAGAAACACCAACAACCACTCTTTCTATTTTTTCCTCTTCTACAATCTTTAATATTTTCTCCAACAAATCCTCTTCATTCCTGAACTTCAAAACCCCAAATGGATAAGGCAAGTCTACTTCGCAAATTGCCAGTCCTACCTTCGATTTACCAAAATCAATGCCCAAAGTCCTCATATGTTAAGATTCTCTGTCTGCTTATTCGCTTGATTGGAAACTATCTTTGCTCTTACAATCAGCCTTTTTGGCTTTCGAGGATCTCCAGGTGGAGTGCAGGTTACAAGCGTAAGATAAGAGTCAGAACGATTTTGCTCCAAGACTTGAATATCGTTTGGGGTGACCTCAAACATATCCTCAACCTTATACAAATATTCGATACCATCATAAACAACAAAAATAGAATCTCCCTTTTCAAGAGTAGGTAAGAGCGAGAAGATAGAAATGTAATTTTTAGGATCATAAAAACGGGGTAAAATTGAGTGACCAAATATAACCGCATTCCCAACTTGCCCAGGCAAAGCAGTACCCGGATATTGGATTAGGTGCTCATTAAGATCCTCTC
Organism: Candidatus Woesebacteria bacterium; assembly: GCA_013374855.1. Taxonomy (GTDB): domain Bacteria; phylum Patescibacteriota; class Microgenomatia; order UBA8517; family UBA8517; genus Ch104c. The sequence goes on along the minus strand of CP055308.1, from coordinate 382,187 downwards.
CTCCTATTGCAACAACTGCATCCTCAATCCTAAGCTTCGGGATAGATAGATTATAAAAAGCTACTTTAGGCAAAGAAAAATCCTCTATCTTCGCTCCACCTACAAACCAGTTACTTGCCTTTGTGTAATCCTTTTCATAAAAGATATCCACATCCTCCTCTACCACAGGAGATAATAAACCAGATAGACTGCTCCTATTATTTAATTCATAAGAAATTATAGGATATAGAGTGAAACCCAATATCAAAACTCCAACTAGACCAAGCAAAAAAGAAAAAACAAGTCTTAATAAAGTTTTCTTGGGTAAGTTCATATCAATCACAAAAACATATTAAACAAAAACAAATATTTTTTCAAAATCAGACTAACGCGAGGATTCAAATCCAACTTCTATATTATTTGAGACATGGGGTAGAAACCCAAATCTGTTAAAAATACCAGGAACAATATCAATCTTAACCTTTTCGTAACCCGACTCTTTTATTAAATAATCTTCAACAAACTTAATTTTTCTTCCCACAATTTTTTTCTTTATTTGATCAGCGTCAATAGCGGGTAACAAATTTGCAGAAAATGAAGCCAAGATAAAAGCCTTATCATTTTTAATCTCTTTGACATCAAAACCTAAAGACAACTGTCCTTCCCTTAACACATATCCAGAAGTAATTTGATCCTTCAAGATTTCCTTTGAAAATTCAAACATATCATACTTCTTGAAAGAAAAAGCAGAAAACTCCATTGTTAAGCTAAGTTTTAGGCTAGTTGCTTCGTCACCTATCTTATGATCATAAACTTTCTGCTTTTCATTCTCAATTAAAGTTTCTTCTATCAAATAATCATCTGAAGAAAGCGAACTCTTAATAGCAGAAATTGCCTTGTCTCTCAGCTCCTTCTTTAATTCAGAAAGCACATTATCATAATCGGCAGAGGATACAGAGCTAATTTCTCTACTTGAACCACCACTAAAAGACTCTTCATTTTTGGCTTCAATCTCACTCGAGGGATAATTGCCAATGGTAAAGGATTCACCGGAAGCTAGATTATATTCCGACCCAATATCTGCAGCCGTTACTTGAGCTTCTGTTTTTGCTGGTGAAGATGCGCTTCCGCTTGCAACTGTAACATCTTCATCCAAAACAAAGGTAAGCCCTGATGAATTCTGGACTTTCGTTCCCTTATCTAAAGACAACTGAGAACCGGTTCGATATATCACAATCTTACCCTTTGCTTTCTCGCCCGTTAGCTTTGTACCTGAGGTTGGTATTGTCTTTTCTCCCGATTGTTCTCTTTTGATTAAATTGGAAGGAATAGTTTTTGCCCTCAAATCAACATCCTTGGCTGTTGCATCAAAAACAACCTCTTGTTTACTTTCTATCTTTTTAGGCGAAAGATAGACTATAACCGAAGCTTTCGGTAAAAACCACCACGCCACAAAAAAACCCAGAAAAACCAGTATGAAAGTAACAATACCAACCAAGATTGGTGTTTTATAAGAAAAAAGTGAAATAGATGAAAGTTGTTTTTTAAAAATATTCCGAAATATAAATCCTCTCTTACCAAGATTTTTTTCAAACATATCTCCTCCTGGCAATTCAGTTCTAACTGGCTGAAAACCTTCTTCAAAACCACCATCAATTTCTTTAAAATTTTCCTTAAAACCATCCCGAGAAATTTGTTTCCCTATCACCTTCTCTCCAATCTCTTTTATGTCTTTATCAACCACAAACCCAACATCACCTTCAACAGAAGAAAAATTATCCCCCTGCAAAGACTTCTCATCCTGATAACCAGAATCATCAGTTTCCTTGCTTTCCGCCAAACCTATTTCCTTCTCAACATCAAAAGAAACTTCTTTTCCTGCTTCTTTTATTAACACAGAAGTTGCCCCCAAAAGCTCAACTCCCCCAGCAAGCGAAACCGCTTTTATTTTCTCTTCAAGATCAATTACCTCTACCTTGGGAAGATGCAAAAAACTAATTCCCTCAAACCCAGACCAATCAACTGATGTTATCTCTTGCAACACATCTTCTAACTCTCCCTCACGACCATTAAAAAGGAGAATTCTTGGAGGAAAAGAGGAAACTTGCAAGAACCGAGAAAGGCCTTCAGCAATATCGTCAGTTACCGAGAGACTTCTAGAGACTATTACCTCACCCTTGTTCACCCCTTCAATAAAAAGAGAAACAGACACATTTTTCTCTCCCAAACCAACAATAATAGCATTAAGTGGAACTTTCTCTTCTGACTTAAAATAAAAAGCTAAAGCTTCACTTAAAACCACAAAGCCCACAGGCTTTAGAGACAGCTCCTGACAAACATTCTTAATTAGGTCTTGATATTCTTGTTTGATTCCTCCATCAGGAGTTACCCAAGACGACGAAAGCCCAAAAACAGTTTTCGATATTTCCAAATCATCTTCTGCCAAATTACCAACAGAAACCGAAAGGGAAGAATCAACTACATCTACCAGATTTTCCTCGCCGCTCCATGGCAAAGGTTTGCTAAAAGAAAGCACTTCCACTTTGCCGTCTTGAGCAATCCAGATTCCACTTTGAACCCAATCCGGCTCTATAACGACAGACCAGTACTTCTCTTCAACTTCCTTTTTGGGAGACACAAATCTTTTTAGATCCATCTACTTTTTTTCTTCATTTACAGCATAAATACGAACAGCTGTCTGCCCCAACTTCTCTTGTTTAATTATTCTAACATACCCCAACTCTGAAGTGTTTTTTACATGAGGCCCCCCACAAACCTCCTTAGAAAAATACCCACCCTTTGGATCACCCACTGTGTAAACCTTAACTACATCTCCATACTTTTCTGCAAAAAAATGAAGAGCTCCCTCCTCTATAGCATCTTCCAATTTCTTCTCTTCCCAAGAAACAGGAAGCTTATCTGTTATTACTTTATTTACCAAGGTTTCAACTTTCCTTATTTCTTCATCGCTAAGTTTTCTAGGAAAAGAAAAATCAAATCGCAGTCTTTCTGAAGTAATATTCGACCCCTTCTGCGAAACAGAGTCTCCCAAAACTTTTCTTAATGCCGAGTGTAAAAGATGGGTAGCAGTGTGTAATTTTACAACCTCATATGAATGATCTGCCAAACCTCCTTTAAAAACACCGACAGAAGCCTTTCTTGAAATTTCTTGATGCTTCTCAAATTCCTTTTTGAATTGATCTTTAACATCGCTAACCAAATTCAAACCCTTTTCTTGAGATATTTCCAAAGTTAGCTCCCAAGGAAAACCCTCATTTTGATAAAGATCAAAAGCAAATTTGCCATCTATCTTTACACCATCCCTTACTGCCTTTTCTATAATTTTTATCCCCCTATCCAAGATTCTTCTGAATTTCAATTCCTCCTCCTTAATCAATTCCTGAACAAATTCAATATTCTTCTTTATCTTCTCATTACTTTCCAAAGTTAAGACAATCTCGTCCAACTTCCAGTCCGAAAAACCACAAAGGAAATAAAAATGCAAAAACGACCTTCTCAAAAGCCTCCTCAAAACATATCCATGAAGTTTGTTTGAAGGATAGATACCTTCAGATAATATATTAACTGATGCTCGCAGATGATCTGCAATTACCCTAAAACTCCTATTTCTATTATTGTCATCATATTTTATGCCCGATATTCCCTCCAATGCACGCACTACACCTAAATAGGGATCGGTCAAGAAAATATCTTCTATGTTATTCGCTGCCATCGAAAGCCTCTCCAACCCTCCACCAAAATCCACATTTTTCTCAGGCAAAAAAACAAGCTTGCCATTTTTTTTCTCATACTCCATAAAAACAGAGTTTCCTATTTCCAAAAACCTGCCACAATCGCAATTTGGATGACACCCTTCATGCCTCGGCTTACCAAAATCATAGAATACTTCAGAATCCGGCCCTCCTATTTCACCTTCAGGCATAGAGATAGGCTCGCCCGATCTGCTCCACCAATTTTTTTCTGATCCATAGAAAAATATTCTCTCTTCTGGCACCCCCAAAGAAAGCCAGACTTTGTAAGACTCCTCGTCTTTGGGAACAACAACTTTTCCCCTTTCATCTTTCAATCCTTCAAAGATAGAAACATAAAGCTTATCCTTTGGGAGAGAAAGAATATCTGTTAAAAATTCCCAAAACCAAGCCAATTGTTCCTTCTTAAAGTAATCACCCAAACTCCAATTGCCAAGCATTTCAAAAAAGGTGGTATGTCGATTGTCACCCACCTCATCAATATCCTGAAGCCTGATGGAAGGCTGAGAATTGCAAAGTCTCCTTCCTTTAGGATGAGGTTCCCCTTTAAGGTAAGGTATCAAAGGTTGCATTCCAGCAGAAGTAAAAAGAGTAGTAGGATCTCCCTCAAGCACAAGAGGAGAAGCTGGTATCTCATAATGAGACTTCTCTTTAAAAAAGTTCAAGTATTTTTCTCTAATTTCGTCAGTTGTTATCATAAATCAAATCTCTCCATGTGACTCTATTTTCTTACTTTTCCTCAACATTTCCAAAACTCCTGTAAGTTTATCCGGTCTTATCAAACCACCACCCAAAATTGCATCTTCAAGAATTGCATTTAGTCGCTTGATTGCTTTTCTTAAATCAAGAATTATCAAAAAAACTTGCAGTCCAACCACCAAAAAAAGAACAGTTAGAGAAATTGCCACAAATGTAAGAACCTTTTGAGCGGTATCCATAAATTAATAAAATCCTATTTTCGTTCTACAATCACACTTCGAATAACTTCCTTAACTTTTCCTGATCTTGATTTAGCTCTTACAGTTATGACCTGATTTCCCTCTTCCAAAGATAACCCAAATCTAAAATAACCATCCTTCGATAATTCAACAGGGAAATCATTCACTTCCACAGTAGCTTGAGGATTAGCCTTACCAGTAACTTCAACTTCACTAATATTCAAGACCTGTCCATCTTTTGGAGTATAAATTTCCAAATAGGGTGGGCTATAAAATAATCTCAATTGGTATAATATGTAAGATAATATTAAAACTCCAACCAAAACTGACACAAAAATAAAAGTTGTTTTAGGACCCCAAATAAAACCTTTCTTTAAAGAAACGACCGGTTCCTGCTTTTTTAAAGAAATTATCTTAGGGGGATAGTCTCTTCTTAAAAGCGCAACAGCTTTATTTACTTCTAGCTTTAGACTCTTGGAAATATTCTTTACAAAACCTAAAACAACTGGGTATTCAGGCAAAGAATCCCATTTTTCCTTTTCTATCAACTCTAGGATTTCCTTTCTAATTCTAGTTTTTCTCTCCAAATCCTCAAGAGAAACTTTACGAGATATTCTTTCTTTTTTAAGAAAACTTCCTATTGTCTGCATAGAAGCTACATTTTACCAAAAGATGAGAGAAAATCCTCAGCATCACTTATTAAAACTTCTCTTTTAGAACCATCCTGAGGTGAGCTAATCACTCCCGCCTCTTCTAGTTGATCAATAATTTTGGCTGCCCTAGAATAACCAATAGACATTCTTCTCTGTAATAAAGAAGTTGACGCCCTATCATACTGGCAAACAAGCCTCACCGCTTCTGCAAATCTCTCGTCCATCTTACCCCCTGACTGAAAACTAACTGAGCTTCCACCTGCCGGTGCTTTAGTAGCTTCTTCTACATACTGAGGGGTAACACCCAAATTTTTAAGGTAAGAGGTAAGATTAAGAATATCTTTATCGGAGACAAAAGCACCTTGAATACGAATTGGTTTTGCCTGATCTGGAGGCAAATAAAGCATATCTCCTCTACCTAAAAGTTTTTCTGCACCAGGTAGATCAAGAATAACACGTGAGTCAACTTGCGACGCAACTTTAAAGGCTATACGACAGGGAATATTAGCCTTAATAAGCCCGGTAATAACATTAACCGAAGGTCTCTGGGTGGCAAGAACCATATGAATTCCTGTAGCACGACTCTTCTGGGCAATCCTTGTAATTTTTTCTTCTACCTCAACCGGTGAAAAAAGCATTATCTCAGCAAGCTCATCAACCACTACTACTATATATGGCATAGATTGGAACCCAGACATCTCGTTGTAGGTATCAATATTTCTGGCTCCCACTTCAGCAAACTTTTTGTACCTTGCTTCCATTTCGTCTACAACCCACCGCAAAACATTAATAACCTCGTTATAATCAGTGATTACAGGCGTTAAAAGATGAGGAATACCTGTATAGTGGACCATCTCGACTCTTTTAGGATCTACAAGCACAAGTTTTACTTCAGACGGAGATGATCGGAAAAGAAGAGATGCCAGAAAAGTATTAAGACAAACTGACTTACCTGCACCAGTCTGTCCTGCTATTAAAACGTGAGGCATCTTTCCCAAATCAGCTACAACAGGCTTACCGGTTACATCAAGACCTAATGCAACCAAAAGTTTGGAAGGGTTTGTTGCCATAACATCAGATTCAAGCATCTGACGTATTGAAACAAACTCTGGTTTGCGATTGGGAAGTTCTATACCAACCAAGCTTTTGCCAGGAATGGGTGCTTCGATTCTTATAGTACCTGTCGGAGCGGCCAGAGCTAAAGCCAAATCTCGCTCTAGTGCCGTAATTTTTGAAAGCTTTGTGCCGGAGGCAACCTGAATGGCATACTGGGTAACCGCTGGCCCATAATTAACTTCAACAACTTTTGCATATATACCAAAATCATCCAATGTTTTTTCTATAATAGCCGCATTTTCATTGACATCTCCTCTATCAGCAACACCGGATTGTGTAGTTGAAAAAATAGAAATGTCAGGATATCTCCAAGGTTCATTGCTTCCAGGTTGATTTGTTATAACCGACGTGGAACTTAAACCCAAACCAGACATTGCACCACCCTGACTTTGAACTGTTTCTGCACTTGCGGTTGTATTGACTGAGGGTACTAAACCACCAATTTTTATGTTCCCCCTTTTATTTAATAACCCCTTCTTCACTCCTATCTTTGATCCAAAAAGAGAATCCCTTAGGACTCTAAAAGTATCTAAAACAAAAGACAAAGCTACCTCAAACGGAATGTTAAGAAGAACTACTAAACCAACAAGTGAACCTGTTAGAAGAGAAAAAAAAGCTCCCGGCTTTGTCAACAAAAGCTCAATTCCCTCCCAAAGACTCCTACCTAAAACCCCCGCTTTAGTCAAACCCATAATTGAAATAAAAAAAAGAATAGAACCTACCACTACATTAGGCTGGGAAAGAGGGGTCTTAAAGCGGGAGAATAAAAGCCCCATAACTAAGAAAATAAATGGGAGAAACACTGAAGTCCAAGAAAAATAATTCATCAACAAATCGTTCACAATCACCAACAGCTTACCCTGACGAGAGAAAGAAATAATCAAAAGAACTGTAAAAGAAAACATTAAAAGCTGAACGATAGAGTAAACTGTTGCTCTCTTTAACTTAAATTCAAAAGACTTCTTCTGCTTTGCTCTTTTCAATCTCTTAATTTTTGGCATCTGCAAGTTAATTATATACCAAAGAAAACAAAAGTTGTTTAATGAAGATCAAACTTCTACCACCAAGGGCAACACCATCGGCCGACGGCCAGTTTTTTCGAAGAAATACCGCTCAAAAAAATCAACTGCCAAATCCTTCAAAGATTTTCTGTCTAAATTAATTCTTTTCCTCAAGAAAAACAAAAAATCAGAAGAGGCTTTCTCCAACAAAACTTTTTGCTTTCTTTCAAAGACAAAACCTCTGCTTATAATTTCAGGTTGATTTACAATCTTTTTCTTAGATCCGTCAAATTGCAAAAGAATTATAACCACTCCCTCGCGAGCAAGAACATTTCTATCCCGCAGAACAACCTCTCCAACATCTCCGATTCCCAAACCATCAACTAAAACATTTCTTGTCTCAAACTTTGCTCCTTTAACGGCACGTCCATCTCTAAATTCAACCGATTCCCCATCGTGGAGTTCAAAAACTGAATTCTTACTTATGCCCACACTCTGAGCAAGATCAGAAAAAGCCCTCATATGCCTAATGGTTCCTCCTATGGGTATAGCAAACTTAGGTCTGGTTAAAGAAAGAAGAAGTTTAATATCCTCTTGGCTTCCGTGCCCTGAAACATGCAAGTCTTCCTGAATATCATAATAGTGAACAATAGCTCCTTTTTCAATTAATCTATCAACAACAAAGTCAACATTGGCCTTAGACCCAGGAGGAGCGGGATCTGAAGAAAAAATTACAACATCACCCTCCTTGAGTTTCAAAAGGTCATGCTCCCCCAATGCCAAACGGTAAAGGGAACTACCAGGCTGACCATAACTCCCTGAAATAATTATCATAACCTTATCATCCGGCAGTCTTTCAAGATCTTTAACACTTCTCTCCAACCTTGTCGGCAGATCAAGATAACCCAATTGACTGGCAACCTTTACCTTTGAATCAATAGACTTGCCAAGAATTGCCACTTTCCTTCTTGTCCGAGAAGCTACATTTAAAGCTTGTCTTATTCTTGAAATATTTGAGGATATGGTGGTAAAAAATACTCTACCCCTTGCCTCCGAAACTATGCTTCCGATTCTTGCCTCTATATTCTTTTCACTTTCGGTATAACCCGGCGATGTTGATCCCAGGCAATCAGAAAGGACAGCTAAAATCCCGTTTGAACAAAGCAAAGAAAGTCTTGATATGTCAAAGGGTCGTCCGTCAACCGGTGTCCAATCAAATTTATAATCTGCCGCATGAACCATTTTCCCTTCAGGAGTATCGATAACAAAGCCAACGCTGTCTGGAATAGAATGAGATGTCCTAAATGGTGATATTTTGAAATCTCCAAGGGTGATGCTATCTTTTTCAGGATCAAAAACATTTACCCTGAAATTCGATATTCCATAATCCTGCATCTTAAGACCAATAAAACCGGCAACCAGCTTTGTTGAAAAAATAGGTGCTCTAACTTCAGAAATAAGAAATGGCAACGCTCCAATGTGGTCCTCATGGCCGTGGGTAATAATTATTCCCCTTAATTTATTTCTCTTATCACGAACATAAGAAAAATCAGGAATTACAAGGTCAACTCCCAACATATCCGGTTCCGGAAAACCAACGCCGCAGTCAACAACTATCAAATCTCTCTCTGTCTCGTAAACATAAAAATTCTCCGTAACATCAGTTGTTCCAGATAAAGCTATAAACCTAACCATAGTTTAAAATAGTTCCATCTGTTTTTGTTCAAAAACCTCTTTATTTTTTTCCAAATAAACCTTATCCCTTACCGATCGTGCTTTCTCCAAGATTTTTGGCAGACCCAAAAAATCTTCCCTTATTTTTATCATAATATCTCCATTTCTTAAAGCAGCAGCAGGATGATACATTGGTACAACCACAATATTAAGACCATCAAAATAAACAGAAAAATCCTTGCCGTGAACACGACTGATCAAGGCATTAGGCAAAAACTTTGCCATAGAAAACCTTCCCAGTGTCACAATCACACGGGGTGAAATAATTCTTATTATCCCATCTAAATAAGGTTTATAAGCTTCTATTTCTTCAGGTAATGGGTCTCGGTTGTTTGGGGGACGATGCATAACCACGTTAGTAATAAAAACATCGCTTCTTTTTATTTTTATTAATTCCAAAAGCTTATCTAGAAGTTTCCCCGCAGGTCCCACAAAAGGCTCTGCTTTCACATCTTCCCAATAACCAGGACCTTCTCCAATAAAAAGAATTTCAGCATTTGGGTTTCCAACTCCAAAAACAAGATTCGTTGCACCGCTCTTTAAGGGTAAATTTTTATCTTCAAGCGCTCTACTTTTCAACTCTTTTAATTCCAAAGCTTTATCCATAACATATTATTGAGGTAGAAACTCCTTTGCATTTTCCTTTGTTATTCTAATAGAGGTAATTTTTCCTTCAACCAGAAGTCTAGCTACTTTACGCACTAAGCCATCTATTGTTCTTTCCAAAGTTCTAATACCAGCGTCATACCCAAGCGGGCGAACGACAATTGGCCAAACATCATCTGCCACATTTATTACCCCCTCTGGTATACCTGCGGATCTTAACTTTTCAGGCAATACATAATTAACAGCAATAGCGATCTTCTCTGAATCCGAATAAGATGGCATGCTTATAGGCTCAAGCCTGTCCATCACTGCGGTAGCAATATTATGTGTGTTGTTTGCAGTTGCGATAAACAGAACCTGAGAAAGATCAACCGGATAATCAACATAATGGTCAACAAAGGCATAATTCTGTTTTGGATCCAAAAGCTCAACTAAAACACCCATAATAGAGCTTCTCCCCTGTTCTGTCACACGATCTATCTCATCAAGTAGAATCACCGGATTTTTGCTTTGAACAGAAATTAAAGCTTTTATTATTTTACCGGGTTCTGATTCCAGATGAAGTCTCGATTGCCCACGAAGGTCAAGGGGGTCTCCCATTCCACCAAAAGGAATACGAGCAAACTTTCTTCCTAAAGCCTCGGCAATAGATGGAGCAATGGTCGTTTTTCCTGTACCCACTAAACCTACAAAAAAAAGGGTGGGCGCTTTAAGAACTTCATCTTTTTCGCCTTTTTCTGATTTTAATTTCATCACCGATATATACTCAAGAATCCTATTTTTTATTTCCTCAAGACCATAGTGATGACTATCTAAAACTCTCTTGGCTCTTTCCAAATCTAAAATATCCTCAGTGGTCTTGTTCCAAGGGATTTTGATAACCCAATCGATGTAGCGGGAAATTCTGTCATACTCATCAAGAAATGAAGGAGAATTCACCAACCTATCAAGTTGGCCCAACCTTGTGTTTATTCTTTCTTTCAATTCATCAGGGCAATCGGAAGAATCAACCAAAGACTTAAGTCTCAAAAGCTCTACATCTCTAACAGGAAGAGGCTCGTCCAAATTTTTATGCGAATAAACACTAATATCATCTGTGGAAACAGCAGCCATAATAATACAATAATAGCATCTGGAGATAAAACAAAAAAGAAGTTATTAATACCCCTTTTTCTTCTCAAATTCCTCAATGAGCCTGCTTGTAGGAAAATGAGGCCCACCAGAACTTCTCTTTATTCTAGTCTTGCTTCTACTTTCACGCCAGTTTCCTTTTCTTGGAAAATCATTTCTTTGCGATTCACCTTTCTCGTCTAGTTTCATGGAAAGGCTAATTCTACCCATCTCATCTATCCCCTTAACTCTTACCTTGATCTTGTCTTCCAATTTCAAAACATCATGAGGGTCATTAACATAATCATTACTCATCTCAGAAATATGAACCATACCATCTTTCCCAGGCCAAATCTCAACAAAAGCACCGTATGGCTCTATTCTTTTAACAGTTCCTTCATAAATCTCACCCACCTTTGCTTCCTTAGTTAATTGTTCAACCTTCAAGATAGCTTCCTCTACAGCCTCAGGATCGGTACTACTAATATTCACCGTTCCATCCTCCTCTACTTCAATTTGAGCCCCAGTTTCGGCAATAAGATTTCTTATCATTCTTCCTCCAGGACCTATAAGATCGCCTATTTTATCTTGTGGAATTTTAATCATCCTAATCTTGGGTGCGTGAATTGAAATTTCCTTCCGGGGTGACCCTATCACAGAAAGCATTTTTTCAAGAATTTGTCCACGAGCCCTTTTTGCCTGAGCCAAAGCAGAGGACAAAATAGATGGAACAAGCTTTAAAGTCTTAACATCAAGCTGCAATGCGGTTATACCTTTTTCTGTTCCTGCAACCTTAAAATCCATATCTCCTGCTCCATCTTCAATTCCCGCAATGTCTGTCAAAACAACAAAATTTTTCTCATCTTCAACCACAAGTCCCATAGCAATACCGGAAACTGGCCGTTTAATAGGAACACCCGCATCCATTAGAGCAAGAGTAGATCCGCAAGTGGAAGCCATTGATGTTGAACCATTTGACGACAAAACTTCAGAAACAACCCTTATCGTGTAAGGAAAATCCTCTTCAGGAGGGATAACCGGCAAAAGTGCTCTTTCTGCCAAAGCACCGTGTCCTATCTCTCTTCTTGAGGGAACACCAATTCTACCTGTTTCTCCCGAAGAATAAGGAGGCATTACATAGTGGTGCATATAACGCTTTGTCTCCTCGCCTTCGGCCGTCTCGATTAATTGCTCCAAGGACGGAGCACCAAGTGTGGCTATTGACAAGACCTGTGTATGCCCCCGCCGAAAAATTGCAGAACCATGAGTGCGTGGCAAGACAGAAACTTCAACAGAAAGTGGCCTTATCTCATCATTTCTCCTCCCATCAGGCCTTTTGCCTGATAAAACCATTTTTCTAAATTTCAAGGACATCAATTTCTCAAAAGCTTCGTGCAGGTGTTGTCTTTCTTCCTCCCCAAACTTTTCAACAAGGGAATTCTTATATTGATCAACCTCGGTATAACTAATCTCTTTCCTAGCAAGCTTGACTACCATTTCTTCTATATCCCTGCCAGCTATCTTATCAACTCTATCTAAAAATGCCTTGTCATCTAGAACTCTGAGATTAATTTTTTCTTTGCTTCTTGCTTTTTTAGCAAAATCAGAAATAAACTCAATAAGTTTTTTGCCTTCCTTAACTGCAAACTCTACACCTTCGACCACCTTTTCTTCAGGAACTTCCTTTGCCCCAGCTTCTATCATAACAACTGAGTTTTCCGTCGTAGAAACAACCAAATCAAGACTTGACAACTCAAGCTCTGACGTTGTGGGGTTAATCAAAAATTTCCCATCTTTAAGCCCCAGACGAATAACTGACACGGGTCCTGCCCATGGAATTGGCGAAACTTCAATAGCAGCAGATGCGGCAATGGCAGCAACAATATCAGGGCTATTTTCAAGATCGACGGACAATACCGTCACTGTAACCTGAACCTCGTAATCTGAAAATTCCTTGGGGAAAAGTGGTCTAATGCTTCTGTCTATAAGACGGCCGCTTAAGATCTCATCATCTGATGGCCTTCCTTCTCTTTTAACCCAACGACTGCCTTTAATTTTGCCTCCAGCATAAAGTCTTTCCTGATACTCAACTGAAAGTGGAAAATAGCCAAGCTTTTCCCTAAGAGGAGAAAAAACCACAGCAGCAAGCACTACAGTCTCACCATACTGAGCCATTACGGCACCTGACGACTGAAATGCCAAATCACCCGAAGTAAGAATTAACTTCTTACCCCCAAATTCTGTCTCACTTCGAATTCTTTTTAGAGTTTTCATCAATTAAATCCTTTTTTTCTGCCTTTAGTTTATCAAGCAAGGAGAGATACCTCGCTTCATCCTTTCTTTTAAGATAAACAAGAAGCCTTCTTCTTTTGGCAATCATAGACAAAAGGCCGCGCCTTGAATGAACATCCTTAGGATGACTTTTGAGGTGACTAACTAGTTTTTCTATCTGAGAAGAAAGAAGAGCTATTTGCACCTCAGGAGAACCTGTGTCTCCTTTTTCTCTTGCAAACCTTTCTATTACTTTCTTTTTTTCCTCTGGTGTTAACGCCATAACTTGCGATAGCCAAAGTAAACCTCCTACGAGGTAAACCTTGACTTCAACACAATAATTCTATCACGAAAAAATAAACATCTCAATAAGTAATTAATTAGCTAACCGATGTTCCTTTAAATATCTTGGGGGCGAGCCAGTCTGATGGCGGATTTTCATCTGCCTCCGGGGCCTCTCTCTTACCTTTGTCTTGTATATCACTCTCGGGGGTAAGATTTCCTCGTAAAAACTTATCACCGCCCGTCTTGTCAAGAAGAGTCTCGCCAGACTGCCCCACAGAAGATGTCGATCTAAACAACAAATTCGTTCTCCTACCACCGAGCCTTAAAAGATCAGCTATCGTCTGAAACGTGTTAGCGGTCACTCCCTCAGATGTATAATGATTACTACCAACCTCAATCCCTGCTATTAGATTTGACGCCGTGTCCACATCAACTTCAAGCCCAAGCTCACGAATAATATCCGCCACCAACTCTGAAACAGAAGACGAACTCCTAACATAAGAGAGGATGTTGTTATCTTTAGTTTGGCGAATGTCACGAAGGCCCACATGAATCTTTTGAATCCCCAACACCTCTGGATCTGCCAAAATAGGGAAGTGCGATTCATCAGCCCCGCCCACCAAAACAATTAAATCACAAGACACCCCACTGTATGAAAGGCTTACTTGCTCTTTGGTAGGAGGCTTAACGTTTGGTTGAGGAACAACCACAAGGTAAAGCTCCTCATCTTTTACCTCGGAATTAACCTTTTCTATATCCATCGCGTTATACCCAGCAAAACGGATTACCAAGTTTCTTTCTACAGGATGCTGTACGACTTTGTCCACCCCCACCAGACGATTAAACTCAACAAGCATTGGGCTTGGACAAATAACAGAAACCTCTTTTTTCCCCAACAATGAAAGATAAAGAGAAAGTCCGGCAGCAACCTGATCAAAATATGGTTTTTTAGGAAGAACTATAAATACAGAGGTTGCTCTATCAAAGTAAGCACTAAGGTCATTTTCCATCTAAATTACTGGCAGGGGCGACCAATACTAACACATCTTGCACCTTAAAATCAAGCTGTGGCACAAAAAGAATCCCAAACTCCTCACCCTGGGTTACCTTATCAACCTCACTTTTCTGTTTCTTTAATGACAGCACCCTGACTTCGCCCAAGACATTTTCTCCTCGCTTTAACAAGAGCCTATCATTTTTGCTAATTTCCCCAAACAAGACCTTACATCCTGCTACCCTTTTGTCTTCAAAAGGAAACTCTGCCAAAATCTGAGCCTTGCCCAAAATTTTCTCCTCATTCTTAGACAAGATTTCCTCGATTCTCTCAACCAGTCTATAAATAATCTCAAAATTCTCAATTTTCACTCCTTCCGCTTCAGAAAGTTTGACCACTTCGCTTCTCAACTTAACACCAAATGTAAAAATAAAAGAATCTGTGCTCTTTGCAAGCAAGATGTCATTCTTTGTAACCTCTCCAACACCAAAATCAATTACCGAGACGCCTTCTGGGATACTTGACAAAACTGCCTCAAGCGCCCCTTGAGATTCCGCCTTAAAAATGGCGTTTAGCTTGCTCTTCTTCTGAGAAGAAAGGTGATATCTGTCTTCCAAACTATTCTGCACAACAGAAGAGCTCAAAATCTTATCACAAACCAAGCAACCTACAGGGGGGAGCTTCTCAAATCCCAAGATCAGGGCTGGGTATCCTGCTCTTACTTCGCTCACTGGCTTGCCATAAGCATCAATCAAACCCCTCACCCTCGCTTTCTCAGTCCCTGCAAAAATCTCTTGTTTCAGTCTCAAGACTCCTTCTTTTACTACTACCGAAACAGACGGCCCTGCCTTAGTAAGACTGGTCTCTACAACTACTGCTTTAAGCCCACCATTGTTTACCAAACCTCGATCGTCCAAATCCCAAAGGAGCAAAATCACATCAAGCAGCTCTTTTATTCCTTGCCCTGTCTTCGAAGAAACAAGAATAAAGGGAGTATCTCCTCCTTCGCCCTCCAACAAAATTTCTTCTTTCGACAGTTGCATTTTGACAACATCGACTTTTGCTGACGGTAAATCCAC
Organism: Candidatus Woesebacteria bacterium; assembly: GCA_013374855.1. GTDB lineage: Bacteria > Patescibacteriota > Microgenomatia > UBA8517 > UBA8517 > Ch104c. Next base: position 366,651 of record CP055308.1, on the reverse strand, counting down.
TTTTGTAATAGCAACTATGAAAGGAGTATTCGTTTCCCTTATATATTCAATTGACTCTTTTGTCTGAGGCATTACACCGTCGTCTGCTGCAACAACCAAAATGGCAATATCCGAAGCTGAGACCCCACATGAGCGCATCTTAGAAAACGCAGCGTGTCCCGGAGTGTCTATAAAGACAACATCTCTTCCTGAATCAGTCTTAACAACAGAGGCCCCTATTCTCTGGGTAATTCCCCCCACTTCTTTTGCTTGGATATTAGTCTTTCTTATCGCATCAAGAAGGGAGGTTTTTCCGTGATCAACATGGCCCAAAACGGCAACCACCGGTGGTCTCTTTAATGTTTCTTCTTGTGTCTTCATAGCAATTGTCTACTAAAAAGGAAAGTCTCATAAACTATTTTTTTCCTTCGTCTTCACTTTCCACCCTTTTCTCTTCTTCAGATTCTTTGTCTTCGCGGGAACCATCGCCCGAAGCATTTTCGCCCTCTTCAGATTCCTCCCCCTTCTCAACCTTTATGTTCCAACCCGTAAGCTTGGCTACGAGTCTAGCATTCTGACCATCTCTTCCTATAGCAAGAGGGAGTTGGTCCTCAGACGCCTTTATATACGCTGTCTTACTATCCTCATCCAATCTAACAGTCAGGCCTTCAGCAGGAGCAAGAGCGTTTTTGATAACTTCCGCTACGTCATCACTATAAGGAATAACATCGACTCTCTCCCCACCAAGCTCACTCATAACCGATTGAACTCTTGTTCCCTTTTGTCCTACACAAGAGCCAACTGGATCAACACCATGTTGGTTGGAATAGACAAGCATCTTTGTCCTCAAGCCAGGCTCGCGCACTATTGATTTTATTTCCACACTACCTGAAGAGATTTCTGGTACTTCGCGAGCAAACAGAGCATAGACAAACTTGGGGTCGGCTCGAGAAAGTATTATCTCCTCGCCTCTTGATCCATCTCGTATCTCTTTCAGAAGAAAGGTAAACCTTTCTCCCAGATTTAACCTTTCAGTAGCTATTCTCTCTCCACTTGGCAAAATGCCTTCTGTCTTACCTAAATCTACTCTTGCATCTTTACCCTCAAACCTCAAAATTATCCCAGACACCAAGCCTCCAACTTTACTTCTAAACTCATTCATAACCATATCTTTTTCTGCCTCTCGTATCTTCTGGTGAATCACCTGTTTCGCGGTCTGAGCGGCAATTCTACCAAAACCCGGCGGGGTAACATCCTTGCCATCTATGAAGACTTTTGTCTCGCCGTTTGAAGGATCTATTCTTGCATCAATCTCCACATCTTCACCTATCTCTTCGCCTCTTTCTTTGGCATCGCGCCTATATGCGGCAATAACAGCGTGTCTTATCGCCTCCAGAACCACTGCGGCATCGAGCCCTTTTTCCATACACAAGGCCTTAATTGCTTGAGAAAACTCTGTCCGAGCTACTTTTGATATCATAATATAAGGTAACCCTTAAAAGACCACCTAATTTTACCTGTAGTTAAAGAGACAGTCAACAAGAGGTTAACCAATAACCAAAGGTAAGCAAAAAGATGCCTAGACTAAACCTGCAGCTTTACTCTAGTTCCACCATCTCAATTTCCACCAAGGCCTCTTTGGAGGCTTTGGTTGTGGCATTGGAGGGTTTTCCCAACCACCACCTCCCCAAATAATTTTTGCTTGTTTTCCATTTATGTAAACATTTACCCAACCACTTCTTAATGTTATTCCAGGAACGTTATCTGCCGGTATGCGAATAACCTGCTTTCCAGCCTCAGAGACAACAGGGTAAGTACCTGTGTGCTCTTTCCAGGAAGTTTTTGGTCTAATAAGATCCAGGAGCTTCTTGTTAGGCATCTCTTGAACCAAATACCTCACCTTGACCGTCACACTCTCACCATTTTGACTAGCAAGACCAGATCCTTTAAGAGTCAGGAAGAACTTATCAAGAACAGTTTCCTCTATGACCGGATTAAATGGAATAGAAGTGGGGCCCGGTGTAACAGGTGTTGAGGTAGGTAGGCTAGTAGGACGAGGTGACGAAGTGGGTGCAGGTACCTGCGTAGGGGTTGGGGGGGCTACCAGAAGGTCAGTGTAAGTTGAAATTATATTCCCTTCCATTCCAATAGCAGCAACAGCGCTTGATCTATCCAGAGAAATAGTTGTTCCTGATTGGGGAAGATTGGATTTTAGTCTTAATACCATCTTTGCAATAACAGCATTACCTGATTTGGGATTTGTTGGTTCTGATCCGATTACTATAGAGGCTATTCCATTGTTGTTGTCTACATTTCCATTGACAAGGTTTGTAGGCAGAAAACCAGTGTTTGTTATACTTTTTCCTTCCAGTAAGTTTTTGTCGTACCTTACCTTAATGTCAGCAGCTGTTACCTGCATACCCCCTGTATCCAAATAAACATCTACGGTAAATTCGCTGCCTGATTGTGTGGGGATATTTGAAGAAGAAAGAAGTTTTAAAGAACCCCCTCCTGCACCAACTCTCATCTCAAGACTTCTGTTTAAAGCAAAAATACCTGCTCCAAGACCAAGAACAAGAAGCATTACAGAAAGAAGAGAAACAATCTTATTCTTGCCAAGGATATCAAAACTTAACTTTCTTTTTGTTTTAAATGACATATTACTTAACCTTTATATCACTATGACACTCTAGTTAAAACAATCCCTTTTTTCCAATTTTGGTTCTATTACTCTTATTTTCATTAATCACTTCTTTCTTGTCAAGTAATAAAAGAGCCTACCCTAAAATTCCAAACTCCCCTACAAGAATATTATAGTCAAAGATATCCACTTTGCCATCTTTGTTAATATCTGCTGGTATCCATCCAGGAGAGCCTGTTTTTCCAAAGTTTGAGATTAGTATGTTGTAGTCAAAAATATCTACTTTGCCATCGTTGTTTAAGTCTGATGTTGTATCTTTGGCTTTTACAACTATGTCATCAAAATACACTTTGCCTTTTGCTTTTCCTTGAAGACCAAGTGGTGCTCTTAACCTTATGTATTTTGTTTGACCTGTTGTCTTGAAAGTATAGCTTTTCTTAATCCAGTCAGTTGTTCCTGAAACATTCTCTCCTAGAGAAAATCCAGTATCTATCCTTTTGTCAGTTGATACATCATCTATTTCCCTTACTCCATCTTTATACTGAGCTACTATAATCCTTCCATATACCTTTGAATCAGATGGCTGAAGATTTTGTGTTTTAACCCAATATGAAACAGAGTACTCCTTGTTTGGCGTAACTTCAATCAAAGGAGAATAAAGCTCTGCATCAACAGGGTTATCAGAATTTATAACAATAGAAGTATTACCAACCTTTTTAACATTGCTGTCACAATTCCAATTTATGCCACCACCAGAAGTCCAGACCTTTTCATTGAATATATTATCTTCACAGACTTTGAGGGGAAGGGAGGAATGAAAGCGGAAAGTATTGAAAAGGTGTATGGTCGTGTCATTCCTATTAAACCTGAATACGTCATAACCTATCCCTCCTTCGTATTGCGAGTAATTGCAGAAAGGAGCAGCATAATGACAATTAAGACCAGTTTCGGAAAAATTAGCAGGCAGGCTAACAGGATAATCCATCGTGTCAAAATACTTATAATAAGCATTTTTGGAAAGCCTTTCCTTAAGGTTAAAGCCTTGGTAGTTAATAGCGTCTGCACCCAAAGCATATTCAACGCTCTCTATAAAATTCAAGCCAAGTCCAGGGTATTTGCCCCAGTCACTAAAACCATTTCTAAAAGGATTCCCAATTTGGTTAACATCTGGCCCTCTATCTGGCCAATAGACATCCTCAGAACCATTTACACCTCCGTCACAAAAAGTTTTTTCTCTTATTGCATATATCTCCTTACCGTTATAAAGATTACTCCTAAAGTCAATAAACTTCCTATGAACCTCCCAAATTTCCTTGATATTGTGGTAGTATTCAATGGGAGGAGTTTTGCCAAGTAACTTAAAATACCGAATAGTAGCTGTAAGACCAGAAAGGGAACCAAGAGCATAATCAGGATTGGGATGAAGACTGTGGTTATCAAAATAGTATCCCGGGTCATGGTTGGCCGGCAATATCGCTCTATCTCCTCGGCAAAGGCAATCCTGGGATTCATAACGACTCCTCCTATCAGGATCTTGATCGCAATCTTTCAATTGTTCACCGGGGGCATAGATTGTCTTCGTACCCACCTTCCCTCCTGGACAGACACTACAGGGTTCATCCTTGTTGTAAGAAAAAGTTTTCATAGCCGCCATACGACTAAAATCCAGCCATCTCTGAGAGTGGGGATGATCTGAAAAAAGGATAGAGGCAAGAGCAAGTCCTGCTGTTGGCCCCCATGGATAATCTTCCCCCGTAGAGTCACCAATATGATGCGATTTATTAATGTCATAGCTTGACGGCATAGGATTGTAAAAAGAAAACATAGCTTTCTTGTAAAGATCTGCTCGAAGATGAGGTGTCATATGTTCCCAACCACTATTAGCAAAAGAGGCAAGGTGAAGAGAGGATAAAAATGCATGTGTCTCAGCTGTGGGATTCCATCGGTCGTAATGTTCAAACCAAAAAGACACTATTCTATTTGCTTGGTTGCAATCAAAGGGTAAATCGAGAAAACGGCAGCGAAAGTACAGGGCGTGGGCTAAATTATTTATTGAGACAAACCACCAACCATACCTCGTACCTTTAGTATTATCATTGCTATACCACTTGTCCAAATTCTCCCACATAGGAACCTGCTCATACGCATCAATGTAATTATTAAGCCCGTGGAGCATATAGTCTTGGAGTCCTTCTGAGGTATTTATATCGGGCATCGGTGGCAAAGTCTCCAAAACCACATTATCTACAACCAGTTTACCCCTATCTGCTTGAAGCCTAATATACCTAAAGCTTGTCATCTCCCAATCCCAAGGAGATCTTCTCTTGTTTTTCGTCCTGTCTGCCTCCGCCTTAAGAGTTATTAAGTTATGAGGAAAAATTTCCCTCTCAAAATCATCTATCTCCGCCCATGCACCAACATCGGTAATCCAGAAAACAACCTTATGCCAACCTACAGTTCTTTTTATTTTTGTATCAAACATCTGGTACTCCAAATCTGCACCTAGATTCTCCCCATTCAAATTGTCTATCCTTGCACGATAAATATAATTTTGCGGGGAGTAGGTAGGATTAAAACCAACCGCTATCGTATGAACACCCCTATCGTTCCACCTTTCAACAGGAAGAGTAGAAATCGCAAGGTAAAACGGATTGTTAGATGCTCCATCGTCATAAAACCAAAGTGATAGTTTGCCTTGAACATTGTTACCAAGATCTTTCTCAAAAGCAATATTATCCAACAAAGCTGAACGCCTACCCAGATAATGCATATCCGTGAAGGCGGTGACCCTGCCTTCTCCTTGCCCTCCAGGATTTTTGGTAGTTCTCCATCCAGAAAAGGACCCTGATTCGAAGTCATCACCAAACAAAATTTGTCCTCCGCCTTTATTCACCCTCCATCTACCAGCAGCATGCCAAAAGGGAGGATTGACTGTTGACAAAGAGATGTTGTCACCGGTTCTAATAGCAAGATAGGCGTCAAGCTCTCTTTCCTTAAAGAAGGAATCAAAATAAAACTCCCACTCGACCTCCATTGTATTACCATCGATAACCTTGACTGACTTAACTCTATAGGCACCTATCGTATTTAGAGTTTTGTCCTTCGTATCACGCATTTCCTCGTCGTGATTAAAATATATCCAACTGCCGGAACCAATATCAAAACCACCAATGTCCCATACATAATTACGATAACACTGGCGAGGCTGGAGGTATTTCCCCCCACAGGTGTCACCACCACCGTTATACCTTGTACCATAATACCTCCAAGAACCAGATTGATTTCTTACAAGACCATGGGCAGAAGAATTAACCCTTCCCACAAGTGGTTGTGTAACATCAAACCATATGCCAAGCTCGGAAATATTGTTTACTCCACCATCAAAAAAGTATCGAGCCTTGAAAGAAACAGGTTGTCTAACAGCAGAGGAACCTATTCTTGGCTCCAGAGAAAACACAGAAACACTCCTTGCCAAAACACTACTAGCAGAAAAAAGAAAAACAAAAGAGAACAAAAATAAAACTATTTTTTTCATTCCGGACCTACTACTTTCAATTCTCCTAGCTTACCAAGTTACTGTCAAGACCATAAACTTGACGCTAAAGAAGATATGCTTCATTATTAAGATATGGCAACAAGTCTCCAAGAGAACAGCAATAATAACACCCCATTCTTTGCCGATACGGCAGATATACCACCACCTCCTCCGCCTCCGGAAGAAAAACAACAAGTAATACCAGCCCACAACACAGGTAGCAAAAGTAGCAGTGGTTTTTCTAAGGCCAACGCAGGCTCCTCTGCCTCCTCATTCGCGCCTAACATCATAAAACCACCTAGTAAGGCAAGGTACAGAAAGAAAATAATCGCCACAATTTTAATCTTACTGATAGTGGCAGGGGGAATCGGAGCAGGAGTATTCTTAAGCCAAAGACGACAAGAAATAAGAGAAAAAGCGTTCATTCCACCAGAGGATGTTATCAAAGTCCTAGACTGTGCAAAATTCAAAGTCTACATCAGCGAGGAGGAAAAGACTCAATGTCCTCAAATATTGCAATGTACTCCCAACGGAATACAAACAAACAACATAACCTCCTACTCCTCAACATGGACAATCACTATCGAGGCCAAACCGGGATTTGAGAATGAAAAGGCAGAAATAAGAACAATTACAGAATCAAACTACTGCCCCGACAGCCCTTGTGGCGAATTTATTGAAGGCTACCCAGTATGTGACGAGCCCGATCCAAACAACCCGCCAAAGGGAGAGACATTTGAATTGGGACACAACGAATCAAAATCCATCACTGTCACAAGCCAGTCAACAAGCGGAAAAGCCTGCGGTTCTTATCAAACAAGACTACATATTGGAGTTCTAAACTGTGAACCACCAGTGCCACCCACAGAGACTCCCATTTCCACACTTCCCCCAACGCCTACACCCACCGCTACGGTTACACCCACAGAGGTACCGGAACCAACAATTCCACCAATGCCTCAACCTACAAAACCTCCAAAACGCCCACGACCTCCAAAAGATCCATGCGAAGGCCTGCCAAGACGAGCTTGCCTTGATGTAGGCCCAGATGGATTTTGTCAGACCGGACTAACTTGTGAGTTACTCTTCACCCCAACTCCTAGTCCAAGTCCTAGTCCAACGGCATCTCCCACAGTTACTCCTACAAGTACACCTACCTTAGGACCAACCTATACAAATCAACCCACTAATGCACCAACTCCTCAACCAACAGAAAGGACAGCAATCACACAAACATTAACTCCTACTTCTACACCACAACAAATTGTAAAGGAAGAATCACTACCTGAAGCTGGTAGTTCAACCCCAACCATAATAGGAACCGGAATAAGTATTCTGCTCTTGGTAATCTCTATTGCTCTTGCAATTTAAAGCCCTACTTTTCTAAGTGCCTGAACCGCTGCCTTTTGATTACCTTTTATCTTATCTGGCACCAGAATATCAAACTTTACATAAAAATCGCCCCTACCAGCACCGCGCAACCTCTTAACGCCCCTGCCACGAAGACGCATCAGTGTGCCTGCCTTAGTACCTTCCCTTACCCTCACTTTAACACTCCCATCCAAGGTTGGAACCTCAACTTCGCCACCTAAAACAGCCAAGGAGTAGGGAATATTCACTCTTACATAAACATCCGCTCCGTCACGCTCGAAAATTGGGTGTGGACGGATATTCACAGAAAGCATAAAGTCGCCAAAATTAATGCGTGATCCTTCATCAATACCAGCTGGAATTTTTACCCTCCTTTTTTTCCCTTCAACTACAATTTCCTTCTCGCAACCCTCAACTGCTTCCATAAAATCAAGGGTAATAGAATAGCGAGGAACTCTTCTTGTTCTTGCAAAAGGCGATCCCCCAAAAAACTGTTCAAAAATATCAAATGGATCACCAAAATCAAAACCTTCAAAGGGAGAGCCGCCAGAGGTAGTATAAGTATAAGTAAAGGGACCCCAGCGGCCGGATTGAGAAAAAGGGGAACCAGAAAACCCAGCCCCACCCGGTGAGAAAGCAGAATGACCAAACTGATCGTAAGCTGCCCTCTTTTCAGGATCTGATAAGACTTGATAAGCCTCGTTTATTTCCTTGAATTTCTTTTCAGCAACCTCTTTATCATCTTTATGTCTGTCTGGATGCCATTCCAAAGCAAGCCTCCGATAAGCTTTTTTTATCTCCTCTGCCGAGGCATTTCTGCCAACTCCTAAGATATCATAATAATCAGATTTTTCATTCATAATACGATAGATATCTTGTCATCTTTTACCACAAGCTTTAACTGACTCCCTTTCTTGAGTTTACCTTCTATCTCAAACATCGCCACCTCATTCAAAATCTCTTCCTCCAAAAGCCGTTTCAATGGGCGCGCCCCAAAAACTGGGTCATAACCCTTATTGGCAAAATAGGAAATTGCCTCGTTTCCATAAACAAGATCAATCCCTCGCTTAGAGAGTATTTCTCCTATCTTGCCAAGCTCTTTTTGAGCAATCTTCTCCATAATACTTCTATCCAAAGGCTTAAAAACAACAACCTGATCAATCCTATTCAAAAACTCCGGCCGGAAAAACTTCAAAAGAAGAGCTTCTACTTGTTTTTTCGTTTCATCCCATCTTTTAACAGAAGACTGGCTAATAAGCTCGCTACCCAAGTTCGAAGTCATTATGATAATCGTATTTTTAAAATCAACAGTTACCCCCTTACCATCGGTTAACCTCCCATCATCCAATATTTGCAAAAATATATTAAAAATTTGCGGATGAGCCTTTTCCACTTCATCAAAGAGAACTAAAGAATAGGGGTGTCTTTTTACAGCTTCTGTCAACTGCCCGCCTTCTTCAAACCCAACATACCCGGGTGGCGCTCCCACAAGGCGAGATACAGTATGCGCTTCTTGGTACTCACTCATGTCAATTCTTACAATCGCATCCTCACTGTCAAATACAGCATCAGCCAAAGCACGAGCTGTCTCAGTTTTACCAACACCCGTTGGCCCAAGAAAAAGAAACGATCCAATAGGGCGCTTACCCTCTCTTAAATTAAGGCGTGACCTTCTTATTGCATTTGCAACAAGCCGTAGTGCTTCGTCTTGTCCGATAACCCTTTCTTTCAACCTTTCTTCAAGATTCTTTAGCTTCTCGTTTTCTCCCGAAAGAAGCCTGCCCACCGGAATACCTGTGGCTTTGGAGACAACCCTTGCTATATCCTCCTCACCAACTTCCTCGCGCAATACTCGCTCGCTTTCAGGAATCAAATCCCAATCCTTCTGCAACTCTTTTAGCTTTTCCTCAAGAACAGGGAGTTTCCCATACTTAATCTCTGCCGCCTTCTCCAAATTAACCTCTCTTTCAGCCTTCTCAAGCTCAAGCCTCAACCTATCAACTTCAAGACGAGTTGCCCTTATTTTTTCAATTATTTCCTTCTGCTTCCTCCACCTTTCCTCAAACAAGCTGATATCTTCTTTTAACTTCCTAATTTTCTCCTCAATAAAGGAGAGTTTTTCTTGTGTTTCTCTTGTCTTTTCCCTTTTTAGCGCAGTTTTTTCTATCTCAAGTCGCGTCAACTCACGCTTCATTAGATCAAGCTCGGAGGGCATACTTTCTGTTTCTATTCTTATTGAGGCCGCTGCCTCATCCATCAAATCTATCGCCTTATCCGGTAGAAATCTGTTAGTGATATAACGATCCGAAAGGGTAGCGGCAGCAATTAACGCATCATCTGTTATTCTTATTCCATGGTGAAGTTCGTATTTATCTTTAATTCCCCGTAAAATTGCAATTGTGTCTTCAACTGTAGGCTCTTCAACCAAGACTGTCTGAAAACGCCGGGCAAGTGCCGCATCTTTTTCAACATATTTTCTATATTCCTCAATTGTTGTTGCGCCAATCAAGCGCAATGTCCCCCGCGCAAGAGAAGGCTTTAAAATATTTGCCGCATCAACGGCACCTTCTGCCTGTCCACCACCAACCAATATATGAAGCTCATCAATAAAAACAATATACTTTCCTTCTCCTTCCTCAATTCCTTTGATAACCGCCTTTAATCTTTCCTCAAATTCGCCTCTGAACTTTGTGCCCGCAACAAGAAGTGCAAAATCCAAGACTAAAAGCTCTCTTCCCCTTAAAGTCTCCGGGACCTCGCCTGCTGCAATTCTTAAAGCCAACCCTTCCACAATTGCTGTTTTTCCAACACCCGGGTCACCTATCAAAACAGGATTGTTTTTTATCCTCCGCGATAAAATTTGCATCACTCTTCTTATTTCAGCATCGCGGCCAATAACAGGGTCAAGTTTGCCACGACGAGCCTCCTCTGTCAGATTCAGAGTGTATTTCTCCAACGCCTCCTTTGGATCAGGAGCTTTAAACAGATTTTGCAAACTCTCATCCATAGACTTTATTTATTCTAATACAAAACTGATATTACATCACATTTAGCACTTGGTCAAGTTGACTGCTAAATATGATACCTTTAAGGGAGGCTCCCTTAAAGGTACAAATTGACATCTGACAGATAGTTGAAATTAAAAACAAAAAAACTATAATACGACAATAGAACCAAGATGAGTATAAGATTAGAAATAGATCGAAGGGCGGGTCATTTACCTCAATTTAGAGGGGCTGTAATTGCCGCTGTCCTCGGAGAGAAAGAGGAAATAGTCCAAGCTGGAATTGACGCTGCGAACATGATCAGTGGCGAGCCACCAATTGAGGGCAATAAAGGGAAAAAGGGGAAACCGAAACCCACTCTTCAACAAAGAGCAGAAGAGGTTGCAAGAAGAATGCTTGAAGCAGGGTACACTCCCCAAGAAATAGGGAAGGTTGTTGCAAGAATACTTGAAGGAAATCAACCTGCTTCTTCAAGAAAGTGAATTGCAAGTTCTAAAATCACTCAACCACTTCTCCCTCTTCTACTTTGCCATCACCACCTTTTTTATCTTCTTTTTGGTCAGTCTTGTCTCCAGTACTATCTTGAGCCTGAGCATTTTGCCCATACATAGCTTGCCCAATACTTGAGAGTACTTCTGAAAGCTCTTTCGTCTTTGCCTCAAGCTCATCTTTCTCTGCTGTCTCCAAGATATCCTTCAGCGCCTTTATCTTCTCCTCTACATTTTTCTTAACATCGTCAGCCACTTTATCCCCTGCGTCCTTTAGCGCCTTCTCGGCAGTGGCTATCATTGCATCAGCATTATTCCTTGCTTTTACCCTTTCTGCCTTCTTCTCATCTTCTGCCCTATGCTTTTCGGCTTCCTCCTGCATCCTTTTTACCTCATCTTCAGAAAGCCCTATTGCCCCGCTTATTGTTATATTTTGACTTTTCCCTGTTGCTTTATCCTTAGCTGTAACCTTTAAAATTCCAGAGGCGTCTATATCAAAAGTAACCTCTATCTGTGGAACACCGCGAGGCGCCGGAGGAATACCATCAAGAATAAACCTCCCCAAACTTTTATTATCTGAGGCCATCGGACGCTCTCCCTGTACAACATGTATCTCAACCTGTGTTTGATTATCAGCAGCTGTTGAAAAGATTTCCGTCTTAGAAGTCGGAATGGTTGTATTCCTTGGAATCATGGGCGTTGCTACATTACCCAATGTCTCAATTGCCAAAGTAAGCGGTGTAACATCAAGAAGAAGTATGTCTTTGACTTCGCCCCCAAGAACCCCTGCCTGAATTGCGGCACCAACTGCCACAACCTCATCCGGATTAACAGACTTATTCGGCTCTTTGCCAAAGAAATTCTTAACCGTTTCTACCACCTTTGGCATCCTAGTCATTCCACCAACCAGAATAACCTCATCAATATCATACGGGTCAAGCTTGGCGTCCTTTAGACAAGCCTCCACGGGCTTTATGGTTTTTTGAATAAGCTCATCAACCAAGCTTTCAAGTTTTGCTCTCGTTAACTTCATTGTAAGATGAAGTGGTTGACCGTCTTTCTGAGTTATATAAGGCTGATTTATTTCAACTTCAGCTGCCGCAGAAAGCTCAATTTTTGCTTTCTCAGCAGCATCTCTTATCCTCTGAAGTGCTTGCCTGTCAGTTTTTAAGTCAACCGCATATTCTTTCTTGAACTCATCGCAAATGTAGTTAACTATCGCCTCATCAAAATCATCTCCTCCAAGATGAGTATCTCCATTTGTCGCCTTCACCTCAAAGACACCTTCGCCAAGTTCCAAAATGGAAATATCGAAAGTACCACCACCTAAGTCATAGACTGCAATCTTCTGGGCATTTTTCTTATCCAATCCATAAGCCAATGACGCGGCAGTTGGCTCATTTATAATACGCTCTACCTTAAGCCCGGCTATCTCTCCCGCTTGTTTTGTCGCCTGCCTTTGAGAATCGTCAAAATAAGCGGGAACTGTAATCACTGCCGCTTCCACCTTTTCTCCCAAATAATCCTCCGCATCTTTCTTAAGCTTCATCAAAATACGAGCCGAAATTTCCTGAGGAGTATAAACTTTACCTTCTACCTCCACACACGCAGAACCATCTTTGCCTGCCACTATCTCATAAGGAACCATTTCCTTTGTTCTCTTGACTTCAGCGTCATCAATCCTACGTCCTATCAGTCTCTTGATAGAATAAATCGTATTCTTGGGGTTTAAAATCATTTGCCTTTTTGCAACATCTCCAACCAAATTTTTAACAGGCTCAACCACAGAAGGAGTTATGTTGCGCCCGGTATCAGAAGCAGGTATGACCTTAGGCCGGCCTGCTTCCATTACAGCAACTACAGAATTTGTTGTTCCTAAATCTATTCCAACTATTTTGCTCATATTTTTATTTTAACTCCTAAAAACATTAACTTTAGCATGTCTTATTATCATACCATCTTTGAACTTAAAACCAGGTAGAACCAGAGATGATATTTTACCTGCTTTTGACGGATCATCTGTTTCATCTACATCTAAGGCTTCATGGAGACCTTCGTCAAATTTTTCGCCTACTTTCGGGCGGATAATTTCTATTCCCTCCTCTGCCAATATATTTTCAAAATTAGAAACAACAATCGCAATACCAGGATCACCCAAATGCTTTTGCGCAGATAAAATCATATCATAAATCGGCAAAAATTTTGACACCAAATCTTTATTGGCAAATTTTGTCCACTCTTGTTTTTCCTTTTCTGTCCTTTTCTGCAAATTATCATAATCAGCCAGCGCACGAGCCAATTGACCACGCAGCTCCTGAATCTCGTCTTTTTCTTTTTTACCTTTCATTTTTTTCATAGACATCAAACTACCTCCTCTACAACACTACCATAATAACGAAGAAGTGGTACAACATAAGGATAACTCAGACGCATTGGACCTATAACACCCAAGGCGCCTCTTTGCCCTTTTATATTAAAGTGAGTAGCCACTATTCCAATAGGCTCAAGATAAGGAAAACCAAGCTCATCTCCAAATAAAACTTCAACTGGCGAACTGCCAAGAAACCTTTGGAAAAACAAATCAAGAAGCCTCTCTTCTTCGTCAAGAAATGAAAAAACACCTGCACACAAGTTTAAATCTCTGAATTCAGGATTATTAAAAATGTAGGGCAAACCAGCAACCCAGTTTCTACCATCATCAACCACCCCAACAGAAAGAGATGATGTCTTCTCAGCCAAACTGTGGACCATTTCATCCATAAGTTCATCTATATTATCTTTTACTTCACTCACCTTTTCCTTAACTTTAATTTCATCAGCTAAGCTCATTTTCTTTTCCTCCATAAGCTGGCTTATATAAAATTTCATTGCCTTCGAAGTAGGCATTCTACCAGCCGAAGTATGAGGCTGTCTAAGATAGCCCATCTTAGTAAGATCAGCCATTTCATTTCTTATTGTGGCTGAGGATACGTCAAGGTTGTATTTCTTTTCAAGAACCTCCGACCCAACAGGCTCTGCCGTTTCTATATACTCATCAATCAAAGCCTTAAGAATTTGAGTTTGTCTTGCAGTTAGCACATCAGACATATACAAATCCTCCTTTAGCAGAATAATAATATGAGTGCTAAAACTTGTCAAGACCCCATAGAATTCAAAGAATAAAACCACAACTTAAAAATTCTAGAAAGTGGAATATCAACTCAAAAGTAAAAATTAAATTATATTATAAGTCATAAGTTAAAACTCTAAAAAATCTTAATTTTCAACTTTAGAATGATCTCCAAATTTCATTCACATAGATAGAACTACCTCTAAATTGCTCATTGATCCGGTGGAATATTAACACTTTCCTCCTTAATCTCAACTCTCTTCAATCTATCAAACTGAAGCAACAATCTTGACTTTATTAATCTATAAAACGAGTAAATTTCCCTGTTCCCAAGAATCAAGGAAAATGCAATATATGACAAAAATCCAACAAGAAAGACCAGAATTGTCAGAACCAAAAGATTAAAGGTATACCGAGTATCCAAAACAAAACTTTCAAAAGAAATTTTCTCAGCAATACTTGTTTTCCCCAAAAAAGAAAGTTCTTTCACCCACACACTTCTGTCAAAAAACTTCAACATAAAAAACATTAAGAAGGAAGACAACAAAACAGCAACAGATTTCTTAAAGAGAAGATAAAAGTTAACAAATAAAAAACCCCCCCCAAACTCCCTGTTTATAAGAAAAAAAAGAAGTAAAAACTGCAAAAAACTAGCCAAAGAAAACGCGGCTGCCAAACCCCAAATCGGTAAACCCAAGACCCTTATAAATACAAAGTCCAAAACCACAACAACAATCAAAGAAAAAACCGAAACCAAAACAGGAGTTCTTGTGTCGTGCAAGGCATAAAAAGCCCTCGACATCAAAGAGTTGACCGCCTGAAAGGTAATACTTACCGCAAAGGCAGAAAGAACAAGACCTGTTTGCACAGTTGCCTCCCAATCAAAAATATCAGTGCCATAAACAAGCCTTACCAAAGGAATTCTTAATACAAAAAGTGAAGCAGAAATTGGCAAAATAAGAAAAACCATCTCATTGAAAGTTTTCCAAAATAAATCAGCAAACTCCTTCCTTGAATCAGCTTTTTCTGAGAAACTCGGAAGAGCCGCCTTGGAAATGGACAACCCAATAAGTCCAACAGGCAAAAGTTGCAGAGTATTGGCAAAAGTATAATAGGCATAGGAAGCAGAAGATATCAAAGAAGAAAAGAAGAGCTCTGCCACTTTGGAAACCTGCAAAAAAGAGACCTCTATAATCCTTGGAAAAGCAAGCTTTGCCACTTTCTTCAAACTTTCTTTTTCGTTTACGCGAAAACTAAAACGAAAACCCAAATTATGCGCGAGAGGATATTGAATCAAAAAATGAAGAACAGCTCCTACAATTACTCCCAAAACAGGCGCCAAAAGATGAAAGCGAGAATAGAAAACTATTGTTCCCAAGATAATTCCCAAATTGTAAAAGACAGGGGCAAGCGCAGGTATCAAAAACCTTTTGAGAGACTCGAGAACCCCCGTTAAGACATAACTTGCAACAAATATTCCTTGTGCTAAAAAAAGAAACCTGCTCAAATAAACAATTTTCTCCTGATCTTCTGTTGTGAATCCTGGTGCAAAAATGGAGTAAAAACGAGAAGCCAAAAAAAGAAATCCCAAAACCAAAACAAAAAAAACAATGAGCCCAACGTTCATTACACTTGAGGCAAGACCCCAAGCTTTTATAATATTTTTTTTCGCAAGCCGTGCAAAAACAGGAACAAAAGCAGAAGAAAATGAGCCAAAAATCAAGACCTCAAACAAAGTATCAGGAAGCCTAAATGCTGCAAAAAACAAAGAAAGCTCATTTACATTAAAGAAGTGGGCAAGAACTCTTTGTCTTACAAGGCCTAAAATTCTTGAAAAAATAACCATAACCATAATTACAAATGCCGCCGACAAAATCGAAGTCTGCTGCGAGGAAAAAAATTTTTTGCTTTTTCCCAATATTTTCTCAAACATAGTAGTTGAAAATGAAACTTAACTGAATTATACTTCACAAAGTAATTTAAAAAAATACAATATATGCCAGTAACAAAGACAGCCAAGAGAGCCCTCCGAAGTTCGTTAAGAAAACGGGCAAAAAACTTATTGATCTTCAAAAAAATCGATATCTTAATGAGAAAGTTCAAAAAAGATAAAAATCCAGAAATCTTAAAAAAACTAATATCAGAAATAGACAAGGCAGCAAAAAAGAAAGCAATTCACAAAAACAAAGCTTCAAGAATTAAAAGCAAAATCTCAAAAATCACACCCCTTGTAAAAAATAAAAAGAACAAAAAATAATACTTCCAGTACTAATTGCTTTGTGATATTATTTCTTTGATGTCTGCCCTTAAAAGCAAGAAAGAAAAACAAATAAATTTATTGCCTCAAGACAAGTTCTCAGAAACAACTGCAGGCAGAGTCTTGGTTTGGTTCTTATCAACTTTTAGAACTCTGGTAATAATAGTTGAACTTTTCGTCATCTCCGCTTTCATGTCTAGATTCTGGCTTGATGCTAAAAACACCGACCTATCAGAAGAAATAAGACAAAAAGAAGCACAAATAAAAGCAATGAAAGAGACCGAAAACAGAATTAGAGAAGTGCAAAAGAAAACCTCTATCATAAGCGAGGTTTCATCAAACAAAATTATTCCTTCCGAGGTCATAAGCAAACTAACAAGTCAAATCCCTCCAACAATAATTTTGTCATCAATTGCCTTAAACGAAGAAAAAATTACTATTTCTGGCATAGCAAAGGATGAAAATTCTATAGCTCAAATTCTTGTTAACCTTCAATCACAAGAAGAATTCAAAAATACCGCTCTGTCACAGATAGGACCAGACGAGGAAAATAGTCAACTACTAAAATTCAGTTTGTCTATACCAGTGAAAAAAACTGAAAATTAAAATAAAGTATGAGAAGCTGGAGAAATACGTACAATCAATACAAAAACCTATTCTGGAAAAACTACAATTATTACAAAGAAAAGGAAAATGTTAGAAACTTTGTTGAATTAATACTCACATCCTTGGCAATAGTAATTTTTTCTGTTTTTGCCTTGAAACCAACAGCCAACACCATAATAGAAATAAATAAAGAAATAAAAGCCAAAAAAGAGACTTTGTCAAAGATGGATATAAAAATAAAAAATCTTCAAAAAGCACAACAAATACTATCGCAAGAAGAAAGTAGCCTTTCCTTGCTTGACACATCTTTGCCATCAAAACCAGACCCTGAGATAGTAATAAGACAAATCGAAGCTGCCTCAAATGAATCTGAAGTTGAAATAAGATCAATATCCACAAAAAACATCATCTTGGCAGGCAATTCCAATGTAGGTGTAGATAGAACAAAAATACCAGAAAATTCAAGCTACTTTGAAACAAGTATTTCAATAAAAGGACGATATGAAAATCTAATAAAAACCATTCAAACTTACGAAAACCTCTTAAGAATACTAATATTCGATCAGTTTAATCTGCAACCAGAAAAAGACAGCGAGGATGATTCTAATAGCGAGACATTAAACCTTAACATAAACGCAAAGGCATTATACTTTATGGAAAGCAAAGAAAAAGAAATTAAAAAGAATCAAGAAAACACTAAAAAAGAAGATATGGAAATGATAGATAAAGAACAATAATGGCGAAAAAATTACCAAATTCAGTTTTTACACTAATCCTTACCTCAATAACTGTGGTAAGCTGGGTATTTTATAGCATCTACCAAACTTTCAAAAAACCTCTGCCTGTTGTTGTTCCTCCAGAAATTATACAACCTGTTGATCCAAACGTAGGACTTGAAGTAATAGAAAAAATAAAGAATAAAAAACACTTTGAAGAAGGCGGTTTCAAGGAAACAATAATTAAAACACCAAACCCCACCCCAAAAGAAGTTAGCATACAAAACACTCCTACACCAAAAACGGAAACCCCCTCGCCTACAATAGAGCCTGTTGAAAGGAATGAAATTACAGGTGAATATGAAATCGATGAGGAGTAATGATGGACAAAATAAGAATACCAACAATAATCGGGTTATTCCTGCTTATAACAAGTTTACCCATAGCTGTAATTCTTGTCAAACAAAGGCAAATATTTAGGCTTGGCGCTGAAGGAAATTATCCTCCTCAAGATGTAAAAATTACAAACATAACAAGTTCATCTTTTTCTGTAATATGGACAACTTCTCAAAGAACAACAGGTTTTGTTATATGGGGAGAAAGTGAAAACAATCTAAACCAAACAGCACTAGATGAAATAGAAGGCAAAAGCTTTGTACACTCATCAACTATCTCAGGACTTTCCCCAAACAAAAATTACTTTTTCAAAATAATCTCAGACGACAAGACGTATGACAACAATCAAAAAGCATGGGAAGTTAAGACAGCACCACCACTCAACAATGCGTCATCAGACAATATAAGAATAGGAGGTAAAGTCATCACTGCTTCAGGAACTGAAGCAACAAACATTCTTGTAATCCTAAACATAGAGGGAGCGCAAGTTCTATCAACTACAACATCAGGAAATGGCAATTGGATAATAAATATTAACTCTCTTCTAGACAGCAATTTAAGTAATTATCTCCAATCAGTTTCCAACCTCAAAGTCTCCATCATTGCTCAAGCAGGACCCCAAGGAATATCAACCGCAGAAGCTTATTTAGCAACAGGTTTAACTCTCCCACCAATGATATTGGGAGAAAACCACGACTTTACAAACATAACATCTACAACAACAAACCAAGAAGCTTCTCTGCCAAGCTCAGAAATTGAAACACCAGAAGAAAAAACCAAGAAACCAAGGTTTGACATTGAAGAAAATGAAAAAAACACAACTACAAACAAAACGGTATCTCTTGAAAGCATAGAAGACGGAGAAACAATTTACACAACCAAACCAGAATTTTTTGGAAAAGCTCCTCCCCAAGAACAAATAACAATTAAGGTAGAATCCGAAAGCCCGATTTCCGATACCATAAGAGCATCATCCGACGGTACTTGGAGATGGTCCCCTCCCAAAAATCTGTCTCCAGGGGAGCACAAAATAACAATCACCTATCGTGACGAAAACGGAATCTTAAGAAACATTGTGAGAAACTTTACAATCAAAGCTGCAGAAACAGATGAGCCTGCTTTTGAAAGCACACCTTCGGCAAGTCTAACACCAACACCACTTGCTTTCACTCCTACCCCAAAAATAGCAAGCCCATCAGCTACCCCTGCCCAACCCGAATCCGGTGTTAAAACACCTACTTTAATTTTGCTTTTTGCCGGTTTACTATTGTTTACAGCAAGTGGCGTTCTGCTTTTTACAAACTAATGATTACAAAAAAAGAGATAATTAAAATCCTCTTCACCCTCCTACTGCTCATTGGAGCAACATCTGGAATAGTCCTAACACAACAATCTCAAGACATAAGAGAAAAGGCAGAGATGATCTGTGATTCTGGCAACAGAGGTCTTTGTGGAATTGGAGCTGGCTGCCCCAAAGGTTACATGTGCAATCAAGAAAGATGCATCAAACACTCGGCCTGCGACTATCCTTATTGCCCAGCCACTGATTGCAATTTACCCAAATCTTTACCAGAAGCAATATATTGCATAATGTCCACAAGCGGACGTCTGACAACATGTTGTCCCACTGATAAACCTTTATATCAAGATGGAAAATGTATCCAGGCTCAAGGTAGCGGCGGGGGTGGAGGTGGTGGAGGAACACAAGCAGGATGCAGCAGTGCTTCGGCTGCAAAATGTCAAGGGAAAAATCCTGGAGATTCTTGTGGAAGTGGTAAGAAATGCATTGCCTTAAACCAAAGCGGTAGCGATGGAAAACCAAAATGTACTTGTACTACATCATCAGGCGGTGGAGGTGAAAACTCTTGCGATAAAAATCCAAATCCAACAGTTTTAGACATAAAAAACGATGGAGAAGTCCTGCTTTCCTTTGCCAGCTTTTTAGAATCTACCCCACCCAAAATTGCCCTAAAGAAAAACAGCCAAACTTGCAGTTTAACCGAATATGACAAATTGATAGACACAAAAGACACAAAAACGGATCAAGTAATAGTAACGGGGGTCCAAGTCAAAAACGGGGATAAACTTTGTATTTATGGAGAAGACGTTGGCAGTGATAGTGGGCCTTACCCCTTCGAAGGATGGATAAAACCAGAAAACAATAAGTGCAAAGAAAAGGATGTATCATCTTTAATCAAGACGACACAAAGCTCGGGAGGAATAATTATCTCCCAACAATGCTGGGGGGATTATGCTAAAAAAGCAGAATGCGACTTTAATGATTATGCTCTGATAATAGCAGTTTCCCCAAAAAGCAGTCCCACAGAAAACATAAAAATTCTCTTCAGACAACAAGGGATTACAACAAAAATTAAATCAAACATTCCCTCTCAATTAGATACTTACATCACCCTTACAAACGAAGAGAAAACTCACAAGATCGGGCAAGCACCCGTTTCTGTTGATGAAAACGGAATCTGGACAATTAATTTCTCAACTGATGAACAAGGAAACAATATCCCCGCCGGTACTTATAATCTTTACATAAAAGGAGTATCTCATCTTAGAAAAAAATTCGCCAACGTACAAATAAGCAATAACAATACAATAATAGACAAAAGCACAGACATCAAAGATGAACTAAAAGCAGGAGATGCTAACAACGACAACATTATAAGCATAGAGGATATATCTCTCGTACTGAAATACTATACAGACTTCAAAATAAAAGTAAATGCATCAGATAAAAATATGATTGGGGCTGACATAACTAAAGATGGTTATATCACAATTGATGATTTAGCACTTGTTGCTTTAAACTGGTCATCATTTATCATTAAAGGAGACTAACACAAATGGAAAACAGAAATAAAACTTTGAATATAACACTTGCTTTTTCTCTGGCCATATTTATAGTTGCTTTGTTTGGTGTCATAGCAAAATATTTATCAAAAGAGTATCCAAAAGAGCAAAACATTAACACACAAATTGAAGAAATATATACACCTCCGCAAGAAGAACCCCCACTAAAACTTAGGACAAAAATGACCGAAAAAACAAAAATAATAATTTCTATCGAAAACATTAGAGAAAAAGAAGAGTATATTAGAGCTTTCACTATGGAGGTAATATTAGATGAACCTTTATATAACCTAACCAACCAATCAATCCAAAGCGAACTTGCAAAAAATGGCTTCATATTTCCTATCAAAAATGTAGAGATCAAAGAAAACAAAACTATTTTCAAGTTAGGAGGGGTAATAATTGGAGAAAAACTAACAATTGGAAACAATCAAGAAGTGATTTTAGCAACAATAGATATTGGTAAAGAATTTGAAAAGGAAAATATAGCCGTAAGTGAAGAAACTAAAATTATAGATAACTCCGGAAAAGAACTGAATTTCATTGTTGGCAAATAAATTTACGATGGAAGAAGATAAGATAATCACCCAAAGAAAAAACAGAAAAAGAGGAAAAATAGCACTAATAACTCTCGGTATACTTTCGCTTGTGGTCGGAACAGCGATAGGTATAATTTTGGTCAAAAAGAATCAAGAAATAAGAGAAAAAGCCGCCACGCCAACAGGCACAGTGAGAGTATTTCTTTCACCAGAGACTAAAACTATCAAAAAGGATGAAAATTTCGATGTAAATATACTCATTGATACTGCGGGTAATTACATATCAGCCCTTACAATAAATCTAACATATCAATACAGTTCCCCTGAACCTCCAATAAAAGCAGAAAATATCCAAATTAATTCTAACCTTTTAGTTAACGGGGGTTGGAACTTTCCAATAAAGACCTACGATGCTTCAGATGGTTTAGCAGAAATCCGTATTGGTGGGCTAAACAGCTCAACCACCGGATATAAGACATCGGGTGAAGAAATTCTTGCCACTATTACTTTCAAAGGCTATAACCCAGGATCAATCACTCTAGTATTTGAGCCCACTACTACAAAAGCAACCAACAAAACAACAGGAGAAGATATTCTCCTTACACCATCAAGCACAGGAAATTACAAAGTAGAATCAAGTCAACCTACAGAAACGCCCACAACACCCACCCCAAGTAACAAAACTCCGGTAAATACAACAGAACCAGAGAAAACAACCACTCCCTTTCCAACAAGCCAAACACAAATAAACATAAAAACACCCACACCATCTCCCCTTCCACAGCCAGAATCCGGTGTTAGCACACCCACATTTTTAGGTATAACAACAGGAATTCTGCTAATACTAATCTCGTTTTTTTCAATAGTGTTTTGAGCAAAAGAGCTCTTGCAAAAATAAAAATTAAGTAGGAATATAAATATATGGATCAAAATAAAGTAAATCATTTAAATGTTAATAATAGCCCACAAGCTCCCGTCAATAATGATCCACTTGTTGATATACCACCTTTGCAAGATAAGGAAAACCCAAACGCACCCCAAAATCCAAGTACAGATAATTATCAAGTTCCAAACACTATTTCATTCACTACTAGCAAGAAAAAATCTACAAGAAAAAGAAAAATAATAGCTACAATACTTGGATTGCTTCTTATGATCGGAGGATTAGGAACCGGGGTTTATCTTAGCCAACAATCTCAAAACATAAGAGAAAAGGCAGCTACAGACAAATGTGATGAAATAATAGACAGACTATGCAACGATGACGGTACATGCAAGAAAAAGGGTATGTGTCAGGGATGTTGCCGTGGAAAGCCCAATACACCACAAACAACACCCTCACCACAAAGGCCAGATCTCTGTCAAAGTGCTAACGTCAACAAGAAAACATTAAAACCCGGTGAAACTATCACCATAACTTCTACATCTAAAGAACCTGCAAACTATTTTATGTATGCAGTATACAACATGGATAACCTATACGATCCTCCACCTGAAAACAACCCAAAACCTGTTTGTGTAAAAGATGGAGGAGACATAACAACAGCTCAAGACATATGTCCGCCAGGAAGCCATCTTTTAATTTTTGAGGACCCAAATAAAGAACCCAGAACTGAAGGTAAAAGAACACTACGTTACGAGGAACTGTTCGTCAAAGACGAGCTAACAGGCAAGGTAGTCTCAAACCTTTCTATAACAGCATACTTTCAAAAGGAAGGGCAACCAATATCAGTTCCTATGCCTGCCTGTGTTGTAAGAACAATATCAAGCGAGAAGCAAGATAGTAGTGTCGAATGTCTGGATGTAAAAGCCTATCAAATGGAAAATAATAATTGGAGATTACTTAATAGTGAAACCTTATCAAAACTGAAACCGGGTGATACAGTTTACTTTACAATAACAGGAAAGTCAAAAAACCCAAACATGTTTAAAAAGGCAAAGTTTAAAGTCAATAACGAAAATCCTGTAGAAGTCGATGCCTCAAAAGAAAAACCAACAGATAATCCAGAAGAGAAGGAAATTTATTATCAATACAAAATACCAGAAGGTGTGGTCAACTTTACTGTAAAAGCGGCTATCTACCACGAGGGCATAGGGTGGATAGGAGACATTAATTAATTAAAAAATGGAAAACACGAAAAAAAAGAAAATTAAACTAATAATATTAAGTTTTCTGTTGTTAATCCTTTCTGGGTTGGGAATTTTTATATCTATCAGATTGTACAAACTAAGGCAAAAGCCTGTTGCCCCTACAACACCAGAAAAAAGTGAAGCAGCACCATCAGGCACAATACTTGAAAGCCAAAAACTAAAGGTTACTGTTGTTGACACAGGACCGGGAAATTATGAGTCTCATACTTACTTTAAGCCTGGCGGGCAAACAGATGCAAGACCAGTAACAGGTGGAGTGCTAACACAAAAATACACTATTACAAACAAAACGAATCAAAACTTAACACTGAGACTACTAGCCTTCCCCTATAAGATGTACACCATTGGATTACCTGTAGGAAAATGTACAGACCTCTACTATCCGGAGGATATAAATGAATTTATCCGAACACAAGGTGGTGGAAACTTGGAAGAGGCTTATCGAAAGTTTACTCAGATTTTTTACGAGGGAGTACAATCAGAATGGAGTGGCCCGCAAAACATAGAACTGCCTGCCAATGGGGTGCCAAGTGCAGGATCAAGCTTTAGGGTTGAAAAGACAAGAACAATTTGGGAATCAATGTGGATAGGAAATAAAAACTACAAAAGGAGTGGTATTATTGTTGATAGTACCTCGAGAGGGGATGAACAAGTTGATATAAAGTGGAGTGAATGGAAAGAGATTAATACAAGCAACTACCCTGGCACAGGAGACGTAATAGCCGAAGCAATATTCGAATTTAACTCCACAATCTATGAAGAAATATGGAGAGAAACAAACAATATAACAAAAGCTTATAGAAGAGTAATGCCTATAAACACACCAGACGTGCCTTGGGAAGGAAATAAGTTCAGATGGGAAGAGATAGACATAAGTAAATATCCCGGCAACGGTAGATTCCAGAGTTTACATCAATACGTCACATTTAACCAAAACCAGCCTCACATTGGCCAAGTTTTTTGGCGTAATAACAATGGTTATTCAAGACAGATACCAATAGAAAATGGAGCCCCAAAATGGGATAGCGATACCACATGGAAAGGACCTGCAGAATTATCCTCTCTCCCGGGCGAAGGGGATATCCAAGGGCAGGTAGATGGATACATAGTAGGAAATTGGTATTATACAAGCATATGGCGGGGTGGAAAGGAATATAGAAGGAGAGCAATAGTCCACAACGGAAAAATCTTTTGGAATGCAAATCACTGCTTTGACAACCCAGCCGTACCACCACATGATCCATCAGGAGGGCAGGAAAGATTGGCAACCGAAAAAGGCGCTGGTGCTTTAAGCTGTAACTACTACAAAGAAAAAAACATAAAAACTTGTACCGACTCGCAAACTCTGGTTTCTTACGGAAACAATCCTCCATATTTCACTAGTCAGGAAACAATTACATTAGGACCGGGAGAAACCAAAACAGCAACATTTTCCATAATAAATAACATCTGCGGTTTCTACCAATGGGATCATGGAATATTAGTAAACAATTCCGAAGTGTTTTGGACAGGAACGGAAATAAAGTTTTTCCCATGTGAGACATCGGAGGATGCATGTACACCGCTGTACTTCGATTTGGAACAGGCAACACCTTCACCAACACCTACACCTGAGGAAGAAACACCTACACCCAGACCTTCACCAACACCTACACCTGAGGAAGAAACACCTACACCCAGACCAAGATCCACAGCAACCTCTACACCAAGACCAACTTTTATACCTACTCCAACCCCTGAAGATGAACCTCTACCAGATGCTGGTATCTCCACACCAACAATGATGGGAATGACGATAAGTATTCTATTAATAATAATATCTCTTGCCCTAATTCTGTAAGCACTAACGCCAGCTATCAAACCAGTAGTAAGAAATATCGAGAGCTTTTGTTATGGGAATACCTGTAAGATGGGGGTAAAAATAAGCAAAGACAAAAGCGGCAATTGTAAAAAATATCAAAGCCTTATCAAAATCTCTTCTTAAAACAAAACCCAAAACCATACTCATAAAAGGAACGCTAGGAAGATAATGATACAAAAACATAATGCGAGGAGCAACTGCCCATGGAACAAAGAAAACAAAATAAGAAAAAATAACCCAAGCAAGTTTTTTAAATCTATTTTTCCATGAAAGATAAAGAGAATAAAACACAGCTAAAACACCAAACCAAAAAACAACAGGATTGCCTAAAAAGTAAATATTTGCCACTTTTCCGTCAGGAAAAGAATTCGTGTAAAGCCAAACAGGTCGTAACAAAAACGGCCAGCTCCACCAAGGTGAGGTGTAAGGATGAGTTGCCTCTAGTCCTGTATGATACCACCACATTTGTTTTTGCACTCCCCAAAAAATATCAAAAGAATGTCCAGTCAAAAACATTTGAGTATAACTTGAAACATAGACAAGAGGTGGTAGAACCAAAAACCAAAGATAAGGAAGAGCCACCCTCTTTTTGAAGACAAAGAATGAAGAAACAAGAATAGGTAAAACCCATAAAGCACTCCACTTAGAAGAAAACGCAAGACCCAAAGCCAAAGCAGAAAAGAAATATTTATCTTTAATAAAAAGATATATAGAAAGCAAAGAAAAAAACAGAACATAAATATCATTCATCCCAATCCTGCTCGCCACCAAAAAAAGCCCATCAAGAGAGAACACCAAAGCTGAAAATAAACCAACAAGATAATCTTTAAAAATTTCTTTTGCCAAAAGATAAACCAACAGAACCGACAACGTGCCAAGCAAAGCAGCTGGAAGCCTCCAGCCAAAGGCGTTTTCTCCAAAAACAAGCATACCTAGTTGCATCCCCAGCTTTGCTAAAGGGGGGTGGCTCCACTCATAGGCAAAACCCTCCGGATGTGGATTCCACCACTCCCATGCTTTAGGATCGCCTTTAAGCATAAGCCGAGCTGTAAAAGCATGATAGACCTCATCAAAATACTCTCGCTGAGGTCTTCCCAACTGATAAACCCGTGAGAAAAAGGCAAAAACTAAGATCAAAATCAAAAAAAACTTAGCCCTTTTAGAATTTATATTAAACTTGGGAAATTTATAGTCTTCAGAAAAATTTTTCCTAAATCTTCCGAAATACTTAGCAATATTCTTAAAAAAGTTATCTCTCTTGTCCTGCCAAACAACCCAAAGCCAAAAAACAAAAAGGACAAGAAGAAGAACAATAATCAAATTAATCTCAAGTTTGGTAAATATCTCTTTTCTTTCTTCTGTCAGCCAAACAAAAGCGTAACGAAGGTTAAGTAAATAAAAAAAGGAATAAAAGGAATAAACTATCCACAGTAAGGGGTAAAAAGCACAAGATATAGCAAGGGGAGCAAAAAGAGGAAGCATATGACGCTCATGCATTCTTGGAAAAAAAAGAAAAGATACAGCAAAAACCAAAGATAAAACAACATATTCCAGACCTTCCTTGTTTCTTGCTCTAAAATAAGGAAGAAAAGAAACAAATAATAAAATGAAAATTGGAAAAATGTTTGGAAAATAATCAGAATACTGCTCCCAAAAACCAGATAAGCCCCAAAAATTAAAAGCGTTCACCGAAAGATAGGGATACTGCCCAAGTGTTGCACCAATCCTTTCTAAGATAAAGGACGGCAAATCCACCAGATCCTTGCCAAAAGGTAAAAACGGCAAGAATAGAATAGTTATCGTAAGAACAGAAATAGTGCCATAATTAACAAGCTTGTAAAAACCCAATCCTTTTCTCCAAAACAAAATTATAATAGGAATAAAAGCTAAGGCTGCTTGTACTTTAACTAAAGCACCAAAAGCAAGAAAAAATGAAGAAAATGGCAAAGAAATGTTAAAAAAATAAAGTGAAAGCAAAGGAAAAAGAACAGTTAGTGAGTCTACCTGCCCCCAAAGAGTAGAGTTAGCAAAAACAGCAGGATTAAAAAGATAGGCAATAGAAACCCAAAAAGCAATCGTTTTATTCTTTAAACCCGCAACTATCTTATAAACCAACAAACCAGCAAGTAAATCAGAAAAAATAGCAGGAAACTTATAAAGAATCTCATTTGGAATAAAAGCAAAAGTTTGTCTTATCCGACCAAGAATATAAAGTATGTAAAGATATCCAGGCAAATAATCAGACCATTCTTTGTAAAAATCAGGCAACGGTCTTGATACCAAACGAAAACTCCAGCCAATAAAAGTATAAAAATCTCCCTCATAAGTTCCAAAAAAAGAAAGAACTAATCTTAAAAATAAAGCAGAAAAAAATAAAATTAACAATCTGTACTTAAAAAAAGCCTTTTTCATTCTAAAAAAATCAAGCTATTATAAAACAAAATAAACCAAAAAAGATATATCATAAAATATGTTCAAAAAGGTAATAAAAAATAAAAGCACTTCTCAATTTCTAATTTTTTTGTTCAATTTTCTTCTCTACACATTTACCTCAACAGGCAAAACTCCCTACGATTATTTCTCCCGCCTCGCTGATGCTTTTTTGAAAGGAAAATATTGGATTGAGGAAAACCCTCCATGGTTTTCAGAACTTATTCCAAATAACGGAAGATTCTATATTGTCCACCCCCCAATGCCGGCAATACTGCTTTTGCCATTTAGAGCAATTCTCGGCGATCTTTTCCAACAACAATTCCTAGCCCACATAATTGGAGGTTTAATAGCCACCTCAATATATAGAATATCACTGAAAATAAAGAGGGATCAAAAATTCGCCATTTTATCTTCCCTTATGATAGGAACAGGAAGCATTATCTGGTATATGTCCTCTGTCGGCTCCTCTTGGTATCTGGGCCAAACCACTGCCTGCCTTTTTCTTCTCCTTGCTATAGAAAAATTATTAGAGAATAAAAATTCCTTCTTAATAGGTGTTCTTGTTGGATCAGCCTACCTAAGCCGTGTTCACACAATAATCTCAATTCCCTTTTTTATTTTTAACCTAAAAGAAAAAAACACCAAAAATATTCTAAAATTATTATCAGGAATACTACCATTTTTTCTTTTCAACAGCATCTATAATTACTTAAGATTTGGAACCATTCTAGACAAAGGATATGCATTAATACCAAATATATTTGATGAACCTTGGTACCAAAAAGGCTTAGTCAACCCGTCTTATATTACCTCACACCTTAAGATTATTCTGTTTGGTATGCCCAAAATATTAAACCAAATCCCTTACATAATCCCATCATGGAACGGCTTGGCTATTTGGATTACAACTCCCGCTTTTCTACTCTCTTTACTTGCGCCAATAAAAAAGAGGCTGGTAAAACTAGCCTGGCTTGCTATCCTTCTCATAAGCATTGTAATATTCAGCCACGGAGGCACGGGATTTACTCAGTTTGGCTACCGCTATGCTGTAGACTTCTATCCATTTCTAATTCTTCTGACTATTATTGGATCATCTAAAATTAAAAACAAAAAAATCTATCCTTTTCTTATACTCCTAAGCTTTATTGTCAATCTGTGGGGAGTCTTATGGATTAACAAGTTTCAATGGGTAGACTTCTAAAAACTAAAATTATTAACTTTTTACCGGCAACAACAGCAGCAATCCTGTACTGGAAGACTCTCTTGGTCGACATTGATTTCTGGGACACAGGGGAATTTCAAATAGTTGGAGCAACTTTTGACCTACCACATCCAACAGGATTCCCTTTATACATAATCCTCCTTAAAATTGCAAACATTTTATTACCATTTGGAAACACTGCTTTTAAAGCAAACTTTCTATCTTTAATCTTTGTGTGTATTGGAATCTTCTTCTTCTCACTTACGATAGGTATTCTTACAAAAAACAAAATCCTCTCTATCATAACACCCGCTATAATCTCTGTCTCTTATCCTTTGTGGTTTGTAGGAAATAGAGCTGATCCTCATTCACTAAACTTTCTCCTAATATCAGTATTTTTGTACCTAGCGATCAAATATAGAAAAGAAGAAAAAACAACAAATCTTCTTTTAGCAAGCTTTTTTCTGGGACTAGCACTGGCAAATCATCCAATAAGCTCATTCTTTATACCAACACTTATAATTCTATTGATATTTTCAAAACAAAGAATAACAGAAAAAATAAAATCTCTAGTAATATTTTTAATTCCTTTAACACTGTATCTCATTATTCCCCTAATCTACAGTCTGAAAGGAGTTTTTACAATAGACTACCCACTAGACAGCCTTAAAAACATAAGCCGATATATACTAGCCAAAGACTTCTCTCCACAAACAAGTTTTTATAAAGGAAATTTAACAGAGAAATTGGTTCTTTCAATAGAATCAGTCAAAAAATACATACCACTACCTTATTTATTATTTTCTTTCTTTGGAATTATTTTAGGAATATCGTCAAAAAAAGAAAGAATGATAACCACAACCCTTTTTATTCCCCTTCTTGCAAACCTAATTTTTGTTGCCAATTATCCAAATGCGGTAATAGAAAGATATTATATTCCTGCTCTGTCAATTATTTTAATATTTGCATCTATTTCTATAGGCAAAATAATTGAAAAAGGCAAAAAATTAGAATTTTTAATAATTTTAGTGTTTGTAACTGCAACTTCTGTATTCATTAACAAATCAATAGTTACGAATTTCCCAATCCTTGATCAGAGCAAAAATTTTCAGGCAAGGCTTTGGGCAGAAGAGGTTTTAAATAATTCAGAAAAAGACGCGGTAATATTCTCATGGTGGAGTTATTCTACCCCATTGTGGTACCTTCAAAAGGTTGAAGAAAAAAGAAAAGACATAACCATAATAAACACAGGGCAAGAAAATTGGGAAGAAGAAGCCAAAACCCTAATTGATAAAAGACCTGTTTATTTCATAGAAAAAATAAATCTCAAAGAAAAAGACCTTGTCTTAGAAGAAAGTGGTCTAATCTACAAAATCAAAAAGCAAGTTAGTATTCAAGAACCTCTTTAACCCACACTTGAACATTTTTCCAATCCCCTCCTTTGGGAACAAAAACATAGAGGTTGTCATATTTGGGAGAAATTGGAGGATTATCCAAAAACCTCTCGTTCAGAATTTCTTTTTTGATATTACCTCTTGCTAAAAATGCATATCTTGCCAAAGCAAAGGCTGCTTTTGCATCAATATCAGTTTCTGTGTTAAATAAAATCAAATTCAAAAATGATTTTACTTTAACCGGAGAAAGAAAAAAACTCTTGTCAAGCAGGGCATTTTTTATAGCCTCAATCACCTGATGTTGCCTTCTCTGCCGAGCAATATCAGTTCCTTCGTCACCTTCTGCTTTTCTTGAGCGAACAAATTCCAAAGCAGTTTCCCCGTCCATATTATGCCAACCTTTTTCAAAAGCAACAGTTTTGTATCTGCAACGAAAGAGAGGGTCGCCACCACAATCATCATTTTCCTTGCCTTCTATAGGATACCACTTGTCCTCAAAAGAATTTTCAACATAAACGTTCACCCCACCTAAAAGATCAATAACCTCTCTAAAAACCCCAAAATCAACAACGATTACATAGTGGATTGGAACTCCCAACATCTCTTCTGTTTTTACCCTTGCCAAAGAAATTCCCCCATTTTCTTGCTTTTTATTACCCCAATAATAAAGGCTATTTAATTTTGTTCTCAGATCAGATATCCAAATATCACGCGGTAAAGAAATAAGAGTAATATTTGGTTTTCTACTGCCCTCTCCCAAAAAAAGTGAAGCAAAGATCATTGTATCTGTTAGATCAGGTGCCTCATGACCTGCTCCGCCCTTACCCAATATCAAAAAGTTCACCCTTCTGCCCGATGATTTAAAGTCAGAAAAGCTAGGAAAAACAAAAGCACGAACTAAATCAAAATAATAAAAGACCCCACTATTTCTAAGGTAATTAAAAACAAAAATAGAAAAGAAAAATATAATAAATAAAACAAAAGAAAAGATTATAAATCTAGTTAAAACAATATTCTTGAGAAAAAACTTTTTTATCCTCAAAAGACTTCTTGATAATTTATTCTTCCTTGTCATACTAACTAATGTAGTGTAAACCATAAAATGGACCAAGACAATATACTGAACGATCTTAACGACAAACAAAAAGAATCAGTCTTATTTGAAAGCGGGCCACTACTTGTTCTTGCTGGTGCTGGAAGTGGAAAAACAAAAGTCTTAACTCATAGAGCCGCTTGGTTTATTCAAACAAATAGAAAAAAACCAGAAAACATTGTTCTTCTAACATTTACCAATAAAGCAGCTGATGAAATGAAAAATAGAATAATTAAGCTTTCTCAAAAACAGCCATTTTTTACCGGCACCTTTCATTCATTTTGCGCAAGACTATTAAGGATAGATGGAAAAGAAATAAATATACCAAAAGATTTTATAATCTATGATGAAGACGATAGCACCAGTTTGATCAAAGAAATTGTAGAGACACTAGAGCTATCATCTGATTTATATAAACCAAAGACAATCCTCAGTGCTATTTCTGATATTAAAACAAGCCTTTTAAACGAAAATGAATATAAAGACTTCATAAAAAGCGAGTGGCAAGAAAATGTTGCCAAAATATATTCTCTCTATCAAAAAAGTCTGAAAAAAAATGGAGCTTTAGATTTTGACGATCTTTTGCTCAAGGGTTTTGAACTTTTGCAGGAATCAAATCTTGCTAAAAGAAAATGGCAAGAAAAAATCAAAATGGTACTTGTTGATGAATGGCAAGATACAAATAAAATTCAATATTTGCTCACCAAAAGCCTTGTAGAAAAACACCAAAATCTAACTTGTGTTGGCGATGCAAGTCAATCAATCTATTCTTGGAGAGGAGCAGATTTTAGAAACATAAATAACCTCATCAAAGATTTTCCAGATATCAAAATTATCAACCTTGAACAAAATTATCGTTCAACAAAAATAATTCTCAAGGCCGCAAACTCCGTCATACAAAAAAACAAAACACATCCAGTCCTTTCATTGTGGACTCAGAACAAGGAAGGAGAAAAAATATTAATCTATAAAGCAAAAAACCAAACAGATGAAGCAATTTTTGTTGCAGAAAAGATAAAGGAACTTTCTCAAACTGATAAAAATCAGGATATTGCGGTACTTTATCGAACAAATGCGCAATCAAGAACCA
The DNA here is from genome assembly GCA_013374855.1 of Candidatus Woesebacteria bacterium. Lineage (GTDB taxonomy): Bacteria > Patescibacteriota > Microgenomatia > UBA8517 > UBA8517 > Ch104c. Next base: position 333,924 of record CP055308.1, on the reverse strand, counting down.
TCGAAGAGGCCTTCCTAAGTTACGGAATAAGATACAAACTATTTGGCGGAGTTCGTTTCTACAATCGAGCAGAAATTAAGGATATCATTTCTTTCTTAAGGTTAATCGTAAAACCAAAAGATTCTGTTTCTAGAAACAGGATAAAAAAACTTGGTAAAAAAAGAGTAAATTTATTTCAAAAGTTACAAGAGGAACTTAAAGACAAAACCCAAGACCTCACCACGCTTGAGATAATGGATACTATCCTAGATAAAACCAAATATCTCGATAGGTTCAAAAGAGAAACAGAAGAAAATTTGTCTCGTCTTGAAAACATAAAAGAACTAAGATCAGTTGCTCGTGAATTTGAAGACCTAAACGAATTTTTAGAAAATATTGCCCTAATTGAAGCAGAACAAGAAAAAGGGGGAAAAATAAAAAAAGAAAATAAGGAAGACGCAGTATACCTAATGACTCTTCATGCCGCAAAAGGTTTGGAGTTTAAACATGTTTTTATAGTAGGACTTGAAGAGGGCATTTTCCCCCACTCAAGAAGTTTGGATGATATAAACCAACTTGAGGAAGAAAGAAGACTGGCTTATGTAGGAATAACCCGAGCAAAAGAAAGACTGTTCCTAACATTTTCTAAGCGAAGACTTTTTTATGGAGATTTTGTTGAAAATTCTCCGTCAAGATTTTTGCAAGATATACCTCAAGATTTGGTTGTCCAGATAGAAACCGAGCCAGAAAAACCCCAAAAATCATCTTATGAGGATTTCTTCTCCTTCGAGGGTATAATAGAAAAGTATCTTAAAGAAAAATGAATAAAATAAGTCCATCTGAATTCGATAGAATTGCAACTCATCCCTTGCAAACTTGGGAGTGGGGAGAGTTCAGAAAAGAATGGGGGAATATTGTAGAAAGGTTCATCTATACACAAAACAAAAAGAAAAAGGTGCTACAAATAGTTTTTAGCCGTATTCCCTACACTAAACTTACCATAGGCACCGCCTTAAAGTGTGACTTCCTCACAAAAGAAATTATCCAAAAAATAAAAGCGGTAGCCAAGAGTAAAAATGCTATTTTTGTCAAAATAGAACCAAATATAAGAAAAGAGGAAAAAAGAGCCCAAAAACAAATAGAAATACTAAAAGAGGAAGGTTGTGCTAAAGGGAAACCTCTTTTTACCCAACAAACATTCTGGATTGATCTTGGAAAAACCGAAGAAGAGCTTTTGGCTTCATTTCACCCCAAAACCCGCTACAATATTCGCTATGCACAAAAAAAGGGAGTAGTTATCGTTGAAGACAACTCCAAGAAAGCTTTTAATAAATACCTAAAACTGACCTTTGAAACCGCCAAAAGACAAAACTTTTACGCACACACAGAAAAATACCACAGACTTATGTGGAAACACCTTCACACAAACCTAATAAAACAGAAAAGAGAACCGATAGCTCATCTACTCGTAGCCAAACATAAAGGCAAAATTATAGTCACCTGGATTGTTTTTGTACTGGGAAAATTCTTATATTACCCATACGGTGCTTCAGATTATAAATACCACAAATTAATGGGGAGCAACCTTATGATGTGGGAGGCAATAAAATTTGCTAAAAACAAAAAGCTTTCTTTCTTTGATCTTTGGGGTAAAGAGGAAGGAAAAGGATTCACAAAGTTTAAAGAGGGATATAGTCCAAAAACATTAGAATTCATAGGAAGCTGGGATCTGATCATAAACAAAAAAATGTACTACCTCTACAAAATAGTCGATAAAATAAGATGGTTCTTCTTAAAAAAAATATTTCCCCTTATCAGATGAAAGATATAAGACAAACCAAAGAATATGCAATACTCCTTCAAAAAACAGGCTGGCGAATAAAAAAGATAAAAGAAGTTTATTATTTTCAGAAAAAGATTTTTCCATTTTTAAAAATAATCAAGATCCAAAGACCAGAAAAAATAAACATTGCCTATATCAGAAGACTTAAAAAAACAAAAGGGATAATAAACATAATTTTTGAGCCAAAAAACAGCTCGCAAGCAAAAAAAATAATCAGTCTTGGCTTCAAAAAAACAAATCCGTATCTCCCCTCAAAAACTCTGGTTCTTAATCTTAAAGGCAAAGACCTGTATTCTAATCTTGAAAAAGATTGTAAATACGCAATTAAAAAAACTAAAGATCTTGTAATAGAAAAGTCCAAAGACATTAAACTATTCAGGAAACTTTGGAAAAAATCAGTAAATTTCAAAAGATATATTCCATCTATCACAAATTTAGAGGCAATTCACCAAAGCTTTGGGGAAAAATCGCTTTTCCTTCTGTACAAAGAAGGCCGAGCATATTCAGGAGCTATCTTTTTACGCACCAAAACAACAGGGTATTACTGGCAAGCATTTACAAATCAAAAAGCAAGAAAAAAACTAGTCCAATACCAAATAGTCTGGCAAGGTATAGAGTGGGCAAAAAAAGAAGGATGTAAATATTTTGACTTTGAAGGAATTTATGACTCCCGTTTTCCAAACCACAGCTGGCTTGGATTTACCCATTTTAAAAAATCCTTTGGAGGAAAAGAAAAACACTACCCCGGTGCATTTTCTTTCTGGAGCATAAACCTTTTAGCCAACATTGCAAAAATCACGAAATTCACAATTCTGGCACAAATATGAACCAGAGCAGGAAAAATCAGAGTTTTCCATCTCTTCTCTTATTTTTGCAATTTCTTCAATTGCTAACCTTATCTGTTCTTCTGTTCTTTGGGTAGTTAGTTTAGTCTTTGTCTCAAAATAATAAAGAGTAAACTTAATCTTCTTTAGATCAACTTCAAAAGGCGATTCCTTTATTTTGTCTGCCGCTATCGCATAGAAGGACATCTGCAAATCTTTATCAACTTCTTTCTGGGTTGGTACTTTCGTGCCACTTTTATAATCAACTATCTCAATCCCCCCATCAGGTAAAATATCCACTCTATCCATCCTGCCTATAAGCTTAAGCGGTCTCTCAAGAGGTAGAAAAACAGAAAAATTTTCCTCCGTTAATGCCGTTTTTATATCAGGATTAAATTCAGTTTTAATATAATCTTCCAAGTACCTTTCACCCCTATCAAAAAATTGCCTTTCATGATCTTTGGATAAAAAACCATCAGATATCCAGTTTTTCTTCAGTAGAGAAATCAATTCCTTAACAAGTCTCTCTTGAGAAAATCTTCTAAATTCCCCTTTCCCAAAAAATCTGTAAAAATCACGCAGCGCAAGATGAATTGATGTTCCAAAACTTTGCGATGCTGATGGTAAAGAAGGAATATTAAGAATATACCTTAACTTATAATGAAGAGGGCAAGTTCTAAATGTCTCAATCTGAGTATAAGAAAGAGATGTTATATAAAGAGGAGTATTTAGCATATCCTTTTCCTTTATCAAGGGTTGATAATCAAGAAGAGCAAGTTGGTTTACTTTTGAAATAGTTTTTGTCTTTAAAGAATCTTCCCCCAAAGCTTCTATAACAAAGGGTGAGATTTGTTTTTTCCTTTTCCCTTGAGAATAAAAATCAGAAGCCGTTAAAAATAGTTTAAGTTTTGCACGAGTCATCCCAACATAAAAAAGCCTTCTTTCTTCCTCAAGATGATAATCCCCCACTGGCAAAATCTCTTTAATTAGCTCATCAGGAATGGGAATTACCTCTCTTCTGTCTCGTGAAGGAAATCTCTCTTCTACTAAATTAACAAGAAAAACAACCGGGAACTCAAGACCTTTGGCAGAATGAACAGTAATGATATTTACAGAATCTGAATCCTCCCAATCAATCTCTGTAGCAATAGGTGACTCACCAATCTCGGCAGACAAATCTATCCAGTTAACAACCGATGTGACACTAGCATCTTCATAACTTGATTCATAGTTTTTAATTTTTTCAAAAAATTTAGAAATATTGCCGGCTATATTTTGTGCATAAGGATTATCAGGTGAAACCAGCTTCTTTAAAAAGCCACTTTCTTCAAGAAAACTAAAAAGAATCTGGCCTGCTGTCTCTTTCGTTAGAAGAGCAAGATGTTTTTTGACAATCTTCAAAAAATTTTCAATTCTAACCTTAGCTTCATTACTAATATTTACCTCATCCAATCTTTCGCAAACTTCAAAAAGAGAAAGGTTTTTTCTTCTGGCAAGAGAGTTGATAAAGGCAATATCACGCGGTGGAACATCAACATATTCAGAAGACAAGAGCCGATAAAAAGAAGAAGAATCGTAAACATTTTCCAAAATCTTAAGATAAGCAATAAGATTCAAAACTTCAGTTTTTTTGAAAAGCTTAGACGGACCTAAAAATTGATACGGAATGCCTTTCCTCAAAAATGACCTAATAAAAGGATCAGCATGGTTGTTCGCTCTTACCAAAACTGCAATATCTTTATAATGGAAACTTTCTTTGTCGACTAAGTTAATAATCTTATCAGCTACCAAATCTGCCTCATCATCTCCGGTTCTTGCCTTATAGAAAAAAACACCCCCATCTTCTTTTTTTGTGTCCACCATAGAAACAAGCTTTTTGTTTATTTTCTCAACAACCTCCAGTCTGTCTGGGTCGTTGTGTTTGATAAGGCCATATGCCTTATCCAAAATTTCCTGGCAAGATCTGTAATTTTTAGTAAGAACCACAACCAAAGCCCTAGGATAATCTTTCTTAAACTGAATTATGTTGCTTACCGCTGCACCCCGAAATCTATATATAGATTGATCATCATCACCAACAACAGTAAGATTTCCCTTTTCCCCTGCCAAAAGCTTAACTAACTCATATTGAGCATAATTTGTGTCCTGAAATTCATCAACCAAAATGTATTTAAATCGATTCTGGTAAATTTTTAAGATGTTCGGTCTTTTTCTAAAAAGAAGAAGGGTTTTAACAATCAAATCACCAAAATCAACATAATCTTTCTGGTTCTTAATTTCCTCATAAGTCTCGAAGGCAAAAGCAAGCTCCTTCCATTTCTTAATCTCAAGCAGATCATCTTCACTTTTTCCTCTAAATTCCTTTTCCTTTCGGTCAACCCAGGTAATGTAATCAGCTACCGAAACATCCTCATCTTTAAGCCTTGAAAAATGACGGACCATCTCTCTTATAAACTTAGTTGGGTTCCCAAGCGGCCTGTAATAATCAAGATCAAATCTAAAAAGATTGTCCCTAACAAGTTGAACAGATTCTGCTTCTGTTAAAAGATGATAATCGTTGCTCAAACCAACATTAACAGCCTCTTGTTTTAAAATTCTATCCCCAAAAGAATGGAACGTAGTAACCCACATCTGCACATAACCATAGGGAAGAGATTCTTCGATCCTTGATTGCATCTCAGAAGCTGCCTTTTCTGTAAAGGTTAAAGCAAGAATTTCCGATGGTTTTGCCAAACCCTTGCTTATTAGATATTTAATTCTTTCTGTTATTACTGTTGTTTTGCCTGTACCTGCTCCTGCAATTATCAAAAGCGGGCCATCTTTGTGCTTGATTGCCTTCAGTTGCTCTTCATTTAGTTTTTTCTCAGAAGTCATATTCTCAAGAAGGCAGTTCCTTTCTTTTTTCACCCAAACTTTGAGTAAGACTGATTTTCTGCCCCATACGAACAAAAGAAGACATTACATTTCCTATCATATTAAAAGAATTGACAATGTGCCTTTGTAAAACAGACAGCTCGCTCTCTACCTTATCATAATCTCTTTTTATAGCTTTTAGGGACAAAAGGATTCTTTTTGCCTCCTCCTCTATCTTTTGGCCTTCAAAACTCATAAGTATTGCCTTAATGTATGCATAAAAAGTTGTTGGAGAAACAGGTAAAACCCTTTTTTCCGAAGCATATTCAAAAAGAGAAGGATTGTTAACTACCTCATAATAAACAGCTTCAGATGGGATATACATTAGTGCATAATCAATCGTTCCCTCCTCTGTCAAAATATACTTTTTGGAAATAGTGTCTATGTGCTTTTTGACATCCTTCTCAAAAAGACTGGCAAAGTGATCTTTCTCCTCGCCCTCAGTCGACATCATTTTTCTAAAATTCTCCATCGGGAATTTTGAATCAATAGGGACAATCCCAGCTTGCGTTCTTATCGCCGCATCAACTTTGTCGCCAGTCTTGAAAGTATATTGCAAATTGAAAGAATTTTTAGGTAAAAACTGACCCAATATCTCCTTTAGAACATGTTCTCCCAAATTTCCTCTCAGCTTTGGCGAGCTGATAAATTCTTGAAGTTCCTTCATGCTTCTTCCAATTTCACTAACTTGTACAATGCTTTCTCTAACCGAAGATATAACTTGAGCAGCTTTGTCCAATCGCTCGTTTAGTGCACGGGTTGAGATGTTTAAAGATTCATTTTGCTTATCAAGACGGGCGTTGGTGGTGCGCAAATACTCAAGTAATTCCTCTGAAGGAGACGATTTTTTTAGAATTTCAGAAAGTTTTTTGTTTATAATGAAAGTAGCCACCAAGAAAGAAATGCTTACTAAAATCAAAAATACATTTAATTCCATATTCAAGAAAAAGAAAAGTCTTAGATATTCTAGCACCCGTTTTGAAAAAATACTAATACCCAAAAGGAGAAAACCTAAAGAAATAAAAAGAAAAATAAGAAAAAATTATCTTCCTACACTGATTATCATAACTCTAAATTTTTTTGCCCTTGCTTTTATACTTTTTAAAATCCCTCCACAAAACAACCTAATAGTAATCATTTTTCTCATTCTTTTTTTTACTCTATTCGGAATGTTCCTATCTGTAACTCTAATAGACGCAAAAAAGGGTTTTCTGATATCGCTTGTGTTTTCTGTTTACCTTTTCCTAAGATACTTAGGAATAATTTACCCTATTTATCTGCCAATAATTATGGCGGCAATTATTTACAAACTATTAAACAATTGACTCAAAAAGAGTTTCTGATATACTAGTTTTAGATAATTTATTCAAAAGAACCATGAGAATAACCAAAAAACAAATTAATCCTACTCTTAAAAAGGAACTTATAAAAACTTTTGCTCAAGTAATAGCCGATATTAAAAACCAAGAAGAAGCACTTGCCTTCATCCAAGGTTTTTTTGAAGAAACCGAAATCGAAGTTTTCGCAAAGAGACTTGCTATAGCATACTGGCTAAAGAAGGGGAGATCTTACTCAAATATAAAACAAAACCTAAAAGCATCATCTGCTACAATTGCAGAAATATCAAATCTTGCCAAAAAACAGGGATTCCAGCTGGCACTTAAGAAAATAGAAGCTGAAGAATGGGCAGAAGTTTGGGCTCGAAAAATAAAAAAAATAACCGGCAATAGTTAATTTCTTCAAACAAATCATTATGAAAAAGTTCTATATAACAACAGCCATTGACTACACTAACGACGTAATTCACATTGGTCATGCTTATCAAAAAATAATGGCAGACGCCCTAGCCAGATATCATCGAAGAATTGGAGATAAAACTTTTTTCTTAACAGGAACTGATGAACATGGACAAAAAGTGGAAAAAAGTGCAGAAAAACAAGGCCGAAAACCGAAAGAGTTTGTCGATGAAATAGTCCAAAAAGACAAAAACGAATGGAAGGCTCTAAACATCTCATACGACAGATTCATAAGAACCACCGACAAAGATCACATAGAACTTGCACAAAAAATTTACCTAAAGGCAAAAAAAAGAGGAGACATTTATAAAGGTGTTTATGAAGGATTTTATTGCGAAGGTTGCGAAACATTCCTTAACAAAAAGGATACTAAAAACAAAAAGTGCCCATTTCACCCACACCTCAAACTTCAGAAGATTAAAGAGGAAAATTATTTTTTCCGCCTTTCAAAGTACCAAGATTTTCTTCTAGAACACATAAAAGAAAATCCAGATTTTGTTTGGCCTAAGGAAAAAAGAAAAGAAGTTGTTGCCTTCATCAAAAGAGGACTGACAGATTTCTCTGTATCAAGAAAAAATGTTAGATGGGGAATTCCTGTACCTGATGACAAAACACAAACAATATATGTCTGGTTTGATGCTCTAATTAACTATCTTACTTTTGGACTGCAAAAAAAATGCTGGCCCGCAGATGTACACATCTTGGGAAAGGACAATTTAAAATTCCATGCTATTTATTGGCCAGCAATGCTAAGAAGCTCAGGTTATAAACTACCCAAGACAATACTTGTCCACAATTTTATTTCCTTAAACGGAGAAAAAATTTCCAAATCAAAGGGAAATGTAATAAGGCCAACAGAATTGGTAAAAATTTTCGGGACAGATGCAATAAGATATTATTTCCTTAAGTACGGACCCCTGATTGCTGACTCAGACATCTCAATAGAGAAAATAAAATCTGTTTACAACGCCGAGCTTGCTAATGGTTTGGGCAACTTAGTCTCACGAGTGGCAAAGCTTGCGGAAATTTACAAAACAAAGATAGATAAAAAAGAAAAAGGAATAATTTATAAAAAGGTATCCCAATATATGGAAAATTACAGAGCTGATAAAGCGCTTGATTTTCTCTGGAGAAAAATCTCATACCTAGACGGTTTGATTAATAAAAACAGGCTCTGGGAAAAAGAAAAAACAAAAGAAAAATTAATCAAAAAAATAATCAGAGAAATAATAAACCTATCTGAAAACTTAATTTTCTTCATGCCAGAAACGGCAGAAAAAATAAAAGAAACTTTTGTAGGAAATGTAAAAAAAATAAAAAAACCCCTTTTCCCTCGACTGGAGAGCTGAAAATGTCCAAAAAAGAAAAAATTCTGCAAAGATTACTTGAGATTTTTCCCGGATTTGTTTCCTGGAATCTAATTCTTTTTCCTTACTGGGGAATATTTATAATCCCAAATACCGTAGCTTTTTTTATCCTTTCTTACAATATTTATTGGTTCTATCAATCGTTGCAAATCGCAATAACTGCAATCATCTCTCATTTAAAAATCCAGTCAGCAGCCAAACATAATTGGCTGAAAGATGCCCAAAAACTAGAAGGTTTCAAAAAAACAAAGAACCTAGTAATAATACCTACCTATAAAGAACCTCTTCACATTCTGGAAAGAACTCTCGAATCACTTTGCAATCAAACCTTTCCGCAAAAACAGATGATAATTATCCTTGCTATGGAAAAAAAAGAAGATGAAAAAGAAAGAAAGAAAAAAATAAGAATTCTAAAGAAAAAGTTCAATGGAAAATTCAATGCTCTTCATTTTACTGTTCATCAACTGATGCCGGGTGAGGTTGCGGGTAAGGCATCTAATGAAAGGTATGCATCGCTTTGGTTTAAAGATAAATACATCAAAACAAAAAAACTGGATATTAAAAATATAATTGTCACAAGTTGCGATGCTGATCACAGATACCATCCAGAACATTTCTCCCAATTAACATATCTTTTTCTAAAAAACCCAAGAAGATACAATTTCTTCTGGCAACCGGCGATACTTTTTTACAACAACATTTGGGAAATACCAGCTTTAACAAGAGTTACAAATACACTGGGTTCAATTTGGAATCTTGCACAACTTCCCAGAAAAGATAGATTAATTAACCAACAAAATTATTCTCTATCTTTCAAGTTGTTAGATGACGCAGAGTACTGGGATCCGGATAAAATTCCAGAAGATTGGGGAATTTTCTTTAAAGCATTTTTCAGAAAAAAAGGACAGGTAGAAGTAGAACCGATATACACACCAATATACGTGGATGCTGCACAAGCAGTAGGGTTTTGGAAAACTCTAAAAAATCAATACGAACAATACAAACGTTGGGCATGGGGAGTGTCTGACCTTCCTTGGATAATAAAAAATTACTTCTCCCACAAAGAAATTTCCTTTTTTTCTAAGACAACAAGACTAATATATGCACTCTGGGCACATATTCTCTGGCCAGTGAACTGGTTTACCATAACAATAGGGCTTACTTTACCCACAATAATAAACCCAGCTTTTGGTAGAACTTCACTTGGTTATATGGTACCAAAAATTTCATCATTTGTTCTCACTCTTGCCCTATCATTTTTGGCAATTAGTCTTTTCATAGACAGGTACTACAAACCTCCCATACCTAAAAACTTCAATCTGATAAAAAGGGTTTTAATACCATTTGAGTTTGTTCTTATGCCTATTGTAGGATTCTTTCTTTCTGCTCTGCCAGGTATAGAATCTCACACCAGACTAATGCTTGGAAAATACATAGAGTATAAAGTTACAGAAAAAGTATAAAAACCTCTCCTTATTTTTGCTAAAATTAATCAATGACCAACCAGTTTAACGCCAGTCTTTGGGGAGATGAGGCTTTTTCAGCCGTGCTTTCTACCAATTCTCCCACTGAAATTATAAAAATAATAATCAGAGACACATCACCGCCCCTATATAATCTAACCCTTCACTTTTGGTATAAAATTTTTGGAGTAAGCGAAGTGTCTATAAGACTCCTTTCTTTCTTATATTTTGTTGCTTGTTTATTTTTTATCTACCTTATTGGCAAACTCATCTGGGACAACAAAACCGGCATCGTTGTCGCTTTACTTTCCTTCCTAAACCCATTCTTTTTCACCTACGCTTTTGAGGGAAGAATGTATTCAATACTCTCTCTTGGTGTTGTTGCATCAATTTACTTTTTCTTAAAAATAATAAGTGAAAAAAACAAAAAAACAAAAGGGGACATTACAATAGTAGCTTATACCTTAAGCCTAGATTGGGCTTTATATTCACACCACTTTGCAATTTTCTCAATAGTTCCCCAAGTTTTTTGGACCTTTATCGAATTTCTAAAAGGAAACAAAACCGGAGCAACAAGGGTAATAAAAGGAATGATATTGGCAGCCTTACTTTATCTGCCATGGATCTATCCGTTATACAAACAGGCCACAATGGTAGCAAGCGGGTTTTGGCTTGGGAAACCAACCTTTGTTGATCTGCGGAATTTGATTTATGAATATTTAGCTGAAGGAATCAAAAATCCATCCGTCAAGATACCATTCATTAACAAAGAATTAGGAAACATATCTTTATATATGGTTATAGCTGCCTTCCTATTAAGAAAATGGAACATAGATATTAAAAAAAGCCTATTTTTTCTATCTTGGTTTCTGGTACCCATCATAGTTACATGGCTTGTATCCCAAAAAATGCAATCAATTTTTTTTAACCGTTATCTCCTCTATACTATTCCCGCAGCAATGATACTTCTGGGATCAAATAGAAGAAGGGTAAGTAACTTAATTTTAATTCTGATCATAATTTGCTTTGTAATAATTGATTTCAATTACTTTATCCATCCGACAAAAAGGCCTTTCAGAGAGTTGTCCAGCTACCTTAAAAGCGAAACAAAACAGGAAACCTTCCTTATTAACTGGAACTCATCAGCGCACCACCTGTGGGAAAGCAAATTCTATGGCATTGATGCCCCAATTTACAACCCCAGTGGTGAATTGCCCTACTATGTGGGAACCGCTCAGATGAAAAGCGAGGATATAATCAAAGAGATCCCCAGAAACTTTCAGAAAATAGGGGCAATAACGAGTGGCCCAGTAGAGGAAGTTAAAATCAAGAATTACAAGGCAACTTCACACAAAAGCTTTGGGGATTTAAAAGTTGTTTGGCTAGAAAAAACCAATTAAAATTAAATACAAATTGAGATGGAAAAGCATCTACCAAATTGGCTAATTTTCTTATTCCTCCTAATACTAATAGTGAGATTGCCCACTCTTTATATGCCATACTCATATGGTGATGAAACAATTTATCTAACTTTAGGCGAAGGAATAAAACAAGGCTTAACTCTTTACAAAGATATCCACGACAATAAACCACCACTTATTTACATTCTGGCCGCCATAACCGGCAGTCTCTTTTGGTTTAAGGTTTCACTACTTATTGCAAACATTCTTTCTGTTTTCATCTTTTACAAACTAGTTAAGAGGCTTTTCCCAAAAAAAGATTCGCTCCAAAAGGTTTCTGTTATTATATTCTCAATTCTTACAAACCTACCATTACTGGAAGGAAACATCGTCAATTCAGAAATATTGATGCTTGCTCCAACTTTAGCAGCATTCTGGATTCTTGCCCAAAAAACCATCTCTTATAAAAAAATACTTCTTGCAGGAATAATATTCTCCTTTGCTCCACTTCTAAAAATACCTGCCATCTTTGACATACCAGCAATCTTTATTCTATGGTTCATTTCTCAAAAAAACATCAATGTAAAAGAAACAAAAGAAACCATCTTTAAAAGCGCCATCTTTCTATTGGGAGTAGTACTTCCAATTCTTGCTACATTTATTTGGTATTTCTCAAAAGGAGCACTGTTGGATTATATAAAAGCAGCTTTTTTAGAAAACATGGGGTATCTTTCCTCTTGGCGAGGGCTTTCAAAAGCTCAGGTTCCGTTCTTTGTCAAAAACGGCCCACTTCTTTTAAGACTTATCTTTCTTTCAATTTCCATAATCATCTTGATGCTTCTTAGAAAAAAATTGGATAAAAGATTTATTTTTATCACTAGCTGGCTTTTTTTAACACTATTTGCCGCTACACTTTCAGAAAGACCCTATCCACACTACCTGGTACAAACTATTCCTGCTGTTTCTATCCTTTTTGGACTACTCTTTACAGAAAAAAGTTATTTGCAAACCCTATCCATTATTCCGCTAACCATTTTCTTTTTCGTTCCTTTTTACTTTAAATTCTGGTATTATCCAAGTCTTCCTTTTTACGAAAACTTCCTAAGGTTTGCAGTTGGCAAAATAGACAAAAAAACATACATAAACAATTTTGATAGCAGAACAGACAGAAATTACAAAATTGCGCAGATAGTAAGAGAGTCAACCTCCAAAAAGGACCGCATATTTGTCTGGGAAGATTCAGCTCAAATTTATGCTCTATCAAAAAGGATTCCACCCATAAAATATGTTGCAGGATATCACATCAAAGATTTTTACACTAAAGAAAAATTAATAGAAGACCTTTTTCGGGAAAAACCAAGAACAATTGTAATATTACCAGAATCAGAATCCTTTCCTGAGCTGGAAATTTTTGCAGAAAGTCATTACATTAGACTTTACCCCCCTGAAATCAAAAACCAGGGTGTAAAATTCTTTTATCTGCCAAACAAGCAAAATGGATCTTAGAAAAAACAAAACAAAAGCACCAATTTTCTTCAGTGCATTGACCAGCAATATAAAAACAGACAAAGATGGATGTAAAACAAAAATTTTTTTTGCTTCGCTTCTAATAAATATCTTTCTTATTGCTCTAATTTTAGCAACAAGAAATTTTATTCCACCAGAAGTCCCTCTCTTTTATGGTCTGCCAGAAGGGGAAAGACAAATTGCTCCTTGGTGGTTAATAACAACACCAGCATTACTATCCACTTTGTTCACTATTCTAAATTTTATCATCTGCAATAAAAGTTCAAACAATTTCGTAAAACAAATTTCAACCTACATACTAATACCAATCAACTTTTTCTCCACCATCGCCATTGTTAAAATAATACTATTAGTCGGATCCTTTTAAAAAATGGACATATTAAAGTACATTTTAACCTCCTCAATAATAGCCCTTTTAGCTACACCTCCAACTATAAAACTAGCCAAAAAATTAAGGATAGTAGATGATCCTCGTTACCACAAACATCCTAAAGTTATACATACATATCCTGTCCCACGCGGTGGCGGATTGCCTATTTACTTCTCAATTGTGATGTCATCGCTTCTATTTCTACCACTAGACTATTATCTTAAATTAATAATTTTTGGGGCAACTCTCATCGCCATAATCGGTTTTCTAGACGACAAATACAATCTTAACCCATACCTAAGAATTTTATTGCAAATATCTGCACTACTAATTCCAGCCTTGGGGGGAATTGGTATTAATTTTATTTCCAACCCCCTAGGAGGTATGATCCAACTTGATAAATTTTTCTTCAATATAAACTATGGTGGGGTTGCCATAAAAATAAAACCACTAGTTATTGGTTTTACGGTTTTCTGGGTATTTTTTATTATGAATATGGTAAATATGGGAGCAAAAGGAGTAGATGGACAATTGCCGGGGGTTGTTGCTGTTGCCGCACTAACCATCGGGTTACTTTCCTTAAGGTTCTCAGCCGATATTACTCAATGGCCCGTAATAATCTTAGCAGGAATCACTGCAGGTGCTTATCTTGGTTTTTTGCCTTGGAACTTTTACCCACAAAAAATAATGCCCGGATATTCCGGGTCAACTCTTGGAGGCTATATGCTTGCCATTCTTTCAATACTATCAACCGCTAAGGTAGGAACTTTGCTAATAGTATTGGGAATCCCTATTATCGACACTGTTTTTGTAATTACAAGACGAATCGCAAAAGGTAAATCCCCTGTATGGGGAGACAGAACCCATCTTCATCACAAACTGCTTGATAAAGGCTGGTCTAAAGCAAAGGTAGCAATATTCTATTGGATAACTGCTCTAATACTGGGGCTTTTCTCTTTAATTTTGAATAGTGCTACAAAGATTTATACTATAATAGGGATCGTCTTGATTGTAATAGGTATTAGTTTCTGGACAAAGAGTAATAAAAATGAAGACCCTAACTAGTCTAATAAAGGTTGCGCGACCTCTGCATTGGATAAAAAATTTAGCTGTCTTTTCAGCTCTTGTTTTCAGTGGAACTCTCTTCGTACCAGGATACCTGAAAAAAACAATAATAGCTTTTTTATCTTTCTGCCTTGTTTCTTCAAGCATCTACATAATAAACGATATTTTTGACGCGCCAAAAGACAGACTTCATCCAATAAAAAAGAAAAGGCCAATAGCCTCTGGGGCACTTAGACCCCAAATAGCACTTCTTGAAAGCGGAGTCTTCTTTCTTGCCGCAATTACAACTGCAAGTAAGCTGGAAACTCTTTTTATTACCACAATAATTGCCTATTTTATCATTCAAATTCTCTACAGCAGCATATTTAAAAAAATAGCAGTTCTTGACATCATAATAATAGCCTCAGGATTTATCTTAAGAGTTTATGGAGGGGCATTTGCAATAAATGCCCATCTTTCGGTTTGGTTCTTGCTTTGTGTAATATCTGTATCACTTTTCCTTGCGTCAGGTAAAAGAAGGGCAGAATTAAGCATCTCTCAGACAAAAGAAACTAATACCCGACCAGCACTTCTTGATTACCGAAGAGAGCTTCTAAACTCATATGTTACTATGTTTGGAAATGCAGCATGGATGAGCTGGTCTCTTTTTACTTTTTTTGAATCTCCAAGAATCTCTCTTCCAGTGTGGGTATTGCTTGCAGAAATATCAAAGACAATAACTGTAAACAAACTCTTAATGATAACTATACCCTTTGTCATCTTTGCTATTATGCGCTATGAAAAGTTAATCTTTGATGAAAAAACCGAGGGGCCAGAAAAGGTAATACTTACAGACATTCCGCTTCTTATTTCTGCATCCACTTGGGTAATTCTAGTCCTTCTAATACTTTACAGTGGAATCGGCTCCAAATTTTAAGGAGATTTGGTCTCAACCAAAGCAGACTCTACCCACACCGAATCCTCCCCAACTTTTATTTTGTACCACTTACCGTCCTCACTTTTCTCCAAAAATAAATAACTACCCCCTTTATCCAAAGATTTAACCACTCTAGAAGTTTTAGACGGACTCTCGAAACCTTTAGCTTTTTCTTTTAGAACGACATATGATTCATCTTTCTCTTTAGGAACACCCAAACTTGTTCTAGGAGCAAGCTCAAAAAAAGCTATGAATTTATAACCCCTGTAAAAACGTGCAGAAATGGTTTTGGAAATATAGTCTGTAGCCATAACAGTTACTTCATGTTTTCCAGGAGAAATATCATCAAGAAACAATGGTGTATTACCTCTCAATTGACCATCAATTAACACTTGAGCATTTTCGGGAACCGATATTATCGAAGCTAGAGTTTTTTTAGGATTCCCCTTCTCAAAGGTTATCACAATACCCGCACTGTCTGTGTTTTGATTATTAAAATGTCTCTGGACTATCGTTTTAACTCCAGATACAAGATTTATCCTCGTCTCAAACCCTTCTTCAGAATTATCCGGCAAAAGCTTAATTATTACCTCACCCGGATTTAAAAGCTTTTCGACTGGAGTTTCACCTACTTTTTCTCCATCTATAAAAACAACTGACTTGGGCTCGCTGGAGACAAAAATTCCCGCCTTTTTTGGCCAGAAAAAGTTAAAAACAAGTAAAGACAAAAAAAACAAAAGCAAGACCAAAAAAAAAGCAAATAAAAACCTCCTAATATTCTTCATAGAAAAATGTTCAAACCACTCAAGTTTATCAGCTTAAAATAGCTCTTGACAACTAATAACCCAATTAATATTATAATATTAGCACTCAATTTATTAGAGTGCTAGAAAGGGGGTGAGAGAAAAATGGTAAACCTGACAATAAGAGATCCTTTCAGAAACCTCTTTAGTTTCCCAACGTGGGATGAAGACTGGGAAAATTTATATCAACCAAAAGGTCTTAAGGTAAGAGACACCGACAAGGACATTATCGTAGAAGCTGTGGTTGCAGGTGTTCCTGCAAAAGACGTGGAAGTGGAAATCGAAGACGGTGTTCTTACCATAAAAGCTGAAACCAAAAAGGAAGAAAAGAAAAAAGACGAATACCAGTCTTCAAGTTTCCGATACTACTACACCACTGCCCTATCAGGTGGCGAGTGGCAAAAAACCAAAGCTGAAGTCAAAAACGGAATAGTCACAATCACTATTCCAAAGACCGAAGCTGCAAGACCAAGGAAAATCACTGTCAAAGCAAAAGAGGGTTAAACAAAAATAAAAAATTAATAAGCCCGCCAATAAGGCGGGCTTTTGCGTTATGAATTCAAAAAAGGTAAAATAAAAGTGCGGCACGATGGTGAAGTGGAAACACGGCTGTCTGCAAAACAGCTATGCGAGGGTTCGATTCCCTCTCGTGCCTCAAGAAAAATTGTTCAGTCTATAATACCGATAATACTATCCTTCAACTTATAAACATCACCTGCTCCCATTATTAATAAAACAAAGTTCCTATTTAAGACCCTCTTCAAAAAGACAAGCAATTCGTCATTTGAATCTACAGAAAAAATCTTTTTTCCATCAGCTATGTCTTTGTGACTAATCTGGTATTTATCCTCCTTCTCTCTGGCAGACCCAAAAATAGGTAAAACAAAACTAAAATCAGAAAGAGACAAAGATTCAACAAAATCCTTCTTTAAATAAAAAGTTCTGGAAAAGGTATGGGGCTGAAAAACAACAACAATTTTCTTATTAGGAAATCTGCTCAAAACTGCCCTAATCGTCGATTCTATTTCTTTCGGATGGTGCGCATAATCATCAAAAATATAATTTCCATTCTTTTTATATAAAAGCTCAAGCCTTCTTTTCGCCCCTTTAAAATTAATAATTGCTTTTATAATATCTTCCACTTCAAAACC
Source organism: Candidatus Woesebacteria bacterium (assembly GCA_013374855.1). GTDB lineage: Bacteria > Patescibacteriota > Microgenomatia > UBA8517 > UBA8517 > Ch104c. The sequence continues at coordinate 316,507 of CP055308.1, read as the reverse complement.
AAGCTCAATCAGCATGACAACAACTGATGTTGCATTCAAAACATTATGTTTTCCAAAGAGAGAAATCTTAAAAACACCAATCCCATCTAATTCAAAAAAAGTTTTGTTATCAACCACTCCAAAATCAACTATCCTATAATTCGCATTCCCACTAAAACCATAAGTAACAATCTTTTTCGAGTTTATCTTATCCAGAACATCAAAAGTGTTTTCATCATCTAAATTTAAAATCAGTTTCCTCTTCTCAAAAAACTTTAAAAAAGCTTTCTTTGTATCACTAATGTCTCTATATACATCCGGATGATCATGGTCTATATTCAATCCAATTATCCAATCAGGGTTCAACTTAAAAAACTTTGGAGTCTTATCCAATGGAGGATTAATTCCATATTCATCCGCCTCTACAACAAAATAATCATTTCCCTGATAAAAAGCACCAGGATATTCCATAAAGTAAGGTACCCCCACCAAATAAGAAGGTTTTTTACCCAAACAATTCAAAGAAAATGCAAGTAAAGAAGATGTTGTTGTCTTTCCATGACAACCCGCCACTGCAATTTTCGTCTGGAAACCTTTCATTAATTCCCCAATCAGCTCTGCTTGGGAAATTATTCTAATATTTCTTCCTTTTGCCAATTTAGCCAAGAGGCTGTTTATTCCACCATGAGCTGCTGAAAATACAAACAAATCAACTCCCCGAGGCAAGATAGAAAAATCATTTTGCCAAGAAATGTTGTTTTCAATGAGAAGTTTATCTGTGATAAATTCTTCAGAATAATCAACTCCGCAAACAGCCTTTCCCATTTGCTTAAGGAAAACAGCTAGGTTTGCCATCGCCACACCCTTAATTCCCAAGAAAAAAATCCTTTCAAATCCATCCAACATCTAATAGATTTTAGCAAAACAGGATAATAAAAAACTCAAACAAAACAAGCACAATTTTGACAAAAAATAAAATTTTTAGTATTTTTAACTCCATTATGGAAGAAACAGAAAACCAAGAATCAGTCAGTCTACAACACCAGCAAGAAAAAAATTCCAAAAAATCATTCAAGTTGTTTTTTATTATCCCCACAATCCTCCTACCTGCAATTTTCGTAACAGCTTATCTTACTTTCATAAAAAAACCAAAAACTGAATCTACAAGCCAAAACTCAAAAAAACCAATCTCAAGCACTATAAGTAGTGAGGAACTATCAAAACATTCAACAAAAGATAATTGCTGGCTGGCAATTAAGGGAAAAGTATATGATGTAACATCTTTCATTAACAGCCACCCGGGAGGTGAGACAATAATTGAGGGTTGTGGCAAAGACGCAACCACTCTTTTCTTAAACAGACCGGGCGGAAAAGGTCCTCATCCACCTCGCGCCCAAAGTCTTCTTCCCCAATATGAGATTGGCGAGTTGGAATAAAACTATTTTCTGTTCATTTTCTTGAAAACCGTTTGCCAAGAAATTAAAATCTAGAAAAAGGGGGTGATTTAATGAAGAAAAACCTCGTTGTTGTTGCAGCAGTAACAGCAGCTTTAGTAGGAGGAATTTTGATTAAAAACAAGGTTTCTCCCTCAAAAAAGGCAGCCACAAATCCAGTTAAGATAGAAAAACAGCTATCTGGTGATTTAGATATCAAAGAAGGAAAGCCAAATATTCCCACCTATCCCAAAGCCAAAGTAGATGCAGATAAATGCGGGAAAGACGCCTTTTATGTTGAGGAAAAAAGCGCCGACTTTGTCAAAAATTATTGCCAATTCCTAAAAGAAAACGGGTGGAAGCTGGTTCATCAGGATTATCCTGACTGCAAAGATATTAAATCCTTTGGTGGTGGTTACAATTACGAAAAGGGGTCTGAAAAAATTGCAGTTTCTGTCACTCGCTACGGCGAAGATGCTGCCTGTTTTTGGGTTTTTAAGCGAGAATAAAAATAAAGAAAAAATCAAGGTTTGAACAAGTTGGATGGAGGCTGTTTTTCTGGCTTCTTAAGAAAAAACTTCCAAAATCTGCACTCCGTTAAAATCTTCATACGTTCCTTCCGCAAGTCTTTTAGAGGTTGACTCTTTAACAAAATTGATTAAGTACCCCTTCGAATAAACACTTTCGTCTTTATGAACCTGTTTCTTGAGCTCTTGAATATATCTTTTTACCTGAACATCATGATCCTCTTTTATTCCAGTATCTGCCTTTAAATCAATAACAATTGCAGTCTTTACCCCCTTTTCCTCCACCCACACAACAAGATCTGGAATTGACTCCCCAATTACATGACCCTTAAAAGTAATTGGCAAAATTCTTTGTGTCTCATACATTAAACCTCTATGGCGAAGAGCAACCTCCATTGCAGATTGATATATTGACTCGTTCCAACCCGTGCCAAGCTCTGCATAAACCTCTTTTGCACACTCATAAATCAAAGCAACAGCTTCTTCAACTTTCATAATTTTAAATTATACTCCATCAAGAAGCTCCAACTCAAAAATAAAACCACAACCAATCGGGGCTTGGAATCTCTTTAATCTTGCTTTTGTTCATCTTGTAAACACCATCCTCCTTTACTGTCTGCCAAGTGCCTTCATAAAAACGCATTTCCACCTCTCCGTCAATCCAATTCTTGGTTGTGAACTTCACAAATACTGTATCCTTCGAATCCTCGTATTTTTCTACTTTAACCACATCAACATCTAAAACATCTTTAAATCTACTTGTCCATTCTTCAAAATTGGTTTTATTTAGATATTCTTTGCTCAAAAGATTAAAACCATCTTCCATTCTTCGTGCCTTAAGATAGGTATAGAAGGCTCTAACAGCCTCCTCAGGAGAAACAGAAGGGTCAACTTCTATCTTTGCAGTATCTCGATCAGTCATATTCGGAATAATAGATTTCGCATCAGAAGCTACAATAAATAAAGAAAGACCGGCCAAGCCAAGAGTGTTTATTCCTACAACCTGTCCACACAAATCAGTAACAGGTCCTCCACTCATTCCCTTAACTAAATTTATATCTGTCTGTAAATACCTTACCGGCAGACTTCGCTGTTTTCTGAAGTCAATGAACTTGCCCTTAAGTATTGTTGCTCTACCACTCAGACCTGTTCCCAAAGGATATCCAATTGAAAGGAGTGTTTCTTCAGGAATAATCTGAACATTGTCGGGTAGTTTAAAAACCATCTCCGGAAATTTTTTCTCAGTAAAAATAACCGCCAAATCGGCATTTTTGTCTCCAACTATTTTGGTTGGTAACACAAACTCTCCACTTGGCAAAATAACTTTTGGACTTACCTCGTAGGAAATTACATGGAAATTCGTCAAGACCTGATCCTCTGCTATAAAAAACCCAGAACCTTCAGAATGTCCGCCGACAACTCTAACAACCGAATTTTGGAGCTTGCTTCTCTCAATAACACAAAAATATTTTCTTAAATCACCATAATAATTAGAAAGATAATCAATAATAACAAAAAGAGAGGCAACAATATAGACAAACACAACCACAACAGCAACAGACTTCAAAAAATTTTTCAAACTTTTGAAGGGGAAAACAATTATCTCAAAAAAAAGACGCAAAAAAGCAAAAATAAATTTAGCTTCAAACTTGATAAGGTAATAGGCAGAATAGGTAATAATTTTAATTGGAAAAAGATACAGAGGAAAGATAAGCCGCTTGAAGTACGCCTTCAGGCGCAAAATCGTGTTTTTGACTCTAAATTTTATATTTTTGGCAAGTTTATCAAAGATATCCATTAAAATTTAATCAAATTATATTGTCATACCCTTCTTTTTAAAAGAGCCTAAAAACTGAATAATCCCAACAAAAAACTTTGTTTACTCAAAGAAAAAGCTAAGATCTGCAGCTTAATGTTTGGCAAGATTTAATTTCAGTTTAATCTCCTATAACTTCCTTTAACCCCCAAAATATATTACTTCCCTCTCTTATAAGTGTGTCTATTAAGATTTTTACTTTTTCTCTTATTTTTTCATCTCCGTTTTTATAAATAATTATCATAGCCCTTTTTATCTCTTCCTCATATAATTGAAACTTTCGAAAGTTTTGATTAAGTTTACCTTTTGAATTAAGAAAATAATTCGAAATAATTTCTAACGTTTTTCCTTTATTCTTTTCTGCAAAAAAAGGCAACCTCATAAAAAGACCATAATCCCAATCGATGTATCCGCCAGTTTTTTGTATTGTTAAAGCTATTTTTTCAACTACAAAATTATCATCTAAAATTTCTCTATTAGGATTAATCCAAGAGCCAAAACCAGATAAAATTTTTGGATCTGAAACATTCTTTAATGCCCAATTCCATAATTCAATAAGCTTTCCTTTATCTATTTTATTTTTTTCAAACCATTCATCTCCAGCCACCTCGTTTGACAGACAACTATTACCAATAAAGGATATAAATTCTTTATGGCTTTTGGGTCTTTTTGTTTTCCAAAATTTTTTAAATAAATTATGTTCAAAACCAAATTCCGGAAAATATATAAAAGCAAGAGCAAGATGAATACCAATAGCATTTTCAGGATCTTTAAAATGTTTCTGATAAGGTGGAAAATCGTCGTCAGTTAAGTCAACTCCACGCCCATATAGTTTTTGAAAATCAGAATCAAAAAAAATTTCTTTATAAAGATTTTGAGACAAATAACCTTCCCAAGCTGCAGTATAAAGATGCTTTTTTGACTTTTCTCCGGGGAGAATCACCTTCAGAAGTCTTTTTATCCATAGTTTATCACGATAATAAAAAGAGGGGAGATGATAACCAAATAAAAACATAATGGCACGAGTGTTTTCTTTTTCTAAAACATTTTCATAAAGAGACTTTACATCGTCGGCTATCTTTACCTTATCTTTTTCTTTAAACCTCTTACTGTCTTGATAAACAAATAATAAAAAGGCTTCAAAAACTCTTCCTCTCACCGAATTAATAGCAATACTAAAAGGATCGCTAACCATATAATCTTTATCATTTGAAGATTTTGTTTTTAAGTCAGTAGTTTCTAATTTTTCATCTTCAAGACGAGGATCAGGATATAAAAAGAGATATTTGAGAATAGAAACAATGTCATTGCGGTATTTTTCAAAATTAATTACCTCTGTGTCATTTTTTGAAGAAAGCAGTTCTTTTAAAACATCCGCCATTGCAGAATGCACTGTTTTCCAACTAGCTAACCAAAAATTAGAAAATTCTCTTTCTCTTTTTCTTTCCTCAAATTGATTTTTTTCTCCAGACTCTTTAATTAATTTAAAGAGATTAATAATACCACTCCAATCTACTTTTGCAGCAAGTTCACGATTATCTTTAATTGTTTCCTGAATCCCACGAAGATAAGAATAAGTGTAATGAGAGTCCAAATTTTCCCTATCAAAAAACCTAAAAGCATTATCAACATAATCCTGCAGTCTCTCTGATATATTTTTTTGAAGGTATTCTCCAACGCCTTCTGCGTTTATGCGATTGAAAAAGTCTGACCTTTCTTTATATTTTTCAGCGATCTCTTTGGGCGACCATTCTGAACGCAGTTTTTCAGCAATTATAGGAACTTCTATTTTTTGGAAACTTTCATAAGACAACGGTGGTTGAGAAAAAATATGTCCAACCCCACCTATCTTTACTTCAGGCTCTGGTTTAATATCTTGGTTAATCACAAATCCTATTTTTTCTGCTTTTTTCTTTTCTTCTTCTGTCAAATGATTTGCAATCATAGAAAGAATCTTTGAACCAAAATCTAAATGTCCACTTTTTTCTTCTTCTTTCTCTTTTTTTACAAAATATTCTATAACCCGGTTTACATAACCGCGCTTATTATGATCAGATAAAACATAAAAACCAGAGCGCAATGCCTCTAAATACTCCACACCTTGAATAATCTCATAATAGCTTTCAACCTCAAATAACCGGAAAAATGATTTTTTCAATTCTTCCTTGAAAACCTGAGGACACAAGCTCAAAAAAAATAGACGCAATCGCCACATTGCCTGACTATCTGGTAAGGGCGCATTAATATCATCAAAGTCGCCAATATATTGATTAAAAATTCGACGAACTTCTTCTCTTTCTTGCGCACATTTTCCAACAATCAATCTCTTAGCAAGTTCAATAATTGCTATAACAAGCCCTTCAATATTTCCTTCTCTTGAGAAACGACTTCTTTGTTCAATCCCTAAATTAAAGAAGTCTGCATCTGAAAGTATATATCTGTCATAAAATTTAAATACTCTTTCTTCTTCAGAATCTTTATTTAATAACCCAATTAATTTACCCATCACTTTTATTGCTAATCCGAATGCTTTTTCAGCATATTTATCATTTACGGCAACTAAATATTCAAATACTTTTGTATAAAACAAATCATCAAAGTAAAATAGCTCGTCACCAAAAACAATTTGATATCCTTCTATCTCTTCTTTTGTTTTCACCGAAAGGATTGCTTCTGCCAAAGCGATAATACTCTCATAATCTTTCGCCTCTGCTAATTTTTGAAACATCTTTTCATATTCAAAACCCCATTGATTAAACCCTTTCATTAAAGAAACCCATTTCTCGTCACGAATTTTAGGAACAATCTTTTTAAGCTGCTCAGCCGGCAGAATACTACAAATTTGTATAAATCTATCAACAACTTCGGGGTTAAAATTTTCTTTTGATATTTCTACCTCAAGCATAATATTAACAACTTTTGCAGGAACTTTTTCTGCCATTCGAACAAGATAATTAAGCTCTGGAGTAAGATAACTATAACGAGTCGGATCTTCTGCTTTTTGCTTTATAACATCCAGAAAATCATTCTTCCACAGCCAGCCTAACCATTGCTCGTCAACTTTGATAAAAAAGTATTGGCAAGCATCAGGATTTACTTTTGAGAGCAATTCTAAATCTTCTTTAAGGGCTTTTGTTTTTCTCTTTCTTTGCACAATTAGATCTATGACAGTATGAATATAGATTTGCTGCAAAGTAAGAACTTCTCTTAAAATAGAAACAAAACTATTTATAAGATTCATAAAATCGTTTCTTGAAAAATTATTATATTCTTCCTCCGTAAATCCACTTAGTTTGGTTCCATGATGAGCCAAATCAGTCAACTGTTTATAAATTTTATAAAGAGCATTAAATGTCGTAATAAATTTTAAATTCTGAGTTTTTTTACGATATTGTTTATCTGTTGCATATTTTCTGAACAATTTTAGTAAATTATTTTTACTAACTTCCTCACTAAAAAATGGATAAAGAACGTCTCGTAGCGAATTTGCTGATTGGCTCATCCAGTCATCATTAGATTTACATTCTGGCCTAACTGCATAGAATGCCCCATGGATTAAATCAGATGCTTTTTGTTTTCGATGTTGCCTTGGATAACCTTTATAAAAATTATCAATCTTCTTACACAGGTCTTTTACTTTAGGGCCAGGTATAACTGGAGGTAATACAAAATCGCCATAAGAGACAAGTTTTCCTAATTGTTTTAACTCTTTCCGTTTTTTATTTCTTCTTTTTTTCTTCATTTTCAATAATTTTAATCTCTTCTTCTGTCAAACCATAAAGCTTATAAACAAGTTGGTCGATTTGTTTTTCGTACTCGCGGACTTTGGCTTGCTTGGCGGGGTTTTCTAAATAGTCGTCGTCTTTGGTAACAGCGAGGATTTTGTCAACGAGATCAATGAAGGGTTTTTGACCCGAGGTATTTTGTACGGGGATTGGCATAAGATTGAGTGCTGGAATAGTTATTTGCCACCCAAAAAAGAGTGACGAATAAAAGTAATTGATTAGCTTGGAATTCAAACAAGCCAATACATATTTAAGGTTGTACTTCTTGCTTTTAGGAAGACATAAATAAGCTGTATTAAGCGCATAATATTGCTTATTATCATAAGCAGCCAAAATTCGGGTAGCCTTTCTGGGAAGTAGTATCTTTTCTTTCGCTAAAAAAATTCTTTCCTCCCTAGGACGGTGTAACCTATCAGAATAATGTATGTATCTGTTTTCTTGTTTTTCTTCCCAATTAATTCTCCACTTTAAGACATCCCGTCCGTCCAAGATCTTCTTGTAGGTTTTGTTGACTTGGGTATTTGAAAAGACTTTGTCTTTGGGAAGGCCGGAATAAATAATGCCTTGCTGAATTTCTAGAATTTTTTCGAGGGTGTCAAAGTTATTACTGATTAACTTATCAATAATTGGCTTGGACTTTTGAGTTAAGTTTACAGGGAAAATCTTAAAGGGAAGTTGGTTAAGTTCTTCCTGCGATAACTTAAAACTAGAATTTTTTAAGTCTCTAATTACTGGAAACGAATTGTTACTTTTTTGTTTATTAGCAAAGCTGATGACGGATGTATCAACGGCGGCTTCAAATACCCTGCTCGAAAAAAGATTGACGAATAAAATTGAAGAATGATTTAGCAAATATTCTCTAATAAAGCGATATTCAAAATTGAAGTATAAACTTTCTGGGAGAATATAAGTTAGCACCCCGTCAGGCCTTAGAAGTTTATGTCCTTTTTCTAAAAATAAAGTAAATAAATTAAATCGCCCCTTGCCTGTCTCAAACAACTGACCAAAAGTTTTTTTATCTTGGGGGATTATTTCTTTTACGCTCACATACGGTGGATTGGCAATTACCACATCAAATCCACCTTTTTCATGAAAGACTTCAGCAAAATAGAGTTTCCAAGGGAAAAATGGGCGGATTTTATTGCCGGTAGTATATTCTCTTAGCTGTTTTTCAAATTGCTCTAAATTAAAACCTGATGCCTTATACAATTTCTCCTTTTCTTCCTTGATAATACTTTCTCTCTGTTCTATATTAAGCAAAACCTTATATTTTTCTTCAATAGTTTTTATTTGGCTAAAGTAATCATTCTTTTGTCTTTTTAGTTTTCCCTCAAAGATTTTAATTATCAAATCTTCTATCTCCTGTTTTAGATCCTTTTTTCCTCCTGCACTTGCTTTATTAAGATACTCTTTCTTTTTTCTCTTTAATTCCTCAATCAATACATTTGTGTCATTGTGGGAAATAAGTAGTTGTCCATTTTTATTATCAGATTCTTTGTCAAAATCAATTCCCATAAACTCCGATAGCAAGCTATTACCTTGCATAATTTTAAAGTCCAAATTTGGCAAGGGTTTAATGTTTTCAATATTCTCTTCGTCCACAATGAGTGAAAGCCAGAGACGAAGCTTGGCGATTTCTACCGCACCTGGATCAATGTCCACACCATAAAGAGATTTTTCGATACATTCACGCTTAAAATCATAGGTGGTTTTGCCTGCTTGAATATAAGTTTCTAATACCTGTCTTGCTTTAACAATCTCATTCATCATTCCCACCAGAAAGGCACCAGAGCCGACGGTTGGATCACAAACTTTAATTTCTCTTAGTTTATCGTCTATAAGTTTTGCATTTTCTCTTATACTCCCGGAAAGTTTGAATTTATAACTCGATCTTTTAAGTTTACCTTCTTTGATATGCTCCTTCCTGACCATCGTTACTTTTTCATTTTCTGCTATTAATTCTCCGTGTTTTATAAATATTTCTAAATCCTCTTTGCTTATCAATTCTTCTTTTGTACGAAGACTGAGTTGTTCGGGTTCTTCGTTGCCAACAAGTTTTAACTGTTTCTGTGGTCTAACTGCTTTTTTCATTAATTCCTCATTCACAGAGGTATAAAGATAATTTATTAAACTTTCCTGACACATATAGTGGACAATTTCACGCGGGGTGTAGTATGTACCTTTTGATTTTCTATCTTTTACTTCCAATAGGTTTTCAAAAACTTTCCCAAGCATTTCCGGGTCTATAGCAACTTCTTTTTCCAGCGGCTCATCTTCTTTTACTGTAAAATTGTAACGGTCAAAAACATCTAAAATACCATCGCCGGCGTCACCCTCTTTTGTTTTTTGGTTGTTTGAAAAAAGCTCATTTGGCAGGAGTATTTCTGTTTTTGACCAATCATAATCATTAATAGGATCAAATAAACCGCCATTCAGGAATGGAATTTTACATTTAAAATAGCTGAAATAATGATTATCATAAGAACGATCGTATCTTAAAGCTTCGTAAAAAAGAGGTTCTAAAATATCATTAAAGAAATTTTTATAATCAACAATTTTCTTTGTAAAAAGTGACCTTAAAAAGTTTTTTGCGCCAGTTCCCCAATCTTTGTCTTTTTCAACTCCAAACCAACCTTTTTTCTGTAAGAAATATAAAAAGACAATCTGGCCTAAAAGTTTTTTGGTAAAATCAACTGTATTAATGTTTTTTTCCTTGAAATCGGCTCGGACTTTAGCATCTTTTTTAACTATAGCATCAAGTGATTCCTTTATTCGCAAAAATAGGTCACGATACTTTTCAAAAAATTCCTTGGTTACGCGCTCAACGCTGAATGACTCCTCTAATTCTTTCAGCGTGGGATTATTTTTATCATTTAAAAGGAGCGGCAAGAGGCGACTTTGAGCTGTATGGCTGTTTTCATTCTTACCAACGAGAAAAGAATATCGGCGGGCAGGTGTGAATTCTTCTTTAACCTTTCCTTTATCATTAAACTTATACTCCATTTTAACAAGAGAAAAACGCCAGTCTTCATTATTTGGAGATACAAAAGCCACCAACGCCGCATCTTTCAAAATATCACCTCGGCTGCCTTTAAGATATTTAGCAATAAAATTTCTTTGTTTTGTTCTAGCTCGCTCAAGGGTAGTTTCCTTTTTAAGATGAACAATAAGAATATCTATAAGTTTATCTTCAGGGTCTTTATATTTTCCTATACGTTCTAAAGTCTTAATTGAATCTGCAAAGTCATCAAAAATAAGATTACCTTTATAAACGAAAGGGGCATTTTCAATATGGTTAAAAATATTTTTTATCAAATAAATAAATTTTTCTTTATTAAAAGAACTCTCCAAAACTTCTCGTATTAAATTTTTTGCTGCATCTTCATCCATAATCTATGCGCTAACTAGATATTCTGATAAAATCACCTCTCTTGGTCCGGAAGTTTGAGCGGCACTTTCAACAATATGTTCTTTTAATAAATCGCTTGGGATATTTTTTTGAAGCACTCCTAAAATTTTTAGAGGATTTAAACCATTCTTTAATTCTTTTTGTAATTCTTTGAGAGTATTTTTAGTTGTTTGTTTAGGCAAACCACCTTCTTCAACTTCTCTTATTACTTTTCTTAAATAAATTTCTTGATCTTCAGTAAACTTTCGCAAATCTTTTAACGCTTTTAATATTTTTAACATCTGAGTTGCCGCATCTCTACCACCTCTCATTTTTAATTCCGGGATGTCTTCAATAGTCACCAATTCAAATGCTTTTTTGTTTTTTTCAAGCAATTCATAAAAATCTTGACCAAGTTTTTCGCGCTTCGTATCTGAATGTGCTTCTAGTAACTTGGCTGTTGAAATAAAATCTATTTCCTGAGGTTCTCTTTTACTGACAATAAAGAATTTTTGAAGCTTGCCTTTTCGAAAATAGGTGATAAGTGAATTAGATTTCTGATTATTTTTTCTAGCAGTTCTTGCTTTCTTAGGTAATTGCTTAACTTTGGAAAATAGATCAGGATTATTGTCACGGATATTTTTAATAATTCGTAAATATTTAAGTTCACTTTCCTCTTTTTCATCTTCGCCTGTGATCGTTTTTTTGGAAACCAAACGATTAAATAATTCATGTGAACCAATAGGCTCCCCTTCAGTAAGAATTCTAGCATCATCGCCAAGTAAAGTCATAAAGGTATGAATTTTTGCCTCAGCGGCTTCTTTTAGTTTTATTAAACTGTTAGATTGTTTGGTGGGAAAAAAATTAAAAGCATAAATTTTATCAAAAGAAGTATCAACTCGGTTAATGCGACCTACTCTTTGCATTAATCGAGTTGGGTTCCATGGAATATCATAGTTAATCACCACATTGGAACGATGAAGGTTAACACCTTCCGATAGAACCTCTGTACTTATCAATATCCGGTAATCATCTTTAGGAAAGTGAGCTCGAGCATCAAAATTTTCAATAACTTTCTCTCTAATAACAGTGCTTGAAGTACCTGAATAGGATAAAACTTGATCAGGAAGTTTTTTCTCTAAATTTTTATAAAGATAATCGCAAGTTTCTTTCGATTCAGTAAAAATAATTAATTTCTGTTTCTTTAAAATTGGATGAGAAGAAAGCATTTCAATAAATTTGAGCAGTTTTGGATCACGTTTAATATTTTGCCAAAGTTTTTGGATATCTTTTAAAGTTTCCAGATCCTGTTTTAAATCTAACTTAAGTTCTTTTCTAAAATCTTTAGCCGAGTATTTCCTAGCTTTATCTTCTTCTATTAAGCGTTGAATCTTTTCTTCATCGTCATTTTCAAGTAGTTCAAAGATTTTGTAGGTATATTTTTTACTCACATAGACATTACCTTCTTCAAATTCTTTAAAAAACTTCTCGTAATAAATAATAAATCGCTCAATGCTCTTTCTAAAGGCATAAAAACTGCTCTCCAGCCGCTTAACCAGAAGAATTTTCATAAATCTTCCCATATTCCTTTGAGATAGTTCTTCTGGTTGAGTAAGTTTTCCCTTATAGTAAAGTAAAGGCATATAGCGAGCGTACTTAAATTTTTTGGTAATGAGCTCAATCGTTTGATTAAATATTTTATCTTCTTCGTCATCTAACTCATAAAAAACCGGCTCCGGGTCTTCTACTCTAGGAAACTTTAGGTTTTGTTTTTTCAAATCATCACTGAAGTATTTTTCAATCTCTGTCCTAGTTCTTCTTACCATAATATATTTAAGAACCTTCTCCCTAATTTCTTTTGCATTTTCTTTAGAGATTTCAATGTATTTAGCACTGTTTTTATATCTATCCAAATTTTTGAGGCGTTTTTCAAGTTTGGAAAAAAAGATCTCCAAATTTGGTAAATTAGGAATTGTACTTTTCTTAGTTTTTTGAAAAAGTTTGATTTGACTTAGAATATCTTTTGGAGAATTGTTATAAGGGGTAGCTGTGACAAGAATGATTCTTTTACCTCGACAAATTTGAGCTAGTTTTTCGAAAGTTATGTTTGACTCCGTTCTGAAACGATGTGCCTCGTCAATGAAAATGTTCCTATATTTTTCGGTGCCGCGCCGAATGAGATAATCCAATTTGCCAAGAGATTCAAAATCTGCCGGTACTCTAAAATCAGAAAATACATTTGGCCAGGAACCAGGATTATCTTTTTCTAAAAGCACTGGTGGCGCTATGACTAAACTTCTGCCATCAAGTTGATTAGCAAGCATGGCAGAAATATAAGTTTTACCAAGCCCAACAACATCAGAAATAAAAACACCACCGTATTCTTCAAGAATTTTTTTTGCGTTTAATACTGCTTGCTCTTGATATTCTAATCGTTTAAATTCTGACGGAACGTATTTGAAGATGACTTCATCTGTTTGAAGAAGTTCATCTTTAAAATACTCATATAGAAATTTAAGATAAAGTTCATAAGGAGTAATAGTATTATTTAACCAAGTTCTTTCTTTGATCGTTTGTATATATTTATCCTTTACATCTACAGCATGTTTCCAGAGTTCCTCAAATTTAGCTTTGGCAAATTCATAATCAGCACGATTTTTTAATTCTACATTAAATTCAAAATTATCCACCAAACCAGCTTGCGTAAAATTGCTTGAACCAGTAATAATTCGCCCTACATCGCGGTCCCCTTCAGCAAAGGACATAATGTATAACTTAGCATGGATATTTTCTGTTGGGTAAGCTTTTATTTCTAATTTCCCGTTTTGCAACCATTCCAAAAATTTCATTACTCCTTCCTCCACCGACTTGCTATCCTGTGAATTCTCCATCTCATTAACAAGCAAATTTGAAAAATGTTCTTTTGTCTCCGCGTGAGAAAATTGCAATTCTGATTGTTTAGCCTTATCTATCAATTCTACAGTTCTTTTGCCAGTACCAATACCAATTAGGATCCTAATCCTTTTTGCCTTTTCTAAAGATTTATACAACGCGTAAAAACCACTTGTGTAGAAATAACCAACCAAAACATCAAAAAATTCGGTATCTTTAATCAACACCTTAAATCTCTCAAGAAGATTTTGGCCTTTTTCATTTGTGATAAATGTTAAATCAGAATTATTTAACATAGTTATTACCTAAATAAATTGATAGCTAAAACATCCATTATTCTAATGTTTCAAATTGTATCCACTTTTGCCCATCATCAATCTCTGCCGATATTATATCGCATCTTTGAAACTATTTCTCGCTTTCGTTGAGTAAAAAATTCAGAAGCAACCAAAAAGTGTAGTTTAAAAAAACTAAAAAATCTTTTCTAGGTTTAACTAATTTAACAAAAAATTTATATTGTGTCTAGCTTGACAAGAAGGCTTAAAAATCAAAAACTGTGAGCTTTAATTTCGTAAACTTATTCTATCATTAAACCCCTAGTTGACCCTAGTTTGTGTTCCATATAATATCAACTAGAATGAAAAAATACCCCAAGTCATCATATGTTTCTAACGGGCAAAAAGTAACTATGAGTTGGATAGAAACAGATTCTGTAGAAAGGTTTAAGCCAATAACTCAAGTCTACGGTATTTGTTTTAATAAAAAGGGCGAGATTCTTATCTGTAGAGAAGAAACAGACAATAAATGGCAACTTCCTGGTGGGAAACCAGAAATTGGAGAAAGCGTGGAAAATACCCTCTCAAGAGAACTATTAGAAGAGGTAGACATCAAAGTTAGAAATATAAAAGTCCTAGGCGTACAAAGGGTTGAGTTTCCAGACAACCCAAACAAACAAGAGGGGAGTGTCTTTTACCAAGTCAGGTGTATTTGTGAAGTTGAGGAAATTTTGCCCCAATCACCAGATCCTGCAAGTGGTAAAACATGGGAAAGGAAATTTGTACCTGCTGATAAAATTACGGAGTACATAAAATGGGGAGAGGTAGGCGAAGTAATGTTTAAGGATGCAAGAGATCTCTGGAGAAAGAGAGATTGACCATCAAATTTAATCAACCTTCCGCGTGGTCTTTCTTCTTTTGGCAAATCGCGTATAGTAAATGATTTGTTTATATTTTTGTCTATTGGTGAAATATTTTTAGACATTAGGGTGTTAAAATAGCAGACTATTAATACAGAACACCCTCACCTGCAATTGTAATACAAAATTATTTTTTAATCATCCTGTTTGTGCTGAAGCAAAAAGTGTTGCACTTTATACACTTGGAATCCCCTTCACTCATGACTTAGTTAACAAAAAAGTGTTTACAAAAGGAAACTAAAAAATAAAGCAAAGATCTAAAACTTGACTTTTTGGCCTAATTTTTGCTATAATACTTCCTAGCTCGCAAAAATATGCGAGCTTTTTTACTGCCCCAAAACTCCTTAAAAAAATAAGGAGCCTTATGATAAAACTTTCAATAAATCTGCCCCTCAAGAAACGCCTTGATATAACACTTGTTAAAAGGCGGGGAGAATCTATTGAGCCGCTTATTCCAAACACAGATGTTATTAAAAATATTAAAAAGGGTTCTAAAATTTCAAGGTATTTTAGGCTTATCTTTGAAAACCAAAGAATAAAAAAAATTCTTGGCACAAACTTACCACTAATTCTTGTTGCAAGCTCTGTTTTACCTCAAACCGACATCAAGAATCCAAACTTAATTGATCCTCAAACAGTGGTGGTAACAACACACGATTCTTCAACAACTACCCAAAAATCAATTCGGTATCCAGTTGATCAGATAAAAATAACTCAAGGGTACAAATTCTTCCATCCGGGAATTGATTTTGACGGTATTACAGGAGATCCAATTTACCCATTTGCCAAAGGTAAAGTAAAAGGAGTCCAATTTTCAAAAACAGGATACGGAAATGCAATTCTTATTGATCATGGAAACGGAATAACCTCTCTTTATGCACATCTTTCAAAAATATTTGTTAAAGTGGGAGACGAAGTAACAACTAGTCAAAAAATAGCCAACATGGGTTCAACTGGTCGAGCAACTGGAGATCATCTTCACTTCGAGGTAAGAAAAGATGGAATACCCTTTGATCCTATGACCCTACTTCGTTCAGACTAATAATCCATTCCGGGGTTACCTGGGGTTTCTTTCTTCTCTTCTGGAATATCTGTTACCAAAGCCTCAGTCGTCAAGACCATCATCGCCACAGATGCTGCATTTTGTAACGCTGAACGAGTAACCTTCAAAGGATCTAATATTCCAAACTTAAGCATAGAACCAAACTCGCCAGTTAGAGAATTATAACCAAAATCTGGCTCTTTTGATTCTTCAATTCTTCTCACCACATAACCATCGTCTTCTCCTGAGTTTCTTGCTAGGTAACGAACAGGTTGCTCAAGTGCATCATAAACAATTTTTATACCTATCTTTTCGTCCTCCACGTTTTCCTTCTCAATCAAATCTTTAAGAACATTTCTTGCTCTCAAAAGAGCTATTCCACCACCCGGGACAATGCCTTCTTCAATTGCAGCTTTAGTTGCCTCAACAGCATCTTTCACTCTCTCTTTTTTCTCATTAAGCTCAACTTCTGTAGCTGCCCCAACATTAATTTGAGCAACACCACCTGAAAGTTTTGCTAACCTTTCTTGAAGTTTTTCTTTATCAAAATCAGAATCTGCTTCCTCAATTTGTCGCTTAATAAGACTTATTCTTTTCTCTATTGCTTCCTTTTCTCCTTTGCCACCAATTATTCTGGTACTGTCTTTATCAGCCCATACTTTGTCAGCTCTCCCCAAATCCTCAATCTCTACCGACTCAAGTTTTCTTCCAGTGTCTTCTGAAATTACTACTCCTCCAGTAAGAACTGCTATATCTTCAAGCATTTCCTTCCTTCTATCACCAAAGCCTGGAGCTTTAACAGCCAAAACATTGAAAGTACCTTTAAGCTTATTAACAACCAAGGTAGCTAAAGCCTCTCCCTCTATATCATCTGCAATAATAACCAGATTTTTGCTTACTTTAATAAACTTTTCAAGGAAGGGTAATAAATCAGAAATTGCAGAAATTTTTCTGTCAGTCAAAAGAATGTAAGCATCCGTAACCTCCGCTTCCATTTTTTCAGGGTTTGTAACAAAGTATGGGGAAACATAACCATGGTCAAACTCCATTCCTTCTTTATACTCTATTTCAAGTTCAAGGCTCTTACCCTCTTCAACGGTAACAACCCTATCCTTACCATCTAAAGCTTCGGCTATTTTGGCACCAATTGTCTCATCTCCTGCAGAGATTGTTGCAACTTGTGTTATTTCTTCTTTGTTCTTTATTGGTTTTGCAATTCTCTTTAATTCCTCAACCACTGCAGAAACTGCCTTTTCTATACCCTTCTTAACTATCATAGGATTTGCTCCTGCAGTAATATGCTTCATACCAAGAGCTGCAATTTCACGAGTAAGAAGAGTTGCTGTTGTCGTACCATCACCAGCAATATCATTTGTTTTGTCTGCAGCTTCCTTTACAAGCTGAGCTCCCATATTTTCAAAAGGATCTTTTAATTCTATTTCTTTAGCAACAGTTACCCCATCGTGAACAACATTGGGCGCACCCCACTTTTTATCCAAAGCGACATTCCTACCTTTGGGGCCAAGTGTAGTAACAACTGCTTTTGCAACAGTATCAATTCCCCTCATCAGGGCAACACGAGCTTCGTCTGAAAATTTAAGTTGTTTTGCCATATTAGCCAATTACTGCCAAAACATCCTCAAACTTAACAAAGATATATTCCTTGCCATCAATCTTAACTTCATTACCACCCCATTTTTTGTAAATTATTTCATCACCAACTTTAGCTGGAGATTTTCTCGTCTTTCCAGAATCAAGAACCTCATCTGCCCCTACTGCTAAAACTTTACCTTTTTGGGGTTTTTCCTCTGAAGTATCAGGAAGGTAAATACCAGACTCAGTCTTTTTTTCAGCCAAAGCAGGTTCTATTAAAAGATAGCCTGGTGTTGGTTTTAAATTTAATTTTTTGCTTCCCATAGACTAGAAAAAATTTTAAAAAAGAATTTTGTTTTGTCAAGAGGCATTTAGCACTTTGCTTTTAGCATTGCTAAACCCCAAGTGCTATTATAAAAAACAAATAAAACTTGTCAAGAGGCACTCCTTACGGAACTGCCAACATCCAACTGCCAACTGACAACAACGCTAAAGCGAACAAACAACTTCCAACATCCAACCAACAACAAAGATAGAACAAAGAACAAAGAACAAAGAAAAGAATGGTAGCAAGCATCTAGCATCAGGTAGAAAGCAAATTTGTAAACAGTGAATAGTGAATAGTGATTTGGAATTTGATTTTATAAAGGTCTGGCCTTTACTTAAAGGCCAGACCTTATTAGGAGACTTGTTTAATATTGTTTCTCCTATCCTTGTTAAAAGTTAATTACCATTTTTGCTTGCCCTTCCGTAGCCTTGGCGAAGGAGGATGTTTTGTAATTTGGAATTTGTGTATTGTTTGTAATTTGTTAATTGGAATTTGTTTGGAGCTTGTGATTTGGAATTTGTAATTTGTTTATAATTAAGGTAAGAGATGCGAAAAATGAATTCAGCATGACATTTGACCATTAACCATTAACCATTGACAATAGTAGAACAAAGAACAAAGTGAATTAAGATTCTAGAATAAATTCATAAATCCTAATTCATAAATCATAAATCAAATCTTCAACTTCTACTCTTCCAATCCCCCACTCTTATTTATTATTTTCGTAAGCTAATAGATCATTAGACTTTAAAATTGATATTTTGGTTGTCGGAATTAAAGATATTCTTTCCACCTACCGCTTTTGATTATTTCTGGGATTGACCTTCGCTTTTGTTTTGACAGCCAATCTCTTATTCTCTTTTGATTAGGATATCCCTTCTCTTCCGGGTTGGTAAACACTGTTAGAGCTTCTTTTAATGATTCAAATTTTTCTTTCCCCAATTCATTCTTTATTTCTCCAAAATAGTAGTAGAACATAAAATGGTTAAGTTCGTGAGTTATAATTTGAAGCTGTTTTTTGGTATTGGTCTCGCCAAATACCATTATCCATTTTTTCTCAAAGTTGTAAGGACAGATGGGTAAAGTAGAAAGAAAGATTTTTATTGACCTAAATGGAATCTTGTTTTCGTACAATTTTTCCAGCTTAGTCTCTATTTCAAAACTCTCTTTTTCCCATGCAGATTCTATATTTTGAGCAATAAGGAAGTATTTTTTCTTCCTAACTTCTATATTTTTAAGCAGAAATTTTTTAATAGTCTTCCTTGCTTGTTTCTCATCTTTTGTACTTTTTAGGTCAGCAACCAGATCTTCTGGAAGAGCCGAAAGAAGCTTTTTTTGAAGGTTGCTTCTGCCATGAATATACCACACAAACCTATAAACAGAACGTAGGTAATTCCAAGTATCAAGATCCAAAGAATAATCTACTATTATTTTCATAGATCTGTCTTTTACTTTTATTTAACACTATTTTAAAAGTTTAAGTTTTTAATCTGGGTCCGGCACCCTGTCACAGTAATCAAAACAATCACCTGAGTCAAAACAATCACAACCACTTGCATCACAAGACTCATAACAGCTCTGTTGTTGATTTTCATCAATCTTGTCACTTTCCTCAACTACCATTTCAACTATTCCAGGGGTTGGATTAGTTTCTCTTTCACTTGTCATTCTTATCACCCCCTTTCTGTAATATAGTCTTTCGAATTAACATTTCGGCTGTTGTCTCAATTTGATTATTATCCTCTAGTCCTAGAGATTTTGCCAAAGCACTAAGTCTAAATCTGTTCACTTTGTTTTCTGTAAAAAAATTATACAGCTGATGTGTTACTCCAACCCATCTTACGGGAGTCACAAAAAGAATCCCACCAAAATTTTCCTCTCTGTATTTAGTGGCTGGGTGAAAGTAATATTCTGCTGAAAAATCAACCCTCTCTCTATTAGTAGAGGATCTAGGTATGACGGTGTTTGACAAATTACAGTAAGGGTCTGGAGCTTTGAGACTCCCATATACAGCAAAAGCTTCTGTTCTACATCCTCCTCTACACAAGTTTTTTTCAGGACATTGATTACAACTTTCTGGAATATATTCCTCTGTTCTCCAAGGCTGCATGTTTATCCACGCTTCATATAGCCCGCCAGCATCTAACATAGATCCATAGGTCTGAATAGCATGAGAGCAAGGCCTTATACTACCATCAAATCCAATGGTACATGCCGTCTTCCCTGCATTGCACATTCGACTACCAGTAAAATCTCTAGTTTCTTGGGTATCGAAAAAACAGGCAGGATAAGACTCTAACGAATCGGTTTTCATACCCAGCTCGTTCTTGATTCTTATAAGTTCATAAATCATGAATCATAATTCATAAATCATAAATCAAATCTTCAACTTCTACTCTTCCACTCTCCCGCTCCTATGTATGTAGCTTTTGCAAAATTCTATCCGAAAGATCAATGGGGTGAAATATTGCCCTATCCAAAGAAACCGTCTCTCTTCCAATCTTGCCCAGCATATAAAGTCTCTGCAAAAGAAAAGCCAAAAGCTCAAACGGCGCCCAGATATAAGAAAAAAAGTCAATTTTCAATTTTAAAAAAGCCGTCCATTTCAACTTTCTTTTGTCTGCCGCATTTGGCCAATAATCAAAAGCCCACAAATTAGCAGACAAAAACTGCTCGTAGGTAAAGTTTCTGTTTAAAAGCGGCACGATTTGCAAAACTTCATGCGCAGTAAAAATATTTTTTTTATGCCAAACAAGTTTCCCCTCATCAAGCCAAATATTAAGACAGAGTTTATCTTTTACTTCTCTACTGCCAAACCTTCTGAAAGGAAAACCAAAGGCAAAAAGGAAAAGATAAACAAATATCCTTGTTGTCCAAAGAAAACCACTCTTTGTTACAATCATCAAGTCAATATCCGAATCAATATCTGCATTTCTCATCGCAAGCGATCCTGTTATGGCAACAAGTTTGACGGTAGGTAAAAGAGAAATCAAAGAAGCTGCCTTTTTTGCTATCTTGATCTTTCTTTCAGAAAACTTTTCTCTTTTTTGCCGCCAAGAAATACTGGACTTTTCTTCTGGAAGAAAATAAAAACCATCTTTCTGAATAACATTTATCTTTTTTGGAAAAAGCGATAAAAATTTTCTTCCAACAGCCCACTTTAAAAGATCTTCCTCCGTTAGAGGATAATCAAAGAAACTGTGATAGAAAATCGAAGCTTTTTCTTCTGGTAATAATTTTTTCAAAGATAAAAGTTACTTTGAAAGGCCATACTGAACCAAAACCTGTTTTATACCTAAAATCAAGGTTTCAATAGCGTCTTTTATATCTTCATTAGCATTCACTGCATTTATAGCATCCTCAAAATACTTACCAATTTGCGAGTTAATACCCGTTGGGCCATCAAAAGTGCGTGATGCCAAATACCAACTGCGAGCATATGGCGCCATCTTTACAACAGATCCAACAATTGGATCTTCAAGCAACATATTTCCCATTTCTACCTTTGGATAAGGTTCTCCAAATCCCCGATAAAGCGAAGCTTGCTTATACATCTTCTCAAGAGACTCGCGGGAAGAAATAAATTTCAAAAAATCCCAAGCCAAATCCTTATTCGAACTTTTCGCCCAAACACCTTGCACCCAATAAGTTGCATACGAAATATCTGGCTCTTCAGGGTCTTCCTTCGGCACCTGCGGCAAAGGAACTGTTCTAAAATTAAGTGATGGGTTTGCCTCCTTTATATTAAAATAGCGCCACGAAGGACCAAAATACATAGCCAGCTTCCCTCCTGCGAAAGCTGCTGTAGACGGAGGAAGGGTCTCATCCCAAACTTTATCAACTCTCGAAAAAGCAGTAAAAAATAAAAGAGCATTTTCAATCAGATCCGGTTCTGGATTGGAAAGATTAACACCATTTTGAAGCAACATTAATCCAACAATCTCTTGCCAATGATCAACATTTTCTGTTCTTCCCAGGGCCACACCGGCTTGGACAATTTTGCCATTTTCCACCTTAGTCAAAATCTTTGCACGATCTCTCAACTCAACCCAAGTAGTTGGAGGGTCTACATTTGCTTCTTTAAAAAGATCTTCATTAATAAATAAAGTCAGGGCATCATAACCCAAAGGCAACCCCACCAACCCTGATCCAACGGTCAGATCAGAAGAAATAACATAATAATAATCACGAGCAAAATCAGCTGAACTGGCAACCGAAGCAGGAACACGGTCTAAATCGCGGGTCAAAAGTGGTGCCCATGTATTATGAAACACAAAAATATCAGGCCCTGTACCTTTGGCAAGAGAGTTCACCAATCTCTCACGATAATCCTGAGGAGATTGCTTCAAATATTCAACTTTCACATTTGGATTTTTGGTTTCATATTCCTGAATCAAAGATCTCACAACTCCATCATCTTCCCAAAGATTCCACCATGTTATTTTTTTTGTCTCAACCGTTTTTTTACCAAACCGCCCACCAAAAAAAAGAACCACTCCCACCAAAAGAACGACTACTAAAGTCAATACCATTACTACAAAGAACAATGGAATTTTTCTTCTGGGAGGAGGTGGAGTCGCGGTTGTGCTTTTACTTTTTTCCTCATCGAACACAACTTTATCCTGAGACAGGGTTGTTTGACTTGGTTTTTGAATTTGCTCGTTTTTTGCCTCATTTGGAGATTGAAACACTGCAGAAGAACCAAAATAAACACCCGGCACATCAAGTTGAGACATTGAAGATTCATAAAGAGGGCTACTAGTCTCAGCACCCACCATGGGTGGATGCTGTTGCAAACCCTGCCCCGAACTGGCTTGTCCTTGGCTGTTCTTTTGATTTTGATTGGTTTCCATAGACAAAAACCCCAGTTGTGTTAATATACTATTCTATAATCATTCAACAACCAAGACAATGGTATCTAAAACAAAAATCAAAACAACAATAAATACCATCTTAACCACATTATTTATAATCCTATCTCCACCTCTCTTCTTTTACTTTGTCTTCTACCAAAGAACACTCCCCAACACTTATGTCTCAGATGTAAATATTGGCGGCTTAACCGTTGATGAAGCAGAACAAAGACTGAAAAAAGAGATAAAAATACCAAGCGAAATAGAAATAAAAATAGGCAACCAATCAGCCTACATAAACACAGGGCAAATAAATCTAGTGTTTGATTTTAAGAAAATGGCACAAGATGCTTACTTTCAGAAAAACAGAATTCCCATCTTTAGACAACCACTTTCTCTATTCCAAAGAGTAGAAGTTCGTCCTGTTTTATCTTATGAAGATACACAACTAGAAAAAGTATTGGAAGAAATAGAAAAACAGATAACCCAAAAAGGCGTTAAACCAAAAGCGCAGATAATAGACTCAAAACCAGTGATCATAAATGGAAAGGCAGGAATTGATTTTAAAAAAGAAAAAATAAAAAAAGAACTAGATCTAAAATTCTACAACTTAGATTTTTCTCCAATTACACTTAACAAAATTTCCGATGAATTTATTTTAGACCAAAAAAGCGAGCTTTTATATAGAGAAAGAATAGAAAAAATGATCGGCAAGAAGCTAGTTCTTGTTTCAGAAAACTACGCAAAAGAAATAATCGACGAAGAAATAGCAAGGATGAGCGACTTTTTTGAAGGATACGATAAAGAAAAAATAAATTTGCTTGCAGAATCGATTAAAAAAGAATTTGATTCACCACCCCAAAACCCAATTCTTGTCTTTGAAGAAGGGCGCGTTAAAGAATTCAAACCCGCAAAAGATGGTACCATTGTGGATTTAGAAAAATTAAAAGAGACAATCATCGAGTCTCTTAAAAAATTGGAGCTGGAAGAGGAAAAAACATATAAGGTGGAGGTGCCTTTTGTCAGAATACCACCCGACTACAAAACAGAAGAAATAAATAATCTTGGAATAAAAGAGCTAATAGGAATAGGCAAATCAAGATTTGTAGGTTCTACTCCTTCACGCGTTCACAACATTAACCTCGCTTCATCAAGACTCCAAGGAGTGCTCGTTAAACCGGAAGAAATCTTCTCTTTTAACAAAACATTGGGAGAGGTCTCAAAAGAAACAGGGTACCAACAAGCTTATGTAATAAAAGAAGGGCAAACGATTCTTGGCGACGGTGGTGGAGTTTGTCAAGTCTCCACCACGCTTTTCAGGGCTGTCCTAAATGCTGGTTTACCCATAATAGAAAGACATCCCCATGCATACCGTGTTGGTTATTATGAACAAGATGCCGGACCAGGGCTTGACGCTACTGTTTTTGAACCGTCACCTGATTTTAAATTTAAAAACGACACAGGAAACCACATTCTAATACAAACAAAGGTTGATAATGAATCAAAGACACTAGTTTTCGAGCTTTATGGGACAAAAGACGGGCGGGAAGTGTATCTATCAAAGCCAGTTATTTCTTCCACCTCTCCCCCACCTGAGGATTTATATATAGATGACCCAACTCTCCCTGCAGGACAAATAAAACAAATAGAAAAAAAGGCTTGGGGAGCAAAAGTCTGGTTTGATTATAAAGTAACAAAAGACGGAATTGAAATATTCTCCAAAAGGTTTTACTCAAACTACCGTCCATGGCAAGCCAAATTTTTAAGAGGAACAGGTGGCCAACTTTGAAATATAACTTCTATAGGATATAATAGAAAAATGGGGGTTGCAGAAGTTTTTGAAAAAACAAAATTCCTGTTTGATAATTTTGGTTTACTGATTGTCTTTGTGGCAAGTTTTGTAGAAATAACACCTTTCGGATGGACAATACCTGGCGGTTTAGTTATTGCTGCTGCCAGCTTCTTCAGTTATCCAAATGTTTATCTTTTTATTAAAATCATAATTTCTTCTTGGATCGGAGCTTGGTTTTCCCTGATTGGAGGATACTTCTTGGGAAGAAAAACAGGTCTTTGGTTTGTCAAAAAACTTAACCAAGAAAGAAACGCCCAAAGAGCAAAAACACTTCTACAAAAAAACGGAGCGCTTATTCTCACTTCCTCAATGCTTGCAAATCTAACTAGATTCTGGACAGCTTATGTTGCAGGAGTTGACAATTACTCACTTTTTCGTTTTCTCTTATATTCAGCAGCTGCTTCATTAAGTTGGGTTTCTCTGGTTGGGTTTATTGGCTTTCTTGCAGGAGCAGAGAAATCTCAAATAGAATCTGCTCTCTCAAAATTAGGGGTTCTTTCTTGGATCCTTGTCTGTATTGCAATAGCCATAATAATTATATCCATCAAACAGGAGAGAAAGGAGTTTGAACAACAAGATGAAAATAATAAAAATCAATAAAGCAAATATAGAAGAATTAACAGAAACACTTCAAAAAGGGGGCCTTGTTATTATGCCCACAGAAACCGTCTATGGAGCGTTTGTTGACGCCACAAACCCAAAAGCAATTGAAAAATTGAACAAATACAAAAAAAGACCATTTGGGAAACCTTACTCTGTAGCAGTATCAAATCAAAAGATGGCAGAAAAATATGTATACCTTAACAAAACAGCAAAAAATCTTTACAAAAATTTCCTGCCGGGTCCCTTGACAATTATTTCCAAAAGTAAAGGAAAAGTTGCAAAAGGAGTTGAATCTGAAGAAAAAACGCTTGGAATAAGAATTCCCAACTACCCATTTGTTCTTGAAGTGATTAAAAAATATCAAAAACCATTAACTGCCACATCAGCAAACGCAAGCTACAAAAAAAATCCACACTCAGTTAAAGACATTCTTGATAACTTAAGCCATTCACAAAAAGAACTAATTGACATTATAGTTGATGCCGGAAGGCTACCAAAAAACAAGCCGTCAACTGTTATTGACACCACACAAGAAGAGCCAGCTATTATCAGACAAGGAGGTATAAAAATAAAAAATAAAAATAAGTTTTTATCCAAAGATGAGGAAAATACACAAAGCCTTGCCAAAACCATTTACCAGAAATATGCCAAATTTTACCAGACAAGACCCATTATTTTTGCCCTTGAAGGAAAAATGGGGACAGGAAAAACAGTGTTTACAAAAGGATTAGGAAGCGTTCTGGGAATAAAAGAAGACATAAAATCACCAACCTATGACATCATTACCGAACATAAAGGAAAAAAAACCAAACTCTTTCATATAGATGTCTGGAGACTAGAAAATGAAGAAGAAATAGAAAAAATGGGGTTAGAAAAGTTGCTAAAAGAGAATCCTGTGGTTGCCATTGAGTGGGCAAACAAAATAGTTGATATTATAAAAAAACACAGCGAGGATGCTATTGTTATTTGGGTAAGGATCAATTATGGCAAGAGGGAAAACGAAAGAATAATTACTTGGGGGATTCTATAGGCAAATGATAATTCTTGGAATTGACACAAGTTGTGATGAAACATCAGTAGCGGTTTGCCAAGACAATAGAGTTCTGTCAAACAAAATTTGGTCTCAAGCAATACTTCATTCAAAATTTGGTGGAGTTTACCCAACTCTTGCCAAAAGAGAACATCAAGAAAAAATAGATTTCATCATTAAAAAAGCTCTAAATCAGGCTAAAACAGACATTGAGGATATAGATATCATTGCTGTCACCGTTGGGCCCGGTCTTGCTCCTGCTTTGGAAGTAGGAATCGCTAAAGCAAAAGAAATATCTCAAAAATACAAAAAGCCGATTTTCCCCATAAATCACCTAGAAGGACACATCCTTTCCCCATTTGTGTCATCCTCAAATAAATGGAGTATTCCAAAAATAAAATCCAAGTTTCCCGCTTTTGGACTTGTCATATCAGGAGGAAATACAATTTTTGTCTATACTGAAAAAATAGGAAAATACAAAGTTTTAGCTGAAACATCAGATGATGCATTAGGCGAGGCTCTTGATAAGGGGGCTCGCCTCTTGGGTCTTGGTTATCCCGGAGGGCCTGTGCTTGAAAAAATGGCACAATTAAAAGAAAAAACAACAAAAGAAGAAAACCCGCTGCCTCTTCCCTTTGCTCAAGAAAAACAAAACAGAAAAATCAGTTATTCCGGACTAAAAACTGCTCTTGTAAGACTTGTTGAGAAAATAGAATCACTAAAAGGAAATCTTAACAAAACAGACATAATAAATCTATCATACTTCTACCAAGACAGAGCCTTCACCCATCTAACAAGAACGATCAAGCCAATCGTTGACCTCTATGAAGCAAAAACTCTTCTAGTTGGTGGTGGAGTTGCCGCAAATTTAGAAATAAGGAAAAGACTAAGAAAAATAGCCAAGGAAAAAAATATCGAAATAATGTTTCCTGAAAACAAAAAAATATGCAGCGACAACGCCGCCATGATAGCTTTTACCGCATATATTAAAAAAACAACAGAGTCAATAAAACCAAAGGAGATAAACAAAATTGAAAGAATCCCAAACTTAAAAATCTAAACATGGACACCGAAAATGTTCTTCTGGTAGATCTTGATGATACACTGCTTAATACATCAAAAATCAAAGAGGATTTCTTTAACAACGTTGCAGCTAAAACCAACTATCCCAAAAAACAAATAGAAGAAATTTATAAAAAAACAAAAAACAAAAACGGCTATAAAAACCTACTAGAAAATTTCCTCAAAAATATAAAAAGGGAGACAAAAAATGATATAAAAGAAAACCTATTCTACTCCAAAGTCAAAAAAGAAAGATTAAACAAAGATTTAATTTTGATTTTAGAGAAAACCAAAGGATACAAGATACTACTAACAGAGGGCGATAGAAAAATACAAAGTAAAAAAATAAAAAAACTCGGATTAAAGAAAATATTCAACAAAATTAAAATTTTAAACGACAAAAAGGTAAAATTTATAACCTCAAGAATCAAAAACGAAAAGTTCTTTATTAACAAAAAAGAATTCAAAAAAGTCATGATTGTTGATGATAAAGCAGAAGAAATCAGAGATCAAATTTCAAACAGAGAGTGGATTCAGATATTAACTCCGGTTGAGTTTATTTACCTCTCAGAAAAGAAATAAAAACAAAAATCAAAGACAAAAGCAAACTCAACAAAATAGAAGTGGTAAGAGGAAAATAAAAACTAAAATTTCCCCTTTCGATAACAATATCACCGGGAAGTTTCCCAAAAAAAGATTGCTTATCGATTAAAAAGAGAAATCCAATCAAAATTAACACAAAACCTGCAATCAAAAAAATTTTTCCCACATCTTGCATAAGAAAATTATAACAAATTCACTTTGAAATCTTTTTGCGCTATAATTTGGCAAATGCAAAAAGTCTGGGAGCATCAAAAATATGAGGAAAAAATATATAAGTTTTGGGAAAAATCCGGATATTTTACCCCAAAACCAAAAAAGGGAAGAAAAAAATTTTGTATTATTATGCCCCCACCAAACGCAAACGCCGACCTTCACATAGGACATGCAAGGTTTATTACCATCCAAGATATTCTAATAAGATACCATAGGATGAAAGGAGAAGATGTTCTTTGGCTTCCGGGAGCAGACCACGCTGGAATTGAAACTCAATTTGTTTTTGAAAAAAAATTAAAAGAACAAGGTAAAAGCCGCTTTGATTTTTCCAGAGAAGAACTTTATCAATTGATCTGGAATTATGTTCAGGAAAACAAAATCAATATGGAAAAACAAATCAAATCTCTTGGAGCATCATGTGATTGGACAAGAGAAAAGTTTACCCTGGATACAGAAATTGTAAAAATAGTTTACAAAACATTCAAAAGATTATATGAAGATGGGCTTGTTTATCGAGGAAAAAGAATCGTAAACTACTGCCCCCGCTGTGGGACTGCCTATTCTCAACTCGAAACAGAGCCTCAAGAAAGAGAAAGCACTCTTTTCTATCTCGACTATAAAACAATCACCATTGCTACAACACGCCCTGAAACAATTTTTGCAGACACCGCAATTGCGGTCAATCCAAAAGATAAAAGATACAAAAAACTAATAGGCAAAACTGCCACTATACCTATAATAAAAAGAAAAATTCCTATCATTGCAGATAACCTAGTGGATATTAATTTTGGGACCGGCGCCTTAAAAATTACCCCAGGGCATGATGCAACAGATTTTGAAATAGGCAAAAAACACAACCTACCAACAATTCTTGTAATAGACAAGCAGGGTAGAATGGTAAATACCCCAAAACAATATCTCGGTCTCAAAGCTGAAGAGGCAAGAATTAAAGTCGTCCTAGATCTTGAAAAAGAAGGGGTTGTTATTAAAAAAGAAAAAATAAAACACTTGGTTTCTATTTGTTATAAAGACAAGGGACTAATAGAACCCCTACCCGAAGAACAATGGTTTATAAAAGTTGAAAAACTGGCAAAAAATGCACTTTCTGCCATAAAAGGAAAAAAAGTAAGGTTTGTTTCAAGAAAATATGAAAAAATGGCTATGCACTGGCTTTCAAATCTAAAAGATTGGAATATCTCAAGGCAAATCGTTTGGGGAATAAGAATTCCAGCATGGTTCTGCAAAGATTGCCAAAAATGGACTATTACTGAAGGAGAAACACCAGTTTCCTGCCAGTTTTGCTACAGCAAAAATATAGAACAAGACAAAGACACCTTCGACACCTGGTTCTCATCAGGACAATGGCCTTATGCCACACTGCTTGCCAGGTCAGGAAGTAAAATAAAAATTCCTCTCTCCCTAAAAGACAAAAAAAGATTAATCGATTTTGCAAACTTCTACCCAACATCAGTAATGGAAACTGGATTTGATATCATCCCTTTTTGGGTAATCAGAATGATTATGCTTGGTCTTTATGCAACAAACAATGTTCCTTTTAGAGAGGTTCTAATTCATGGTTTGGTGCGCGATAAAGAAGGACAAAAGATCAGTAAATCCAAAGGAAATGTAATAAATCCCCTTGAGATGTCCTATAAATATGGCACAGACGCTTTAAGAACAGCCCTAATTTGGGGAAGCAAAATAGAAAACGATATTAGTGTTTCTGAAGAAAATATAAAGGGCCAAAGAAATTTTGCCAATAAACTCTGGAACATAGCAAGGTTTATCAAAATAACAAAAGCCAACCTAAATTGGGGAAAAGAAAAACCAAATCCCCAAACAAAGGAGGACTCCTTGATAATAAAAGACCTACAAAAAACAATTCAAAAAACAACAAAACAAATTGAAGAATACAGATTAAATGAAGCAATAAATGAGCTTTATAAATTTGTCTGGCACAAACTTGCCGATAAATATTTGGAGTCAACAAAGATAAAAACAGAAAAAGGAACGAAAATAAGGAAACCTTCTATCTCTGTCTTACAAGAAGTATTCAAAAATTGTCTTATACTCCTACACCCTTTTATGCCCTTCATTACAGAAGCTGTTTGGAGAGAACTTAACATCTCCAAAAAACCCCTGATAATTGAACGCTGGCCAATAATAAAGGAAAAGTAAGAAAACAATTTTCAAAACTATTCTCCTAGATTAAATCTACCGGAAGTGGGTTTGGGGGAAGGTAAAAGAGAAGGAGATGGCGATTGCTTATTTGAAGAGTCAACAAAACGAATCTTTGATATTAAATACTTTGCATCATATTCCTTCAAATCGGAACTTGTTCTGGAAGAAAAATCAACCACTTTTACAAGCCTCTTTGACAAATTTTCCTCAAAAACATAAACAACACTACTGTCAGCAAATTTATAGGAATACACATTATAATTACCAATCTTTTCATTAGAAATAAGCTCCTCTAGAATGCTTTTGTTAATCTTTTTGTCTGTTTTTGTAATTTCACCAATAAGGTATTCAATCGGCTCATTTTTAGCATCAGAATCGATTATTACTACTTCAAAAACCACATTAGCGGATCCTGTGGCATTTTCTGGTAGCTTAGAAGAAACTTCACCAATTACCCAAGAATTAACTTTCCTAACAACAGACATCCCTTGAGGATATTCAAAAGATAAAACCTCGTCTGCATAAACCAAATTCTCAATAACAGGTTGTGGTGTCGGTGTTTCAGATATAACCATCGCCGTCGGCTGTGGTGTGACAAAACGCTGGCCACCGGAAAACAAACTAGACAAAGAAAACCTGCCTTTGGTGATGCCAGAAAAAAGATAGAAAGAAAGACCAACCAAAGAGAAAACAAAAAAAATTAAAGCAAGAAACAAAATGGTTTTTTGGCTCTCATTATCTACCTTTGAGATTGAATCCGAAGAAGTGGTTGGTTGTTCAACAGAAGTATTTTTTTGTAAAAATGGTTCTTGTTGTTGAAGAGTTGTCGGTTGCAAATCAGACTGCCCCTGCACACCACCCACGAAACCTTGTTGTGTCTCAGAAGACTGGCTCAGAGGAGTTGGCTGATTGGGTTGTGAAGAATTGACTTCTGAGCTTAACTTGTCGTTTTGCTGAGAAAAACCATTTTCTTGAACAAAACCGGTTTGTTTGTCTTGTGTACCACTATCTTCAGGCATTAATTAAAATATAAACAACAAAAACACAAATTGCAAGAGCCAAAAGCTTAATTTTCTTCCTTGTTTTCTTCAGAAGAAGCTTCTGCTTGGGAGTCTAAAGAGGTTGCCTCTTTTTCCCTCTCTTCTGTCTCAATAACAGCGGGTTCTTCCTTTTCTTCCCTAACAGCCTCAACTTTCACTACCAACTCATCAGGGTTTGCCTTAACCTCCACCCTGCTCTTGTCTACATTCAAATCAGAAACCAATATAGACTGATCTACCTCAGACAAATTAGAAACATCAACTTCTATTTTATCTGGAATATCCGTTGGCAAAGCTTCAACTTCAAGCTCGTCTATGTAAAAAACAACAGTTCCCAATCCCTGCTTCTCTGCAGGTGACTCTCCTATTCCAACAATCGGAACAGAAGCAGTAACTTTTTCCTTAAGATTTACTTTCATAAAATCAGCGTGGAGAAAAAGACCGCTTATTGGATCCTTTTGGACATTATGTATTAAAACCGGAATTTCTTCCTCATCAAGTTTAAGATAAAGAAGTTGTGTTTCGCCTGTTTCCTTGAAAACTCTCTCAAAGTCTTTGTATGCAACCTGAACAGAAACAGATTTAAAGTCTTTTCCATAAACATTGGCAGGAAGAAAGCCCTCTTGACGGAGTCTCTTGACCTTTCTACCCAAAATTTCCCTTCTTTTTGCAATTAAAGTTAATTTGTTCTTCATGCTCTACCAGTAAAATCTAGTAAAGAAATCTGTCTTTAAAGACGCTTGATTATAAACAAAAAAACCATCTTTAGTCAACTGCAAGTTGTCTGATGCTGGTCTAAAACCTGAAGGAAATTTAACTTCCAAATTAAGCGGTATGTCGTCTATTCCAGATTGTTTTCTAAAAAAAAATCTGTATTCACCATTTTTAGAAAGATCAAGCAAATTACGGTCGTTCCAAGACAAAATTACCTTCTTGCTGCTTTCCGGGGAGATTTCCACCAACAAGCCAACCTGCTTCATGCCCCTAATCATTTCCTGATCTAATTCAACATCATAATAATAATTTCCCTCCTGAATTGTAGCCTTTTCTACAAACACATCCGCAGGGAGAAAGATTCTAAAATAATTCTTATATTTTCCCTTATCCCCCAAAACGACAGGTGCTCTGTTTTCAAAAAGCACTTCCATTTCTCTTCTTAAAAAGTCTTCCCCCACCTCAATCTTTATATTGGCACTCCTTGAAACAAAATAATTTGCTTTATTAACACCAAAGTTTGATTCCACCAAGAAAACAAAATCACCAAAACAGTTTTCAGAAAAGCAAAAGTCTCTATTGGCACCACCACCCCAGCCCAAAAAAGTTATCTTTTCTTGAATTTTATCGCTGTTGAAAAACAACTGTAAATGCTTCTCAACAAGATTCTCATAAAAAACCGGCAAGAAAGAAACTAAAACGTTTGGTTTTGCTCCTTTTATTTCAAGAATAAGCGATTTTGAAAGAGCTGCTAAAAAACTGCTTTTTTGCCTTGAACCTGGAAAAAAATCTTTTTCAACCTCATACTGAACAACATCATAAAAAATATTAGGATCTATTGTCCTATTATAATCAGGAATATTAAGGTGTCCTATCACAGAAATCAGATCTTTTACAAAAGAAACGTCAAAAGAAAAGACCCCATCAACATTTATATCTATCGACTTATCTAAAAACCATTGTGCTCTTTTTGCAGAAACCGAAAAATCTGGATCCCAGTTAGAGTCTCTCAAATACCAAGCTGGCTGATCCAGATATTTTTTAATCTGCCAAGGCGGCTCAACATATCCTTTTAATTGACCATCGGCTGTATAAACATCATATACTTCAAAATTAGAAAGCGCCCCCTTTTTAAAAGTCAAAATAGCAAAAGACCCAATAAACCCCCCTGTTGCTCTTATTTCCATATTATTCTGGAACAACACAAGATACTTCTTTTCTTCTTTCTCGCCCAAAATTTCAGGCAAGAAAAGAGACACTTCCTTAGCAGCGATTATTTCTCTGCGATATTTAGACAAATTTAAATCACGGGAAAACACATTCAAGAAAGCATACTTTTCCTGTAGATCTAGAATTTTACCCTCTAAAAGTGATGTCTTGAAATATAAAGAATTAAGGTCCAAAAACAAAGATTTGGAAAAACCAGTTAAACCAACTTCTTCACCTTTCAAAGATTTTTCGTATAAAGAGGAAGCATTTTTTACAAGAGAAATCCCCAAAACAAAAACGTTAGTAAAATCACGAAGCAAGGAGGACATTTCCCCAAGAAACAAATAATAGCCACCAACAACAGGAAATCTAGCTAAACTATAATAATTTTCAGACAAAACAGAAGATACTTTTTCTGATGATCTAAGAAAAAAAGTTGAGCGAGAAAGATTAAAGTTCTTAAAGGAAACATATCCTAAATAAAGAAAAATTCCACTTGTGAAAAACAAAAAAAGAGGAAAAACCAAAACTAAAAACACAGAAAAAAGTGCCGGTTTGAAAAAAGCCACAAAAGCGTTTCTAAATCCGACTTTCCAAATAAACCTTGTTCCTTTGGTTGATTCTTTTTTGCGATCATTCCTAACAATCTTTTTAACAAAAAATAAGGGTTTTATCACAGAAACGACCTTCTTATAAACTAAAGTAGCCAAATTTCCTAAAAACACCAAAAACACCTTTACTAGAGAAAGCGTTTTTCTTAATGGAAAGCTAGAATAGTTTTTTTTATAACTTTCTTTAATCAAAGGAATTCCTTCTTTTTGCAACGCGGCCTTAACAACACTTCTTTCTAAAAAGAAATCGTCTTCATTTTTTCTAAACCATTTGACAACTTCGGAAATTCCTTTTTCATCAAAAGATGAATTTGTATCTATTTCTTTATCAAAAACAGCCTTTTTAGGAAAAACTTCTGTTTTTCTAAATTTGCTTAGTTCCAACTTTAACTCATTCTCTAAAACTTGAAGAAAATAATTTCTAGAAAGCTTTTGTCCCAAAAAAAAAGCTTTTCTCTCTTTTATTGACTTGCTATCCAAAACAAATTTTACAAGTTTTCGAGAAAAATCATCCGGTCTGCAAACCTTCAGAAAAGGTGTCTTTGAGTAAAAAAACAAATTTTCGCCAGAAAAACAAGAGTGTAAAACCGATAAAGCTTCTGATCTTAAAGATAAGACAACACGAGGTCCAACAACTTCACCAACATAGCAGATAAACAAGTTCTTGTCTTCTTGTAAATTAACTTTTTTGCTGTAAATTCCAATCAACTTTAAGCCAATTGGGTCGTAAACTTGATAAGGAAGAACCAAAAATTTTCGTTTCCTTGTATTGAGAAACAAAAAACGCTGAAGTCTCTCCTCCTCCCTACCAAAAACATCTTTTTCTTCTAAATAAGACAAATTATCAAAAAAACAAGAGACAAAAATCAAAAAACTCTGTTTCAACTCTTCGCTTTCATCAAGAGAATTGGTTATACTTAAATAATCGCCAGAGAAAAGGTATGGGGAATATTTCTCCCATAAAATCTTTTTGCCGCAAACCACTTTCACACTAAAAAAATTTGCCAAAAATTTTTCAACTAAAGAAACAGAAACTCCATTGTACTCTGAAAAAATAACTATTTTTTTCCTTTGCAAAAAGGACTTTTTTTCCATGTGATAGTCTACAAAAGAAAGAACACGATGATTTTTTTGAAAAAACTAGTGTTTTCTTTTCTTGCCATTGTTTTTTTCATCTTAATGTAAAGGGTGGTTTTTCAAGTGATAGAGGTTTTTTGATGACGTGAAACTATACTTAAACCATCCAGGACAGAATTCAAAAGAAAATCAGCGTCTTTGTTTTTACTTCTTGGAACATGAACATAAAAAACCTTGGCATTTGTCTTTTTTTCCATATCTTTAACTCTATTCCAAAGTACAATTAATTCTTTGTCTTTGACTCTGTAGAAACCGTTTAATTGCTTTACCACGAGCTCCGAATCGATTTCAAAAACAATTTCTTCTACATTTTTCCCGCCTTCTAAAACCCACCTATAAGCCTC
Organism: Candidatus Woesebacteria bacterium; assembly: GCA_013374855.1. Classification (GTDB taxonomy): domain Bacteria; phylum Patescibacteriota; class Microgenomatia; order UBA8517; family UBA8517; genus Ch104c. Next base: position 281,077 of record CP055308.1, on the reverse strand, counting down.
TATTATCCCGCTGTATTCTGCAACATTGTTTGTTGTTTCTCCTAAGAAGAAACCCTTCTTACAAACAACCCTTCCGTTTTCTCTTGCTACAAAGGCACAGGCTGCAGGCCCAGGATTGCCTCTCGCCCCGCCGTCAGTGTTAATTGTTATTTTTCTATAACTGTTTGCCATTTTTGAACAAAAATGAAATTAAAAAAACAAAAGCCAATCTGCCCTGATCTAAAGTTAACCAATAATGATCAAACAATCCTGTTATCATTATAAATGCCAAAGCCGACAAAAGCCAAGTTTTTCCTCTAGCAAAAGAAAACAAAAAAAGCCTTAAAAAGAAAATGTAAAAAAACACAAAACCAAACAATCCCCCCTCCGACAAAACCAAAGCGTAAATGTTATGAACTGGCTGAAGTAAATAATTCGACATCCCCCAAGAGACATTTTGATAAACAGTCGAGGGAATAAAATTACCAAAACCCACACCCAAAAAAGGCTTTTGTAAAAAAACTCTACCTGCCAAAGAAAGAAGATGTAATCTTTCTACAACACTTTCTCCCAAATCAACATCAAGCTTTCCAGGAAGAATAAAAAGAAAGATAAAACTAAAGATGAAAACAGAACTCAAAATATACAAAAAAACTTTCTTGCCAAAAAATCTTTTCAAAAATAAAATCACAAAAACAACCAAAAGCGAGAAAAAAGAGTTTAAAGAAAAAGAAAGAACAAAAGGGAAAAAAGACAAAAAAATTGTTAAAAAAATAAAAGTTTTCCCATGCCAAATTTTATAAACAACCGACAAAAGTAAAAAGACAATTACTACAAAATAACCCGATAGAACATTGGGGTGCGGAAAAGTTGAATATGCCCGCAGGTGATCCTGTCCAAGAAAAGAAAAAAGAGCAATACCGGGAGTGTTTACATCAAAACTCCTTTCTCCCAAAAACCAAAACACCCCGCCCAATGTCTTTCCAAAAACAACTTGTAAAACCCCTATTAACCCAAAGAAAACAAGTGAGGCAACACAAGCAAAGAAAAAAAAATTATAAAAACTTTTCTTGTAATTCCTCAAATAAAAAAACAACAAAAAAAGTGGCAAAGTTTTTAGAAAATAAAAAAAAGTGTTTTGAGGAATTACAGACACAAGCATATTCAATAAAACAAAGAAAAAAACAAACGGAGAAAAAATTTCTCTAAAAGCAACATTGTGCAAACCTTTCTCTAAGAATTTCCTAAAAACAAAAACAAAAAAAAGACAATAAATCAAAATATCAACAATCGATAAAGAAAACGCAAGATAATCAACCCTTATCCCAAAAACAAAAGACCACGGAAACCAAAAGTGCTTTGAAAGTTGGCTTGGAGAAAGAAAAAATATTAAAAAAAGAAGGATTTTTTCAAGATAAATTGTTTTCCTAAGGAAAAGTTTCTTAAGAATTCTGTGGCTTTGATTCTTTGCCATCTGGTTTGATCACCAAACATCTTTCTCTTCCTTCACCCACCGATTCGCTTATAACACCTTCCATTCTAGAAATAGCAAGATGGATAATTCTTCTTTGTTCTGCACTCAAGTTATAAAGCTGCTGAGGCTGACCGGTCTCTTTTGCTTTTTGAGCAGCTTTTTCTGCCAAAGGCAAAAGATATTCTTCTTGCCTTTTGAGCCAGTCACCTATTGTTACCTTAACATATCTCCACCTACCTACTTTATTGTAAAAAGCATGTTGAAGAAAAGTGCGAATCGAAGAAAGATTTTCACCCCTCTTTCCAATTAGAATTCCTCTGTTCTCCGTAACATCAACATTCAGTAAAAGATCTCCATCTTCCGTCTCGCCAGCTTGTAAGCTCGCATCAACTCCTAATAAGCTAAAGAGTTCCTTTGCTATTAATTCAAGCTTTTGAGTATCTTCATTCATTTTTTTTGTCTTCCACCTCTTGGAATTTTAACAAATCAGATCTCGAAAATAAAGACGGTAGAATGCTCTTGCCAGTATATGATTTGTACTGCTGAACAAGTTGCATCAGAGAAAAAAGAAACCAATATAAAACAAGACCAGAAGGAAAACTAATTCCGAAAAACAAAGTCATAAAAGGGATTGTATAAATCATTGATTGCTGGATTGCCGCTTGCATATCATCCGTCTTTTCCTCTGTTTTCTTAACAGATTTCCGGTAAGCAGTGTTAACTGGCAAAGATATTTTGGAACTCAAGAACTGGACTAATGCGGCCAAAATTACAAGCGGACCGGGAAAAGGAAATGGCAAGAAAGAAAAACGAAAAACATCGGGCTTTGAAACATCCAGATAAAGAAATTTTGTGTTAATAACCTCTTCCTGAGAAAATTTTAAAGGAGGGTATAAGAGATTGTTAAACTTCGCTGTTATATCCCCTCCTTCATAAAGAGTTAGGCTAAAAACTCTAAAAAAGGCAATAAAAACAATTATTTGTAGAAGATAAGGTAAACAACCTGCTCCTGGGTTTATTTTGTTCTGACGGTAAAGTTCCGCCTGAGCTTGAGCTATTTTTATTTTGTCATCTTTAAACTTCTTTTTTATTTTTTCCAATCTAGGAGCTATTTCTTTCATTTTCTTCATCGATTCCATATATGGTTTTGTAAGAGGAGACAAAACCAATCTCAAGAAAAAACTAAAAAATATTATGGCTATTCCTAAATTTTCTCCTAACAATCTATAAAATAGTATTAGGCCATTTGCTAAGGGTTGAACAAAAACAGCATTAAACATAGACAATCAAGAAAAAGAATGGCAAGAAAAAAAACGACGCAAAGAAAGATTCAGAGCTTTTAAAAAACCATATTTCTTAAAAACAAGCAGAGAGTATTGGCTACAAGTAACTCTGTACCTACAACCTCTGCCAAAAATAGCTACCAAAAAGGGAGAGACAAAAATTCTGTAAACTTTTATCAAAATCACTGCAATTTTTTTCATTTTTTTACCATATGAAAAAGTTCTTCCAACTCTTTTGTTATTTTATTTTCTTCTCCCAAAACAGACTTTCTTGCAACAATTACAAAATCATATCCTCCAAAAGCAGATAAAACATTATTTCTAATAAATTCTCTGACTATTCTTTTAATTTTGTTCCTTTTAACCGCTTTATTTGAGATGTTTTTTGAGACAATAATACCAAACCTCGAAAAAGGAAGATTGTTTTTTAAAAAAGACAAAAAGAAAAAATTACTTTTTACAACCTTTCCTTCCTTCTTAATTCTTTCGAAATCAGACAAATCTGTTAAACGATTTTTTCTAGGCAACACTTAATTTACTTTTTCCTACCTTTTAAAAGTCTACGTCTTAAAATTTTCCTCCCCTTTCTTTTTTTGTTTCTGGCCCTAAAGCCAAATTTACTAGCTCTTTTTATTTTGTGCGGATTATATGTTCTTTTTGTTGACATAGAGGAAATTATAATCTTAAAACAGATAAAATTGCAAGGCTTCTAAAAAATAGGGGTTGACTAATTGTGTATAAATAGTTAAATATTCTTTAACAAGTGTCTTCTGCCCTAGACCCCAAAATAAAATGGAAGTAGATAAAGAAAAAATTTGGCAAGGCTGCCTCAAAAGCATAAAGGTTTCCGTTTCCTCGGCAATCTTCAATACTTGGTTTTCCCAAACTTTCATAAGCCAAATTAAAGAAAAAGAGGGAAGACTAATTTTTGAAATAGGTTGTCCTTCCTCCTTTGCCAAAAATACTATAGAAAACAGATATTACGGCTTGGTGCAAGACACTCTCGAAAAGATAACCGAAAAAAAATGTGACATAATCTTTGAGATAAAAACACAAGAAAATCAAGAAAACAAGAGTCTTGAGACTCCTCTGTTTAAAGAAAAGGCAGAAAATAAAAAATACACCAGCGAGTTTTTTGAAGAAATCAAAAACTGCCGCCTGCGTCCATTTTTTACATTTGAAAATTTTGCTGTCTCTTCCTCAAATCAAATGGCATGGGCAGCTTGCGAGGCAGTTGCCAAAAATCTCGGCACTTCATATAACCCTCTGTTTCTCTGGGGAGGGGTTGGGGTTGGTAAAACACACCTCATGAACGCGGTGGGAATAAAAGTTAAAAAATACAACATAAATAAAAAAGTCTACTTTTGCACAGGAGAGGATTTTACAAATGATATTGTAGAAGGAATAAGAAATAAAACAACCCAAAAATTCAGAAACAAATACAGAAAACTAGACCTACTTTTAATAGATGACATTCAGTTTATCGCAGGAAAAGACGCTGTCCAAGAAGAGTTTTTCCACACATTCAACGCCATAGTTGCGTCAGGTGGACAAATAATTATGACTTCAGACAAGCCTCCATCTGACATTTCAAAACTGGAGGAGAGATTAAGAAGTCGTTTTGAAGCAGGGCTTATTGTTGACATTGCCCCACCTGATTTTGAATTAAGATGCGCCATAACCCAAATAAAATTAAAAGAAAAGGGAATGAACCTTCCTATGAGTTTGGTCCAGCTTATTGCCGGCAATCTTGATACAGCAAGAAAAATAGAAGGATTCTTAATTCGTCTGCAAAGCAAAATACAACTTGAAAATATAAGTGTTGTAGATGAAGAAACAATTAAACATCTTCTTGGAAAAAGGGAGGGGGAAAATGGCAACAAAGAAAAAAAGAAAGTGGGTTCTGATGATATCATTGATATTGTGTGTAAACAATATTCAATAAAAAAAAGACAAATATTGGGAAACTCAAGAATCAAAACATTATCTCTACCTCGTCAAATACTAATGTACATATTAAGAACGGAGTTACAACTCCCTCTTCAAGAAGTTGGCAGAATAACAGGAGGAAGAGATCATACAACAGTAATGCATGCTGTGGAAAAAATTACAAAACTTGCCTCAACCAATGTGGATATTAGAGAGGATATTGAGGGGATAAAAAAAGCAATATGGGGATAAAAAACAAAATTTTTCCACTTATCAACAGAAATAGCTTGTTTATCCACAAGAATATCCACAATTGTTATAAGACAAAATCCACAAAAGAAAACAAGACCAATCAGGAACACTTTTACACTTTTCAACAATTCCTACTACTAGATCTACTCTATATTAAAAGACAAACACTGGTTTTCAAAAAAGAAATAAATTATACTTAAAACAAATGAAAATCCAAGTAAGACAAGAGGATTTAAGGGAGGTAGCATCAATTGCATCACGATTTATTAGCACAAAACCTCAAATTCCGGTTTTAGGCAATGTTTTGCTCGAAAGCTCTAAGAACAAATTAACCGTTTCATCTACAAATCTTGAAATGTTTGTAAGAATGGACATTGGTGCAAAAACAGAAAGAGATGGTTCTATAACAGTTCCTGCAAGGCTTTTTTTAGAAATTGTTTCCAATCTCAAACCTGGAAATTTAAATCTAAGTTTAGATAAAGAAAACCTGATCATTAAAAGTGAAGGTTTTTCTTCTCGCTTAGCTGGGATTAATGCATCCGAATTTCCTAAAGTTTCTGTTGGTAAGGATGCAAAATTTATTAGACTATCTAAAAAGAGTTTGCTTGAATCTATTGTTTCTGTGATTTTTGCTTCTTCTTTTGATGAAACAAGACCTGTTTTAACGGGTGTTTTGTTCTATAAAAAAGAAAAAAAATTAAATCTTGTAGCCACAGATGGTTACAGACTTTCTTTGTCTAGTGTTGGGGAATTTGACTTTCCTGTTGAAAAAATAATTGTTCCTAAAAGCATATTGAACGAGATCGTTCGTTTTGCAGATGCGGATGAATATTTTGAGTTTGGTTATGATGGGTCAGAGAATATGGTGGTTTTTAAATTAAGAGATGCTATATTTTTTTCTCGTATAATTGATGGAGAATATCCTGATTTTGAAAAAATAATTCCACAAGAGTTTAAGACGAAAGTTTTTTTGGATAAAGAAGATATGATAAGAGGTTTGAAACTCGCCTCGGTTTTTGCTAAAGAATCTTCTAATGTGGTGAGAATCTTGATAGATTCTACTAGTGGCAAGGCTAGGTTTTTGGCTGAAAATCAGCTTTCAGGATCGCAGGAAAGTATTTTTGATGCGAATGTTGAAGGTGATGATTTGGAAATAGGCTTTAATTATAAATTTTTACTTGATTTTGTTGAGTCAGTTAAGGGGGAAAGAGTTAAAATGTCTTTTAATAATTCTTCTTCACCGGCTGAATTTAGAGATATTTCAAACAAAAATTATCTTCATATTATAATGCCGGTTAAAATTTAATATCCTATTTGGCTTTCGTCCATTGGGGAGTTTTTTGGCTTATTTAGTTTGAATTTGTGCAAAATTGGTTCTTTTATTTCGTCTTTTTCTTTTGATTTCAAGTTTATTTTTATTTCGTAATTTTCTCCATAAATCCATTTGTTTTTAGGAAAAATAGTAAGAGTTTTGTTGTTGTTTTCAAAAGATATTTCAAATTCGGTGTCAGGGTTTATTTGAACAAAAACAGAGTTTTTGTCTATCTCTTTAGAGAAAGTAAAACTGAAGGCAAGATTATCTAACGCTGTTTCTATTTCTCCTCCTTGTGGTCTGTCTTTTATTTCAAAGGGTAATGTTTCTGGAATTGTTTGGGGAATATTGTTTTTTTCTTTTTTGGGGAGTAAATAAAAAGCAAAAAATACAAAAGATAAAAAGAACACAACGGAAGCAATAATAATTATTACTTGTTTTTTTGTGATTAGTTTTTTCATCTGCAAAGATAATTTTCTGGTTTTACATATTGTCCACCGATAGCTAATTCTATATGCAAGTGTGCGTTTGGCATAGGATACAATTCTCCTATCTTTTCTCCTGAGTTAATTGTACCTGTTTTGGCATTGTTTTTCATATGAGTTAGAATTAATCGGTAATTTCCAGAAGAACAAATATAGGTATATCCGGCAGAACCGCCTCCGTTGGCAAAACCATAAGAACAATTCCATGTTAATTGTTTTCCGCCTATCATTGGTGCGTATACGCTATTGCTGCCCACAACATCAATCGCATAACCATAATATGAACACTTACTTGTTTCTTTAAAGCATTTATTATCTGAAGCTGATGGATCAGATGGTCCATAGCATCCTGTTGATTGTGGAAGTGGCCATGAGCGACAGGAATAACTTCCCCAGTATCTGTTGTTTCCATGTCTTGTCCCGTTTTCATCTCCAGGTTGGTATGACCACCAGGTTATTTTTCCGTTTGGAATAGGGCAGTCAACAGGAGGAGAACCTATCATTATGGAGTAGGATGTTGAAGCCGTGGAATCTTTTCCATCGCTTGTGGTAACAACAATGATTACGATGTCTTCTATAATAGAATTATTATGACTTGGATCAACATTAATTTTATAACTGATTGTTAGGGTTTGGCTAGGGTTTATAGTGTTTCCAACATAAGAAGATAGGTCTGGTGATTGTATGGGGTTTGGGTTATTGCCTCCTGTAATATTATATTTGTTTTCTATACTTTTAATAGTTACAGCACCCTTTTTGGGTGTGATCTGTATTGTATAGTTTATCTCTTTAGTGGTTGTTAGGTTTGGTATTTTGTCAACATCTGCTTTTTTAATTAAATTTATATATTCTGATTGTATTATTCCTGATGGCGCACCTGGTGGATTTGTAGTTGATGGCGGATATACATAAGCACCTGAATTTATTATAAAGAGAATAATAACAACAAGAATTGGAATTCCAATAAAAACAATAAGCATAGGAATAAGTAGTGAAGCTAGAACCGCCGAACCTATTGCACCAAGTGTTGATATGATAAAGATACCAATTGACGCTCTTGAAGCAAAACCAGCAATGCCCAGCCCGGCTACAAGAAAAATTGGTGCGCCGGTTAAAGCAAAACCGCCAACCAAAAATCCTGCAAGAATATAAGTGAGCTTGTCTGAGTTTTCTTTAATCCATTTTGCTATTCCAATAGTGATATCTTTGATAGAAAGCGCAGTTGCTATTGCTGAAATAATCTGTCCTGCTACAGGTATTACATTGGCTGCTAGAGCAGCTGTTAATTTCCCCCCAATTTTTGTGGCAGCAACTTTAGCCGCTGTTTTTTCTGCAAGCTTTGTTGTTAGACCGGAAACGACACTTCTTATTTTGGGTGTGGTAGCTAATTTTTGAATAATTTTGTCAAAAGCAAAATTAAAAATTGGCGAAACTAGTATGTTAGGGGAAGAGAAACTACCAAAGTTAAGACTTTGTGTAAGAAAACGGGCAACTGGCTCTGGGGTAATGCCCATGGCAGAGAGATGTATGTTTAACCAACCTGGTTTTTTTTCTGTTATTGTGTTTTCCAAAAATGGGGCTTTTCTTCTGGTTAAGAAACCAAGAGCGGATGACATAGAAGATATTTTTGAAGCTGTCTTTTTGATTTGTTCGTCTAATTTTGCTCTTTCTGTTCTTGTGAGTTCATTATATTTTTTCTCATCTATTACTACTTTTCTGATTTGTCTTTCAAGTACTTGGACAGAGGTAATTTGTTCTAGAAAACTTTTTAAATTGATACTTACCCCTGTTGTTGAGGGCTGGCCCTTTTGTTCTTCGGGAACTTCTTTTAGTTCTCTTATTTGCGGAGGAATAAAAAAAGGCGACCAATCAACGCCTGTTGCTTGATTTACCCAATTGGCAGCAAGGGTTGCGTCTCGATCTAAAATTTCACTCCACTCCTGCACAATTACTGATATTTGTTTTCTTATATCATAATCTGGTATAGTGGAAGCAAAGATGGAGTTTTCTGGGTTTGCAAATACAGCCAGGATCTCAAAAGGAGAATCGTCAACAACAACCTCTTTTGCTTTTGGGTCAACTTCAAGAGCTTTAAGTGTAAAAATTTGGGCGACTGTTCTTGCAGATTCTATTTCAAGAGGATTCTCGCGGTTTAGTCCTAATTTTCCAATTATTCTTTCTGTTAACTCGTCTGTGAATTTTTGAGGATCCCTCCTTGCACGCTCTATTATTTCTTGTTGTTCTCTTGTTAATTTTACTTTAGCTTGAGGATAGGGAGAAGTTAGTTCTATCTCTTCTTTGGTTAATTTTACCTTTTGAGGATCCAGCCTTTTCTTTTCTTGGGCTTTTAAAAACTCTTCAGCCTTCTTTTTACCTTCCTCCCTTGCTTTTTGGTGCTTTTCCTGTCCTTTTTCTAAAATTTCAACCAATTCCTCTATGTTTAAAGGGATGGTTGAAAGCACTTCTTCCCCTCGATCTGATTTAATTTTCCAATTTCTTATTGTTTGAATAGCAGAGTCGACTGATTGTGTGTTTGTAATTTTTTGGATTTTGTCTTCAAATTCCTCTTTGTTTAGTCCAAAATAGAAAACAACAGGCTGTTTTTTTTCTTCAGGAAAAAATATTTCAGGAAAAAAACCAACACAGCCGTTATACAGAAAATCAATTATTTCCTTTGGAATTGTGTAATTTTCCATTTTAGGTGTTGTTATTCTCTGAATTGATATTACCTTGTGGATTTAGACTATTAAAACTTACCCCCTTTGTCAAAAGCTCGGCGGGGTTGCTTGTTATCAATTGGTGTTCTTCGGGAGAGGCAACAACTTTTATCGGTGCATGATGGGCGCCTGCAAAAAATATTCCTTCACCAACACCAGCGGAAAGCAGGAGCTGCCTTTCTCCTTGAGAAAGATAAAATACGTCACCAACTCTATCAATTGCTGTTGGGGATTGTTTCAAGAGGACACGGAGGGCACTATTTGTAACGATAGCTTTTCCAATGTCCTGCGAAAGAAAATCTTCAACATCCTGAGTTATTGTTGTCAGTCCAAGATAATATTTTCTTGCTCTTTTGACGACGCTCCACAGAAATTGTGCTGAATCTTCGTATCGCATCATATGCCACGCTTCGTCAACTATTAAAAGTCTTCTTTTTAGGTTTCTTTGGACTCTTGTCCAAATAAAATCAAGTATCATAAACATAGCAATGGGTCGCAGTGCTTCCTGCATGTCTTTTACAGAAAATACGGTAAACGGGTTGTTTATGTCTATGTTTGTTTGTTTGTCAAAAATACCTACAAAGCTTCCTTTTACAAACTTTTCTATTCTTGAGGCAAGATCGAGAGCATCTTGTGTTTCCATGCCAATTAATGTTTTGTATAAGTCTTCCATAAGGGGAGGTTCTTTTTTTTGTGTTTGGGGATCGTTTGTAATTCCTTTTGCTCGATATGCCATAACAATGGCTCTGTCAAGCAAGGCTTCTTTGATTGGATCGAGCCTGCCCATTATAACTTTGAAAAAAGAATGGAGGGTTAAAATTTTAAGTCCTAGTTGATTTTCTCCCTCTGTGTAGACTTGTGAGAGATCAAATGGGTTGATTTTTGAAGGTGAGGAGAAAGAAAACGAGATGTATTCTCCTCCTATTGCATCACAGAGTGGTTTATATTCTGCCTCAGGGTCTATAATTATAACTTCTGTTCCCAACATTAGGCTTCTGACGGATTCTAATTTGACAAAGTAAGATTTTCCAGCGCCAGACGTGGCAAAAATGGTCATATTTGAATTTTCTAGAGTAAAGCGGTCAAAGATTATGAAAGACCCGTTTTGCGGATTTATGCCGTATAGAACACCTTCGTCTGATGACAACTCTGCTGATGTTAGGGGGAATGTTGTTGAAAGAGATGTTGAGTCCATGTTGCGTGTGATTGAGAGCCTGTCGTATCCTAAAGGAATTGTAGTTAAAAACCCTTTTTCCATATCAAGAGTTGCTTTTTTTGCGATTATCATAAGGGAACCAAGAGTTGATTCAACTTGTTTTGTAATATGATCTAATTCTTCTAGAGTTGCAGATGGAATTGTGATATAGAAAGCAAATTCAAAAAACCTTTCGGCACCTTTTACTAGTTGTTCCTGAAGAACGAGAGCATCCTCTAGTTTTGCTTGAGTGCTTGGGTCTATGATTTTCCCTCTTTCTATGTCCGTGGCTATTTCTGCCTCCATTTCGGTTATTTTTCTTCTAAGATCGTCAAGCACACTTTTCCCTTCTATCGGATAAACATAGAAAGAAATATCCAGAGAGCTATTGAAATTGATTATGGGTTCAAGCCACCCGGGACTGACAAATCTGGGGTATCCTGAAACGAAGAGAGTTCTGTAATATGTGTCGTTTATTTTGATGTAGTTAAAATCCAGTTCTATTGTTTTGGGCGCAAGAAGATCTATTAGATTTATATTACCTTTTAAAAGGTCTATATTGGGGTTTTGTATGAGAGGTTTTGTGGAGGGTTTATTTTCTGTTGCATATACATTCTTCTCATCTAAGTTTTCTTTTTCTTCCTGATATAGTTTTTCTTTGTTGTTTTCTTCTTTTTGTTTTGTTTTAAATAGCTTAAACATTTTCTTCCTTTCTGGTTGCTGGTGGTTCGGCGTTAAAAATGTTGTAAAAAAGATCGACAAGATCTGATGTGGAAAGTTGTCTTATAAAAAGCCCCAATCTTTTTCCCTGTCTTATTATGTGGTCTCTTTTTGGATAAAGGGCGATTTTTGCTCTTTTGAGCAAGTATTCCTTTGTGAAGGGAAGTTTTGTCTCCCTTTTTGTTAGAAGTGGGGCAGATTTTGTAATGCCCATTTCGTAGGGACTAAAAGGTATTGCTATGTAGAATGTTTTTCCTAAGACGTTCCTTTTTTTGATTGTTTCTCTTACAAAGTTTTCGTAGTTGTCCATAAAAGACGCAAGTTTTGGGTTGTTAATTTTTTGTCTTGCTTTTTCAAGGTAGTCCATATATTTGGAGATGTCTTTAATTTGAGACCTGACTAATATTTGGATTGGAAAAGAAAGAGAGTTAAGAAGGGCTGCATATGAGTATATTACTGCTTGTTGCTCTTTTTCTGAAAGAAGAGAGAAATTGAGAGAAGAAGATTCCAGAACTATCACTGCTCCTCCGTTTTTTGTTAAAACGACATCCTCTGCAATATCAGCAATGGGTATAAAATCTTGCGTAGAAGACACTATGGGTTGGTCTGGTATTCCTAATAGGGGTATTCTAATTTTATTTTTTATTTTTTTCATCTCAGTTAACAATCAAAGAATTTCCTGTTATTAGTATTGGTGGAATTATTTCCCCTTTTGCCTCAAAGATGACCGGCTTGAATTCGTAACCCTCTTTTTCGGTAATAATATCATATTGTCCGTTTGGGAGAGATGTGACTATCATAAAGTGGCCTAGCTTGTTGCTTCTTAATGCTCTTACTGGTTTTCCTGCTGTGTCTCTAATCTCAAGTATTGCCCCCTCTACTATTTTGCCTTTATCATCTATAACTTGACCTGTTATTGTATTAGGTATTGTGGGTGGTAGAGGGGGAGCAGCTTGAGACGAGAACTGAACTTTTTGTGCTTCTGTTTGTTTTTCCTTGAATATCGGAGAGACGTTTTGCAATACAACATCGGTTTTTGTGGCGGTTTGTTGGGAAGAAGATTGTTCAATTACGATTTTTGGTCGGAAAGTTTTTGTTGGAATAGTGGGTATTTTAATATTAGGAATCTCGACAGGTTTTTTTTCTGCAGGTTTTTCTGTTTGAGCTTTTTCCTCGCTGGGTCTTTTGGATGATAAAACATCTTTTGCAGAGATGGAATTGAAAATGTTGGCAAGGTTGGCAAGGAAGTTTTTTTCTGAAGTTTCAAGAATGTTTTCGCTTGTTTTTTCTTCTTTGATCTGCGGTTGTGATGTTGTTTGAGATTTAATTTCTTCAGTTTTTTCTGTTTCTTCGAGGAAAAAATCATATTTTCCTTTGCTTTCCCAAACAAAGATTGTTGGTGAATAAACTGATGTAAAAAAAGAGATTATCCATCGGCTTAGTGGTCTCTCTTCGAATGGCAGAAAAGCCATTGCAGCACCCAGAGAGACAGATAATAAAATTAATGGCCATTTTATAATTGGATGAAGCCCGCTGGCATAGATAATTGCAGCAAACAGTGCCCCTCCTCCAAGCTGGAAAAATTGCTTGAGGGTCATATCCCCTACCAGCCTAAACTGGTAAGAGCTTATTTGTTGCGGTATGGGGTGGGATTCCATATGTGACCTATATATACTCTATATCGTGAATACCATCTTTCAACCCCTCTGTTTTTTCACAGGGCTTTGAGAATTGGGTGTGGTGGGTGGTATAATAAGCTTATGGCAGAAAGTGGTGAAGTACCAGTTGGGCAACCAGAAAAAAGAGAGAGTGAATTTAAACCTTCTTGGCTTTTTCAAACAGAGGATGAGCTTAAAGGTCTGGGGATAGATCCAAAAACCAAGTTTGGTAAAGCTATTAGGTTGTTGCATGCAACCCCCGCTTCTGCATTAGATACAGAAGGTCTCAAAGGGATTGCCTCCAGTATTCTTAATATGGCTATGGAGGAGGAAATTCCTGAAGATATTTATGGTTTTGTGGTTGGAAGAGTTTCTGATCGGATATTGAGTATAGAGAAAGCTGGAGAAAGTATGGTTGGTGAGCAGTTGGAGAATGGTGGAGGGGAAAGTTTAATCAGCGGAAGGCGGGAAACCATCGATACTCTTCAAGAACTAAAGGATATTAATAGAAAATTGTTGGATGTATCTCTTAATCAAGAGTCTTTACAGAGAGCGCAGATAGAGCTTTTAAGAAGATCTGGATTTTCAGGTTTTGTGTCTGCGATGGAAGCAAGAGCTGGAATAAATGTTCAACAGTTTGACACCGAGCCACCTGTTTGGTATGACTCTCTTCCGCGTGAATGGAAGAATGTAATTAGAACTAATTTAGGAGTTTTGATGGGATCTTATATTAAGCTTAGGTCTCCAGGTAAAGGAGCAGAACTGTTGATTTCTTCTGAGGATATTCGTATAGATAGAGATGCAATGGCTAGTATGTGGGAAAAGGTGCCGGGTTTTAGACAAACTATGGCAACTATGATTTTTGAATTATTCGAGATAAAAGATGGGATTTTGATTCTTTCTGAGGAAGGAAAAAGGAAGTTGTCCTCTTTTGAATCTTATAGAGAAAGATTGGAAAGAAGGGTTCTTTCTTTCCTTAAAGAAGAGAAGGGCCATCAGCTTATTGAGGAAATGGTAAATGATGGGGCGCCTCAAGACTTGTCTAACCCTGAACTGTTAGCTCGTTTTGCAGTTTCAACAGCGTTTAATTTTTTGTATTTGAGTGGTGTCTTTGAGTCTGGAGATTTGGACAGAGGTTTAGTAGATCCACAAGTTTTTAATCCTTCAGTTAGGTCCTTTTTCTTGCCTATGAATCAAGCACGGTCTAAATATGTGACAAGAGAGGGTGAATTAGTAGGTACGGATGAAGCATGGGGTGGCAATCTTGGAGAGTGGTTTGCGGAGAGAATAAGGCATGAACCGTCTTTTAAAGAAGATTTTTTGGCAAACAGAGGAGTAACTAAACTTATGCCAGAAAGATTGATGTATAGTCTGCTTGACCTCACTTATTTTAACGATGGTGGTTCGTTATCTGCTGCCTTGTCTAAAATTTTTTCTGAGGAACAAAGAGATATTGTTGGTGAAGTTTTTGATTTTAAAGATGCAACTGAAGTTGATTGGAGAAAATTAAGAAGTCAAGAATTGTGGGGTGCGTATTCCAATTCAATGGATTCGGCTTGGAAGATTTACCAAGCTGTTATTGGCAGGGCTGATCCTAAGATTTTCACTAGACCAGTTTTTGCTGACTCTTTGGCTCAATTGAGAAAAGAAAGAACACTAGGAGATTTATACACAGGTGAAACAGGTGAGTGGATTGTTGCTGCTGTTTTAACTTCAGTATTGGGTGGACCCCACCTTTATTCTAGTCAAATTTTGCTTAGACTTCCAGAGGAGAAATACGATTATCAAGTCTGGTATTGGCTTAATGAAGACCGTATTCTTGCTGGTTTGCCGGGTGGAGCTAGAAGAAGAATTTTCAGACTTTTAAATGCCTGTGATTTGGATTCTTTCGTGGGAGAAATTTTATCTTATTTTCAGGGGTTGCCTTTTTTTGGTCGAGGAGAAATTAACCGTAAAATACAAAAAGAACGGACTGGGTGGACTGGAGGGGTTTAAAAGAATAATTTCTAATTTTTTACTTTATCCAACCAAGCATTCTCATCGTGTCGAAAATTTTCTTGTTTCTTGCAGTTGCTTTTGGTATTTCCCCTCCTTCAGGAATGTTTTTGTATTTGATTTCATTTCCTGTTGCGACCCACTGAAGACCAGCCTTCCCCAAACCTATTGCAGGTGTTGCACTTTCCCCAATTGCGGTTCCATAAGCAAATGGTTTTCCTTCAAAGGTTGATTTTATAATATCAGCCACCTTGGGAATTAACATATAAATTGCAAAACTTGCAAGCATCCACAAAAATCTTCCACTGTTTGTCCCCCATGTAAGCGGAGGATCCCAAGCGGTTACAGAATTCAAAAAGCCAGTATTGATTTGAAACGGGGCAGCGCTGGCAAGTAAATCGCTTACCCAACCGCCCCCTGTTGAGCTGCTGCCTATTGCTTGAACCGCAAAGAAAAATGTCAAGAAAAACATTATACCAACTGTTGGATAAACGGCCAGATTTGATACGAATCCTCTTATCCAGTTGCCAAATCCGCCGGTGGGATTTACAACGCCGACTAGAATTTGTAGTGGGGCAGCTACTATTGAAAGGATTACGTTAACATAGGTTTTGATCATAAGCCAAAGGATTTTGACGGAGTTGAAAAGTGTGGCAAAGAATATCACTATAAGGAAAAGTATTAGAAGCAGCCCTCCAAAAAAACCACTAGAAAATATTGTTGCAATAGTGCCGAGCATAAATAATATAAGGTATTGCCAAGACAAAACAAATACATTTCTGTCGTTTGTCAGGTCAAGAAAAAAATCCGTGGCGGAATAATTACTGTTTAAAAGCCCGCTGCTTTTTATTGTAAATGAGAATATTCCTATCACTACATACATAACGTCAATCAGGAAACCAGCGATCGCGTAAGAGAAAGTTATCAGAATTAGAGCAGCTATTATCTTAGGTATGGCTGATTGTACAGTAATCATGGTTTGGGGGGAGGTTTTGACTCTAAACATAATTAAAAAGGACATTATGATAGTGGCGAGAATTAATAGAGAATAGGAAATGTTTCTTGTAATTTTCCATAATTCTTGCACAGCTGCACCTCCGTGTTTATATCCAAATCCTTGAGCGTTTGCTACGGATATTGGAGAAAGCTGTGACACTTTCCTAAGGAGGTGCCCTGTGCCCGATAGTCCGTTGTGGTATAGAAAAGAGTATAACGAGAAGTCATTTTTATTCTCACCCTGAATTTGATAGTTGTTATCTTGAGTTATAACTCTAATGGGGAACGAAAAGAAGTTGTACAATCTTTCTATTACTTCTCTTAGAACCTGTGTAGTTCCTGTTATACAAGATGCCAAATCTGCAGAAAATAAGCAGACCCAGGGTTCTGGTCTTCCTAACGTTAGTGCGGTAAACATGTGTGCTGGAATTGAATAAAAAACCCATTGGACTTGGGCTGCTGTATATCTTTCTCCAAATATTTCCGTTGGGTTTGTGCTATCAAAAGCTTTGGTATACCACTCAGGAAATTCTTGATGAAACCAAAGACTATCAGCAAACGTTGGTTTAGCAAGGAAAAAAAACTGAAGAATAATTAAAAACGTAATTATTATTATATTTTTTTTGTTTGAGTGTTTTTTTGTTTTTTCTTTCATTTTTTTAAGGGCAACTCATATCATTAGAACAACTTATTTTAAACCCTCCATTGCTGTCAAGACAATAGGCAATTGGATCGACTACCCATTGAAACATCTGCACCATATCATTATAGAATCCCTGATCGCCTGACGGATTGCAGTCACCTGCTCCGAATCTATAAACATAGAGGAAAGCCTGCATTGGCTCTTTCCATTGTGTTGGATATTTGTTATAACACCAGTTGCAGGCAGCGCCAGACTTTCCTATTTTAAGCCACTCTTGTAGTTGCCCGACTATGTCTTGCCCGGGTATATAATGGACGCCAAAATCTTCCACACCAGGGTTTTTACAGTAGCTTGAAGCCCCCGATTCGTGCAGCCACAAAGTAAGGGTAAGTGCTGGATTTACACCTGCTTTTTCAGATTCGCTAACGACATAGTTGTAACATTCTTCAACAAGGTCGCAATTTCCGTAGGTCGATGCCATTCTTTGAAAGTTTTGTTTCATACTTCCTAAATATTTTGGATTTACTTGGGTATCTGGTACGTCAGGGCAGCTGCTTGCTCCGGGTGTTGGAGGAGTGCTAGGAGATGGACTTCCAAAATCTTGCCCCATAGAAGCAATTGATTTTTCACTGCAGGCAGTTGGTATCCCTCCTATGGTTATTCCACCGCCTATTATTGGCATCCACTTTGGTATCCAGCCAAATATTTTCTTTTCTATTGTACAAGCTACGATTTGATCGTGCCTGTCTTTTTTTGCTCTTGGTGTCACCTCGTCAACTCGTCCTGTTTTTTGTGTTTTATCTCTTTGGGAATTTAGAACATCAGATGTTACTTTGTTTCTCCATTGGATTTCCTGCGGTAGGAGTTTGTTTAAAGGGCCCGAAAGTGTTGTTAGCCTTTTAATATCGTTTTGGTCCTTGTGGCTTAGAGGGTCGCTTTCTGCTCTAAATAGGGTGCCGTTTAGATACCAACTTAAGTACTCATTTGCACGGTCTGCCTCTGGTATGGGTTGTCCCCTAGATAGCCCTGCAGGTTGTCCGGGAAATTCTTTTGGTCGCAAAGCAGACTGCACACCCATAAGAAAGTAATCGTATATGCTTCCAAAGTGAGGAATGTAAAACTCAGCAGGCATAGATTCAACATTGGTGTTGGAAATAATATCTTTTGATTGGTGTACAACTTGAGTAGATGCAGGAATGTCTTTGATTTTTTCTATCACACTTCCGCTTTCTACTTTTGGAAATATTTTTCGGAAAACGGACATGTTACCGGCGACTGTCTTTGAAAACAATTCTTCTACCATGGGGGTAAATGTCTCAACGTTGGACGAAAATCTTGTGTGATAAGTACATGGTAATTTCCTGTAGAAGAAGCAGAAAGGTTCTGGTGGATATTCAACAAGACAGCGATAGTAGGCATCGTATTTTACATTTGCATTTGGGATTCCTAATTCATCGTCCTTTTTTTCGCCAAACAGTTGATCCCCTGGGTTATATCTTACATCCAGAATTTTGCAGTTTGCTGCTATGTTAACTGGCTCTGTGTCTTTTATTTTCTGCTCTTCTTTTTTTAAGCTTTCTGATATGTATGTACTTTGCAGGAGGCTTATTAGCTCATTATTTTCTTCCATGTGTGGGAAATAGAGAGGTGTTTCGTTTTCTTTTATTTTTTGGTGACGTGGATCAGAGGAATTAAGCGAGGGGTTCCAGTTTGTAATTGGAGGGTTCGGGTCTATGTAATCAACGTTTCCACCGCGATAGACCATGTCATAAACATAGGCTTTTCCTATTCTATCTTCTGTTGATGAGTATGGGATATAAGGAAAAAGCGCGGCCCAATAGTCTGGTTTGGTTGGGTCGTTAAAGCAAAAAAGTATTTCTATGTTTATTATTGGTATTTTAAATTCTGCACAAGTTTTTCCCCTCCAATTTTGGTAGTCTTTGTAATACTCTTGAAGGTTGTCATATTTTGAAGGATCTGGTGGTAGATGGTTTTTCCATTCAGTTAGCCTCTTTGCTGTTTCCAGACCGCCAAAGATTTTACTTAGGGCCGAGGTTTTTTCTGGTGGAATTAATTCGGTATTGCCTGCAATTGGCAGTTCTGACTCAAATGCGTTTAACGCAACAATAAATTCTCTTGGTGCTTTGAAATGTCTTTCTACGGTGCATCCACAACATGGGGGCGGTAGGCAGTCGAGGCATGTGTTTGGATCTGAAGGATGCTTGATGGTGTCCTTTATAAAGATTGTGTTGCCACAAAGAAGAGATTGTTCTTCTTCTTTGATGGGCACTTCACATGGGCTTGCTTGGTATGGTCTTAAAGAATGCCATTCTGGTGTTCTTGTTTCATTGCATTTAACGTAAGGGGTTGGAATTGGTTGCTCATTTGTTGCAAAAGCAGATTTTCCTAATGAAAGAAAAAAAATAATTGTATAAGAAAAAAGTGTATAATATTTAAATCTGACAAGGCTCTTTCTCATTTCTAAAAACAATTTACAATTTGATTTTAAAGATATTGACTAAGCTTGTAAAGGATGGTGCTTATTGGGAGATTTTGAACTCTGTTATTGTGACGCCAGTGAATTGTTCTATGAGTTTTAGTATCAAAAAAGATAATGCAAGGAGAATAAAACCTCCTATTGCATAGGTTAACGTTTTTTTGGCAGACTCTGCTTGTTGTGGATTGCCTCCTGCGGTTATGTATTTAACCCCCCCAATAATTATTATTATCAGAAGAGCTATACCTCCGAGCTCAAGGATTGTTTGCACAATTCTTGCGAAGTATGTTTCAAGATCTGTTAATTTGGCTGGCTCTCCTGTCATATGGATAACTACCAAACTCTTTTTAATTATACGAGAAATCTGGGAGATTTGGAATAGTTAGTTGTCTTTAACGGAGGGAATTTTTAAATCGAATATGTTAACCCCAAAGAATGTGCCAATTAGTCCTGCAATTGCCCAAGCAGCAAAGACTATTACAAGGCCTACTAGAGCAGCTGTAATTTGAGCTCTTGCTTGTTCTGTTTGGCCCTTGTCTCCGCCTGATATAATCCACCTAATACCCCCGATAACAAGGATGAAGAAAAAGACTATAGCGGCAATAACCAAAGCCAACTTTAAAAGCCCAGCAATAATTGCCCCTATGGTTAGGTTTGATACATCACCTGCAAGGCCTCCCGATGGTTTTAAATTAATTTCAGCTTCACCAGCAGCAAGAGCAGCTAGTAGATAGGCATTCTTTATTTTTTCTTTCATCTTCTTAGCCTATATTACCCTTTTTGTTTCCAGTTTGTCAAGAGCTATTCTAAAAAATTTATTTTTGGGTTGATTATTTCTACCCCAAAGAAATTTTCAACCACGGCTATTATAGCAAACAAAGCAAGCAGAATAATAATTCCTACAACAGCGTTTGTAATTTTTCCTTTTGCTGATTCTATTCCCGCCTTGTCGCCGCCCGAGATTATCCACTGAATTGCTCCGACGATTATTATCGCCACAAAAACAACAACACCGATGACAAAACTCAAGCCAATTAGGTTTGGAAGGAATTTGTTGAAAAACTCTGCTCCCTCTAAATCTTTGATACTTGAGTTTAATGCTGGATTGGTTATTTCATCCATATTTTAGATTGTCGTTTTTGAATTATTGCCAAACGTTTTGGACAAACTCGGCTGGGTTAAGAATAATATCAAAACCAAGAATTTTGCCAACAAGTCGTATCACAAAAATAGAAGCAACTACAACTGCAAGCCCAATAAGCGCGTTGAAAATTCTTTTTCTTGCGCTTTCTAAGGCTCCCTTGTCTCCACCAGAGGATATCATTGATATAGCTCCTGATATAAAGACAAAGATAAACCAAAGTGCAGCGACTATTGTCAATAATCCAATAACTGCGGATATAAATTGATTAAATATAGATGGAGCTTCTCCCGCGTTTCCTCCTTCCAGACCGAGTTTTCCCCAACCTCCAAAGCCAGAATCGGGTGATAAAGGGATGTCAACTGCTATTGGTTTTTCTATCATAGGCTTGGAATTTTTGGTTTAAGTAAAAACATATAGTCATTAAAAACAAGCTTTCCAAAGATGGCTGCCAAGACAAACGATCCTGCGGCGACAGCCAGACCAAGCAGTGTCTGCCATATTTTTGCCCAAGCACCGGCTACTTTCTTTGGGTCGTCTCCTGCTGAAATAAAAGCATACCCTGCTAGTACCAGATTAATTAAGGCATAAATTCCAGCACCCACAATAAGGGTTCTTATTACAAGATCAATAAGTTTTCCCAAAGCTCCTTGTTCTACGGTGCCAAATTTGTTTAAGGCTTCTGGTGCTTCTATTTGGCCGAATATTTCCAACATATTGGTTATATGGACGGGCTTGTTACAAAATTACTGCCTGTTATCATCTCAATAATCCTTATTATCCAGTAAGCAGATAGTATTATTATAAATCCTATTATAGCAGAAGTAGCGGCTTTTTTTCCTTTTTCGATGCTTTGAGGGTCGTTGGAACCTGCACCTGTGATAAAAGAATAGCCAGCGAAGATAAAGAGGAAGAGAACTATTAACCCGGCTATGGCAAAGGAGGCATTTAAAAACAAAGAAACAAGTTCTCCCATTGTTTTTGTTTGCCCCAAAGGTGAGCCAAATTCTTGTCCGATGTTGATGCTAGCTATCTTTTCCATTTTCTAAGGCATAAGATCATCTCTTATGGTTCTTCCAAATTTGAATAGCTGTTTTATTTTTTCTAACCCCAAGATACTTGCTAGAAGCTGAACTAACCAAAAAGCTCCGAAGACAATAAAGAAACCTAAAAGCGCCTGAGTTATTTTTGCTTGCGCTTCTTGTGTTTTTTTTGGGTCTCCTGAGGAAGTTAGATATTGGAAACCCCCAATAATAAGATAAATTAAAAGCAATAAACCAGCTATAAGCAAAACATAATTCTTGGTTAATTCGCTTATCACGTCTCCTATATTTTGTCCTGAGAACTTAAGTCCCACCTCCTTTTCTATACCCCCGTAATTTATTTGTGATATTTCCATAAATTTTTAGGACAAACCGGGAATTTGTAAAATATTAACCCCGATTATTCTTAGTATAAACACGGAAAATATCAAGAGCATAAGACCCATTATTGCAGAGCTTAGCAATTCTTTTCCTGCCTGAAGTTTTTTTGGATCGCCTTGGGATGTCATAATCTGGAAAGATGCAAGGACAATTAAAATAAATGCTATTCCTCCTGCTATTCCTATTGACCATTTTAAAATAAAGGTAATAAAGTCTTGTTGGTCTACGGGTATGCAGCCAATAGCTGTATCAATACAATTTCCTTTTAGAGGACTGGAATTGCCACTATTGGGGTTTGCTGTTCCCCGCGGTAGGGGAGTGGAGTCAGAGTTTAGGTCTTCAACACATATGTTGTTTTGACAAATAAGACCAATTTGGCAAGAGTTTGGTGGCCCGCCAGCTAAATTACAGCAGGGCTCGTTAATTAGCCCACATCGTATTGGTGATTGTGCCATAATCGGTTTGGTCGCGTTAATAAACAGGATTGTAACTAACAATTCAATTGTTAAAATCACTAATTTTGTTTTTGAGTTTTTCATTCTTAGTTAATAGTTTATCAGATTGCCTATTTTCTTAAAAGCATCTGTTATAATTTAGCTAATGATTTGCTTTTATTTTAGGACTTTTAATTGGCGCAGGGTTTTTGTTTTTTTTCTGCCTTTTTTAGTTTTTATTTTTTCCCCCTTAATTCTGGCTCAAACATGCCCCTCAACTGATTACGATTGCCAGATTGCTCAAATTCAGAAAGAAATCGATGCTTTAAAACCAGCTCATGAGAAAAACAAAGCGGAACTTTCCAATCTTAAAAAACAGCTTGTGGACTTGGATAAAAGAATTGGTATACTTTCTGTGAAACTTAAAGAAACTGAATGGGATATAAATAAGAGAGAGGAAGATCTAGCTTATGCTCAGGAAATTTTCAACCAAAAGGCAAGCAGCCACTATCGTTTTTTAAGGCTTTATAATCCAATGCTTCCCTTTTTGTCTTCAGATGCTGCGGATGCTTTTAAGGAAATAATTTTCAGACAAAAAGCAATAGATGAAGACAGAAAAACAATGAGTGCCTACACAAACGATCTTTTGCAGCTTAAGAAGGATAAAGAAACACTAGAAAGAAACAAGAAAAGTCTTTCGTCTCTTAAGTTTCAAGTTGATGAAAGAGCTAAATTTCTAGCAGGCGAGGTAGAAAAGGTTGAGGGATATTTGGCTTCGCTTTCTGCAAAACAGGAGGCAATTTTAGCAGCAAAAAGCGGTAATTTTATTGCCAGTGTCGGAGATAGCGAGCTTGCTGATGATTATTATGCTTCAATTAAGGGTTTTCGGGAGGCAGCTCCTGTTGGTTCTTTTGCTGTTTTTTCGTTTGGTGCATATACTCATCGCAAAGGGATGAGCCAATATGGAGCACTTGGTCGGGCTAATTCTGGAGCAAATTATAAGGATATTTTGAAAGTTTATTATGGTAGGGAACCAGTTAAAAAGGATACTGGTGGAACGATAAATGTTTCGGGTATTGGAGATGTTGATTTTGAAGACTATTATCTTTTGGGTATTGCTGAGATGCCATCACGCTGGCACCCTGAAGCTTTAAAGGCTCAAGCTGTTGCAGCAAGAACCTACGCGTATCGTTACAAAATGGAAGGAAAAGCTATTTGTACAACCGAGGCTTGTCAAGTTTTCAAAAAGTCAAAAGCAGATAACCCTCCTGCTGAGTGGAGGAGAGCGGTAGAGGAAACAAGAGGGGAGGTTTTGGAGGATGTGGTTGCTTTTTATTCTTCTACTTCTGGCGGGTATTTAACTACGATGGGTTGGGACACAACAGATGGATCTGGGGGATCTTCGTTTTTAGACAGAACTTATGAAAAGATTGCCGGCTCTCCTTGGGTTTATAAGGCTTGGTATAGGGATGGTTACAACCCTCAAAGTGCAACCTGTGGCAGGAATAATCCGTGGTTGACTTCAGAGGAGCTGGCAGATATTGTTAATGCAGCCAAATATAGAGACGACAGAGTAACCCCTGTTACCACTTCTTGTTGGGGTGGAAACCCTTATTCTTTTGAGGAGTTAAGACAAAAAGCAGGCGGTCCATCAAGAGTGGATTCTGTTTCGGTTGTTCAAGGAAATGGTTATACCGTTAAAGTTGTTTTCCAGACTGACAAAGGTCAGATTGAATTAACAGGGGATGAGTTTAAAACAGCGTTTAACCTTCGTGCTCCAGGGTATCTTAGAATCCCACAGCGTGGGTTTGCTTTTTTTAATATTGAGAAGAAGTAGTATGAATAATCGTAATTTTAGAGTAAAACTTATTGGAAATGGTTTGGTTAAAATTTTAGTTTTGGTGGGAAATAAAAAAATCGAGTATTGGACATCTTTTTTTGAGGGCAATCTTAAAAAATTTGATAATTTGCAGATTTTATTGGCAGAAAAAGAAAATGGTGGAGTTGTTTATGAGTTGTTTGAGCAAGATAAAAGCAACCCTTTTATTTTTATTTTGGATTTGTCTGATGATGGTTTTGTTTTGGAGGGTTATGGTGATCGCTATCGTGGTATTTCTGAAAAGGTTTTTGGCAGAGAACGAGGAATAGTTCGTTTAAACGAAGAATATGCCAGATGGTTTTCAACTCAAACGGAGTTTTCTGTTATTAAAATTGGTTTGAACAGAAAAGATTTGAATAGTTTAATTTATAAAATTTTGGCTTATTTTAATGGTAAATAAAAACAAAATGTCTGCAGAATTTTCTGAAGTTCCTTTCAAAGACGCCGTTGTTTTACCAAACGAAAAACCATTTTGGTCAAAAGGGGAGTTTTTGAAGTCTATAGACGAAGAAATTGAAACAAAAACAAGACTTGTTGTGGGACCTGTTTTGGTTGGTTGCCATATTAATCAGAATGACAACTTGAGTTTTAAAAAATTTGAGGAGGAAGAGGTGATTAAAAAAACTGGTTATCATGCTGAGGTTATGAGATCTCATGGTTGTGGTATTTCCTCTCTTTTTATGGTGCTTTTCAATCTTGCTGGGAAAGAATTTCGTTCTAAGTTCAAAACGGTTGGAGAGTTTGCAATTTCGGTTCTTGGTCTGCACAGAAATGATAGAGTAGAAGAGGGAGAACGCATTATTGGAACACCCGTTTTTAACCTGCATGCAGGTTGGTACCACGACGCTTTGGTATACGCAGCAGTTCATTTTGCAGGAATTTCGGGTTTTAGAGTAGAGGGGGTTTTTGAATTGGAAAAAATTGCAGGTCAGATGAAAAAACTTTTGGATGAGGGCAAGGAAGCTTTGGTTATAATTTCTGTTTCAAATAAGTTTTGGAGATTGCCAACAGAAACATCTTCAATAGCTACTCATATGGTTGTTGTGGGTGGCTTTGAGTTTGATGAATATGGAAAGTTAAAAAGGATTTGCGTTACTGATCCTTATGTAGGGGAGAGAGCAAAAATAAACGAGTGGGTTGAAGTAGATGATAGAATAAGGGAGGCTTTTTGTGGTAAAGCCTTGTTTTTTTATAAATGAGACTGTTTTTAAAAATTTGTCGCTGGTGGTTCTCCCCTAAATTTCCAGAAGCTCACGTTAAGAGAATCTTGGAATATAGGTCTGTTGGATTAAGAGCCATAGTGAGAAATTTTGTTAGGACTTGGTTTGTGCATCCTATCAAAAGGAGGTTGGCGAAGTGTTATCTTTGGTTTTTACGCAGTTTTTTTGGTATTAGAGTGATTGGTATTACCGGTAGTGCTGGCAAAACCACAACCAAGGAAATGCTTGCTTCAATTTTAAAGGAGGAGGGAGAAACGGTTTATAGTTTTGCCAATATTGATCCTGTTTACAATATTCCGACTACGATTTTAAAATGCGCCCCCCAAAACTCGATTTTTGGTACTGGAGATGGGGGTTGAGTATAAAGGAGAGATGGATTTTTACTTATGGTTGGTAAGGCCCGATATTGGAATTATCACCAATGTTTACCCAACGCATACCTTGAATTTCAAAGACGAGAAAGGGGTTTTTAGAGAAAAAACAAAACTGGTAAAAGAATTGCCACCCCAAGGTTTTGCTGTACTTAATGAGGATAACTTATATCTGAAAGAGCTTAAAGGGAAGATAAAATCTCCTATTATTTGGTTTGGGAAGAGGTTTTCTCGCAATATTTGTTATACATCTGATTTTAAGACCAGTCTTGAATTTTTTTTAGAAGGGAGGTTGTTAAAAGTTCGCTTACCTGTTTTGGGGAAACAATTTATTGAAAATGCACAAGCAGCAGCTTTTGCGGCTAACGCTCTTGGAATTAGTGTGAGCAAAATAGTGAAAGGATTAGAAAATTTTAATTCTCAAGATCACCGGATGGCAGTAAAGAAGTTAAGATCAGGCGCTATTTTAATTGACGACTCGTATAACAATAATCCAGTAGCAGCCAAACGAGCGATAGATCTTTTGAGTGAATTATCAGTTGGGAAAAAATCGATTCTTGTGTTTGGAGATATGTTGGAACTTGGGAAAAAAGAGGTAGATTATCACAGAGAGATTGGAAAGTATGTTCGCAAGAAAGGAATTGATTTGGTGATTGGGATTGGTCAGTTTTCTTCTTATGTTTCTAGAATTAATTTTAAAAATTGGGAGGACGCTTTGCCCACGATAAAGTCTTTTTTGGATAAAGATTGTGTAATTTTGGTTAAAGGGTCAAGATTTGTTGGTTTGGATTGTTTGGTAGATGCTCTTGATTAGGTTTTTTAGTTTAATCAAATAGCTGTGTTATAATTAGGTATGGCTGATGTTTATATTTCTAAGCCTTTTGTCAAAAAGGAAGACAAGAAAGAGCTGGTAAAAGAGGTTGACGAGAAAAAAGATGAAAAACAAACTCCTTTTAAGTTAAGGAAAAGCTTGCCTTTTAATCCTTTTTCTCCTTTTGGATTCTTGCCTAAAGGTGTTGATTTTGAAACAAGGGACAAGGAAGAGAAAGTGATCTTGATTTTGCGACGGCATCCGATTACTAACTTGCGTTGGGTTATTATCGCAGTTTTAATGTCTTTGGCCCCATTTTTATTGAGATATTTTCCTATAATGGATTTTTTACCTTCTAATTTTAGATTTATTTCATTGGTGGGTTGGTATATGCTTGTTTTTGCGTACGCTTTTGAGAGTTTTTTAAGCTGGTTTTTTGCAGTAAACATAGTAACAGATGAAAGAATTATAGATATTGATTTTTACAATCTTATTTACAAAGAAGTTTCTGACACCAATCTTGATAAGATTCAGGATGTAACCTATAAGGTTGGAGGGGTTTTGGGGACTCTTTTAAATTACGGTAATGTTTTAATACAAACGGCAGGCGAGGTTCCTAGATTTGAGTTTAATTTAGTTCCCAGACCAGAAAAAGTTGCTGAAATCCTGCAGAAGTTAAGAGAAGAGGAAGAACAAGAAAAAATAGAAGGGAGGGTAAGATAAGAATGACAGATTTTTTGGGGGCATCTTTTTCTTTTTTTTCTCTGCTGAAGTGGTTTTATGTTTTTGCTTTTTTTATTTATATAATTTTTTCTTTTGTTATTGTAGAACAGGTAAGAATAATGACAAAAACTTTAGAGGTTAATTTTGAAGCCCCTCTTTTGCTTATATCTTATGCTCATTTGCTTTTTGCAATTGGAGTGTTTGTTTTTGCTCTTTTGGTTCTCTAGAAAAGGATGAATTTTAAACCGATTTCCTTTAAATTTTTGGGAAATCTTAAGGAAGATTCTTGGTCTAGCGCTTTTGAGGCGGGGGAAGACAAGCTTCTTTTATCAAGAGGAAAACTTTGGATTATCTTTTCTGTTAGATTAAAAGATGATTCTTTTGACAGAATCTCTTTGTCTCGAGAAATATTTTCTTACTTTTACAATAAGTATTATCATAATGAAACTGCTTCTAATTTTTATACTCTAAGAGTTGCCACTTCTGAAACTTTTTCTTTTTATAAAGATAAGTTTTTGGATTTTGAACTTGCTGCCACTTCTTATTCTCAGGAAGAAAATATAGTAAACAGTGCTGTGGTAAATGGTTCTTGGGCAGGAGTTATAAGAGGTGGATCTTTTTCTAAGATACTGGAAAGCAAAGAAGATGTGGTTGCCGCTTCAGGTTATCCGTTGCAGGATGATGTTTTTGTGTTTGGGACAAGAAGCGCTTTTTTGCCATTTTCCTCCTTAAGTGTTGGCGAGCTTGTTATCGAAGGCAGTTTTAATAGAAGCAAACTAGATTTGTTAAATCAGAAGTTTTTCTCCGTAAAGGAAAGTGAAAGATCGGCTCTTTTTTTTATAGGTTTCTTCTTGCCACAGAAGGAGTTTTCGGTTTTGGATAGAAAAGAGGAAGACCGTATGTTTTTTCAGAGGGATCAAAAACTTACTTTTGGCCCAGATATTGGTCTACTGAGACAAAGACTTATTTTTGTTTTAAAGAAGGCAATTTTTAGATTTTACAGAAACAAAGGCGACAGGAGAGTTTTTGTTAGATCTACCTTTAGAAGTTTGGATGAGAAGGATGAGGAGAAAAGAAGGATTGTTGTGCCAGTTTTACTTATTATTTTTATTTTGGGCATTTCTTTGTTCGGGCATTTTTGGAGGGAAGCAAAGAAGAAAGAAGATTTTCTTTCTTCTAAATTAAATGAGGCTTTGCAGAAGACAGAAGACGCTAAAAATATTTTTTTAACAGATTATCAGGCGTCAAGAGAGCTTCTTTGGTCTGCTAAGGAAACTCTTTCTTTTCTTGAGAAAGAAAGGTATAAAAGCAAAAGGCTTTTGGAGCTTGCTGAAAAAATTAAAGAACAAGAGGAAAAGGTCTTGAGGGAGTATTATATTTTTCCATCTGTTTTTGTGGATCTTACTCTTCTTTCTGCTGATTTTAAGGTAGAAAAGTTGGTTTCAGATGGATCTTCAATAGTAGTTTTTGATAAAGAAGGCAAAAGAGTAGCCAGGATTTCTTTTGAAAATAAAAAAACAGAAGCAGTTTCCGGCCCTTCTGATTTTGAGGAATATCAAGCAGTGGCTCTTTACACTGATGATGTTTTTGTTTTGACTAAAAAGGGTTTTTTTAATGTTAAAAATAATTCAAAGATGCTTTTCCGAAACGATTTTGGAGAAGGAGTTTTTATTTACTATTATGCTGGTAATGTTTATGTTTTGGATAAAGATGCTTCAAGAATATACAGAATTAACTCATCTGGCGGAGAATTTTCTTTACCACAAATTTGGACTGCAAGTAGTTTAGATATTGATTTTGTGGATGCGAAAGGTTGGTTTATAGATGGTTTTATTTGGGTTCTCTTTAATGATGGGAGGATTCTAAAGTTTAGCAAAGGGGTTCC
The DNA here is from genome assembly GCA_013374855.1 of Candidatus Woesebacteria bacterium. Taxonomy (GTDB): domain Bacteria; phylum Patescibacteriota; class Microgenomatia; order UBA8517; family UBA8517; genus Ch104c. Next base: position 252,054 of record CP055308.1, on the reverse strand, counting down.
TGAAAGAGTTGTTTTGAAGAATATTTTCCCCAAACTTGAAAATATTCAGTCGATTTATTCAAACGAAGAGGCTAATTTTTTGTATGTTTTGGATGCTGATTTAGGAAGGGTGGTGGTTTTTGACAAATTGGGAAATTACATAGCCCAATACTTTTCAGATGAAATAAAAGGTGCAAGAGATTTGGTTGTCTCAGAGAAAGAAAAAAGAATGGTTTTTTCAAAAGAAGGAGGAAAACTTTATCTTATAGAGATAAAGCATTTGCTGTAATTTTGGTGGAGACGGAGGGAGTTGAACCCTCATCCGAAAAAAGTTCCCAAAAACTTGCTACAAGCTTAGTCGATGTATGGTTTTCTTTGAAGTTAACCCATCGACAGGTTTTTCAAAGATTTGGATCTTAATTTTTGCCAAATCTTTCAGATCCGAAAAAGATATGGCTATCTTGACTGGTTTACACCCTCAAGAAGCGGTCAAGATACGCTTCTTGGAATGCCAGCTTTAAGCAAACGCGTAAGCGTATGAAGCTGGAGCGCTAACTTTTGCGTTGTCGCTTGTTTTTTAACCAATTTTTACGATTTTGGTTAAACTCGGCTTGCAGTTTTTAAGGTTCTTTTTCCGTCGAGACCTGTCGTCCCCTATTGTTTTTTAAGAATATCTTTTAATTCAATTTCAGCTTGCCTTTCTGCCTCTTGCTTTTTTATGTTTTCTTTTTTTTCAAAAGATTTTTTTGGTTTGGCAAGAGCAAATTCAAGCTTGACACGACGGCCTTTATTATACAATTTTAGTGGTATAAGAGTCAATTTTTTCGATTTTATCTTTGAAAGAAGAGAAAATATTTCTTTTTTGTGGAGAAGCAATTTTCTTGTTCTTGATGGGTCTTGACTTGTGAATATGTTTGCGTTTACAAGATAAGCCTCATTTTCTATTATTTTGACATAGGCCGAGCTTATGTCTGCCCCTCTTTCTTTTAATGTTTTGACCTCTTCCCCAGTTAAGACAATCCCGGCCTCCTTTTTTTCAAGAAGATTATAATTAAAATGTGCTTTTTTGTTTTGCGCTAGCATAGTTTGATTTTACTATAAATATGCTTTTGGATCTTGTTTTTCCAAAAAGGTGTGTTTCCTGTAAAAAAATAGGCTCGTATATTTGCAAAAAGTGCCGCAAAGATATTTCTTTTGCAGAACCTTTTTGCCCAGTTTGTGGTAAAAAAGCAATAGATGGGGTTACTCACTTTGGTTGCAAGAAAAAACTTGGTCTTGATGGGGTTGTTTGTATTTGGAATTATAGTGGTGTGATAAGAAAAGCGATTTTGGCTCTCAAGTATAAGTTTACCTTTGATCTTGGAAGCGAGCTTTGTTTGCTTGCCCATTCTTCAATTAAGCAAAATTTTTCTCTTTCTTTTCTTAAGGACAAGATTTTGGTTCCGATACCTCTTTCTTCTGGAAGGAAGAAATGGCGAGGTTTTAATCAAACTGAAATTTTAGGAAAGACCTTATCTGAACATTTTGGTTGGCGATTTTCTTCTAATTTGCTTTTAAGAAAAAAATTTGTTCGTCCTCAAACAGGATTGGGTAAAAAAGAAAGAAATAAAAATATCAGGGGAAACTTTCAGGTAAACCCTGAATATAAAAAAATACTTAGGAAAAATGTTCAGATTGTTCTTTTTGATGATGTATGGACAACAGGTGCCACTTTGAAAGAAGCCTGCAAGACTTTGAAAAGAAAAGGTTTTCCGGTTGTTTGGGGTTTTACTTTGGCAAAGACCTGATCGTTTGAGGTGTGCTACTTTTGAGGAGTGATTTTGTAACCTTGTTTTTCCAGTACTTGACGTATTTTTTCCTCATCATTATTAGAACTCTTATCTTTAATCTCTAGCGTTCCTTCGGCGAAGTTACACTTTGCCAAGACCCCAATGTCTTCCAGATCAAGTTCTATCATCTTGGCACAGGCCTCGCAATCCATACCTTCAATTTTGTAAATATTTTTTTTCATATAACATCAAACCACCCAGAATACATTCCCATGCTGCAAGTGTAAACTAGCCGACCTTTTTTGGTTGGGGTGAATTCGACTATAGTTTCCCCCGTCCTTGGGAGAACTTTGGAAATGTTGTAAGCTGGGATTGTGAAAGCCAAAGAACAACCTGAAGTATTATTTGTTATTAGCTTTAATCTTACTGGAACCCCCGCCTTGATGGTTTGGACACTGGCTTGATAGCCTCCTGAAAAAACTCTTATTTCTACTTCTTGGAAGCCTTTGGCGCTTCTACCTGCAACTTGTCCGTGGCTTTTGTTAGATGGCACTTTGCCTGTTGCCACTGCCCAATAGTTTTGCAGAGTGTGCACTGATCCGCGGAGAACCTGACCTGTATTTATGGAAATTATAGCCAGAACAAGTATGGCAAAAGATGCTGCATATCTAAGATATGTGTTTTTTAGAAGTTTTTCGGAAGCTATTCCCAAAGCAAGAAAAACAGGAGATGTTCCAAGGGTGAAAGCGCCCATTATCAGTCCTGCGTTAACTGGATTTCCGGATGCTATTGCCAAAAGTATCATTGCCTGAGTCACGCCGCAAGGTATCAGAAATGTCAAGAAGCCCAAAATAAATGGGGCAAAGACTTTCTCTGAATTTTTTTGATTTCTGACGATTCTGAAAAATGCTTTTGGTGGAGAAAAGGTGAATTTTCTGAAAATAGGATGCAAATCCAAAAGTTTGGCAAAAGTTATAAGCATAAAGATTCCAGCCAAGATTTGCATATAACCTTGAAGTTTTGGGGTAATCAAAAGCGAAGAACCCAAAAGACCCAAAAGTATTCCCAAAAGAATGTGCGACAGGAGTTTTCCCGCCAAGAAAAATATGGTTGTGGCTTGAGAACTTGTGTTTTTTTGGTTGGCAACTGCTGACGCTAAAAGTCCCCCTTGAACCGCAAAGCAGGAAACCCCTCCAGTTGTCAGTCCGGTAATAAAAGCAAGCCAGATGGTATTCATAGGATGATATTGTTTATTTTGCAATTTGCGATAAATAAAGTCAACTAACAAGTAGCAAATAACACACTCGGTGTATTGAAAACAGCCCTTGACACAGCGTCTTTGCTAATGATACCATTACATATCCCCATATGGGGGATGTCAAGATGAATACAAGGTTATATTCACAAGAGCCAACAAAAAGTAAAATTATTCACAGGCTTAAGATTGTAAAAGGACATCTTGAAAAGGTCTTGAAAATGGTTGAAGAGGACGCTTATTGTATAGATGTTATTAATCAATCGCAGGCAGTTCAGGCGGCTCTTAAAAAAATAGATCGGGAGATTCTTGAAAACCATCTCTACTGTTGTGTCTTGGGCGAGGTTGATAAAGCCAATTCTCAAAACAAAAAACTTGTTTCTGAAATAGTTAGCGTATTTAAAAAATCTCAAGGCTGATGATAAAAGATATAAAGTTATTGCTAATTACTTTTGGCTTTAGCGCTTTGCTTATAGCAGGATTTTTATTTTTACAGGGAAGGATAAGTGGAGGTGAAGAATCTGTTAATGTGCCTATAAAAGGGGTTGAAGTAAACCCTGAAACTTATAATTTGGGAGATGTGCCGATAAAAGGTGGAAAAGTGTACAAGAATTATGAGGTTAAGAACGTATCCGGCAACACTTTAAAGCTTAAAAAAATAGCAACATCTTGTATGTGTACCAAAGCAAAAATAAAAATTGGGGATAAAGAGACAAGATTTTTTGGAATGGAGGGGCACACTGACAAAAACCCTCCAGTTAATCTTGAGTTCCCAAAGGATGCGACAGCAGTAGTTACAGTTGAGTTTGATCCTGCAACTCATGGTCCTCAGGGAGTTGGTTCTTTTGAAAGAATTGTTTATTTGACATTTAGTGACCCGGCGGGAGTAAAAGAATTAAAGTTTTTTGGAACAGTTATTAACTAAAAAATATGGATAAAATAATTTTTTCTGGATTTGCCTTTTTGTTCTTGTTTTTTGCAACCAAAGGTGAAGTTTTGGCGCATTGCCCTTTGTGTGTGGCAGCAGCTGGCGCGGGATTGACTTTATCTGACGCTTTGGGTATTGATGATTCGATAACCGGCATTTGGCTTGGTGCTTTTATTGGCGCAACCTCCCTTTATACGCAAAGACTTTTGAGTTCAAGGTGGCAGTGGGTTTTAAAAAGGTGGGTTGGAACTCTAATCTCTTTGGCTTTTGTTTTTTTAACGATTCTTTCGTTTTACAGATTCAATTTGGTTGTGAGGCATGGGGATATTTTTGGTTTTGACAAGCTTCCTTTTGGAATGGTTTTGGGCGTGGGAGTTTTTTTGGCAATGGATTATTTTAACAATCTTATTAAAACTAAGAATGGAAAGGCCCTTTTTCCTTATCAGTCTATTGTTTTGAGTTTCTTTGCGATTACCTTAGCAAGTTTCTTGGTTTATATATTGATAAATTTTTATATCTGAAAGATGAAAATTTTAGGCAGGAAGTTCAAAGAAATTAAAAGACAGTTTAAAAAAGACGATTTGATGAGAGTTTTTCTTTTGTCGGGTTTGATTTTACTTGTTTTCTGGATGGGTTGGAAAGGCAAGGGTCTGTTGGGGGGGAGAGGGGCAATTAGGGTTTCTGGAGAAGGCACCGTTACTGCTGTTCAGTTAAACAAACTCTTAAAGAATAAAGATTTTATTTTTATTAACGTGCACACCCCTTATGAGGGGGAGATTCAAAGCACAGATGCCTTTATTGAGTATGATTCTCTAAAAGCAAATGAGGCTAAACTTCCCAAAGACAAGGATGCAAAAATTGTTCTTTACTGCAAAACAGGCAGAATGAGCGAGGAAGCTCTTAAAACCCTAAAGCTTATGGGTTATAAAAATGTTTATCATCTTGCTGGCGGAATGGATGGATGGAAAAAAGCTGGGTTTGAAGTTTTAGATTTGTCAAGTATCCCCTCTCAGGTTTTGCCCGATGAGGGTTTTGAACTGCCAGTTTCTTGGGGGGATATTTTGCCAAGACTTGTTGAAATGGGAGTGATAGATAAAGCCAAATTTGAAAAGGTGGTGGTAATGGGAGATGAAGAGAGAGCGGCTTTTGAAGGGAAAAAAGATCTGCCAATTAGAATTAACAGCCAAAACAGTCAGTTTGTGGTTGATGCTTTATGGGCTCTTGGTTTGGCGCAAAAAAGCCTTGTTTACAAAGAAGGTCCTATGGGCAGGCAGTATAAAAATGATGCTGGCAGATTTGCCTCAACTGGTGGATGGACTTTGGCAAAAGGAGATGCTATGAACTATTACAATAAGTTTGAAATACTTAATCTAACAGATGAGGAGCAAAAAAGGGTTTTTGAAATCTCCTCAAATGTTTACAGGCCTTGCTGCGGAAATAGCACCGCTTTTCCTGATTGTAATCATGGTATGGCTGCTTTGGCTGCAATTGAGCTTATGGTTAAAAAAGGCTTGCCGGATGAGGAGATTTACAGAAATGTTTTGAAACTTAACTCATTTTGGTTTCCTAGCCACTACCTAACTGTTGCCACCTATTTTGCAAGGCAGGGGGTTTCTTGGGATAAAGTTGATGCAAAAACAGCGTTAAGTCAGGAATTTTCTTCGGGCCAGGCAGCCTCAAAGCTTTATCAAGAGGTGGGACCTTTACCTTTTGAGACAAAATTTGGAGGAAGTTGTGGGGCATAAATGGTTTTTATGACAGCAGATAAACTTTTGGTAACAATATTTGGAGTTGGGTTAACAGCTTTAATCTGGTGGTTTTTCTTTGGAAAAAAAGAAGAAGTGGTGGAAGCCAAAGGTGAAGTGGATATTGTTGTTGAAGGTGGTTATAAGCCAGCAATTATAAGTTTGAGTAAAAATAAAAAGACTGTTTTGAGGATTACTCGACGTGATCCAAACAGCTGTCTTGAAGAAATAATAATTCCTGAATTTAAGATTAAAAAATACCTTCCTTTAGGGAGAACGGTTGAAATTTCAATTACTCCCCAAAAACAAGGAGAGTTTGAGTTTCATTGCGGAATGAATATGTATCATGGAAAAATTGTTGTTGAGTAGTTGTTTATATGGATAAAGCTAGCCAAAAGACAAAGAAAGAAACTGTTCGCAAAGTTTCCTTTCCTGTTATTGGAATGCATTGCGCTTCTTGCGCAAGGCTGATTGAAAGAAGACTGAAAAGGGTTCCTGGGGTTGTCTCCTGCAGTGTAAACTATGCATCAGAACAAGCGGTTGTTGAATATACCCCGGAAGTTGGTGGCAAAGATTTGTCGGATGCGGTTAGTGAGCTGGGATATAAGGCAATTTTGGAAAAAGAAGTTGAAAAAGAAAGTTTGGAAGATATTGAAAAAATTAAAGAAGAAGAAAAAAGAAAAGAGTTGGATGATCTAAAAATCAAAGTTGTTTTCTCTTCAATTTTGAGTATTTTGATTTTTTTAGGAAGCTTTCCTGAATGGTTTGGTTTTTTGCCAAAGTTTTTAAGCTCTAGTTTTGTTCTTCTTATTCTTGCCACACCTGTTCAATTTTGGGCAGGAAGAAAGTTTTATCAGGCGACCTGGTCTGGTCTTCGCAACCGCGCGGCGAGCATGGATACTTTAGTAGCCATTGGCACCTCAGCCGCTTATGGTTATTCTTTGTTTTCAACCTTTTTTGGAGGGCACCTCTATTTTGATACCTCAAGTGTAATAATTACCCTGATTCTTTTGGGAAGGTATTTGGAAGCAAAGGCAAAGATGCACACCTCTTCTGCAATCAAAAGGCTTCTTGGGCTGCAAGCCAAAACCGCAAGGGCTCTTTTTGTAAAAGCGGAGGGATTTAAGGCAAAAAACTGGAACAAGGATGGCAAATATGAAGAAAAGGATATTCCAATAGAAAGCCTTGAGGTGGGGGATATTATCCGTGTTAGGCCGGGTGAAAAAATTCCAACAGACGGAGTAATTATTGAAGGGTTGTCAAGTATTGATGAGTCGATGGTAACGGGCGAGTCGCTTCCTGTTGATAAAAAGATTGGTGATGGTGTTATTGGGGGAACTATCAATAAAACCGGAAGTTTTATTTTTCGGGCGACAAAAGTGGGCTCACAAACAATGCTTTCTCAAATTGTAAAAATGGTAGCAGAGGCTCAAAGCTCCAAGGCACCGATTCAAAGACTTGCCGATACAGTCTCTTCTTATTTTGTGCCAATTGTTTTAATTTTGGCGGTTTTGACTTTTGTTGTTTGGTATGACTTAGGGTACCCCAAGGAGGCGTTTGTAAATATGATTGCAACCTTAATTATTGCCTGTCCTTGCGCGATGGGGCTTGCCACACCTACTGCAATAATGGTTGCGACAGGAAAAGGTGCAGAAAAGGGAATTTTGGTTAAAGATGCAGCAAGCTTGGAGATTGCGAAAAGGGCAAAAGTTGTTGTTTTTGACAAGACAGGGACTCTTACTCAAGGAAAACCGAAAGTAACTGATATATTACCTTTTGATTATTCGTCTTCATCTAGTATGGGTATTAATGACTTGCTGCAAATAGCTGCAAGTTTGGAAAAGGGATCAGAGCATGCTTTGGGTGAGGCAATTTTGGAGAAAGCAAAAGTAGAAAAACTGGAAGTAAAAGAAGCTGAGGAATTCAGAAGCCATCCCGGAATGGGAATAGAAGGAAAAGTTGGGGGGAGGTTTTATGTTTTAGGAAACAGAAACTTGTTAAATAAAAAGGGAATCAAAATAGAAGAAAAAGTAGAAAGGCAAGTTAACAAGCTAGAAGAAGAAGGAAAAACTGTAGTTTTTTTGGCAGAAGGAAAAAAACTAATAGGTGTTATTGCAATTGCGGATGTTCTTAAAAATGGAGTAAAAGAGGTAATCAAAGGACTAAACAAAAGGGGAATTGAAACTTGGATGATAACTGGTGACAGTCAAAGGGTAGCAAAGGCAATAGCGAAAAAGGCAGGAATTCAAAATGTTTTAGCAGAAGTTTTGCCTGAACAAAAGGCTGAGAAGGTAAAAGAGCTTAAAGGTGTTCAAGAAAAAGTGGTTGCTTTTGTTGGTGACGGGGTAAATGATGCGCCAGCTTTGGCAAGCGCTGATATTGGTATTGCAATGGGAACCGGGACTGATGTTGCAATAGAAACAGCTGGTATAATACTTCTTAATCGTGACATTACTTCTGTATTAACTGCTTTTGATTTAAGTAGAATTACTCTTTCTGTTATAAAGCAAAATCTTTTCTGGGCTTTTGGTTATAATGTTGTTTTGATTCCGGTTGCCATGGGGATTTTATACCCCGTTTTTGGTTTGCTTTTAAATCCTGCATTGGCTGCTTTTGCTATGGCTGCGTCTTCTATTTCTGTTGTTGGGAACTCTTTAAGGTTGAAGGGGATGAAAATTTAGAGCTTTGGAAAGAAGAATTGGGTTGGTGGGTAGCGTTGTTTTGAAAGTTGCCTGAATTTTAAAAGCAAAAAGACCACACTTTGATTTTTCAAAAAGCTGATTTTAGATCCTTGAACTATGGCTGGAATAATTCTTCTGGCAAAAAGCGAACCTTTTTAACTTCTGGAAACTGCTTGGCAGTTTCTTCTATTTGGAACCACAAAATTCCAACTCGGCAGGAACCGCCGCCGGTTCTATTTAATGGATCTTCAAACTCTAAAATCAAAGTTCCGTCCTCCTTTAAATTAGCCGATTTTAGCCTCAAACCCTCTAAAGGATATTCAGTTGTAATCCCTCTCTCAATCTCAGTTTGAGTTAAATTTTCTTTTCCTTTAAGCAGAAGATTTATTGTGTCTTGAATTGGGGTTTTAGAAACTGGAATTTCTCTTTCAATTGCCACCAAGCCATCTCTTGAACATCTTATATTTCCTTTCTCATCTTTGTCTTTTTCTTGGTTGTAATAATAAAGAAGAATTTTTCTATAAGATATATCTTCAAATTGAACAGGAATCTCGAAGATTCTTTGTTGCTCTGATATACCGGAGGGATTGGAGCTTAAAAATCTAAGAATACCAGAAGAAGTTGAGGGTTTAGAGAAACTCAATTTTCCTTCAAAGGGTACAAAATTTTCTGTCATCCAGTTTCCTTTTGCAGTTAGTATTGCTCTTCCCAAAGAGTTGTTGTTAGTATCATAAAGTTCGGCGGTGAATTCAGATTCGAAGAACCAGAAACCTTTTGCTTGTCCTTCTATCTTAAAGGGATTTTTAACTTTTTCATTATTTTTTGGTGAAGAAATCAGAATCCCTTCCTTCTCTCCGGGGCAGGGAGCAAATTCACAATTTGGACCTGCACGACCAACAGAAGATCCATCAGGACAAAGTTTTGCTTCCAAAGTGCAGCCTTTTTTGTTATTTTTTTGAACAATACTAGTTTTTATTTTTTTTCCTCTCCAAAAATAAAAACCGATGCTCAGGACAAATAAAATAAAAATTAATGTAAAGACATTTCTTTTCATGCTTTAAAGTCCTCTGTTCTTATCAAGGCTTCATCTTCAATTTTAACCTAAAATGCAAATTTATGCGCTACCTGAAACATCAAATCATTCCAATTATCAAATTCAAATGAATTACCCTTGAAATCTTTGCCGGTTTTCTCAAAATAAGGATCGGTATTAATTGGGATAAAAGATTATCTTAATTAAGTAGGATAAAGGTGATTTTGGAGAGTATAGTTTAAGGTGTGTATAAAAAGGGATAACTTCTACTAAAAACTCTGAAATTGTAAATTGGCGGTGGGGGTGGGATTCGAACCCACGGTGGCAATAAATTGCCACATCGCTTTTCGAGAGCGACCAGATAATCCACTCCTGCACCCCACCAGATAGGCAAATTTTACAACATCTGCCTTCTGAACACCAAGTAGACAGCAAGTGCTACTTTCTTTGAGGGCAAACTCCAATTGCAAGAGGTAGACAAAGCTATTTTGCAGAATATGTATTTATAAGATTAAAGTGTGCACCCGGGAGGAATTGAACCTCCAACCTTTTGGTCCGCAACCAAACGTTCTGTCCGTTGAACTACGGGTGCAAGAAGCTATTTTTCTATTTTGGCTGAAAACCAATTTGCCAATTTATCAAGAGACGATGGAGGAATTTCTACTTCAGGTAGGTATTCCTGAAGGGTGTTTTTTATTTTTTCTTTGTCTTTTGGCTCTATAACAATTTCTATTTTTCCGGGAATAGTTGTTATTCCAAGGTTTAGTTTTGCACTACCTTCCTTTTCTGTTATCCAAAAGTTTGTAATTTGACCCCAATCTATTAGTTTGTCTTTTATTCTTATTCCAAGATTGGTTATCTGATAATCAACAATTTCTGGCTCAACAGAATGCATAACAAAGTACAAAAATCCAAGCGAGATCAGTAAGATCACAGGCACCCAGCCTTCAGCAATAAAGATAATAAGCGCAATTACTGAAAAAATAGCCAGTGCGTTTATGTAAAATTCTTTGCTTTTCTTTTCAAAGTGCCTTATATGGGCTTTCCAAGAAAAGAGAACCTTTTCTTGTACAGGTTTTTGTATTATTTTTTCTGGGACAGGGCTTTCCACTTGTAAGATTATACCAAATCTTCTTAATAAAAGTGAAAGCTTTTGGTATAATTAACTTGTTGGAGGTGTCGCCTAGTGGTCGATGGCAGAGGTTTGCTAAACCTCGACCCGGATAGGGTCACGTGGGTTCGAATCCCACCACCTCCGCTTTTGTTATGTTTAATCTAAATAGCCATAACTTAATACTTGTTGCTGGATCTGTCGTTTTTAGGAAAGCCAAAAACGGCAGGGTTTCTTGGTTTTTGATAAAGGATCCTCAGAACAAAAGGTGGGAATTGCCTAAATCCTTAGTTAGGAAAGGTGAGTCTTCAGTTAGAACAGTTTTGAGGGTAATGGGAGAACAGGGGGGTATGAATTGCAAGATTATAGACGAGGTCGATAGAATTGAAGACGAAGTGGATTATAATGGTAAAAAATCACCAAGGAGGATTGTCTATTATCTTGTTATTGAAAAATCAGCTGGAGAGGTCCTGGGGTTTGAGGAATTTGCCTGGGTTGATTTCTCTTCGGGTTTAAGAAAGTTGGGGTTAGCTAGGGAAAAAGAAGTTTTTAAGAAAGCCAAGAAACAGCTTGAGAATTGGTTAGAAAAAAGGAAAGCCAAAAAGACATCTTAATTTGTTTGTTTGGTGGGTTCGCATAGTGGACTAGTGCGCACGCTTGGAGAGCGTGTGTAGCCGTAAGGCTACCGTGGGTTCGAATCCCACACCCACCGCTTAAGGTCTTCGTTTTTCTTCTTTGACTAGCTTGGTTATTATCATTTATGAATTTTTGCAAGAAAAATTGCGCTAATAATATAAGATTATGAGAAAAAAAGTTGTAGTAAATGACAAAATGCAAAAGAATTATGTTTATTATCTTACTGAAAAACCTGGACATAATTTTGATCCAGAGTTCAAGCCTGAGCTGACACCCAAGGAAATGTTGGAACTTGGCGTTTTTGGTGGAAAATATATGACTGATTGCCAAGATGAATTTCCTAAGGATTGGTTTTTGAAGGCAAAATTATGTTCTGAAAAACACGATCCTAATCTTAATTTTTTTGGAGTTAATGCAAGCCAGCCATTGTCTGTTTGGCGGAAAAAAGGTTGGATTCATCCAGATGATCCAAGAGGATGGTTTCAGTGGTACTGTCGCTATTATATGGGCAGAAGGCATCCAGACGACAAAAGGCAGATTAAGAGGTGGAAGGCAATGAAAAGACATATTGCTCAGATTAGGAAACATTGTCAACCTGGTGATTTAAATTGCAGGAAGAAACAAAGGCAGGCTCTTCTTCACTGGGCTTATGATAGCAGAAAGATTTAGGTTTTTTCTGTTTGCTTTCTAAATTTGATAGAATATATATACCTGCTTTTTGATTCTTAAGTTTTAGTTTTTGGTTTGCTAAGGGTTTGTTTTAAGAGATGGAGGGTTGGCCGAGTGGTTTATGGCGCAGGTCTTGAAAACCTGTGGGAGAAATCCCTCAGAGGTTCGAATCCCACCCCCACCGTTAATTTTCAAAATTAGGATCTTGGACGATTATTGCAATCGAAAAAGGAAACTATGTGTGGGCAGGAAATGCTTTTTGTTGGGGAAGATATTATACACAGAAGAGGTTGGGTAGTTGCAAGTTCCAAGGGGCTTCACGTACATCTGAGATAGATACCATCATTAAGATGCACAAGATTGGCAAGCCAGTAATGGGTCAGTTTAAGCAACTTCTGACTCGCATTGTTCAGAATTTCATCGAGGAGTTTCAGGCCAAAAGAGCCGAGATCATGCGGGATCCGTCGTACATTTCTTTCGTTCTGCAAGAGGGAAATGAGGTGGCAAGACCAAATGCTATTGAAACTCTTAGCGAAGTTAGGAAGGCCTTGCGATTCGATTAACAGGCTGGGGTCTTTATAACAAAAGGCGACCCTAGCTTTTTCTCATAAACCATGAAAAGCGTGGTTTAAATAGGTAATGGTGGTGAATTTTGTGAGAAATCAACCAGTATCTGGCAAAACTAGGAATCAATCATGAATTTATATATCCAAGCTCACCCAAAACCAAAGGTTACATTGAAAAATTCAACCGAACCTTCAAGGAAGAATTTATCTACAAGCATAAACTTGATATTCAAGAGTAGAGGTTCAGCGAGAAACTTACCAAATATCTAATCTGGTATAATACCAAAATACCACAATCAATCTTTGAAAATAAAGCCGCCATTAGCATACATACAGGAGCTCATTTAATTTTCTGAAAGGTGTGTGTCCCATAACAACTTGTATTTAGTAGTAAATTTATAATAAAATTCATAGCATTATGACTAAAAACCTAGAAGTAGAAATAAGGGGAAAACTCGCAAAAAATGATTTTAAGAGGGTAGCGAAACTGTTAAAAATTGGAGGTAAGCTGCAAAAGCACTACTTACGACTTTCTGTTGATTTATCGCCTGGCTTTAATCCCAAAACCAGAAACTGGGAAAATGGTTCCGAATTCGATTTGAGATTAAAAAAATCAGGGAATGACGAAAAAATTAGTCTAAAGGTTGGACAATTTCACCTCAAAAAGAGACGGGAAGTGGAGGTTGAAATAAAAGAGGGACAATTTCTGAATGCACTCGAACTACTTGAAATTTTAGGATTTGACAAGGGCATGATTTATTTCTGGGAAAGTTGGGAATATGGTTATCAAAATTTTCAGGTTAAACTGTCAAAATATACTGAAAGCTACTATACATGGGAAATAGAAGCACAAGAGGAAAATTTGGATCCACACATACTGGCTGAGACTTTAGGACTCAAACCTTATTCTAAAAAAGAGTATGATAGGGCCATAAATTGGGAGAATAGACACATCCACAAGCTGTATGAGAAAAAATTAGTTAAAAATTTACTAAACAACATTAAACAACATTTAATATATGGCAAATGAAAAAAAGGAAGGTATAACTGATAGAAGAACTGCTATTTTAGTTGCAATTGCCTCTGAGCTTCAAAGAAGCGCAAACGAAGCACAAAAAAAAGCAGTTGAAACAATGAAGTCTAAAGCTGAAGTTGATGGTCCATGGCAATCAAAGCAACCAGATGAAATGATTAGGATTGAACTTCAGGCAAGAATTTATCAAGAACAAGCTGCCAATTATCGAGAAAAAAGCTACGAGATAAATGCGCTACTAGCAAATAGTTATCAAAATTGCGACAGAGTCGGGGTAGGAAGTGTGTTGATTTGGGAGATGCAAGACCCTGAACACGAAAAATCATTTGAAGAAACAGTAGTAATCACTCCAAGCGGTGGTGGCGAATTCGCGGGCTGCCGACTTCTGTCTGAAAAAGCACCATTAGCTAGGGCAATTATAGGAAGATCTGCTGGTGACAAAGTGGAGTTTGGCGAAATAACAATTGTAATTAAGGAGCTTTTCTGATCAAGTCCAGCGGTACCAATGTTTGAAGTTTCGCCATAACCAAAAAATCTTGAACCGCTATCTCATTTTTGGGATCAAGTACTCCCATTTTGTCTAGCGTAGTTAATTCTTCGTGAAGATCCTCTATGTTGTCGGGCACGTGCACATATTTAAAATAGTAGAAATCCCACGTACCGGATGTTTTTGAGATTGCCTTAAACTCCCCACTGTCGTTTTTAATCCCAATAATTCCTGTTGGGCAAATTCCTTCTGGGTCACAACCTATATCTACTTGTTTTAGATTCATAAATACAATAATATCTTCTAGTCTTTCTCCACCTGGCGCTTGTGTTCGTAAATTCCGCTTTACCTCTTGTGTTAGGGATAATGCTTCTTGCAAATCCATATTAGTATTGCCGCTACCTTCAAGGAACAGCACTACAGCACGATTACCAAAAAGAAAATTTACTAGTCTAATATGCCCTTCCAACCCAACTTTAAACTTACGACCGATTCTATCAACATTTTTTTGATAAATTTGCCTTGCAACATCTCCCCATCTATCAGTTCCATAAATACTGTGAGGTTGTAATCCGTTCTTCGATATTGTTTCCAATAGCAATTCAAGATATTGTCCTGAATAAGGTTTAGCAATTACGAATGGTAGATTTCTTTCAATTTCTTTCATTTTGCTTTATTAATTTTTGGATGGTAGACGCTGCCTTTTGAATTGACTTGTGCTTCTGTTTGTCAACCAAGACAGGATCTTTGCTAGGATCATCTAATATCCTTCTTGTAGCCCTTCCCACAAGGTCCAGCCGTGATATCTCCATCTTTATGGGTTTAGAAGCATCTGTAGTTTCGATCCTCATCAGGTGTTCAAAAAATGATATTTTTGCTTCATTTGCTGCATACTTTTTAAGTAGTTTCAAGTCGGATGGGGTGTAAGTAAATTCTAAAAAATCATATTGATTAAAAGCTGGTATAAGATCAGTAATAAGCACATTCATTTCCCCTAACACTTTTTGGAAGTCAATTGTTTTCTCCATGTGCGAAGGATATAGAGAAATGTAGCCAATTTTTCCACTTCCTTTTTTGAGCATCTCCAGACCCCTGTTGGTAAATAGCACGAGAGGTTTGAGTGTTGGAGTTGGATCAGTAATAAATACATCAAAATAACCATGGAATTTTTTAGGTGTGTTTTTGAGTAAATCTTGTTTAACAACTTTTATCCCCAATTTATATTTCTGGGAAATTGACTCGATTGATTCTAAGACTCTTTCGTCTATATCAAAAACAACAACTTCTCTGGCTACCCCAGTTTTTGCAAGGGCCACACAAGTTAGATCGTCGTCTCCAATCAATGCGATTTTTTTATCTTGCGCATCACCTTTTAATAGCAAATAAGCGACTCTGCGCACGATTGTGTCAGCGTTAACTGGGCGTTGGTCAAAAATGAAAGTTGGTGTTGGGCGTTTCATTAAAGCACCCTCCACGAAACTCCGTACTGATTTCAGCTTTCCATCAATATTTACTATTTTAGAATCGCAAAAATTACAACGGACATCAGAAATCCTGAAGTTAGTGAAAGATAAAGTGTCTCGTAGAAAGAATCTTTTGCGGTAAAAACGAAGTATTTTTAGTTCAACAAGTTGATCTAGTAGTCTTATTACTCTCCTATCGCTACCCCCAACATATTTTGTTATCTCCTGGAAGGTAGCACTCTTGTTATTTCGTATGTAATCAATAATATTATTTGTAATCTCAATATAAAACGCTAGGTTATCACCACTCTCCATGACCTTACTGAAATCTATCTGACTTGTGTAATCTTTTTTATTCATAAGCTGAGGGTAAGAGTTTGGATATGGTTCTTATTGGCTATTTAACCATTCCCTATTTTTGCTTGCTCTAATTTGTGTATCTCTATAACTCCCAACAATAGATTTCAAATCTTCGGTACTTGTACTTAATAGGTCAGCCACACTTCTGTGCTTGATATCAACTGTCTGTAGCATTCCATCTGGTGTTACAAAAAAATATGCATTCATATGATCATTATTTGATCTGGCACTGATTTGTGCTTCTGGAAACACTAATTGTAGCCTTGAAACCACATCATCAAATTCACTATCACTAATTTCGTAAAGTTCTCGGTTCTTAGCACCCTTCTTAAGAGGCTCAAATTGATACAATCTCCAAGTATCTGGTTGGCATTGACCTGGAGATCGATAAAGGAACTGGCCAATTTGTTCAATATCAGCAATGTTTATTCTTGAAACTACAGTACCCACTTTTACCTTATGTTGTGGTGGGTTGGCACCGAGATAAGACAAAATACCTTGTATGTTTTTATAGAGATATTCTCGACGACCCATTAAGACATTCATATTAGGGGTGCTTCCATCCAATGGTAGTCCTAGAACGGATATATAATCTTTTACTTGATTATAATGTCTCTTAAAAAAGGTGCCATTTGAAGATAGATAAACCTCCAAACCGGCATCATGAGCAAATTTGATAATCTTTGGGGTTTCGGGACGAAGCAATGGTTCACCTCCTGCAATGGTTAAGGTTGTGACACCTATATCTTTAAGTTTTGCAACTATTTCTTGCATCTGAGTTAAAGTCATTTCTGGCCTTGCACCACCTTTGCCTGTAATTGCTCTTGTCTCTTCTGTCGTATCATACAAATACACTTTTTGATCTTTACCACTATTGTCAATTTCAATTCGGGAAGCAGTTGGGACATCAGCGCCGTAGCAAAAAGGACACTCCATATCGCAACGGCCGGTCATCCAGAAGTCGACTACAAAACGTTGAGGTTGTTTTGCGGCTTCCTGTTTGCCGATTTGTTGGTCAAATTCTACTGTCATAAGTAAGTATTATGTCACTATTTCGATCGGATTCACAGTTTAGTATTTCAACTCGGTTATTTTATGTTTCATCCCTGGAAAAGTTTTCTTAATGGAGGTTTTAAAAACATCGAACGTGATTTTCTCCGAGCAAATAATCAAGTCTATGTGGAGAAAATCATTTTCTGGCCAAGAATGGACAGCCATATGTGAGCTGGTAAGGATATAAATCAAGGTTATCCCCTGCGGCTTAAAAATATGTTTCGTTTTTGCTACTATACCAACTCTCAAACTCTCAATAAGAGGAATTGTCCTAGCTTCTAACCATTCTACTGAGTTACCAGAGTCAAATTGGCAGTTAATTTCGACAACAAAATGCTTGAAATACGGTTTTTGTATCTGTTTTGACATGTGACTAATTATATCATCCTTTACTTAGCGCTGTAAATACTATAAGATTTTAGAAATTTTGCGATTATTTCTTTCAGAAAAAAAACGAAAAGAGCCGACTTTTTGAAACGAGGCATACAACGTCTCTGGTGCAAAACCAACGACTCCTTTGTTGTGCACTGTGTATTGTACCATTCGAACTCATTTCAAGGCAGAGGTTGTTTAAGTGGGGTCGGCTGCTCCCACCCAGCCGCTACGCTACCAGCGAAGCTGGCAAGTTCTGCTTATTTGTATACTTCGGCACAGAGTGCCTCGTAATTATTTTTCTCACCCGGGACAGGTGCCCATTGAAATGCACACAGTTTTAATGAGGGACAAAGTATGGAGGTGAAACTAAGTTCAGAAAAATGCAATTGCAAAGGAAGTTAAGGAGGAAATATTGGCCAAAGTTAAGGCTGGTGAAAGTGTTATATCTTTATCCAGACAATATGGGGTATCTGACAAGGCAATTTATAATTGGTTGAGAGGAAGAGCTACTAACAGGGTGAGCTGGATGGAACATATTAGATTCAAAAGAAGAGAGAAACAACAATTAAAGGAAATAATTGGGATACTTACCTTGGAGGTGGAAAAGTCAAAAAAGAGAGGTCAGTGAAGTAATTAGTTTTAAGGCTAAACATATTCCTATTTAAAGGTATCAAGAAGAAATCTCTGCAATCAAGATAACAAACTAAATCAAAAAGATTTGCTACTCGTCAAGGATTAGGTTCTAAAGATGCTTCAGTTAAATCCAAGTTATGGTCACAGGAGGATTGGGATTGAACTTGGTTGTGGCAAGAACAGAGCCAGGAGGGTTATGAATCTCTTTGGGATCAAACCACTTTACAAAAGGAAAGCTAGATGGGCAAAGAAAAAAGACTGGAGCCAGTAACCATCAGGGTATCCCAGTCTTATTAAAGGCAGTTGCCCAATTAAACCAAATATATTTAGGGCATGGGATTTTACCAGGCTTGCCTGGAGTCAAAAGATTATCTACCTGGCAACCTACATGGATCTTTATACCAGGGAAATTGTTGTGGATTGGAGTATATCAACTAAACATACAACAGAGTTCATTGTTGAGGTTTTTATGGTCGTAGCCAGCAATTTTGGAATACCTAAGGTAGCACGTACAGACCAAGGCAGTGAATACAAATCAAATATTATCAATCTAGTGGAAAGTTTAGGGGTTAAAGTGAGCCATTCACCAAAAGCCAGTTCATAGGAGAATGGCTATCAAGAAAGCTCTTATGACAACTTCAAAACTGATATAGGACTGGAGTTTGAGAGATTTGAAACACCAGGGGTTTATCGAGACCATTCACCGGACCATCTTTCCTTACAGCAACCAAAGGATTCACACAAAACTCAAAATGCCACCAGCAAAGTTCAAACAGAAATATGTAACCTGCCCGTTTAGAAAGAGTGTGCAACAAAATGGGTACTTGACAAAAATTTTTTCAGAGGAGCACGAGTTTACAGAACTTAGACGAGAGGTGTTGCTTGCAAAAAATGATTTTAAGAGGGTAGCGAAACTGTTAAAAATTGGAGGTAAGCTGCAAAAGCACTACTTACGACTTTCTGTTGATTTATCGCCTGGCTTTAACCCCAAAGATAGGCTCTTCTTCACTGGGCTTATGATAGCAGAAAGATTTAGGTTTTTTCTGTTTGCTTTCTAAATTTGGTAGAATATATATACCTGCTTTTTGATTCCTAAGTTTTAGTTTTTGGTTTGCTAAGGGTTTGTTTTAAGAGATGGAGGGTTGGCCGAGTGGTTTATGGCGCAGGTCTTGAAAACCTGTGGGAGAAATCCCTCAGAGGTTCGAATCCTCTACCCTCCGCCTCCTGCCCTCGTAGTTTAATGGACAAAACAAAGGCTTCCGGAGCCTTAATTGGAGGTTCAATTCCTCCCGGGGGCACACTTTAAAATATTCGAAAGCTAGAATTTATTAAAGTTTTGATTTTTAAGTTTTAAATTGACATTGCTTGTTTCTTATAATTTGTTTGTTGTGATTTTTATTCTGAATTAGATAATTATGGATCAGGTTGAGGAAATAAAGGAGAGAGTAAATATAGTAGATATAATTGGGGAGCGGATTGAGCTTAAAAAAGCGGGCAAGAATTTTAAAGCGCTTTGCCCTTTTCATCAGGAAAAAACTCCTTCTTTTATGGTGTCGCCAGACCTTCAGATCTATAAGTGCTTTGGTTGTGGGGAGAGTGGAGATGTTTTTTCTTTTCTTGAAAAATATGAAGGAATGAGTTTTTTTGAGGCTCTTTCTTATTTGGCGGAAAGGTTGGGGATAAAGCTAAAAAGTATAAATCTAGCCAAATCTGACAAAAAAGTAAGGTTATATGAGCTTAATCAGCTAACTTCTCGATTTTACAATTATGTTCTTCTTGAGCATAAGACAGGGAAAGGCGCTCTTTCTTATCTTTTGGAAAAAAGAGGCTTGAAACTTGATACGATTAAAAAGTTTAACTTGGGTTTTTCTCCTAGAGAGAGTTCTGCTCTTTTTAATTTTTTAATCAAGAAGAAAGGTTTTACCAAAGAGGAGCTTTTGGAATCGGGGACTTTTTACCCCAAAGGAAACGCTCTTTTTGATCGATTTGCAGGTCGTGTTATTTTTCCTATTTATGATCATAGGGACAATGTTGTTGCTTTTGGTGGTAGGATATTGCCGGATGATGAGAGGAAAGACTTGGCCAAATATATAAACTCTCCTGAGACTTTGGTTTATAAGAAATCTCACATTTTGTATGGGCTTAATTTTGCCAAGGAACACATTAAAAGAGAGGGATTTGTTGTTATTACGGAGGGTGAGCTTGATATGATATCTTCATACCAAGCCGGAGTTAAAAACACAGTTGCGGTAAAGGGTTCGGCTTTGACGGAAGATCAAGCCAAACTTCTTTTAAGATTTACAGAAAATTTTGTTTTTGCTTATGACACAGACAGCGCTGGTGTTACTGCAGTAAAAAGAGGTGCGGTTGTTGCCCAAAAATTGGGCGCAGTTTTGAAAGCGGCTGTTCTTGGAGAGTATAAAGACCCCGATGATATGGCACGATCAAACCCCAAAAGATTCAAAGAAGCAGTTTTTGGAGCAGTCTCGATT
The DNA here is from genome assembly GCA_013374855.1 of Candidatus Woesebacteria bacterium. Lineage (GTDB taxonomy): Bacteria > Patescibacteriota > Microgenomatia > UBA8517 > UBA8517 > Ch104c. Next base: position 231,786 of record CP055308.1, on the reverse strand, counting down.
TGGGATTTCTTGATTGACTTGGTTTTTAGGCAAAACAATCCTTCAACCGGGGAGGGGAAGGCTAAAATAAGTAAAGAACTAAAGCCTGTTCTTGCAAGAATTGAAGATAAAATAGTTCAGGCACATTATGCAAGGCTTGTTGCTGAAAAACTTTCTGTACCGGTTAGTGCTGTTTTTGAGGAGTTGGGTAAAGAGGAATCAAAAACAACAGTTCAAGTTCAGAAAACTTCTGTTTTGCTTAAAAAGCTATCAAGAAGAGTTCTTTTGGAAGAAAAACTTTTAGCCTTTGTTTTACAAAGAACCCCTGAACTTTTATTTGATGAATCAATAACTAGTTTGTTTATAAGCCGCCCTTATAAAAAGTTAATAGAAAGCTTTTGTGCTTACAACAAGGAAGGGAAAAATTTTGACTTAAGATTATTCTTTAAGAGACTTCCACCGGAACTTTCTCAAGCATTTTCAGCTATATTTTTGTACGAGATAGATATTCCACCTGAAGATAAAGAGGTTGTTAAAAAAGAGATAGAAGCTTTGGTTGTTGATCTTAAAAAGGAGATTGTGAAGGAAAATTTGGAGAGTTTGGTAAGAAAGATGAAAGAGGCAGAAAAAAATAAAGACAAAGAAGCTCTTGCTTCTCTTAAAAGGGAATTTGCTCAAAAAACAGAAGAGCTATCGGCTTTAAATGGCGCAGATGTTGTAGTATAATCGGTTATCCTTCTTTCTATGGAAAAAAAGATAGTTGTTGAGCTTATCAAAAAAGGTCGTGATCAGGGGTTTTTGACTCAAGACGAGGTCTTGGAAGCTTTCCCCGATGCGGAGAACCACATTGAGGAACTAGATGAGCTTTATGAGAAACTTCTGGCTGAAAATATTGATGTTTTTGAGTCTGTTGCTTTTGAAGAGGCTGATTCTGAAGAAAAGGCTCGTGAGAAGATAGAAAGGGAGATTGAGCTTCTAACTAAGCTTGAGGGTTTGGAGTCAACTGATCCTGTTAGACAATATTTAAGGGAAATTGGCAAGGTTCCGCTTCTTTATGCAGAAGACGAAATAGAGCTTGCTAAGGCTTATGAAAGAGGAGACAAAAAAGCGAAGGATTTGCTTACAGAATCCAATTTAAGGTTGGTTGTCTCTATTGCCAAGAAGTATATAGGCAGAGGTCTTTCTCTCTTGGATTTAATTCAAGAAGGAAATCAGGGACTTATTCGGGCGGTTGAGAAATATGATTGGCGAAGAGGTTTTAAGTTCTCCACTTATGCAACTTGGTGGATCAGGCAGGCAATAACAAGGGCAATTGCTGACCAGGCGCGAACAATAAGGATTCCTGTTCATATGGTTGAAACAATTAACAAGATTTACAGGACTTCAAGAAAGCTAATGCAGGAGCTTGGAAGGGAACCAACCCCAGAGGAGATTGGAGAAGAGTTAGAAATGGAACCGGCGCGAATCAGAGAAATTTATAAAATTGCTCAAGACACAACTTCGCTTGAGGCACCAGTTGGGGAAGATAAAGATAGTATATTGGGCGACTTTATCCCAGATGAGCAATCTCTTTCCCCGGTGGATCAGGCTTCAAAACAGCTTTTGAAAGATCATTTGGACGAGGTTCTCTCAACTCTTTCTGATCGGGAGGCAAAAGTTTTAAAGCTTCGTTTTGGATTAGATGGTACAAAGCAAATGACTCTTGAGGAGGTGGGAAAGGTTTTTGGAGTTACACGCGAGAGAATAAGGCAGATTGAAGCAAAAGCATTGCGCAAACTCAAGCATCCATCAAGAAGGAAAAAACTTCAAGATTATTTGGATTAAAATTGCTATACTTTAAGAAGAAAGGGGGTGAGAGTTATGACAGGTTATGTTGGTAATATTGAGGAATTAACAGAAAAGAACGAGAACTTTAGGCAAGTTGTTTTTACGGCTTCTCACAGCCAGTTGGTTGTTATGAGTTTGAAGCCGGGTGAGGATATAGGTGAAGAGGTACACCCTGATGTTGACCAGTTTTTCAGAATAGAAGAAGGTGAGGGTAAAGTAATAATCGATGGTCAGGAAAGTACTGTTTATGAAGGTTTTGCTGTGGTTGTTCCTGCAGGAGCAAGGCACAATGTTATTAATACATCAAGCGATAAGCCATTAAAACTTTATACTATTTACAGTCCACCAAACCATCCTGATGGGACAATCCACCACACAAAAGCTGATGCAGAAGCCTACGAGGCTGCTTATCACAACCAGCAGTCCTAGTATTTTATCTGGTTTAGGTCCATAAACTGGATATCTTTTGGTGGCTCAAAGTCAGAATCAGATACTGTTGCTGGTAGACAGGTGTATTGTATATCAGGGTTATCAACTTGGCTTTGATCCCAAACATCAGCTGTTTTTTCTCCGGTTGTTGATTCTTTTTCTTCAAAGCATATTTTTGCACCTTGTTTTATTTTGTCGGTGGGATTCCAGCTCCACATACAGTTGTCTTTAAGAATGACCTCTGCCACTTGACCATCTTTGGTTTTCATCTTTCCTCGCCAAGAGTTTCCTTTCAGAAGACCTTCGAACTCATTTTCTCCTTGTTTATAGGTGCATTTTAGAGGAATTCCTTTCTCTGCCATTTCTTTGATGCTACCTTTTAGTGTTTCTTCTGTTTTTTCAGCTGACTTTTCAACTGCTTGGTTTACTGTTTGAGGTGAGGTAGTGCTTTTCTTGCCTAGTATTATTCCGGCAAAAATAATAATTACAATAATTATCGTAAGAATGGGTATATATTTCTTAATTTTAATCACCTCCTTTGGTTTTAATACTATATCAGATTTGAGAGTGGAATTTCCATTACAAAATGGTAAAATTTATTTGACTAAAGTATTAAAGTATTAATTAGATTTCATTGTAGACTGAATAAAGATTACAATCCCCGGTAGCTCAGTGGTAGAGCGGAGAGCTGTTAACTCTAAGGTCGTAGGTTCGAATCCTACCCGGGGAGCATTTCAGAATCTGTTTTTGATAACGATTTTAGAACTTGGCGGCAGCCCGTTAAGGCTTATGACCCTTAGCAAAATAATATCCAGTAAGACCTCTTTCAAAAGCTTCATTGCACGCAATTGCAGCTCTTCGACTTAGTCTTAGAATTTGTGAACCCTGATTACCTTGGGTAATCCGCAGTTCTGCGTGTTCTCTCATTCTTCTTGAGGAGTCAATTATATTTTGGGTTTGATTTTTAAAACAAATTTCATAGAAACCTGCTTCTCGCCAAATTTGTTCTAGTTCTTCGGTGTTAAGAATGCCAGGAAGACACCATCCTTCTTTCAAGTGCTGTAAGACCACCCTTTCATGATTACCAGCTGGAACCCTCTCTAGAAAAGTATCACTAATAACAATTTTCCCTTGAGGTTTTAAAACACGATAAGCCTCTCGTGCGAGTTGTCTTTTGTCATATGAATGGATATAGCTTTCGCAAAAGATAACTACATCAAAGCTTTCATCTGGAAAAGCAAGACGATGATAGTCTTGATTACTAAAAAAAACATTGTTCAGAGCCGCTTTTCGACGATAATTTTCTGCAGAAACTAATTGATTGTTTGAAATATTAACCCCAACAACTCTTGCGTCAGGACAATAGATTTCCGCTATTTCAAAAGTCAACATTCCAGCCCCACAGCCCGCGTCTAAGACAATTGAGTTTTTGGGTATTTGGGCAAACCTAATTAACTGTCTTGCAAGCTCTTTCACTTCTTCATAATGAGATAGCTTTTTGCCTTCGACGGTAAATCCTCCATGTAAAGCATAAACTTCCTCTCTTCTCTCATCTTTACCCCAATTTCTATATGCATATTCTGATTCAAGATAATAATTTCTGATTGCGTTGATAATATCAACTTCTTTTCTCATATTTTTCTAAATATTTAGTTGCCTTTTTAAAAGTAGTCTTTAGCTCAGGATAGCTTAATAAGGATAGGACTCTGTCTAGATCATACCAGCGAACCCATTCTATATCTTTGTCTTGTGGATCAAAACAATTTGTTTTAGCAGCAGACAATAGAATGAACACTTTCTGGTGACTTTTTATTTGGAAAGGAAGGTTTTTATATCTAAATTTATGGATTAATGGTGTCAAAAACAGATCGTCTTTTTCTGCTTTTAAACCAGTTTCTTCTAAAAGTTCTCTGGTGGCGGCCTCAAAAAAATCTTCTAAAGGATTTAAATTGCCACTAGGAAAGGTTATTGCCCTACTATGAGAAGATTTGATAAGCAAAAACATTTGCCTGCCTCGGTTTTTTCTACAAACAATTACTAAAGATCCTGGGAGGCTTTTCTTTTTAACAAGAAAGCAGATGTTTGATATTAAGTTGAAGATCCTTTTCATTTTCTTTTTTGGGCAACCGCAAATAAATTTATCTCTAGATCAAATAGACTTTTACTTTCAAAATGTAAAATGTTAAAACCATGCTCTGCGAGCAACCTGTTTATACCTTCTTTGCTGTATCTTCTGTAATCTATCTGATATGGTGGTTTTTCGTGTTTCGGTATGTGTTTTCCTGGCAGAGTAAGAATTAACAACCCTCCTTTTTTAGTAACCCTCGATATTTCTGCCACAGCCAAATTGTCATCTTCTATGTGTTCTAATAATTCTGTGCAAATTACTGTGTTAATTGATGAAGACGGAAGTGGTAAGCGACAGGCATCAGCGAGCAAATTTGGCAACCTTTCGGGAATCGCTTTGTCGTCTGGTAGGTAGTAGTCTAAAGCAATAAATAGTGTATGTGCCCCAAATCTTTCTTTAACTTCTGGTTTATAACTTCTTCTTCCGCAACCAAGATCAAGAAAAGGAGGTTTGCAGTCAAAATTATCAAACCAATTAGTCACGAATCTATAGATATTTCTTCGGGGAATACTCCAAATTTCGTTTAATTCCTCCTCGGTGAGATGTTCTAGGGCAATACCCCGTATTTCTTGAGCGCTTAATCCTTCTAAAACTAATTTTTGAGCCAAGCTTTCTATCTCTCTGTGTACCATGATTATAATTGCAATACCCTCTCCAGACGAGACAAAAGATCTCTAAAAAATTCGTGGGTGTATTGATTATTTGGAAAATTGGTAAGAGGAGAATAGGAAGATAATAAAGTATCAATTTCCTTTACTGTTAAAATCTCTCGAACCTGCTCTTCTGTTTTTTTACCTAAAGCAAACGGCTGAAGAACGAAATTCCAAAGCACTTTGTAAATCATTTTATATCGATAATATTCCCAGGTTTCTTTTGAAACATTATTACAGGCGAAACTTAATAATTCTACCTCATTTTCTCTTATGACATTAAACCTTCCACTTGAGGAAAAGCTTTTAGGAAAATAAGAGTCTTCGCAGTTGTTTATAATTTCAAACAATTCTCTTCTTCTGTTTTTTACTACTTGACACCACATGGGAATTATCTCATAACCACATTGTCTAATTCTGTTCCCTAAATTATTTACCTCACTTAATTTAGGTTTCCCATCAGAACTAAATTCTTGTTTTATTCCTCCTCCCAAAGCGTAGGATACTGCAGTAAAAGCACTATTTGGGCCAGACATTTTTATTTCCCCGACGCCTCTTTTCTCTATAAACTCTATTAGTGATGGAATAATATTAAAATAATTTCTTATCCCCGTAGCTTTATGGATTTTTTCTTCCACCTCTTCTGAAGCCTTATGAGTACCCGCCAATCCACCATGTCGATGACAACCTAAACCTACAATGATTTTTTCTAGCCATTCTTTTGGGGGAATGACATCTGCGTCTGTTACTACTAAAACATGATGAAATTCCCTACCCCTTTTTAGAAGTCTTGATAAAACCTCGTCCATACCCCTTTTCCTTGCCGCGGCAACGCCCGGGGTGTGTTCTTCAATTACGTATAAAGGATAACTAGCTTGCCTACTAAAATTTTCTATCTCTTTTAAGGTCTCATCAGTGCTTCCGTTGTCAACAACTACTACTTCAAAAGCATTATAAAATTGTTCGTTAAGGGCTTGTAAACATCTAGTAATTACACCTGCCTCATTATAGACAGGAATCACAACACTTACTTTTGTTTTTGAATCCAAATCTTCTTTCAACAATTGACCATTAAAGCCATATTTTTCTAAATAATTTCTAATTGCGACTTGAGGCGGTATATCTTCTAAAGAAGATTTTCTCTGTTTTGCACAAGTTAACATTACTATTTTTTTAATTTGATAATAATTTGCTAGCTTGGTCCATTTTATAATTAACCCACTCTTGGCACAAAGCAAAATATTTAGGCGCCACTATTCCCCTCATCGTTTCTAAAAATATTTCGTAATTCCTTAAAACCAATTCATATATTTGTTGCCCTGGAAGCCTTCTACGAACAAGTCTTTGCAGCCAATCTATTTGCTCCAACGTTAAATGGGGGCAATTAAAACACTCTCTTAATCCCTGTTTTTCATTAGGCGTTGAGGCGTTTTGCAACATAATAAAAGGTACAGTAACAGTGCCACCTCGGATATCTGAAAACAAGTTTCTTCCGTAGATTTGAGATGGGACGAGATCTTTAACATCATTTAGAATTTGGCCCGCTCTATTAACGCAAGAGAGAGCGTTTGTGGCTGCTTGAATTAGTTCTTCGTCTCCAGTGTCAGCAAATAAAGCCCTAACGGGGTATTCAACATGAAAGCGTGCTCGACGATCTATGTTTTTTAAGATAGCTTCAATATTAGAGTCCACATCTTTTATTAAAGGATCTTTTAAGGATTCGAGACCATCTTGAACAGTTTCAATAAATAATTGCCTTGCTTCTGGAGATAGAGTCTGTGCGGTTAGATCTTGGAGAATTCCGAAAGCGACACCTGCTGATGTATAAGTTTCCCATTTGCCATAAGTTGTCCAGGCGGTTTTCCTGCCCGCTCGAAAATGGTCTTCGTCGATGATATCATCAACCATTAGGGATAAACACCAAAGCAAATCTGTGCTTGCAGCAACAAATTTTGCCCTCCCTTCATCGATACAATCGACAGAACGTCCTATGCCATAAACAAAAACAGGCTTTTCTTTGGTTACATGGGTAACAAGGGTATATAAGATTGGAAGACGATGTTCAGGAGGAACGTTATAGAGTATTCCCTTCAAAATCTCAGCTGTTCCGTTATTGATGAATTCGGCATATAAGCTTCCGACAACAGGTTCACGAATTCGCTTTTGGGCAAGAAATATGAAAGTTTCGAGGTCAAGAGGCAGGGCACAAAGAAGCTCTTCTTCTGTTCTCCGCATTTGAGTATATTATTATGCTTTTTATTTTAAAACAAAAAGCAAAGAAAAGCAAAAGTCCGTTGCAAAAAACTGATAAATAGTTAAGCCTGGAAATAATTATTTTTCTTTAATCATAGCTTTAAAGAGGATTTTTAAATCGCTAAGCTCGTATTAAAGTTCTCTTGTAACTAAAGAATAGGTCTTAGTGGAGCCAGGCTTGACTATCGGCAAAATTGAGGATGGTGTCAAAGGGTTTTATCAAGGTATATCGACTATTTTACCATCAATCTTCAAGTTCTGAAGCCAAAGTCTTAAAAGTTGTTGTTTTTCTTATATTTCAGAGCTTATGAACAAATCATAAACTCGATTTGCGACTTGGAGTAGATAATTTACGGTCAAACAATAATAGTTATCCTCGGCTTTCTGGAGGTTGGCTAACTTAACTTAATATCAATTTCATCAATCTTTTCTCTAAACCGCTTATATAATCTGTTATATTCATCGGTGGTGATGTCCCTCTTTTAATTGTTCTTCAGTTGATACTCTGGCTAAAATTATGGCTTTCATAAATTCCCCTTGACAAAAATTTATCAGTTTATGTTACAATACCTCTAAAGGTTCCAACCCATTGATAAGAGCCCTCGGGCTCTTCCGCAAGGATAGATGGGTTGGTCGTTTTATTTATACTCATAGTAAGTTTTTGTGCCTGTTCTAAATATTTCAAAAGAGCTTTTTATTTTATCTTTTACCAAGTTATAAGGGCGTTCTTCACCCCTTTCCCATTTTATGTAAATGGACCAACCGAAATAGTCTGCTAGTTGACAGTTTAAATCTGCTTTTGAAGCATGGAAATAAATTTCAAAAGGTATTGAAAAATTTTCCTTTAGGTATTCTTTTAGTGTTTTTAAAATTATTGACTGTTTGTCTCTTGTAAAAACTGCACCAAGAACAACTACGATTTTATTAGTTCCCAAAAAATTTGATCGACGGAATACATATTGTAATAGGGTCCGACATATTCGCTGATAAAATTCTGCACCTGTGTTTCTTACTATTTTCCTTCCATTCTTGTAATACTCTTCACGATATAATACAGGATTAGCTTTGTTTTTTTGTGCGATTACTGCGTGTACTTCTATATCATCTTTTAAGTTTCTTATGATCTCAAAAATTTTATCTCTAACTATTTGTTTATCTTCCGTTGCGTGAAAAAATTCTTGGTCAATACCATCGGTTAGCAGATCATATTTTAGTTTTAATAACAATTCTCTGTCAGTAACTGGTTGAAAAGTGCTTAAGCAAGTAAGTACAAAGTATTTTGTTCCCTCCGGACTGAAGTCAAAATTACCTGATTCGTCAATAAAAAGAAAAAGAGTTTTGTCCATACATTCATACTTACTTATTTCCTTTTGCTCTGTTATGAGTTATGCAAAGCATTTGACAATTGTTTATATCGCTCACTCCACCTTTGCTCCACGCACTAACATGATCGGCTTCCATCTCATCAAATTTCCATATTTTACTTTTGTTTGCGGTGTTTGAAACTGCGCACAAAGGACAGTTTGAGATTTGTTTTTCTTGCGCCTCATCGGTTTGTTTTTTGTACACTATTCTTTTTGTTGCCTCGTCAAATACTCTAATATCAAGAAGATTTGGAGTTTGACAGCCTCCTAAAATATATTCAAAAATTCCTCTTCGGTTTTTGATATAAGGATCATTATAAAGTCTCTCCACCAGTTCGGAAACCTCCTGAGGATTGTAGGGAGTATTGTGATACTGCTCGTATAATCTACCCCACTCAAGTCCACACATTTCCTTTTTAACATCAATAAACACGCTTGATACCCAATCAATGACACTATTAAAGTATGTTTTTACTTCATCAATATTGGTATCATATCTATGACGGCTCATATAGTCACCAACATTGTTCTTGCTTACCCACTTGAGAGCTGTTGCCCAAAAATCTTGCCTGTTAGCACTTCCTTTTATGTAGGCGCTCCATTTTTTGATATGGGGATTTTGGCTGTTACTAAACTCTGCTTTCCCAAGAGTAACAAAAGGACCAGAATATACAGAATTAAGGAGTTCTTGTTCATTAAGAGGTATACCTACGATGTTAATTGTCTTAAACCATTCTTTTATTTCGCTTTCTGTTCCTTCGCAAATGTAAATCAAAAGCTTTGTTTCCAAAATCTTTTGTTTTTTATTTACTGCCATTCCGCTAAAGTACTGCTCAAGCCCATTCTCATCTTTAATAGCAAACTTGTCAGTTATAAATCTACCAAGACTGGTGATTCGTTGTTGGCCGTCTAAGACTTCAAATTTATCTTCCGCAACTTTGGTAAAGTAAATAAGTCCCAAGGGATAGCCTTTTAGTACTGATTCGATAACTGCTATTTCTCTTCTTCCACCATCGGATGCATAAATGTAATTGCGTTGGTACTCTGGTTGGATTACTAATTTACCGCCCCATCCGAATAATCCTTTGCCTTCAAGATCGCTGTAGACAAACCCTTCGCAAATATCCTTCACAGTAATGTCTGTTCGTAGTGTAGTGATCATATTATTTTATCTTGTGTTTTATAAGGATACGTGTAAAAAGCCTTTTACCATTGATATACCCTCTATCTAACTTACCTTTCCATTCAGGATTGACTAAATCTGGAAGTAGTCCTTCTTTGATATTGTAATCGCTACCTAGAATTTCAAACTGCTCAGGATTGTGTCTGTCCAAGAAACTTACAGGAACACCCATTACACCACTATAATCACTCGGGATGGCTTCGGTATAGGGTACTTCAATAGCGTTGTAGTTGTCATATTTTTTGTAGCTGTCGGGATTGTTTTGAATTTTTTTATTAAATTTTAAGTTATCTGCCATTGTCATAAGGGGAATAACTTTGTGGCGGCGACCATGATCAAGGTTTGTAAACCATCTTACCCCTTTTATTCTGAAAACTTTCGACCTTGTTCATCTACTCTAAAGCCTGCAGCTTTAAGTGGATAATAATCTGGTACCTGAAATTCTCTATCGCCACTTGTAATACTAGGGCCTAACCATATTATATTTTGCTTTATGAGAGGAAATATTTCTTTGTATGTAATTGCGTTCATGCTTCCTATAATCAAAAACTTCTTATTGTAATCAAAAAGTTGTTTGACATATTCACGAAAAAGCGAGAAAGGTGGATTGGTTACTACAATATCCGACTGCTTAAGAAGTTCTATACATTCTTCACTTCTAAAATCACCGTTGCCATTAAGGAGTGACCACTCATTGTGCCTGTTTTCTTTCAGCTGTTTTGCGATATCCTTTAAATTAAATTCGCCATCTCCATCAATGTCACCTACTTCTTGAATAACAAATTTGACAGCCTTTTTTGGGGGAGAATGTTGAATAATACGGTCTGCGTTGTTTACATCAAACAAATTAAGTTGTGTACCAGCAATGGGAGAAGGGCTATAGCTTGTCGTAATGAGTTTTTTAAGTCCAAGCTTTCGGAAGTTAAGAACAAAGTATCGAAAGAAATTGCTTTCATACGGGTCATCACAATTGCAATATACTACCTTATCCATAAAAGTATCTGGGTTGAACTCAAGATATGCCTCAATTTCTTTTTGAATATCTTGATATTGCGTATAAAATTCATCGTTTTTTAGTTTTTTAGCAATGTTAAGATCTTTATTTTTCATATCAATAATGTTTTCTTAGATTTTTTCTTCCCTATAAAATTTTCAAGGTCTTTATTTTTAATTCTATATTGTTTCCCAGCTTTATAAGCTACTAACTTACCTGATTGTATCCAGCGATAAACTGTCAAATAGACAACTTTTAACATTTTAGCCACTTCTTCAATGCTGTAGTATCTATCTTCTACCATGCCAATTACATTTAACTCCATTTATCATATTTTATCAATTTTTGCTACAATGGTCTTGTTATGCCGATTTATAAGCAGATTGATAATAAACTCGTTCCTATCAAAGAAAAGAAGGTAGAGTTGGAAAAAACCTTACAAAGTTTAGTTGAAGCCAATTTGAGTGAGGTTTTTGGTTTGAGTTTTGTTGCTACGGAGTTTTTCTTGAATAATCTGCGGATTGATACATTGGCTTTTGATGAAGAAGCTAAAGCATTTGTGGTTATTGAGTATAAGCGAGATAAAAATTTTAGTGTAATTGACCAGGGATATGCTTACCTTGCTCTACTGTTAAACAATAAAGCTGATTTTGTTCTTGAATATAATGAAAAAACTAAGAAAAATCTAAAAAAAGATGATATTGACTGGTCTCAATCCAGAGTAATTTTTATTGCTCAATCTTTTACTAAATATCAACAGGAAGCTATTGGGTTTCAAGATTTGCCGATTGAGCTTTGGGAAGTAAAGAAATATGACGAGAATTTAGTTTCTTTTAATCAGGTTAGGGCTTCTGAAAAGAGTGAGAGTATAAGAACCGTTACTAAGAACAAAGACATTGAGCGAGTGTCTAGGGAAATTAAGCAGTATTCCATTGAAGATCACATTAGACCCAATTGGACTAAGGCGAAGGAGTTGTTTGATGAGTTTTCTCAGAGAGTTTTGGAGATCGACCCTCAAATAAAGATTAAACCGGTAAAATATTACATAGGTTTTAACATTGGAAATAAAAACCTTGTTACAGTTCAAATAAGAAAGTTAAAGCTTTTATTATCACTTCTTAGAGTAAAACCTGAAGATCTAAAAGATCCAGAAAAAAGGGTTAGATATTCAGAAAATAGTTATAAATATTACAATGTTCACATATCTGAATTCGATATTAAAGATGAAGACGATATTGATTATGCGATGTCGCTGGTAAAGCAGGTTTATAAGAGCTTTACAGGGTAGCAAAAACGAGCTTTGTTTGTTTTAGTCCTGGTTTTTCAAATGAAACTTTAGGGTTGCTGAGGCCTATATCAAACTCTAGTTTGTGGTTGCAGAACAAGTCTTTTAGGGGAGTTGACTATCAGCAAAATTAAGGATTGTGTCGAATGGTTTTATCAAGGTATATCGGACTATTTTGCCATCTGACTTCAAGGTTCTCAAGTAAAAGTTTCAAGAGTTACCTTTCTTCTATTTCAGAACTAAGAAATAAATCATAAGCTCTATTTGTAAGTTAAAGAAGGTATCTACAGTTAAATAATAATTATTTTTAGCCTTTTTAAGGTTAGCTAATTTATTGTCAATTTCATCGATATTTTCTGTAAAATGTTTGTCTAATTTGTCATATTAATTTTAATTACTGATATATCCATTTTTCTATTTTTCAAAGCATCTTTAACAGAGATTAATAGTTTTTTAAGTTGTTCTAATGTTTTATCTAAAAAACAAAAATTTTTTACTTTCATTGTCAATTTTATCTCTTAAGGCAAAGCAATTTTTATGGGATTTTCCTTTACTAAGAAAAAACTTCAGATAGACTTCAGATAGATTGGTATTAAGAACATTTGATGAGTTTTCTCAGATAGTTTTGGAACTTGACCTTCGCTTTGAGATACATCCTGTTAAGTATACATTGGGTTAATATTGAGAATAAAAATGTTATTGCTATTCAGGTTAGGAAATCTAAATTACTATTACAGATTCTAAGGGTTAAACCAGAAGATTTGAGAGACCCAGAAAAGCGGACAAAATATTAGAAAAATAGTTTTCGATATTACAACAAGCACGTTACCGATTTTATGATTGAGAGAGATGAGAATATTGATTATGCGATGTTGTTAGTAAGGCAGGTTTATAAGAAATTTATAGAATATAGAATAATACAGTTTTTTTGAGCTTAATTTAAGATTTCCAAACACAATCTTGAGGTCAATAAGGCTTGTGCCTGGCAATTTGTATTTTATTTCCTCAAACTCAGCTCTTAATTGCCTTGCTGCACTATTAAGCAATCCCTTAATATCATAATATCAATCTGATCAATCTTACTCATGAGCTAATTATACTTGCGGCTTCTCTAAACACTACTCACCAGGCTTAAAGTTTCTATTTCCGGTTTAAGTTTTTTCGGAATTTGGTCTTCCCTAGCAGATAACAACAACTCTCTTACTAACCAATACTTCCTAGTCAATTCCTTCAAACTCAGATTAGAAGAATCGATAAATTTCCAAAATTCATCTTTCCATAGATCTAGTAAAATACGATTGTTCTTATAAAGCAAAGGTCGATAATTTAGCTTGTTCTTTTTCAAACTGCTCCCCTCAAAATGGTGCACATATACCCTACTAGTTTTCATCACCAAGCCACCACCCTTGGCGATCCTCCAACATCTATCGACGTCTTCTACGCCATATTTTTTGAAAGCAGTGTTTGTTAATCCACCAAGTGGCTTGATGAAATCGTAGTCCAAGAAAATGCAGCACCCACTTAGAAACTCTGGAGGACATAACAAAGTGACATTGCCAACCTCATTCTTAGCTAAGAAGTCACTTACGAACCTTTCGTAACTCTTCCCCCTACAGTAAATCTCCAAAAGTTTTTTGGGGCTCTTGCCTTCATTGCCAACCTTAATCTCATCCCAGACCTGCCTACTATTTTTGCCTTTCACATATGGATATGAAAGCTGTGAGCTTGGTTTTATCGGACCAATTGCCTTCACCTGGGGATTCTCTTCATAGATTGTAAGAAAGGTGTTCAGCCAATTGGGCGAAACTATTGAGTCACTATCCAATAAAACTACAAATTTCGTCTTAATAAATCTCTCAGCCCTCTTTAGAGCCCTTATAGTCCCCAAATTCCTTTCTGACCTAAGATAGCAAACGTCAGACAACTCAGAAACATATTCCTTCGTCCCATCAGCAGAACCATTATCCAAGATAATTATTTCGTATGGTTGCTTTGTATACTTCTCCAAAGCCTCCAAGCACAACTTGAGATATTCCAAAGAGTTCCAAGTAGTAATTATGATAGTGACTTCACGATTGGTCATGGCGTTAAATAGTCAACAATTTCTGGTCGAATTTCCAACAAACCTAATCTATCAAAAGCAGCTAACAATTCTTCAGCGGATGCAAATTCCAGAACTTCATCAATACTTCTCCTCAAAAACCAACCTTCCAATCTCAATACTATACCGGCATTTTTTCGAATCATCTCCAAAGACGTAGGAGAAACATCAAAGCCTGTCTTAGCGGCTATTTTGAGACACTTAAAAATAGTAGCCGGATTCAAGAATAAGCTCCTCTCGGAAACCAAACTTATTTGTCTAGAAGCAATCGATTTCATGGCTCCCAACAGATCATGAATCTCGCCAGTTAAAAGATTATATGAAATAGTATTTATGTCCAAATCAGACAGTAAAGCATCCTGCTTCAAAATCTCAGATTCAGAAACATTTTTATCATTTGGACTTGATAGTAAATAACTCAAATCAACATCTAAGCCAGTATCTCCAGACATATGATACATGGGTAACTTTTTCCTTTTCCCTCTCCTCTCTATCGTGAAACCGTACTTTTGAGCAACTTGGACCACTCGAAATAGCCCAGCAGGAACAACCAAGTCTAGATCCTTAACCTTCAGGTTCGCTCCATGGATCAGATTGATCAAAGAGTCTCTTATCGCTCCCCCTTTAATATAAATAGGCGTATCACTCTCATAAGCTATTTTGCTCCATACTTTAATGGACTTTACTACCTCAGGTGAAAATAACTCGACGTTTGGAAATCTCTCTTTGTTCATAATGACGAGGCCGGGGCACGAGCTTACGTAGGTAAATGCTTACTAATTACTTCTCTAGCCTTTTCTACAAACATCCTGTGATTCTCGTAGGTCAGAATGGACAAGTCAGAGTCAAGGGGAATCAATCTCACTTGCTTAGTCTCATCATTTGCCTCTCTAGCTTTACCTGACTCAACCATCATTAAAAACCAATGGACAGTAACCATCGTTATCTTTTTATGAACTTCATTTTTGACTTCGTAAGTAAATTCACCCAGATATTCCACAGGCTTTGCTTTAAAACCCGTTTCTTCTTCAACTTCTCTAATAGCAGTTTGCTGAAGACTCTCACCTGGCTCTTGATGCCCTTTAGGCAAAGAGGTGTCCTTAATCATAACACGATCAATTGCCACAAACTTAGGCACCCCGTCTTCCACAATAATTGGTACACCTCCGGCAGAGATTTCTTGATAAAGTTGGTAAACTGTTACGTCTTTATTGTTAGTGTTATTCATAACCTCAGATTATAACCTTTCTTTGTCTCCATGTATACCCTCACATTCATCTCCTCCATTCTTACTACCCTCTATAAATTCTATTAATTCAGGGTCGTCTTCGATAATCTCTCTAAGTTCTGTCTCATTCAACAAAACACCAATAATCTCGCGAACATGATCATCTGAATCAGGAACATGAACACGATTTCTTGACAACATTGCCATTAACTTATCACCTTCTATTCCCTTTTCTTTCAGATCAGTCCAAGAGTAACGTCTGTATTTTGCTCGTATGCCGTTTATATCAGCTCTTCCTTTTATCTCTTGAGCCAAAGTCAAAGCATCACCGCCGTTACTTTTCAACAGTAAAAATACAGTCGTTTTACACTCATCTTCCTGTACTAAACTTTTGACAGCAAACTCGTAATTTGGATTACCCACATGATCGCGATAAATCATCATTGCTTGATCCAAAGTAAGCTCAATCGACTTTGTGAAAACTGGTGTCAAACCTGCCTCCATAAAATCCTCCACTATCTGATCAACCAGACCATCTTTAACAGCATCTGGTTTTATAAATATTACTGTAAATTTATTGTTACTTTCCATTTTTCAAATTGTTATATAACTTCAAATACCCCTCCACCATATGGTTCAGGTTGAATTTAGCTCTCACTACATTATAAGCCTTATTGGCTTTAGCTAAATCCTTAGACTCAAACACTTTTACCAAGGCTTCTGCCAACACTCCCGCGTTATCAGGACTGATCAAGTTGCCTGTTTCTTCATTCACAACCTCACCCACTCCTCCCACGTTCGTAGCTATAACCGGCAATCTGCTAGCCATAGCTTCTAAAATTGTTACCGGGAACTGCTCAGTTAATGAAGGTAATACAAACGCATTCGCGGCTCGATATGCAAATGGCATTGAAACGAAGTCGTTAAAGCTCACCATAATATTCTCTTTAATCCCCAACAAGCTTACTTTCTCAAATATTTTCTTCGTATATTCCAGCTCGTCTTCCCGATATCTTGTGGCAGGAGTTGTAATCCAAAATAAACATTTAGAACGGATGTCTTTCTTAAGTCCATGAATGGCATCAATAAGTGTCTCGATTCCTTTGTATTTTGTCATTCTGGCCGGAGTAATAAAGATGAACTTATCTTCCGGTAATTGAAAAGATTTACGAAATAAAGACTTATCCTCAGCTCCGTCAAAAATATCTGTGTCTATGCCAGAATAGATTCTCGTCAACTTACTCTCACTAACCCCGTTTTTCAACATCTGCTCTTTACCATGATCGCAAACTGTCACAATTGAATCCAATTCTGGAATCATCGCCTTAAACAACTCTTTATCAGGATCAGAACCATACCCAAAAATATCGCCATGAATAGTGAGTACGACCGGGGTATTAAATTTTTTACCAAGTTTAATTAGCTCCGGCGTCAAATAAAATGTGTGTGAATTTATTACCTCAGGTTTAAAGTCCTTAAAACATCTCGTTAAAGATTCCGTGTCATTAGAAATGATTTGGAAGTCCTTTGATACTCTACCTATATCTGGCGTGGCAATTACTACTTCATGATTCTCACTCAATTTTTGTGCCAATAGCATTACTAGCACTTCGCGGCCACCGATATATGGAAAAAATCTAGAAACTAAAAGTATTCTCATGTAAACATCCTTTCTTCTGGAGTCGGCTCGACATATTCACCAAGAACCAGATTAATTACGTCGAAGAGATATTCCAAACCTTTCGGTATGAAATCACTAAGCTCTGCATCAGCCACATTTGACCAACCCTTCCTAATCTCTAAAGCCATTAACAAGGGTCCAACATCAACTTTCAATTCAGTCCTAGCAGTATCTAAAATCTCTTGTTTTGATTCAGGCCATAAATTTTTGAAATTCAAAGCCAGATCAGTAACTTTAATCATCTTGTCAATCAACAGCTTCACAAATTCTTTTATCCAATTAACCGAGTTTGACTCATTCAAAGACACATATTTCCGCAAAAGATTGAATCTGATATGTCTCATGTGATAAGCACAATAAGCCTGTCGTACTTTGTCATCGACTTTTCTTTTTATCAAAATTCTGTCAATTTTGTGTTTTAGAAAACTTGGATTGGGGTACGAGCATTTTCCCATAGAATAATGCTTCAAATACTCAAAGCTCACGTAGCTTTCGAAGTCATTCATAGTGTGACTCAAAATAGATATAGGAAATGAGTATTGCCTCGATACTTCCACACATATCTCTCGAAGACGATCCAAATCTTTTAACAATATATTCCCCAACCGGTCGCTTTTAAGAACCACTAAGACATCTAGATCGCTCCAATTACTCGACTCCTCTTTGTCAGCAACACTACCTAATAGGGCGATCAATTCCACATTTTTACTCAATTCTTTATCAGATAAAATCTTTGACTCGATTTCTTTGTAGGCTTTGACGAAACTACTTTTCATCTTCTTTTATGACCTTTTCTAATGAACTTTTAATATCAATCCCGAAAATGTCATACAAAGCCAATGTCTCTACCAAAACATCATTAAGAGCATTTTGAATGTCAACAATGGTTTGTTCTCGATCCTTTGCACCAACATATTGAAGATAGATGTCATGTAACTCCCCAACCTCTTCGCTTAGATGAAATAACCTGGTCTCAATTGGCCAAGGCTTAGAATTATTCTTCAAAGAGATCAAAATCTTCTCAACCAACTTGCCAATATCGTCTACCCCTTTAAAGGAATCGTCAGTTTGATAAATTTCTGTGTATTGTAAAAATCTTTCTTCAATCATCTTTTTGTATTCACCAAAAGTTGAAGCATTCTCATTATCGGCAATCATGTAGAGAAAGACTTCAGGAAGCAATTGGACTGAACCAAAAGCACTTTTAATCTGAGACTCTGACAATCCATTAATAAAATCCAAAAATCTCAAAACATAACCAGAATGAACTCTGATCACATTTAAAACGTAATCAATCTCAACACCCACAAATCCCAGTTGCCTGAGCATTATCTCAGCAATCTGAACGCTCTTAGCTTCATGGCCTGGAGCCTTGGTCTCACCTTTATCGTCTGTGACCAAAGTTTCAACTTTACCCAAATCATGCAATAAGGCTGAAATCAAGAATAACTCCGCCCTAGTCCAATTACCAATTTTCTGAGAAAAATAGCTTTTTGCCAATTTCCTAAGCTCATCAGAGTCAACAAAGTCGAAATTCAACAGCTCCTGGAATCGCATAAAAACATGGGTTGAATGGTCTGAAACGGGTTCCTTCTTGTGGCAAATATTATTCTCTATCACTAACTTACTAGCCACAAATTCCTTTGACTTAGTGATTTTAGTGCAAACCTCAACCAACCTCTCTTCTAGGCCTGATAAATAATCTTGATCGAATCCGTTATCCAAATCCATCATTGAGAGCCAATTATAGCATATTTACGTTCTATAGGGTACAAAGATTACTCTGTAAACATCTTTCCGATCTTCTTTTTATTCCTAATTGTAAACTCGATTTTATCCTGATAGAATCTTCTCAAATCATAGGTTAAGTTTTGGCAAGTTCGACACAGGAACAGCTCTGACAAGGCCTACAATATACCACCCCAACTCTCCGCTCGCAGTTAGAGCACACAAACCAATACCTAAAACCACCGTAATTGCAGGCAGTTTTTGTTAAACCCACTCTTTGCGAACCCAACCAAACCAAGTTCCCGCTGATTGGACCCAGATCAAATATCCTGATTTTATGACATTCCTCTACTGAAATTCGATTAATTTTTTTGTTATTGAAAATTTTTAGTAAAATAGTTTTACTATGTCTAGTGAATTGTCTTGGAAGCAAGAGTTTATAATCTCATCTGGTATATCATACTCAATATTCTTAATGTTTGGATTGGTAGACCAATGTTTATAGGTGGAAACATATCTGCTTTGAGAACTACATTTTATCTTATAAGTGGATTATTGTGGTTGGGTTCTTGGATTAATGTAACCCGACTTATTGCTAAGAAGAAAAATTGGTTTATTGCTATTTTAATTACTCTGCCCTTTTCTTTAATTTTTAATTTTTTAATTATTAAAATTTTCGGAATTAATCTTTAAACATCTGTGTTTCAAAAGCTAAGAACCTCTACTTTATTATCAAAAATTGGTGTTATCAGCTCTTACCTTTGGTTTGTAACTACAGTTACTTTTATTACTATAATTTTTTTATCTACAAAAGGTTTTACTATTGATCCTTGTTATGGAGAGGAGTGTTCAGAACATTCTTATTTACTACCGATGCTTTCTTCTTTATTTGCTGGATTATTCTTTTTTGGACTAGCAGTTTCTGCAGGATTTTTAAGGTTAATACTAAAAGCTGAAAAGTGGAAACCACCGCTTGGTATTGGCTCTTGGAAGGTTGGATTTGCTACATTTTTGGTAATATTTATTTCTGGAATTTATGTTTTTGCTTTGTTTAGAGGGAATGCTGTTAGGTGGGGTAGGGGTTATGATGGTGAAGATTTGTTTAATGCGGTTAATGAACACAGAAGATCATTGGGAATACAAGAAGTTAAATTAAGCGAAGGTTTGGGTGATAATCTAGTGTCTCGGTGGCGGGCTGTTAAGGAGGGACGACAACATGAGGGATTTGAGGATTGGATAAAACAAGAGGGTATTCAAACAGAGTATGGTTACAAAGAGGTCGCGGAGTTGTACATACGAGCATCAACACCTGCAGAGGCAATTGCTTTTTGGTCTGGCAGTCCAGGGCACAAAATACAATTAGAAAACCCCAGGTGGACTGATGGTTGCGCTTATGCTAACGAGGGCTATGGTGTGGTAATAATGGGCTTAAAGTAAATGCTACAAGGTAACAAATACGGGCTTGGGTTAGGTAAGACCCAGGTTTCCAAACACAATCTTGAAGTCGCTAAGGGTTATATCAAACTCTAGTTTGTGGTTGCAGAACAAGTACTTTGGGGGGAGCCAGATTGACGAGAGGCTAAATTGGCTATTTTGTTGTCAAACGGTTTTATTCAGTCAAATTGGGAGGATGCTGGAACCATCCACCTTATCTGTAAAGGAGGGTGAAAATGTGGTGTTGTCTTGGTGTCTTTGGGATCATAGCGCTTGTTGTCCACTTTATTAACTCTAATAGCTTTTAATCTCCCGCTTTTACCCCACTTGCGCAAAGCCTATTCATGCAAATTTAACACCTTGGCAGCTTGTTTAATGGTTAGTAGCGTTGGTAGCCCGCTTCTTTTTCTGGCATACCTCAACTAAACTATGCAAATCCTCCTGACAAGATGCTATAATGATTAATGTTTTCGTTCCTGAGAAGAATACCTGGTTTTCGATCGGGTAAATGGTGGAAGGTTTTAATCGCTTCAGGGTTTTACTTATTTGCTTTTTTAACGATATTAGCTATTTTGTTTCCTACTGCTCCCACACTTGCTTTAGAGAAAGTTGACTCCACAAATAAAAGTTCTATCTCTATTGGTGGTAAAACTTACTCAGGTAAGCCAGTGTATCTCTTGAAAGACAATGAGATTGTTCAGTCGACCAAGTCAGACTCCAGTGGTAAGTTCTACTTTGTCCTGAACGACCTGAAAGATGGTAACTATACCTATACTGTTGAGGTGTGCAGTTCGGAGAAGAAAGATAAATGTAGAAATGAAAATATCATTATTAGTGTAGATCGGACTCCGCCCACTAAACCAATAATTGTTTTACCGGATAAATTACCAGATGACAGTGAAGAAGAAATTTCTATTAAAGGTATATCCGAGCCCAGTACAAAAATTATAGTTTCTGTTCAGGGTAACAAATTGCCAGCAACTATTACTAACGACAAAGGCGAATTTGAGATTAAAACAGGTTTGGTCTTGGGTACTAATACTATCAGTGTTAAAGCGGTTGATGCTGTTGGTAATGAGAGTGCGGTTAACGAAGTTTCTGTGAACTTTAACCCTTCCAAATATAAAGCGAGAGTAATCAATGTTATTGATGGTGACACCATTAAAATTGAGGGCGGTCAGGTAGTTAGGTATATTGGGATCGATACTCCCGAAACGACTCATCCCAGTAAACCAGTCCAGTGCTACGGCAAAGAGGCTTCCGATAAAAACAGGGAGTTGGTGGAGGGAAAAGAGGTTAAGTTAGAAAAAGATGTTTCTGAAACTGATAAGTATGGGAGGCTTTTAAGGTATGTCTGGCTCGGTGATATGCTTGTAAACGAATACTTGGTTAGGGAGGGTTATGCCCAGTCAAGCAGTTATCCACCAGATGTAAAATATCAAAATAGATTTTTAGAAGCCCAAAGGCAAGCTAGGGAAGAGAAGAGGGGATTGTGGGGAGATGTTTGCAATGCTCAACCAACTCAAGCTTCTCAACAAAGTCAGCAACAGACTACAACATCGACTCAAAATACCCAATCAACCACTAACCAGGTGGTTCCTTTCGCCCAATCCCAACCATCTAGTCAAATATCAGGAAGTTATACCTGCGATTGTTCAAAAACTTGTTCTCAAATGTCATCTTGTGATGAGGCTCAATATCAACTAAATGTTTGTGGTTGTAAAGCAAGGGATGCAGATGGAGATGGTATAGCTTGTGACAGCGATTGCCAGTAATCATTTTTAATAGAGAGAGGCAAGACTTAGAAATCGGTTTACTTTCTCGTTCGTAAATTCTGGGTATTCCAGTTCATTTGGCCAGTCAATTGTTCTATAATGATCCCATCGTTTGAGCATCCCAGAAACCCTGTTGGATAGAACGATCCTCGAAAAACCAGGGTCTAAAGAAGAGTCTTATAGAACTCCATATGTTTTCTTGCCATGTCCTCAATCAGGAATTTATCTTTCTGCCAATTAAAACCATTTTCTGCTAGCTTTTTTAGCTCGACTGGGTTTTGAATTGCCCAAATAATTTGCTTAGCCAAGTCTCTAGCGTTCCCTGTCTCGAAGGTTAATCCACTCCTTTTGTTCATGACAATTTCATCTTTTTAATTTTAATAATAATTTTGGATTATAATGAACTAACAATTAATATTTATGCAAGAATTAGCAACACTCCTCAAAAATATAGAGCAGTCTATCAAAGAAAATAAGTTTGCAGAGGCTCAAGAAAAAATTCCTCAAGCAGCTTTTCTTTTGCTTGATCAAATTGAGAATAAGATTCTTGTAGGTTCTGAGATTGGGCAGGCTAGCGATAGGTTTTTAAATCTTTTTAAAATTCAATTAGAGAAAAAGATTTTTTCGCCAGAAATCGAAGAACTTCTCCAACGTTGCTTCTCTCTTCATGGAATTTTGCCCTATGACAGCAAAGAGTTTCAAACAGAATTAAAGTCAATCAAAAAACTTGTCAAAAATTTGCAACCAAAAATTGAATAAGTAATCAAATTTAAGGAAGGGTACTCCAAAAAGGAGATAAAGCGTCTGGTCACAACAAAAGAAACTTAAAGTTCTATCCTTCCTTTTTTTATGTTAGTAAAAACCCAAATATTTCTCAAAGACAAAACTTCTTAAATTTTTAAAAGCTCTTTTATTTCTGTTCCATTTTCTTTTAAAATTTGCCCAAAAAGTCCAATATTTACTTTTGAAAAATCATACTTTGAGACCTCAAACTTTCTCGTAAGTTTGGTTCAGACCCGCTAAAAACCTTCGGTTACCAAACCTACTACGAAGGCCCTGATGGTCTTGCCTACTTTGACCCTGTCAAGGCACTAGAGGCCAACCAAAGAATCGAGCCAGACTATAGTAGAGGGGCAAGCTGCGGGTGCAACCAGGACCCTAGCAAACTTACCGGCAAGTAAGATCTAAACAACTGAATTCTCTCCATTTTTATTTAAAATTAAAATAAAAAAGGTTATGCTAGCCAAAAAATTTCAAGACCTCTGCACAGAATACTATTGCCGATTTAAAAGGGCAAGAGCTGTTATCCACTTCGGTGAGATAAGATTAACCGGTCTCCAGAATTTAGCCAAAAGGGCTGTAACGAAAGCAAGAAAAAGCTATTCTTAACTCCCTAATCCAAAAATTTGTTCTCTTTAAGACCAAAATCCTTATCAGGATTTAAGTAAACTTTATGCCCAGAGTTTTAATCGCTGTTTTTTAGAGGCTAAACAAAAAGATAAACTCTTGTATCTTTTGGAAGAACTTTTTATCGTCTCACCTTTTTCCTCTCTTCCTCATGCAATAGCGCGTTATCATGTTTTAAGTAACGAGATCAAAAAATAAATGGGAAAATACCCAGGAAGCATAAAGAGGACTATGATGATAGTTGGTTTCTCTATGAAAAAGGTCTGGTAGGTGAAGTTTGAAGATACTGTTTAAGCTGGAGAGAACGATTTACCTCCTTGGTTGTAAATTCTGGGTATTCCAGTTCATTTGCCCAGTCAATTGTTCTATAATCATCCCATCGTTTGAGCCAAAAAGTTGATATCGGCAAAATTAAGGATAATTCCAAAGGGTTTTGTTAAGGTATATCGGATTATTTTGTCCTTTAGCTCTAGTTTCTGAAGTGTTAATTGGTATTATTTTAACTTCTTGTTGACAAATAAAAATAAACAAATATTATATATGAATATGTGTTCATATAGTTGTTGTTTGCTATCAGGGCGAGAAATGAAGCAGACTAAGTCTTTATCCTATCTTCTTAAGCTAATATCTGAGGAAAGTCGATTGAAGATTCTCTATGTTCTTCGTGGAGGAAAGCATTGTGTTTGTGAGATTGTAGAGTGTTTAAATATGTCTCAGAGTTTAATTTCCCATCACCTTAAAGACCTAAAAGATATGGGTGTTGTGGCAGATGAAAAGAAAGGTTTGCGAGTGTATTACTCACTAACTGAAAAAGGTAGAAAAGTTACTAATTTAATATTTCGAATTCCAAAGGAGGTGAAACTATGAAAATCCAGGTTTTGGGTTCTGGTTGTCCCACTTGTAAAAAATTGTATGAGCTAACTCAGCAGGCAGTCAAAGAATTGGGTCTCAAAGATGAGGTTGAATATATTACTGATGTTTCCAAAATTATTGAGATGGGTGTTGTGTCAAGCCCAGTGCTTGCAGTTAATGGGAGACCTGTGATGGTTGGCTTTCTGCCTGATGTAGAAAAAATTAAGAGTCTTATTAAGGAGGCACAGAAGTGATTTATGGATATTTTTAAGCCTTTACAAATTTTTGCTGACTTGGTTGCTTATAATTGGCTTAATTTGGATAGGCAGTCTTATCTGGGTAGTGCTGTTAATTTTTTTGTCTATGATGTCTTGAAAATTGGATTACTTTTGGTAGTTATTAACTATTTTATGGCAATTACCCGCTATTATTTTCCAATGGAAAAAGTGCGAAACATACTCACAAAAAGACGTTGGTTTGGTTTGGATTACTTGTTTGCCGCTGTTCTTGGAGTAATTACTCCGTTTTGCTCTTGTTCTTCCATTCCTCTTTTTATTGGTTTTTTGGGGGCAGGGATTCCTCTGGGTGTAACCTTTGCTTTTCTGATTAGCTCCCCACTTGTTAATGAGTCGTCTCTTTATCTTTTTCCTGCCATGTTTGGGGCAAAAGTAACTGTTTTGTATAATCTTATTGGTATTGCTGTTTCAATCTTGGGAGGAATGTTAATTCATAAGTTGCGGGTTGAGAAATATGTTAAAAAAGAACTTTTAAGATTTAAATCAAGGAAACAAGTAGAGGAGGAATACGGAGGGATAGCATTGCCTTTAAAGGAACTTTTAGTTTACTTTTGGAAGGATGGCATGACGATTACTAAAGAAGTATTTCCCTATGTGGTTTTGGGAGTAGGTATTGGAGCTTTAATTCATGGTTTTGTGCCGGCTCACTTAGTAGAACAATACTTGGCAGCTAAAACTTGGTGGGCAGTTCCTTTGGCAACTCTTTTTGGTTCTCCTCTTTATGCTAACTCGGTTAGTGTTGTTCCTGTTATGGAGGCTTTAGTTCTTAAGGGAGTGCCATTGGGGACGGCACTTGCTTTTATGACAGCGGTTGTGACAATTTCTTTTCCCCAAGCAATGATCTTAAAAAAAGTTATGAGATGGCAGCTTTTGGCTTTGTTTTTTGGGATTACGGTTGTTGGCATTATGATTATGGGTTATATCTTTAATATAGTCTTGTGAGTGAGTTTTTGTAATAATCAAATAAATTATTTTTTGGTTGTTTCTTTATGTTAAACAAAAAATTTATTTTGGTATCCTTTTTGTTTTTGTTGTTTTTTTCATCAAAGGTTATAGCTCAAGATGAAATCTTTCAAGAACAAGCTAATTTGGATAGTCAATCGCTTGCTACCGAGTATAAAGAAGAGACTTTAGAGGGAAAAGTTTTGAATGTTTTGGAAGAAAAACAAATAGTCCCAGCTGGCGCAAAGGAGCCGCAGATTTATCAAAAGCTTGAAATATTGATAACAAATGGA
Organism: Candidatus Woesebacteria bacterium; assembly: GCA_013374855.1. GTDB lineage: Bacteria > Patescibacteriota > Microgenomatia > UBA8517 > UBA8517 > Ch104c. The sequence continues at coordinate 205,957 of CP055308.1, read as the reverse complement.
TCTTTAAAGGGTAATAAAATAATTATAGAAAACGGAATTTTATCTATCAGTGGCTTGCAAAGATATAAGGTAGGTGACGAACTGGTTATAAGCTACACTAAGAATATTGAGGGTAAAGATAATTTTTATATTACAGATTATGTTAGGCGAAAACCTTTACTTTTTGCGTTTTTGACTTTTGTATTTATGGTTGTTTTGGTTGGTCGTTTTCAAGGAGTGTCTTCCTTGTTTGGTATGGCTTTTTCCTTTTTGGTTATTTTGAAGTTTATTCTTCCTGAGATATCCAGAGGTAAGGATCCAGTTCAAGTAGCAGTATTTGGATCTTTAATGATAATTCCTCTTACATTTGTTCTTTCTCATGGTTTTAATAAAAAAACCATTGTGGCGATTTTGGGAACGCTTATTTCTATAGTTTTCACTGGTCTTTTGACCAGTCTTTTTGTGGGTGCCTCTAAGCTTACTGGTTTTGCATCAGAGGAGGCTGGTTTTTTGCAGACATACAAAGGTGATTTAATAAACGTTAAAGGATTGCTTATAGCAGGAATTATTATTGGTGTTTTTGGAGTATTGGATGATATTACAGTTTCGCAATCTGCAATTGTTGAGCAGCTAAAGACAGCAAACCCAAAACTTAAACCGACTGAAATTTACGCTAAAGCAATGGCTGTGGGGAAGGACCACATTGCCTCAATGGTTAACACACTCGTTTTGGTTTATGCGGGCGCTTCTCTTCCCTTGCTTATTCTTTTTATTGATAGCAGTCGCTCCTTTTCAGAAATAATCAATCTGGAAGTGGTTGCTGAGGAGATTATTAGGACTTTAGTTGGGAGTATTGGTCTTATTTTGGCAGTTCCTGTTACTACAGCAATAGCCTCTTTGGCTTTTTCGGGTAGTGGGAAAAGGTGATTTTAGTACCTGATTTTATTTTTTTTGGGAAATCGTTTTTTGTTTTTTTCAGAATTCTTTTTCTTCTAAGAATACTGTAGATTTATCCATTTTAACTGATTGAGGGATTAATTTTTACTAACAAAAAGAGAGAGTTACATGGTTTTATGTTTGATGGTCGTAAATTGGGTGATTTGTTATTGTGTCTATGTGTTAATACTCATATGCAAGGTTTTGGGGGAACCTGGTTATTTGGTGAAAGAGTGTAATTAAGTAATGTCTATTTAATTATAGGGAATTTTTCTGCAGAAGATAATTGAAGATGTATTGGCGCTGTCGGAACATTTTATCAAAAAAGAAAAGAATGTTTGATAGAGGGAAACACAACTAGTTTCTTTGGGTTTTACTGTTTGACACTAAATCTAAGTAATCTTTCAGAAAACTTGAATTCTCCTACCCAGAGATAATTCCCATCAAATGTTAGTGCTGCGGGCCAAAAGAGTTTGTTTACTCCTATTTCTGGAGTTCTGCCTTTTACACCAAGGAAGATATCAGCTGTTTTTCCGACTTTTGCATCTTCTATGCTTGTCCAAATATGAACTGTGTTGAAGTTTGTGTCAGCGACAAATAGATGATTATCATAAACAAGCACTCCTTGGGGAAGATTAAACATCTCTTGCAGATATTTAGGTTGGTTATTGGGAAGTTTTTCTACTTCAAAAATGAGTACTTTACTGCCGGGTGCAGATAACACGGCGAGATGTTTTCCATCGCTGGATAATCTAAGCGGAGCTTCAACATTTATGCTAAAAATAGGATCTGAATTCTCATCTGGAATCCCTTTCCAGACATAGATTTTATTGGCTAACTCGTCGGCCAGATAAAAATATTTGTCATCCATTGCCACACCTCTTAATTCTTTGAAAGATATGCTTCCTATTCTGCTTCTAAAAATTTTGTTTGGCATTTCTCCATTCAAAGGAAGTTTGTCCCACACGTAAACGGTTTGTTTCCCGGCAAGAACTAGCTTTTCTTTGTTTATTACATTATCCCACGGAGCGTCCAAATTGCTGTATACATAGTCAGGTTTTGCTCTGTTTTCATCTGGCAGCTTTTTCCAAACATAAAGTTTACGGTCAAAATCAGAAGATACGAACAGACTTTTTCCATCAGTTGCTGGGACTGGGTTGCTTATGATAAACTCCGTTTCTAGTGTATTTGTATAAATATTCGGGGCGCCTATTGCAAAATCTGGTTTTTGGTCGGGTTTTGTCGGAATACTATTATAAACAACAATCTTGTTTCCATTTGATAGGGAGATATATAACTTACCATTGGCGTAAGCAATTCCAGAACCATCTCCACTTTGTGATCCACTGAAATCATAGCCTTGATTAGAAGCAAAAGAGGAACCAACAGCAATATCTGGAGTATCATTTTGGGTTTCAGGGAATTTGTTCCATATGTAAAGTTTATCGCTCAGTAGGATTAACTTTCCATCTTCTGTGAAAGTTGGACCCCACATTATTTCTCCATAAGTGTTGCTATCTGATCCTGATGGTGCATTTCTCATAAAGAAATCGTATTTTTGATTGTCTTTGGTTGGGAAACTTTTCCAGAAGAAGTTTCCTCTGTCTTTTTTGAAAGCGTTATGGTCTCCTATTATAAGATTTGTTCCATCGCTGCCTATTGTTCTTGGTGTTCCAAAATCATCTAGTTTTATTACTATATCAGGGTCTTGATTATTTTTGATTGGGATGTTATTCCAGATAAGGATTGAACTGTCCATAGTGCTTGTTACAATTAGTTTTCTACCATTTGTCCATACAGCCCAAGGCCATATTATGTTTCCTCTTTTGTTTGGGTTGGGCGGATCGGAACCCTGTAAATATATATCTGCGGATTGATTATTCTTTGTTGGGAAATTGTTCCATATCAAAATTCTGTTATTGTAAGTATCTGCAACAAATAAATGTTGCCCGTCAGTCGCAACAGAGACTGGCCAATTAAGATTATTTAGTCCTGTGCCTGGATTGTTGCTTATGAAATCAGGTTGTCCAAGTACAATATCTGGCTCTTTGTTGCCTTCTGGGAGTGAATTCCATATCAGGACGCGATTATTGTTCCTGTCAGCAAGTATAAGGCGCTTACCATCGCTTGTTATTCCTCCTTGATGGTTAAACATTAGAGGGCCTCCAGCATTATTAAAACCAAACCCAGAAAGCATTAAATCAGCATTCTGTAAGTTCTTAAACCAACCAGAAGGTTTATACGAAACTGCTTTGTAGCTTGAGTCTGTTGCTTTTACAGAAATTTCTTCTCTTATACCCAAACAGTCTGTTTTGTGACAAGGGCTTTCAGGGTGTCTTTTTTCAAATTCGTCACAGATGTTATCACAATTGTCCTGAGGCGCAGTTTTTGTGAATTTGGAAGGTTGGTAGTTATTCTTGGGGCGGTAGATAAGTACTATTACTAGTATAACTGAAGATATTATGAAGATTGTTAAAGGGATAATAACATATTTGGTATTTTTAAGTTTGCTCTTTAGTCCGCTTCCTGTTCTTGCTAATTGTTCCAGAAAGGTATTTACGACTTTTCCTTTTGTACTGTTTTGGCTAGTGTAGTTTGCTGTTTTTTCCCCTTCTTGATTTTGCAGAAAATCTGTTTCCATTAAATTAATGGTTACTTTTGATAAAATTATAACATAAAGTAAAGTTTTATTTTTGAGAAGAATGTTTCTTGACAAGGACGGACCTTGTCAAGTGATTATCAATTTAAACAAGAAGTTTGGTAAACTCTTTTAGTGTTATTGTTTTTTGTTCTCCACTTTGCATATTTTTAACCTTAACTACTCCTTTTGCAATTTCATCAGGCCCTGCAAACAATATCCAAGGAATTCCTATTTTATCGGCGTATTTTAGTTGTTTGTCTAGTTTGCTATTCTCGTAGTAGATTTCAGTTGCTACCCTCTCTTGACGAAGTTGTTTTGCCAGTTTTACATAAATACCCCAGTCTTTTTGGTCAAAGTTTGTAATTAAAACTTGAGATTTGGTTTTAATTGGCTTGATTCTTTTAAGCTTGGTTAGTGCAGTAAATAGTCTATCGACCCCAACTGATGTTCCAACTGCAGGAAGGTCAACTTTGTTGTCAGAAAGTGTGGCTATAAGATTGTCATACCTTCCGCCACTGCAGACACTTCCTATTTGAGGAAAGTCAAGCAGTGTTGTCTCGTATATTGTGCCTGTATAGTAGTCAAGCCCTCGTGCAATGGTCTGGTCAAAGATCACTTCAGATTCGCTATATCCTGCACTTTCGAGTATTTTAAATACTTGCACAATTTCCAAGATTCCATCGTTGGGATTTTGATTTTCGATTATCTTTTTAATTTTCTTGATTCTGGCGTTTGTTGTGCCATCTACTTCCAAAAATTCTCCTATAAGTTTTGCTTCTTTTTTACCAAAACTTAACTGAATTTCCTCAATAGTCTTTTTTATTCCTATTTTTTCTGTTTTGTCTATTATTGAGAAAAACTTTCTTGCTCTACTTGCGTCCTTGATTCCTGCTTTTTGAGCAAGCCCGTCAAGAATTTTTCTGTTGTTTACTCTAATAACTGCATTTACCCCCAATGCTCTCATTGCATCACTCATCATCATTATCACTTCAGCATCGGCAAGTAGACTACTTGTTCCTACAATATCTGCGTCAAACTGAAGAAACTCTCTGTATCTTCCAGCTTGTGGGCTTTCTCCTCGCCAAACATTGCCAATTTGATACCTTTTGTAGGGTAGAGGAATTTCTTCTTTGTGTTGAGCAACAACTCTTGCAAGAGGAACAGTTAAATCGTACCTAAGAGCTATTTTTCTGCCTCCATGGTCAGTAAATTTATACATAAGCTTCTCTCCTTCTTCACCATATTTTCCTTGTAGTGTTTCGTATCGCTCTATAGCTGGTGTTTCAAGTGGGGTATAGCCATAGCTTTCATAGACTTTTTTAATTGTGTTAATCATTTCCTGCCGTGAGAGCATCTCAGGAGCTAGTATGTCTCGAAAACCTGAAAGGGGACCTTGATTTTTTGCCATAGTTTTAATTTCTTGAATTATAATCCAAAATCGAAAGACTTGCTATTCTTTTTCATTTTTTTCTCCGGTTAATGTTGCTTGAAAGAAAATTACCTGAATTTTGGTATTAGAAGTAGAAAGGGGGTGATAAAAATGAAAAGAACTACTTTAGTGATATTTACTTTAATCTTAAGTGCTTGGCTGTTGTCAGCATCTGATACTTTTGCTTATAGAGGTGACCCAAACACTTTGGGGCCGAATTGTACTGCCGAGCAACATGAGGCTGTTCAATCTGCTATCAAAAACAAGGATTACAACACTTGGAAGAAGCTTATGGATGGCAGAGGAGTAACAAGAAAGATTAACGAACAGAATTTTGCTCGGTTTGCCGAAATGGTCAAGCTAAGACTTGAGGGCAAAACTCAAGAAGCTGATCAAATCAGAGCCGAACTTGGACTAGGTGTAAGAAACGGCACCGGTTATGGCCAAGGAAAAGGTTACGGTAGATACGCTCGTTAATTTACTAGAAGCCATGTCCCCGCTTTTCTAGGCGGGGCTTGGCTTTTGGTAAAAAAATGAGTATCTTTGGTTTAATCTTGTGTAGAATAGTTAAGAATGGAAGGAATAAAAAATTTATCAGACGAGGAGCTAGTGGATTATGTTAGAAAGAAAGACAAGGAATCTTATGCAGAAGTTATTAGAAGATATAAAGACAAATTATTAAGATATGCATTATATCTTACTGAAGATGAGGATAAAGCTGAAGATGTTGTGCAAGAGTCTTTTATAAAGGCTTATGTTAATTTAAATGGTTTTGATACCAGAAAGAAATTTTCCAATTGGATTTATCGTATTGCCCATAATGAGGCAATGAATGTCTTGAATGAAAAGAAGCAAGCGGTCTTAAACGGGGATGTTGATTTTGACAGTGGCGTGGATTTAGAAAATGAATTAGTGGAGAAAGAATTAAAAGATAAGGCACGTTATTGTCTAAAAAGATTGCCTGTAATTTATAGAGAGCCGCTAATCCTTTATTTTTTTGATGAGAAATCTTATGAGGAAATAAGTGATGTCTTAAGAATACCTGTTGGCACAGTTGGAACTAGAATTAATCGTGCCAAGGTCTTAATGAGAAAGATATGCCAAGAATCAAAAAGATGATAAAAAATAAAAAAAATTTAGACCGACTCCAAGAGGATGTTATGAAGAGGATAAGAGAGGGAAAAATAAAGATGAAACCCAAATGGTATTTTGTGGTTGGTTCTTTTATGGCGTTTATTGGTTTGGTTGGATTGAGTATTTTGGCAATATTTTTGATTAACATTGTCTTTTTCCTATTTAGGAAGCGTGGTCCGGGAATTGTTAGGCTTGAGATGATGTTTTCAACATTTCCTTGGTGGGTGGTTTTTTTGGCCATTGTAAGCATCCTGGTTGCTGTGCTTCTTTTGAAAAGATATGATTTTTCCTATAAAAAGAATTTTTGGTTAGTCGTTTTAATTTTCATCGCCTCAATTTTTTTGGCTGCTTGGGTGATTGATTATTTTGGCATTAATGAAACTTGGTCTAGACACGGACCAATGAGGAGGTTTTATCAGCAAATAGAAAGAAATAATGAAGACAGGCCTTTTGGTCAGATGTGCCGGGGTAGAAGATGTAGATAGAACTTTGATTTCATGGGTGATATATTAAATAAGTTAAAAAAGGGGGTGATTAAACAATGAAGAAGGTTGTTGTTTTGTTGCTATTTTTCTCTTTCTTTTTAGTTGTTGATGGGGTTGTGTTTGGGCAGGGTAGTAATTTAGGTCAAGGAACAAGCGAAAGGGTGCAGCAAAAGCTTTTTTCTCCACAGCCTTCGGGAAATGCTACACAAAATCAAAACCAGGTAAAAACCCAAAACAAAGGTGAAGAAGTTCAAATTCAGGTGGAAAATCGTGAGCAGGAATCCGAAGATGGTTTGCAGGAAAATCAAGAAAATAATATTGTGCCCAGAAGCGAAAATGCCCGTGAACACATGAGTGCAGTCGCTGCCAAAGTTGAAGAACTTTTGACTACTGATATAGCAAGTGGTGGTATTGGAGAGCGGGTAAGAAAAGTCGCTCAAGAACAAAAAGAGGCCCAGCAGCAGATTCAGTCTCATTTTCAGAAGATTGAGAGCCGCAGTGGTGTTTTGAAATTTATTGTTGGTCCTGATTTCAAGGCTCTTGGTAGTATGCAGAAAGTTGTAGAGGAAAATCAGCTGCGTATTCAGGAGCTGACTCAATTAAAGAACCAATTGACAAATCAAAGTGAGATAGATAAACTGCAAGAGGTAATTCAAGCTTTGATGGATCAGAATACTGCGCTTCAGGATAGAATCAATCTTGAAGAGAAATCAACAAGCCTGTTTGGTTGGTTGTTTAAATTGTTTGCTAGGTAATTTTTGTTAGTGGCTTGTTTATTTGAACAGGGTCAGACCTGTTTGTTGTTGTTGACTGCCCTTTGCTTATCAGTTGCTAGCAGATGCTTGTTGCTACTTTTTTCTTTGTATTTATCTTATATATTTTCCGGCAATCTTTGCTGTCTTTTCTGCCACATCGTCAGCGTTATAGGCAAAACCTTTTTCTTGGTAGAGAGTTTCTGCTGCTTTTTTAACAAAATAAACTCCAGCACAGGCGGAGAGAAAGCCGTCGTTTTTAGCGTATAGGGCTGTTGTTATTCCAGCCTGAACATCTCCTGTTCCACCTTTTGTAAGCCCTGCGTTTCCTCCTTTTATTGCCACAACCTTCTCTGGTGATGAAACAAGAGCTAAAGCACCCTTTAAAGCAATGAAAATCTTGTATTTTTGCGAAAGAGAAAGAAGAATTTTGGCTTTTTCTTTATTGCTTGTTTCTCTTGAGATTTTTGCTTCTTGTCCAAACAAAAGATTAAATTCTTTTATGTTTGGGGTGATAATTGTGTTTTTTGGCAGATCCTTTGCTTTTATTGTTTGCAAGCTTCCTGCATCAATTACCCACTTTTTATTGGGAAATTTTTTCAAGAGGGAAAGTGTTATTTTTCTTGTTTTTTCTCCTTCTTGCCCACACAATCCCTTTTCCTCGCAAAGCCTTTTTTGACTTTCTTTTTTGTATCTTAAGAATCCCGGTCCGATTAGAATGGCGTCTGATTTTTTAATATATTCTTCTGTCTCATTCCATGGTATCCATATAAAAGAAAAAAGCTTTGATTTTATTGCAGATGCTGTTTTTTCAAGACTCTTTTCAGGGGAAGTAAAAAAGACAATATCTACAAGTCTTGAGGCGGCCTTTAGTGCAAGAAGTGGCGCTCCATGGAAGAGGGAAGACCCCCCAATTATGGTAATTTGGCCATTGTCTTCCTTGGAAGAAAACTGGCTTGGTTTGTAAAGTTTTCCTAATTCCTTTTTATTAAAATTTATCATCTCTTTTGAGGTAAGGGTATAAGAATACTTGTTCTTTTAATATAGCTTAAATATTTAGGGTTGTTCTTATATTTTTTCATATGTTCTTTTTCCAAAAGTGGAATGCCTGATACTTTGATTAGAAGCCAGCTTATATAAAGAGGGCCTATGGCAAAAACAGGACTTAACTTTTGGACAAAGGGAATGCTTGCTATATATAGTCCCCACCAAACAATCATTTCTCCAAAGTAATTTGGGTGGCGAGAATATTTCCAGAGTCCGCTTTCAATCCATTTATCCTTGTTTTTTGGATTTGATTTAAAGCGATATTTTTGCAAGTCTGCAATTGTTTCAAAGATAAGTCCGACAAGAAATACAATTATCCCAGTCAAGAAAAGATAGTAGTTATCAGGTGTTTTTTTATCCGAGAGAATAGCAATTGAAGGAAGCATAATTATCCAGATAGAGATGGCTTGAAAAAGCCAGAATTGGGCAAAACGGAGTGGGTTTTCTCTTATTTTGTCAAACCTTTTGTCTCTTTTAGTCTTTAGAATCCGAATGAAAAGGTAGCCTGATAACCTTGCTCCCCAAATTATTATGGCACCAAGAACAACATATTGTGGAAGTTTGGGAGACGAGTTTATAAAAACAGCAGAGATGGCTGTAATAACAAAAGTTAATCCATAAGAAAGATCGGTTAATTTATCACTTCTGGTGCTTATTGCCCAAGAGGCAAAAAGTGCTTGAATGAAAAAAATAGTTATTAAGCTTGTAATTATCTGGTTTAGCACTCTTTTATTCTAGCTCTTTTCCTATTGATTTGCTTATAAATTTTTTTGTTTCTTCCCAGTTGTCAGGCCCTGCTTTTGGAACAAGAATAAATTGCCCTTGCGGGCCTTTGGAGGATGAAAGTATATTTCCTGTTGTAAGGTTGATTTTTTCAACAAAGTATTCTCTTGGATTCCCAATGAAGCTTGCCAAATCTTTAGTTGTGGGAAGATCAAGATCGGTTGTCAGAAGTGATGCAAGATGGGGGAAAAGTTCATCTATCTTTCTTAGAGCATCAAGTGAGAAAAGTTTATCTTTTATTCCAAGAAGAATTGCCATCTGTCTTTCAGATCTTGCAAAGTCTCCGCCATAAGTAGCTGAATGGCGAGACCTTGCGAATTTTAGAGCTACAGCCCCGTCCATTTTTGTTTTTCCTTTTTCAAAAGTTATTGTCTCGTATCGGCATTTATACTGCTTTTCAAGGTCAAAACCAGAGTATTTTTGTTTTAAAGCCTCCATTTCCTCTGGTGTTTTACCACAGGTTTCGTTTTCCAAGCCTTTTATTGGGTAGTATTCGTCAGTAAATGATACAGGTACATCAACTTCAATTCCACCTAATGCGTCTATAATTTTTACAATTTCATCAAAAGATACGGCGGCAAAGTAATCCACAGCAAGACCTGTAAGTTGAGTTACAGCATATTTGACCATATTTCCTCCTCCTGTCTTTCCCCTAAATTCTGGCTTTTTGTTTGGGTATTTAAGATCGTCTATTCCAATAGCATAAGCTTCGTTTATTTTTGCCCATTTAAGATTTTCCCAATCAAGGGGAAGCTTAATCCAAATATCTCTTGGAATAGAGATTAGGAAAGCTTTTTTGGTTTCTTTATTAAGATGCAAAAGAATGATGGAATCAGCGAGAAAACCTCCACTATGTCCTGCGCCGCCATAGCCGATAAGAAGAATATTTTTTGAATTTTCTTCTCTTTGGGTTTCTCCAAAGTAGACAATGGGAGTTTTGGGTGGGGCATATACCTTTTCTTTTTCTTCTGCTTGGGGAAAAATTATTTTGCCAAGAAAGAAGTAGGAGAAGAGAAAAGAGACAACAAGGAGAATTATATATGAAAAAACAAGAATAAGAGTTTTATTTTTGAGGTATTTTTTGATTTTTTCCACTTTTGTGAATTTAGTATAAACTCTTGGGGTCAACAATGGTAGTCGGCACTTCTTTGGCACACTGGGCAGTGGATCTTGCCTGCCTCTACTCTGGCTTTAACTTTTAGATGGCAGAATGGGCAGGTGCACTCAAGGAACCTTGCTCCTATCTCAGTTGATCTGTTAGGAAAGTGTCTCACACCGATAGTTGGGCAGCTTAAAGGAAAACTTCCTGCGCAATTTGCGAAAATAACACCAGCGATATGGGATTTTTCTCTTTGAATCCTTACTATTTCCACAGCTTTTCTTATTCTTTCTTTTTGTTCTTCCCATCCGCCATTGAGAAGATGTTCTATATTTTGAGGAATTGTTTTTTCTTTTAGAATTATTAACCTGTATCTTGCTTCTTCTGGGTCTAGCTTTTCAAGTGGGTTAATTGAAAAAGAAATGGTGTAGTCTATTAATTCTTGTAGTTCTTTGGGAGACAGGTTAACCAGTACAGAAGTGTTTTTTATCGTTTTTCTTTCTCTGCCGGCAATTTCAAGGACTGTTATTTTGGCACCAGTTTCGCCAGCCTCAGTTGGAGGACTAATCCAAATTGAAGTTCCTTCATGGTTATTTGTAGCCCAGGATTGTATTTGTTCTATTAGTCTTTTATCTTTTGGTGAGGCTGTTGAATCTATTACTGGAATCCTGTGCGTGGGGGAGAAGAGTACACCGTCTCTAAGGCAATAGTAGTAAACATCAGTTCCTCTTTGACTTTCGGCAAGCGCGGAGGTTATTTCTGCTATTTTTGCGTTGGGTCTTTGCGGGTAGGTTAGAATGTCTATAATTTGTTTTTCTATCATTTTTTCCTGCTCGGGATTTAAAGTCTTGCTAGTTTTCCGGCTTTCCATTCTAGGTGGATCACGGTTGCGGCACAGCCCTTGATTTACACAAGGTTCCTTTGTGGGTTCTAAACCCACACCCTGATAGGGAACACAAGACCTTTAAGTTTAAGGTTATATTTTATTTTTTTAAAGTCAATAATCTTTTTGTGGTATTATGATTAAAAGGGGGTGAGAGAAGTGAAGAAAAAAGACAAGAAAATGTTATCTTCTGTGTTGATGGTATCATCAGCTTTGGCTGTGGTTTTGTCTGCGATTGGTTATCTGGGAACTGATATTTGGCTTGCCTCAACTCAGTGGCTTTTGGTGGCAGCTGTCTTGGCACTTTTTGGTGTTTATTTTAAGCCTGAAGAATAGTTTTTTGAGCGTTGCGGAAAAATTGCGTTAAATATGCGGGAATTGAATGTGAAGGGAAAAAAGAAAAAGGAGTGGTTGTTCTAGCTTTCAATTTAGAATTGAAATAATGGGGGTTAGGGTAGAAAAGCAAATAAAATCGAAGATTTTTAATTCAGTTTTTATTAATAAATTAATACAAAAAATAAAGAAGCGAAGGTTTTGAAAAAATTATCAAAATTGTTATAAAAGAGTAGGAGATTTGTTGTTTTTTTTGGTCTTGTTGTTATTTGGCCATTTTCTTGTGATTTGACATATAGTATTTAATCTGCTATTCTATTGTTAATGAACAAGCGCGATATAGTAATCGGCTTTGTAATCTTTGCAATAGTTGCTGGTATTATCTTTTGGACAAAAAAGCCTCGTGTTACTCCAATCGAAGTTCCAACCCCAACTCCTTCTCCTAAAATAGAACAGGTTTTTAACTACGAAATACCCGAGGGTGTCGAAAAGATAGATTTGAAAGATATAACAGGATCTGGCTTTGGTGGTATTGCAACCAGAAAATATGAGAATGGCAAATTTGAACTTGTTGTGTTAGCTGACATTGAGGACTCATCTGAAGGTTCTTATCAGGCTTGGCTTGCAAAAGGAAAGGAAGGAGAGGTTGGTTTTTCTTATGTAAAGCTTGGGAATTTAAGAGTTGCCAAAGGAGGGTATCTTCTTGAGTTTGAATCATCAACCGATTACACATCTTACAACCAAGTTTTGGTGACCTTGGAGGAGAAGGATGATACAAAAATGGAAAAGCGTGTTCTTGAGGGCTCCTTCTAGATTTTTAGTCTTCAAACTGATAAATTAGATTTATGCGAAAGGGAATTTTGGTTTTGTTTCTGATATTGTTTTTTCTTTCTCAGTCTTCTGTTTTTGCTTCTTCTCTTGTGCGAATTGATAGCGATGGAAATTTGACAGTAAATGTTTTGTCGGCACAATCTCAACTGGCTCTTAATTTGCCGACAGGAAGCGCCTTGGAAATTAAAAAAGTGGTAAACAGAATGCCGGAGGGGGCTGAGATTGTTTTAAAGAGGGAGGGGGAAAAATATAACCTCTATTTTGATGAAAATAGTTCTCTTGATATTACCAATTGGAAAGAATCTGTTGTTCAGATAGAAGAAAAAGAAGAAAATAAAAAAGCAGAAGTTGTACTTGAAAATGGAGAGTTTGCATTGGTTCAGGCAGGGGTTAAGGCAAACATTCCTTTTCCTATAAAAATAAACCCTAAACAAAAGAGATTCCAAGTGGAGACTCCATATGGAGATAAATATTTGGTGGTATTGCCTCTTGAAGCTGCTTTAATTACGCTTCGTTCAAAGTCTTTGAGCAAATTGGATGAAGCCCCTTTTGAATTGGCAGAGGAAAATAAAGATATTGTTTATCGGATTTTTGGTAAAAAGACAATCAATATTTTTAATTTTTACAATCTTGACACGAGTATTGTTGCCAAAGTTTCAGCTTCAACCGGAGAGGTGGTTGCGGTTGAGGAGCCTTTGTGGTTAAAGTTATTGGCAATTTTTTTGACATAAAAAAGGAGGTGAGATTCTTGAAAGTTATTATTTATTCGACTACAACCTGTCCTTATTGCAAGATGGCAAAAGATTACTTATCGGAAAAGCAGATTGCCTTTGAGGAAAAATTGGTAGATCAGGATGAATCGGCACGGCAGGAAATGGCAAGTGTTTCTGGAGGCTTCTTGGGTGTTCCTTTTTTGGTGATAGAGAAAGATGACGGCACGAAGGAAATGATTATCGGTTTTGATAAGGGTAAAATTGATTCGGTGCTTGGGTTGGTAGGATAATGATATCTTTTGTGGTAGTGGCACTTGTTGTTGCTATGTTCTTATGTTAGTCTAATTCCGATGATTTTTGTTAATTTCAAGACTTACAGGCAATCTACGGGAAAGTGGGCATTGGTCTTAGCAGATCAGATAAAAAGGGCTTCTGATGCGACAAAGGTTGCAATTATCCCAGTTGTTCAGGTATCAGATATTCGTGAGATAAAGGATTCAATAGGACTTGAGGTGTGGGCTCAAAAAATTGATCCGGTCTCGTTTGGTGCGCATACAGGCGCTGTTTTGGCTGAGTCAGTTAAAGAGGATGGTGCTTCGGGTGTTTTTCTTAATCATTCAGAAGCTCGTTTTGAAAGTGATTCTGATTTGGAAAAGGCGGTGTTAAGAGCAAAGGAAGTTGGACTTAAGACCCTTGTCTTTGCAGGGAGTATAGAGGACCTTGAAAAGTTTGCTTCGTTTTATCCTGATTTTGTTGCCTATGAACCACCAGAGCTTATAGGCAACAAAGAAACTTCTGTGGCAAGGGCAAAACCAGAAATTATTAGCCAAGCAGTATCTTTGCTTAAAAAATTTAGGATTCCTCTTATTGTTGGAGCAGGTATTTCTGATGTCTTGGATGTTAAAAAGAGCCTTGAGCTTGGTGCTGTTGGGGTTGCTGTTGCCTCAAGTGTTGTTTTAGCAGATAATCCTTTTGAAAAATTAAAAGAGTTGGCAGGTGGTTTTTACTGACTCTATGAAAATTTATTTAGGAGCGGATCATAGGGGTTACAAACTAAAAGAAAGGGTTGCTAGGTTTCTTTTTGAGAAAGGCTACACTTTTGAGGATATGGGAGCTGATTCCTATAATCCTGATGATGATTATCCTTTCTTTGCTGAAAAGGTTGCCTCGATGGTAGCTTATGATTCAGAAAGTAGGGGTATATTGTTTTGCGGATCAGGGGTGGGTATGGATATAGTTGCCAACAAATTTGACAATATTCGTTGTGGTCTTGGAATAAACGAACTTCAGGTTAAGGCTGCACGAAGGGATGATGATATTAATATTCTTTCTGTTGCTTGTGATTTTGTTGATGAGAAAGAACTTCTTTCTATTGTTGAAGCTTTTCTTGAAACGCCCTTTTCTGGTAAGGAAAGACACAAAAGAAGAATTGAGGAAATTAAAGAAATAGAAGCCAATAATTAAATGTTGAATCTGCCTACGATTGATGACATTGATGTAAAAGGTAAAAGAGGACTTGTGAGAGTGGATCTTGACGCTGTTTTGGAAGAAGATGGGAACAACCCCACTCCACCTGAGAAAAACTTGAGGCTTCAAGTAATTAAGCCTACGGTTGATCTTCTTTTTGAAAAGGGGGCTTTGTCTTTGCTTTTGCTTGCTCACCGGGGTAGGCCTGCTGGAAAATTTGATGAGAATTTAAGTTTGTCTCCTTTGGTTTCTCCACTTGAGAATGTTTTGAAGAAAAAGATTGTTTTTATCAAAAGTCTTAGTTTTGAAGAAATTAAGAAGACGCTAGAGTTATCCTCTGATGGTATCTTTCTTCTTGAAAATCTTCGTTTTTGGCAAGGGGAGGAGAAAAAAGACATATCTTTTGCAGAACAGCTTTGCTCTTTTGGGTCTTTTTATGTGAATGAGGCTTTTGCCTCATCTCACAGAGATCACGCCTCAATTACTCTTTTGCCACGAAAACTCCCGTTTGCTTTTGGGGACTGGTTTGTTAAAGAAGTAAAGAATCTTTCCATGCTTTTGGAGAACCCTCAAAGACCATCAATTCTTATCATAAGCGGCACCAAGAAAGATAAACTTTCCTATCTTGATGATCTGGCTTGTGTTTTTGATATGATTTTAATAGGAGGTAGGTTTCCAGAATATTTGCCTGATAATTCAAAATATAGATTAGACAATCGTTTTCTGGTGGCAAGATTAAACCCCGATAAAGAAGATATAACAATTCGTTCAATTGAGGCGTTTGAGAGAGAGATAAGAAGAGCGAAGACCATTGCTCTTATTGGACCCATAGGAAGATATGAAGATCAAGGACATCGTCTTGGAACGAAGCGAATTTTTGAGGCAGTTGCCAGCTCTTCTGGTTTTAAAATGGCAGGTGGGGGGGATACAATAAAGGCGATTGAGATGTTTGGTCTTATGAAAAAGTTTGATTGGGTCTCGGTTGGTGGTGGGGCAACGCTTGAGTTTTTAGCCAAAGGAACAATTGTGGGATTGAAGGTTCTAAAGTAAGCGGACAGGGTCCGACCCTGTCCTTTTACATCTGTTTGAATGTTGTATAATGAAATTGTATGGTTAAAGTAGGAATTAATGGTTTTGGTAGAATTGGCAGAATTGCCTTCAGAATAGCTTTAACAAAGCACTTGGAAGAATTAAAAGTTGCTGCTATTAACACTTCAGGAAGCATGAATGTTGATGGATGGGCTCATCTTGTTAATTACGACACGATGTATCGTAAATTTCAGTATGAAGTTGGTTTCCGTGAGGTTAAAAATGCAGAAGAGGCAACAGATAGCGATCCTTTAATAGGTTATCTTACAATTACTGAACTTGGTCTTGAGGTTCCAGTTCTTGCTCAAAAAGATCCTGCCAAAATTCCATGGGGCAATTATGGTGTGGATGTGGTTATTGAGTCAACAGGCAAGTTTACAACAGAGGAGGATGCTAAAAAACATGCACTTGGGGGCGCAAAAAGAGTTATCATTTCGGCTCCTGCAAAGGGTGGAAATGTTGGCACTTATGTTATCGGGGTAAATGAATACAAGGGTGATGCAGTGGTTTTGAACAATGCATCCTGCACAACAAATTGCGTTGCTCCTGTTGCAGCTGTTATGGAGGCTAGTTTTGGAGTTTTAAAAGCGGCAATGACCACAGTTCACAGCTATACGGATGATCAGAATCTGCAGGATAATTCTCATAAAGATTTGCGCCGTGCCAGAGCTGCAGCGGAAAACATAATTCCAACTACAACAGGTGCTGCTATTGCAACAACTGAGACTATTCCTTCGTTAAAGGGTTTATTTGATGGTATGGCTTTGCGAGTGCCTACAGCGACAGGTTCGATTACTGATTTTACATTTCTTTTGAGGAGAAAAGTAACAAAGGAAGAGGTTAACGAGGCTTTTCGTAAGGCTTCAGAGAATGTTATTTATAAAGGGATTTTAGCTGTTTCTGAATTGCCTCTTGTTTCATCTGATATTATTGGTAGAAGCGAGTCGGCAATAGTTGATCTTTCTTTAACACAGGTGATAGATGGAGATTTGGTAAAAGTTTTTGCTTGGTATGACAACGAGTGGGGATATGCCAATCGTCTAGTGGAGCAGGTAGTAAGAGTAGGTAGGACTCTTAATTCAAACAATATCCCAACTGATCCCTTAACACTTTCGTTTGGAATTAAATAGCAGGATTTGGGGTGATCTATCATTTTAATTTTAAGTGATTTTGGCGTTTAAGGTTGACTTGTTGGTGCACAATTATTATAATTGGCATGCCCACTTTATAATGGGTGTAGAACACTCAGTAAGTAATAGAAGAGAGACAGATAAAGTTTTTCTACTTAGGGAAGGAGTTTATCTTGTGCGTGGGGCTTCCAGAGCTGCTGTGTATGATACAAATCGCGGGTTAGTATACTCTCTTAACGATAAAGGTGCAGAAGTTTTATTGTTTGGAGGTGATGAAAAATTTATTTCAGACGTTAGACCTCTAGGGATTTTACCAGAGGAATCTAAAAAGGTTAGTATTTTGGAGAAGTCTGAAGATTCGGAAAATTTAGAAACAGGTTTTGTTTCTTTCTTGTGGTTGGAGATAACAGGCAAGTGTAATTTGAAGTGTGCTCATTGTTATGGTAGTTTTGGACAGAATTCGTTTTTAGAAAAATCTGACCTGCTTAGTTATGAAGAATGGGTGGATGTGATTGACCAAGCGTATATTGGCGGAACACGAAGAGTTCAGTTGATTGGTGGTGAACCCGCGATTTTTCGTAGTAGAGGAAAGGGTTTTCTTGATCTTGCTAATTACGCGATTGGTAGAGGTTTTGAGTTTGTAGAAGTATTTACTAATGGCACACTCATTACCGAGCCTCAGGTAAAAGAAGCCAAGGAATTGGGTTTACATTTTGCTTTATCCCTATACTCTGTGGATTCAGAGGTTCATGACAAGGTCACGGGATGTCTAGGGAGTTACAAAAAGACAATGGAAACGATAAAACTTTTGCAGGAATATGGTGTGCCGTTTCGTATAGCTATTATTGGTATGTCTATAAATGAAGAGACTCTGGAGGAGACTCTTAGAGTTGTCTCTTCTTGGGGGATTGGGCGTGTTTCCCCAGATGTGGTAAGACCTATGGGTTCTGGCAGAGATAATTATTTGCTCCCGTCAGTTGATGCGATTGTGAAATATTCGTTAAGAATGGAGCCTGATTTTTCTGTGGATAAGGAAGGATTTATAAGAAATATGAATTTAAATCCCTGTTTGGCGGGGAAACTGGCAGTAACTGCCAATGGGGATGTTATTCCCTGTATTTTTGCTAGAAATATTGTTTTGGGGAATGTTAGAGAGACAGAACTTTCTGATATTGTTTTTTCTGAAGATACACAAAAAATATGGAGACAGACTCTTGACGATGTCCTAGTATGCAAAGATTGTGAATATAGATATGCATGTTATGATTGTAGACCGTTGGCTATGACGTCGGGAGATAAAGACGAGGCCAGATGGGATTTTCCCCAACCCAGGTGTACTTACAATCCTTACACTGGTGAGTGGGGTAAGGGAGTATGGAAATTTGTTGACGGTCAGGTTCAGTATTTTCCAATTGATCGTTTTGTGGAGATATTTAGAAAGGGGGTGAAAAATGATGAAAGAGGTGTGTAAGCGTGGAGTTGTTGATAAGCCGGAAATAAAGTTGGTTACCAAAACGCGTGATTTCAGTTGCGGCCCCGATTGTTTTCCGCCAGATTGTGATCCGGCACATTGTGAACCACCGACTTGCTGGCCACCCCTTTGTTATCCAAATTGTTCTCCAAGTTGCTCGCCGGAGTGTAGACCAAATGATTATTGTAGTCCTTGTAAACCTAGGTGTAGGCCAGATTGTCAACCTTGTGAGCCAAATCATATTTGCCCAATAGGTTAGTGTCTGGGAAAACCTTGATGTTGAGCAGTTTTTGGGTGGTGGGTGTTTGTAGTTGGTATTCTGCTATTGAATTATTATTTCGCTCTGTCGTAAACTGAAATTGTTTTTATGCTTATTATTCCTGCCATATTGACAAATAATCCTAAGGATTTTGAACGGCTTCTTAGTGTTTGTGATGGTGTAGTTGATCGGGTGCAGATAGATGTTAATGATGGTAGTTTTTTGGGAGAGAAGAGTTTTTTACCTGAAGAAATGCCATATCTTGATAACAACATATATTTTGATTTCCATTTAATGGTTAAGGAACCTATTCATTGGCTTGAGAGGTGTGCTCACCTTGGGGGAGATCGGGTGCTTGCTCATATTGAGGTTATGTCAAGCCAGACTTCTTTTGTAAAAGAGTGTCAACTTAGAGGGCTAAAAATTGGTCTTGCCTTGGATGTTGACACCCCTGTGGGTTTGTTGGACCCGCTGGTTTTGGGGGATTTAGATGCTGTTCTTTTGATGGGATATCCTGCTGGTAAAGGTGGACAACAGTTTAATGAGTCAGTTTTTGTGAAAGTACAAGAGTTGATTCAGATGAGAAAGAATGATGTTTCTCCTTTTAAGATTTGCGTGGACGGGGGTGTTTGGGAAGACAATATTTTTAAGCTTTACTCGCTTGGAGTTGATGAAGTTGCTGTAGGGAGGCGCTTGTTTGATGGAGATTTGTCGGTTAATATTAAAAGATTGGAAGATAGGATAACATGAATCCTGGCATAGGACATATTGATTTTAAAAATGTAGCTTTTTTTGGGGACGCTGAAGTTCCTCCAGAAAGTAAGGAATATAAGCAGGCTTTTGAAGTGGCAAGGCTGCTGGCTTCTCGTGGCTTTACCATAGTTAATGGTGGGGGGCCCGGTGTGATGGATGCTTCTACAAAAGGTGCCCAAAGTGTTGGAGGAGAGACTCTTTCTGTAACCTTTAATCCTAAAGACGCACCCGGCTTTGAAGGAAGGTATGTTGGCAATGTGACAGATGAGGAGATAAAAACTACAAATTATATAGAGAGGATGTTTAAGCTAATAGAACACGCGGATATTTTTATTATATTCAAAGGTGGAACAGGTACATTGTCTGAGCTTGGAACGGCGTGGGTGCTAGCTAAACTTTATTATGGACATCACAAGCCTTTTATTCTTTTTGGAAATCATTGGATACCTATAATTGATGTGCTACGTAAGAATATGAATTTAGACAAACATGAGCTTTCTGTTTTTGAAATTTGCGAAACTATTGATTCTGTTTTACCTGCCATTAAAAGACTCCACAGAAAACTTGAGGAATTTGATCATTCCAGATGCCTTGTTTGTGATGGCAAGGAGTGTGCTTTCAGAAAATAATGGATTCTTTTTCCAATCTTGAGAAAATAGCCAAAAAAGTAAGAAGACTTTCTCTTGAATCAATTGCCACTGCCGGATCTGGTCATCCTGCGGGTTCTTTAAGCTCAGCTGATATTTTGACTGCTTTGTATTTTAAGATTCTAAAACACGATCCCAAAAACCCCAACTGGGAAGAAAGGGATCGCTTTGTTTTATCAAACGGGCATGTTTGTCCTGCGCTTTATGCTGTTCTTGCTTTGAGTGGCTATTTTACAGAAAACGAGCTTTTTAGTTTAAGAAAGATTGGAGGCCGTCTGCAGGGTCACCCTCAAAGAGGGAAACTTCCCGGAATAGAAACAACATCGGGACCTTTGGGATCTGGTCTTGCCCAAGCTGTAGGTATTGCCCTTGGTGGGCGGATTGATGGGAAGAATTTCAGAGTTTACTGCTTAACAAGTGATGGGGAGCAGAATAGTGGCAATCATTGGGAAGCTGTGATGGTTGCATCAAAATACAAGCTTTCCAATCTTGTTGTTATTGTTGATAAGAATGGGATACAGCTGAGTGGTAAAACTGATGATATTATGCCACTTGGGTCGCTTGAGGAGAAATATAGAGCTTTTGGTTTTTCTGTTTTTTCTGTAAATGGGCATAATTTTGATCAGTTAATTGGAGCTTTTGAAAAAGCGAAAGAAGAAAAAGAAAAGCCTGTGGTAATTATTGCGGAAACTATTGCGGGTAGGGGGGTTTCTTTTATGGAAGGCAAGTGGCAGTGGCATGGTAAGGCACCAAATGAGGAGGAATTCAAAAGAGCAATAGAGGATTTGAAGGTCTAGGTTGCTTGACTTAAATTATGGGAGATATTGTTAAAAAATCTATTAGAGACGGATTTGGGGAAGGTCTGCTTGAATCGGGGAAGTTAAACAAAGAGTTGGTTGTTTTGACAGCAGACTTGGAGGAATCGACAAGGGTGCATCTTTTTGCTAAGGAGTTTCCTGACCGCTTTTTTGAAGTGGGAGTTGCAGAGCAGGCTTTGGTAACCATTGCTTCAGGGCTTGCCAACTATGGAAAAACTGCAGTGGCAACCTCTTTTGGGGTCTTTGTTCCAGGAAGAGCAGTGGAACAGATAAGGACTACAATTGCTATAAACAATTTGTCTGTTATTTTGATTGGTTCACATGGGGGTTTTTCAGCGGGTGCAGATGGTGCGACACATCAGGCACTTGAAGACATATCCATTATGCAGGCTCTCCCTAATTTTAGCGTTCTTGTTCCTTGTGATTTTTGGCAGGCGCGAAAATCTATTATTGTTGCGTCGAAAGAAAAAAAGCCCTTTTATATAAGACTTGAGAGGGAGAATACTCCGCTTCTGACAAATGAGAATTCGGAATTCAGAATTGGAGGGTCTTTGTTTTTGAAGAAGGCTAAAAATCCAGAGGTTGTAATTTTGGGTTATGGTTCAATTCTTTCTGAAGCACTTGAAGCAGCTTCTTTGCTTGAGAAAGAGGGGATAGAATCATCAGTTCTTAATTGCTATTCTTTAAAGCCTTTGGATACTTTTACTATTTTGTCTTTGGCGAAACTTTCAGGTTGTTTGCTTGTTGTTGAAGAGCATCAGAAAGTTGGGGGTCTTGGATCTGTTGTCTCGCAGGTTGTCTCTGAGAATTATCCTATTCCTGTTGGGGTGGTGGCAGTAGATGATAGATTTGGAGAATCAGGTGCTCAAAATGAATTGCGGGAAAAACACGGTTTAACCGCAAAAGACATAAGGAAGAAGGCAATTGAGTTAATAAGAAAAAAGAATAATTTTATTAATCAGTATTGATTTATTGCTTCATATTAAAGCCATAAAAATATCTATTTATTTTTTGGTGTTAAAATAGATTTATGAGGATTGGGAAAGATTTTTATCAAAAGGATGTTTTGGAGATTGCTCCTTTGTTGCTTGGCAAATTTTTGGTAAGAAGATTTGAAGACGGAAGGTTGGAAAAAAGAAAAATTACAGAAGTTGAAGCATATGGTGGGCAAGAAGACTTGGCAAGTCATGCAAGGTTTGGTAAGACTTTGAGAAATAAAGTAATGTGGGAAAGGGGAGGCTTGGTGTATGTTTATTTTGTTTATGGTATGTATTGGATGTTTAATATAACAACAGGGAAAAGAGGAAAACCTCAGGCGGTTTTGGTAAGAAGCGTTGAGGGTGTAGAAGGCCCGGGTCGGCTGGGAAAATGGCTTGCTTTAGATAAGAGTTTTTATGGAGAAGATTTAACCAAAAGCAATCGCATTTGGTTGGAAGATGGAGAATTGGAGAATTTCAAAATTAAAAAACTTGAAAGAGTGGGTGTTGCTTATTCTGGGTCTTGGGCAAAAAAGAAATGGCGTTTTATTCTTGAAAAGTAATGCTTGAGAGAATCTCCTCAACTTCTTTTTTATATTCTTCTTTTCCATTCCAGACTAGGCTTATTCTGAATTTTTTGTTGCCTTTCTGGGTGTATATGTTTTGACTGTATCCAAAACAGTTGGCAGTGTATTGATAACCCTCTATTTTTTCTGATTTATATTCTGTTGTATCTGATGTTTCTTCACAAAGACCAACACTTTGCTTTTGTTCCTTTTGTGCTATTTGCTTTAAGGTCAAATTTTCTTTTAGAAGTGAGATTGAGAGAGAGTAGCCATCATACAACTCTGTATTTTCTTTTTGGGATTTCCCTAAAAACAGAATGCGCACGCTGTTGTTTTCTTCATCCTCCTCTAATTTTGAGTCTTTGGAGTATTTCAAGGAAAAGAATTCATTTGTGAATTCAATTGTGTTGCTTATAGCGTTTTCTTCTTTTTCAACTTCTTTTTCTTTCTTAAATTCTCTTCCATCTTGAGTTGTGCAAATATGATTTTCTAACTTTGCATTTTTTGATTTCTGACAATCTTCAAATGTTCTTATCGAAAGAAGTTCTGCTGCTTTCTTGTTTTGCCAAAATAGAAAAAATGATATTGCAACAGAAACAATAGTGGATATTGCAAGTAAGAGATTGAGATTTATTTTTTTATCAGAGATCATCTTGAAAGATTATTTATACATTCTTGATATTCTTCTGTTTCTGTCCAACCACAAGAGCCATCTTCTTGAAC
This sequence comes from Candidatus Woesebacteria bacterium, assembly GCA_013374855.1. Classification (GTDB taxonomy): domain Bacteria; phylum Patescibacteriota; class Microgenomatia; order UBA8517; family UBA8517; genus Ch104c. The sequence goes on along the minus strand of CP055308.1, from coordinate 183,012 downwards.
CTCACAAATAGCCTTTTTGTAACAATCGTACTCAGGATTGTAGAGACAGATTGTCATAGTTGGTTCTTCTTCTTTTCCTTGGCAGACTTCTCCATTACACCCTGAAATTACGCATTTTTCTGTGTTTGTGTTTTTCGTTTTTTCTTTTTTTGGCTTTGAATTTGCGATTGCTGCAATAAAGATTGTAAAGATGAAGATTAAAGTGCAAGAGGCAAGAAATATAATTCTTGTTGTCTCAATAATGCTTTTGTTTGAAGAGAGCTTATCTTTTTTAGACATCTTAAGCCATTATAGCACGAATAATATAAGAAGCAGCGAAGGAGCAAAATTTTATTTGGAAAGTTAAATTAAAAGTTGTATTATAATTATATAACTAGTATCAAGTTTCTAATTTAGCTGTTTAGCCAACTATTTAAGTAAAGGCTGGTTGGGACTTGTGGATTTAGTAATAGTTTCTACATAAGCGGAATGTTTTTTGAGATGTAACTAAAGTAAGGAAATAACAATTGCTTGATTATGTATTTGGTCTTAATTGTAATTTCTTTTATTTACCTTTTTATGGTTAATTGGAGAATTGCGACTCCTCTTTTGATAATTGTTTTTTGTTTGGACAGAATTATGGATAAGTATAGACAAGAATTAGAGAGGAAAACTCAAGAGCTTTCAGAAGAAATTTCACGCACAAAAACTAGATTATAAGTATTTTTTAGGTTTGGATTTGTTTTATTAACCCTGTTTGGCCGAATTAAAATTGTTATCAATCTTGAAGTCTAAGAAGAACTTGATTAGTTTCTCATTTTATTAATTGTTTTCAAAGTGAGTTGGATTTTGGATTTGTCATTAGATTAAACAAAGGTTATCCAAATGCTTCTTGCTACACAGCTTTCCTTTTGCTAGTCTAGAATAGATATGGATCCAGAAGATATTGCAAAACAAATAGGTCACCCCCAAAAGGGTATTTTGGCAGCCGATTGGAGTGTAGGGACTGCTACTAAAAAATTTGAGAAATTTTCTATTCCGACAGACGGGGAAACACGAAGGAAATACAGACAGCTTCTTTTTACGACCGAAGGGCTGGAAAACTATATAAGTGCTGTAATTCTTCATGAGGAAACAATAAAACAGAAAACAGATGATGGGGTTCTTTTTACAGAAGTTTTGAAGGAAAAAGGGATTTTGTCTGGTGTCAGGCTTGACATTGGTCAGGAAGAATTACCTGGTTTTTCTCCAGAGCAGATAACCTTCGGCCTTGACAATATAAGGAGAAGGTTGCTTGAGTATAAAAATTTAGGCGCTGTTTTTGCCAAGTGGCGAGCTGCTTATTTTATAGGCGATAGTAAACCGGCAAGAGAGATAATTGATGCAAATTCTACTCTTCTTGCTATTTATTCTCTTTTTTGTCTTGAAGTGGATATTTTACCTATTATAGAACCGGACGTTTTAATGGATGGATCTCATTCTTTAGAGCAGTGTGCGGTTAAAACAGAGGAAGTTTTGACACGTTTGTTTCAAAAATTGTCGGATTTTAAGGTTGACAGAAAGAAAATTTTATTAAAACCAAGTATGGTTCTGCCTGGAAAGGAAAGTGGGTCTAAAAGCATTCCTTCTGATGTGGCTTCTGCAACTTTATCTGTTTTTGAAAAGGTGGTTCCTGTTGATGTACCTACAATTGCGTTTTTGTCTGGTGGACAGACCCTAGAGGAGGCATCAGCTAATTTGAATGAAATTGAGAAAATGCTAAAGCCAGGTTTGTGGCAGGTTACCTTTTCCTTTGCCAGAGCCCTGCAGGAGACTGTTCTTGAAATGTGGAGGGGACATGATGAAAATTGGAAGATGTCTCAAGAGAAACTTCTAGAGAACGCTCGTCTTTGTTCTTTGGCAAGGCAAGGAAAACTATGAATCTTGATCTTTTATCAATAGGAGACACATCTTTGGATGTTTTTCTGACTCCTGAGGAGTCGGAGGCTTTTTGTCGACTTGACAATAAGGAGTGTTTTATTTCCTTTTCCTATGGGGAAAAAATTCCTGTTAAGAGGATGGAATTTACAATAGGGGGTAATGCGGCAAATAACGCAGTTGGAGCAAGAAGATTGGGGGTAAGGTCAGCGATTGTTACAACTTTGGGTGGGGATAGTGTTGGAGAACAAATACTTGAGTGTCTTGAAAACGAGGGTGTTGATACAACCTTTGCAATTGTACAGCCTGCAAGTTCTTCCAATTACTCAACAATAATTACTTATGGCGGGGAAAGGACAATCTTAAGCTATAAGGCGCCTATTAGCTATGAATTTCCAGTCAAGTTACCTTCTGTTCCTTGGGTTTATTTAACCTCAATGGGTGATAGTTTTCGTCCTTTTTTCAATCATTTGGTCGAATGGCTTAGACTTAATCCTCAGGTTAGGCTTGCCTTTAATCCCGGAAGCCGTCAGTTAAGAGCTGATTTTCGCGAAATTGCAGATGTTGTCTCTTTATCTTATATTCTTTATGTTAATCGTGAGGAAGCGGAAAAAATTACCAACTTTGGTGATTCTCATAATAGGGAAAAGGATTTGCTTGGTGCTTTAATCAAATTGGGAGTAAGAATTCCAATAATCACCGATGGAGGAAACGGCTCTTTTGTTTTTGATGGAAAACGTTACCTAAGATGTGGGGTTTTACCAGTTGACGCTTATGAGCGAACTGGTGCGGGGGATGCTTTTGGTTCGGGTTGTCTTTCTGCTTTGATTAAAGGCAAAAGTATGGAAGAAGCTCTTTTGTGGGGGACAGTTAATGCAGCTTCTGTTATTGGTTATGTTGGCAGTCAAAGAGGCCTTTTAAAAGAAGATGAGATTGATATTTGGCTTGAGAGAGCAAAAAGTAGTAAAGTGTTAGTGGAGGAATTTTGAGAAGATGAAGGTTCTAATAACAAGGCAAATTCCTGGGGATTATGTAGATAAGTTTGAATCTGCGGGTTTTGAAGTTGATTTGTGGAAAGAAGATCGGCCAATGCCGCGAGAAGTATTTTTGGAAAGAGTGGTTGGTGTTGATGCCCTTCTTTGTCTTTTAACGGAAAGAATAGACAGCGAAGTGTTTGAGAGGGCAGGTGCAAGTCTAAAGATAGTTTCAAATTATGCTGTTGGTTTTGATAATATTGATGTTGATGAGGCAAAAAAGAGGGAAATTGTGGTCGCAAACACTCCTTGCAAGGAGGTAAACGAGGCTGTGGCAGAACACACTTGGGCTTTGATTTTGGCTCTAAGCAGAAGAATAGTTGAATCGGATGAATCGGTTAGAAGGGGAGGTTATCATAGTTGGGATCCTGATGTGTTTTTGGGCAGATCTTTGGTTGGCAAGACTTTGGGAATAATAGGACTTGGAAACATAGGGTCGATGGTAGCGCGGCGAGCCGCAGGTTATGAGATGAAGATTGTTTACAATAAAAGGACTCAAGATTTGCAGGCAGAAAAGGAATTGGGGGTTGTGTTTGTAAGTTTGGATGAACTTCTTGCTACTTCCGATTTTGTCTCTCTTCATGTCCCTTTAACTGAGGAGACAAGAGGGATGATAGACAAAAGTGCGTTTGAGAAAATGAAAAGAGGTAGTTTTCTTGTAAATACTGCGCGGGGGCCTGTGGTGCGTGAACAGGATTTAGCGGAAGCCTTGCGGACCGGAATACTATCCGGCGCGGCGTTGGATGTTTTTGAAAATGAGCCCAACATAAATCCCGAGCTTTTGGCGATGGAGAATGTAATTTTAACTCCTCACATTGCCTCATCAACTATTGAAGCCAGGCTTAAGATGACAGAATTGGCAGTTTCTGCGATTCTTGATTTTTTTTCTGGTAAGGAAGTTGTAAACAAGGTCTAAAAACTACAATTGATTGCCTTCTCTGGTGTCTGGTAAGTTTGTATCTTCATCCTTTTCCTCTGGGTTTATACTATTTTCCGGTATTGGTGTGGTAATTGTTTCCTTTATCCCTTCAGTGAATCTCCTTCCATCTTTGGTGATACAGACTCTGGGATATGATTCTTGAATTATCCCTTTTTCTTGTGCACAGTCGTCAAAACTGCTTATCTTAAGTGCTTTTTTTAGCTGTATATTTTGGTAAAGTAGATATCCGGTGAAGGTTGAAACTATAATGAGAAGAACTACTGTGGGGAATATGACAATTGATTTTTGTGGTATTGCTTGGGATTCTTCAGGAACTTCTGCAATGATTGGTTCTTGGGCTTGAGGATTGTTGGGTTGAGAGGGTAAATTATTTTGCGGATTTTTCTGTGTGGGAAATTGTTTTTCCTTATCCTCCATACAACTCATTTTTGCATTAAAAGATGATAAAATCAAGTTATGAGAAATTTTGAGGATGAAGAGGAATTTGATGAGGATTTGCAGTTTGAGAAGAGAAGGGATAAAAGATTGATTCCGCGTTGGAAACAGACAAAAATCAAATTGAAAGAGAAGGTTGTTCCTTGGACAAGCAAGGAAAGATATCTGGTTCTAACAATATTTCTTACAACAGCTCTTGTTTCTTCTTTTTTGGCTTTTTCTGCGCGTGCTTGGAAGCTGCCTGGTTTGCCGGAGATTAAACTTCCGGGGAAAGGGTTTATATCAAGTCTTTTGGGTAAACAAACAATAATTTTAGAAAAAGACAAAACTAACGAAAGATTAAAACAAAGATTTGGTTTTGTTGAGGAAAGGTCAAAGGAAATAATAGCGAACTTTAGAGGGGAAACAAAAAAATTCTCCGGAATTTATGGTTTTTATTTGATTGATATAGAAAGCGGTTTTGGTTTTGGTGTTAACGAAAAGGAAGTTTTTGATGGGGCTTCTTTAGTTAAGCTTCCGGTTATGGCTACTCTTTGTGCAATGGAGGAGAATGGAAGCTTATCTTTTAATGAAAAGTATGTTCTGAAGAATTCTGATAAAGTTTCAGGGGCAGGAATCTTAAATAATAAGCCTGCTGGTTTTGAGGTTGATTATGGTGAAATACTTCATTTAATGGGCAAAAGATCAGATAATACAGCCTTTGTTATTGCTAAAACAAAAGTGGGAAAGGAAGCTATTGAAAAGATGTTGTATAAAGCAGGTATGGCAAATACAGATGTTGAGACAAGGGAAACCACCCCCTATGATGTGGGAATGTTTTTCCTTAACCTTTGGAAAGGAAAATTGGTAGGCGAAAAGAACAAAGAAAAGATACTTGATTCTTTAACTAATACTGATTTTGAGAATTATCTACCTAAAGGTTTGCCAGAGGGTGTTAGAATTGCTCACAAATTTGGCACTTTGACCCATATTATAGATGATGCTGGTATTGTTTATGCAGAAAGCCCCTATATTCTTGTTGTGATGTCAAAAGGTATAATTGAAAGGGAGGCAAACGCCTTTATTCCTTCTTTTTCTAAGATTGTCTATGATGTTCTAACTGGTAAGAATTAGTTTAAAATTATCTCGGTAGAAGCAGCTGGTTCCAATATTTGAGGTTCTGGTCTTGGTTCTTTTAAGTTTTTTACAAAATTGCTATTGCAGGATCTTTTTGGTGCATTTTCTTCTAAAAACCACTCCTTTTTTATGGGGCACCCACTGCAGGGGAGAGTTGCGGTCAGTGGGCAAATGGCAACATTAATTACCCCTTTTGGTGGTTGCCACTTAGCACTTTCTTTATCTACAAGAAGGGATGCCATAATTTGATTGAAGATTGGAGCTGCCCCCGTTATTCCTGATGCAATTCTTGACATTGGAGAGTTGTCGTTGTTTCCTACCCAGACTGCAACCACATAATCTTGGTTATAACCGATTGTTAAGTTATCCCTTAGATTATTGCTTGTTCCCGTTTTGGCTGCCACCTCTGGGTGTTTGGGGATAACAAGACTTGAATTTCTTCCAAAAACAGGCGCACGTGCCTCGTTATCTGATAGTATGTCAGTAAGGATGAAAGCCACTCTTGGGTCGAGAACTTGCTCGTTTTGACAGTTTTCTTCTTTGATGACACATCTATCCTCATAGAGAATTTTACCTTTGTAGTTTTTAACAGAAAGAATATTTTTAATTGTTGGTTTTTGGCCATAATTTGCCAGAACAGAATAAACTTGGGCAAGTTCAGTAAGCTTTACTTCGCCTCCACCAAGTGTCAGTGAAAGTCCAAACCTATCTTTTTCTTCCCAAGTGGTAATTCCCATTTTCCTTCCCATTTCTATCATCTTGTCAACACCATAGCTTGCAAGCACTCGAACCGCGGGTATGTTTCTTGATTCAGCCAGTGCACTTCTTAGAGTTAAGTTGCCACGATATTTCCCATCATAGTTTTTTGGAATATAATCTGACTGTCCTTTGATCTTGTATGTTATTGGTGTATCGCTTAGAATTGTTGCGGCAGTATAGCCGTTTGAGAGAGCATAGGCATAATTGACGACTTTTATGGAAGAACCAGGTTGGCGAAGTGATGTGGTAACATTTACATTTCCATCGTTTTTAGTATCAAAGTAATCTTTTGAACCTACCATTGCAAGTATTTCTCCTGTTTTTGGGTTCAAGACTAACACTGCGGAGTTTTTAACATTTAATTTTTCTATTTTTTTTAATTGCTCTTCCACTGCTTTTTCTGCTATTTTTTGAATTGAATAATCAAGAGTGGTTATAACCTCAAGCCCTCCTGTCTCAACAACCTCCTTCGAGAACATATTTTCCAGCTTTTCTCTTGTATACATCACAAAATGTGGTGCTTTTATGTCTGTTTTTTTTATAGAAAAATTTATTTCTTGAGCAAGAGCTTTCTTTTCATCATCTTCTGTTATAAAACCATTGATTCTCATTAGTTGAAGCACATCTTTTTGTCTTGCTATTCCTAATTCTGGAGTGGTGCTGTAAGGAGAAAATTTGCTTGGGCTTTTAGGTAAACCAGCAAGAAAAGCAGCCTCTGGTAGATTTAATTCTTTGGCGGATTTTCCAAAATAAGTTCTTGAAGCTTCTTCTATGCCATAGGCAGTGCCTCCATATGATACTTCATTAAGATACATCTCGAGGATTTCATCCTTGGAAAAATTTAGTTCTACCATTACTGCAAGTATTAACTCCTTTATTTTTCTGGTTAAAGTTTTCTCTGGAGTAAGGAGCGCATTTTTGACAAGTTGTTGGGTTATTGTTGATCCACCAGTTAGTTCTCCTCTTGTGTAGTTTCTGATGATAGCTCTTAAAATTCCTCTTATTGAGAACCCTGGATGTTGGTAAAATTCTGCATCTTCTGCTGCAAGTGTTGCATATTTTACGAATTCTGGCAGTTCCTCTAATTTTATTGGTGTTCTGTTTTTATTCTTGTATATAGTGTAGAGCAACATTCCGTTTCTGTCATAAATTTTTGTGGAAATCTCCAACTTTCTCTTGGTAAGATCTTTTGGGGAAGGAAGGCTTCTTAGGAAAGAGAAAACAAGAAACACAGCAGTTAGCATCAGAAACAACAGAAATGCTTTTATAGGTTTTATTTTGTGAATTTTTAATATAGTTTTTTCCTTTGGAGGAGCAATTTCCTCTTTTATTATCTTTATTTTTGGGAAAATCTGCTTTTTGGTCTTGGGTCTTGATTTTTTAAATATAGGGTGGGGAGTTAAATTAAATAAATATCCACCAACGTAGTATATAAACAAAATTGCTAGGACTATTGCTGATAAAAAGTAATAAAAAGGTTTCCCAATATAATAGAAAACTTTCAAGAAGTTTGTTTTTTGTTTTTTGTTTTTTGGGGCAGTCTTATCATTTTGAGTGGCAATTGGCTTAGCCATTTCTGCATTATTATAGGTTAATATTCGAAAAAATAGAAGATTTAAAAAGTTACCTAACTAGGGATTTGATGAAGCTTAAGTATTCTGCTGATACTTCTTTGTTTTTTAATCCTAGCTTTGTGATGCTTTTAAGGTACTCTAGTCTGTTACCTGTGTCTATGTATTCTCCTCCTGCAATTTCTTTTATTAAAATTTTCTTTCTGTCTTTGAGCATGAGTTTCAGGGCATCGTTGTAATAAAACTCCTGTCCCTTTTTAAGTTTCTTTATGGCTTTGTCTAGGTAGTCAAATATTTCTGGAGTAAAAAGAAAGCTAGAAATAGTCCCCAAGTTGCTGGGAGACTTTTCTTTTCCTGGTTTTTCAATTATTTCGTCAACCAAGAAGATGTAATCTTCTATTTTTTTAGCTTTAACAAACCCCCATTTGTTAAAATCACTTTCGTCTCTTGCCCTTAGTCCAGATAAAACAGAACAATTGTATTTCTTATAAGTACTGATAAGTTGTTTGAACTCATTTGGTTTAGAGAGTATCATATCGTCTCCCCAAGTATATATAAATGGCTCATTTCCTATAATATCTCTTACATTAAGAAGTGGGGTTCCGTTTCCATATGCCCCCTTTTGTCTTACATAGAAAAAGTTGGCAAGATTTGATATCTTAAGAAGTTCTTCTAATTGATTCGTTTTACCATTGCTTTTTAGAACATTAACTAATTCTGCTGAAGGATTGTCAAAGTGATCTTCTATTGCCCTTTTGTGGTATCCGGTGACAATGACGATATCTTTAATGCCAGCTTCTACTAAGTTTTCTACTATGTACTGGATCATTGGTTTGTCAACAAGAGGTAACATTTCTTTGGGCATTGCCTTGGTTTGAGGAAGAAACCTAGTGCCGAGACCTGCGGCGGGGATTACAGCTTTCCTTACCTTTTTAATCATAGGAACTTGATTTTACAATTGTTGATTGGTCTTGGGCAAGGGGTAGCTTATGGATGCTGATTGTGTTGCGGTGCAATCAAAACAATATGCAGTTCCCAGTGGATCAATCAATACCAACTTGTTTTGGACTTCAATATTTTCTGGTGGGGTTTTTTTGTTGGCTAGTGATCCTGTGGTTTTGTCTATTTCTATGTCTTTCCTACTCATATCTACTCCTGCTCCGATTTTTTCTTTTAGGAAATATTCGAATCTTGTGTTGCAAGGTAGTGGATTTCCGTTTTCGTCTTTAGCTTTATTTCCCGAATCAACACAAACATTTGTTCCAACAACTCCGTCTGGTTTTGGAATTTGTCCATGCCCGATATCATTCTTGTTGTACAAGCCCTTTTCTGCTTTTTCAAGGGCGTAGCTTATAACTTTATTCCAAATGGGAGAGGCTCCAGAAACTCCGGATACTGCTCCTGACATAGGCTCATTATTGTTGTTTCCCACCCAAGTTAAAACAAGAACTTGACTTGTATAACCAATTGTCCAGTTATCTCTTCTGTCGTTAGTTGTACCTGTTTTAACAGCAACTTCTGGGTGGTTTTTGACATTTAAATACGATGATGGTCCAAAAGCTATTAAACGTGCTCCATTATCTGAGAGAATATTGGTTATTAAAAATGCAGTCTCAGCACTTAACACTCTTTCTCCTTCTACTTCGTCTGGGTTTGTTTCTTCGTACACCTTTCCTTTCCAATCTTCTACCTTGAGGATGGGATTAAGTGGTACTTTTATCCCTTGATTGGCAAATATTCCAAAAGCAACTGCCATGTCATAAGGTTTCACCTCGCCACCGCCCAAAGTTAGAGACAGACCGTAATTTTTAGGGTCTGTGAATGTTGTAATACCTGCCTTTGTGGCAAAATCAATAAAGTTTTCAATCCCATTTAGCGCAAGTACGCGAACTGCAGGTATATTGAGTGAGTTTCCGAGAGCAAACCTTACCTGTTGGATTCCATGAAATGTGTTGTCGTAGTTTTTGGGGCAGTATGGGAGCTGCCCTTGGGTAATGAAACATGTTGGTATGTCAGCAAGTGGGGTTGAGGGGGTTATTAGTTTTTTTTCTAGGGCTAAAGCGTAGTTTAGTGGTTTGATGGATGAACCGGGTTGTCTTAAGGAAAAAATTACATTTACCTTTCCGTCTTCGTCTGTGGCAAAATAGTCTTTTGACCCCACCATTGCAAGGATTTCACCGGATTTTGGTCTTGCTATAATCAATGCCCCATTTCTTACATTTTGTTTGGTAAGTTTTGCCACCTCTGTTGCCACTTGCGATTCGGCAAATTCTTGTAGATCAAGATCAAGTGTGGTGGTAACTCTCAAGCCTCCTTGTTCTACTACATTGTCTCCATATTTTTCTGCTAAGATTTCTTTGACCCATAAGGTAAAATGCGGGGCTTTTAGTTTTTCTGGTTTAGCAAAGGTAAGCTCTTCATTTTTGGCTCTTTCAGCTTCATCTTGAGTAATATATCCGTCTTCTACCATCCTTCTTAAAACTAATTCTTGCCTTATTTTTGCTTTTTGTGGGCTTGCGCCAAACGGAGAAAATGCGGTCGGAGCAGCTGGCAGTCCTGCAAGAAGCGTTGCTTCAGCAAGACTAAGGTCTTTGGCGCTTTTTCCAAAATACAACTCACTGGCGGCTTCAATCCCGTAGGCGGTTGAGCCGTATGGTATTTGGTTTAGATACATCTCAAGGATTTTTTCCTTGGAGTAGATTGTTTCAACTATTGTAGCAAGCACGAATTCTCTAATTTTTCTTCTGATTGTTCTTTCCGGGGAAAGGAGGGCGTTTTTAATCAGTTGTTGTGTTAAGGTTGATCCACCCTGAATTTTTTTTTGAAAGATTGTTTTGTATATTGCTCTTCCAATTCCAGTTATTGATAGGCCGTGGTGTTTGTAAAAATCTTTGTCTTCTATTGCGATTGTAGCTTGTTTTATGTAAACTGGGAGTTCTTCTATTTTGACAGGGCTCCTTCTTTGGTTTGCGTATATTTCATAAATTAACTGTCCGTTTCTGTCGAATATTTTTGTTGATACTGGAAGATTTCCTGACTCTAGTTTTTCGGGTGAGGGAAGTCCATAGAATACCCAAGCGGAAAAGGCGGCAAGTGCTACGGAAATAATTATCAGTATTAGTATTTTTTTCATTTGTTTTTTTAGACAGATTATTGTTGATTCTTTGTAAAATTGGGTATAATGTGTATGTATTATACAAGATGGAGAGTGTTTATTCTAAAAAGCTTTGGTGGAGGAAACTTAGCCCTGAGTTAAGAGAACTACTTGATCAGTCTTTTTTTCTTCTTAATGATGTTTCCAATTCGGAAAGAAAATTTAATGATTATTCTTTTGTTGTTTTTCCTGCAGCAAAAGCTTATGAAGGTTTTCTGAAGCTTGTTTTCTGGCAGAAAGGTTTTATTACAAAGGAGGATTATTATGGAACTCACTTTAGGATAGGGAAGGCTCTCAATCCACAACTTGAAGAAAAGTACAGACACGAAAGTGTTTATGACAGAATTGTCGTGTCTTGTGGGGGCAAGGAGTTAGCAGACAAACTTTGGAGTACATGGCGGCTTTGTAGAAATCTTGTTTTTCATTGGTTTCCCGAAAAGACTAAGTCTTTAAATATTTCCAATGCAAGAGAAAGGCTATTAATGATAGTTGATGCTATGGACGAACTCTATGAAAATTGTTTAAAATAGGAGGTGTATGTCAAGGAACAAAACGTCTGCTTCTGTCTTAAAAATTAAAAATTCCGTTTATCTTGCTGCTTTTCTTTTGATTGTTTGGGGATTTTATAGGTTGATTTTTAAGCTCCCTGAAGAAGTAGAGGAATTATTTGTGAAACCGCTAATTTGGCTTCTTCCTGTTTTTTATTTATTGAGAAAAGAGAGAGAGGGTATTTCTTCTTTGGGATTTACTTTCAAGAATTTTTTTCCTGCTATCTATCTTTCTTTTGGCCTGGGTTTTTTGTTTCTTCTTGAAGCGTTGATTATAAACTACCTAAAGTATGGGAATTTCAATTTTGCGGCCTATATTGGAGATAAGCCGTTTCTTGCTTCTTTGGGTCTTTCTTTTGCCACAGCTTTTTCAGAAGAGGTTGTTTTTAGAGGATATCTTTTTAATAGAGTCTTGGAGGTTTCTAAAAACGAGTTTTTTTCGAATTTATCAACAAGTTTTGTCTGGGCTTTGATTCATGTTCCAGTTGTCGTTTTTGTTTGGAAGCTTGAGTTTTCTGCTGCTATTTTGTTTTTATTTTTAACTACTTTTTTTGGTATAGGTTCTGCCTTTGTTTTTGCAAGAACGAAAAACATTTTTTCTTCTATTCTCCTCCATGTATTTTGGGAATGGCCGATTATACTTTTTAGGTAGTTATTGTATAATTAAGACGTGTTTAGGAATTTATTTTTAACAGGCACTTTCCTTCTTTTTGGTTTTTTAGTACTTGTTGTTTCTATTTTAAGAAGTGCCTCTTTGCGTCACTCTTTTAACCTTGGTGATTACAGGGGAGCAAATATTGGTTTTGCCAAAAGCGTGGATGAGGTTGGTTATTTTTTTGTTTACCCTGGAAAGGTTCTTCCTGGAGACTTGCTTTGGGGCATAAAAGCTGCTCGCGATAAATTTTGGCTTTTTTTAACACCAGGGGCAACAAGGAAAGCAGAACTTAACCTTCTCTTTTCTGACAAGAGGCTGATGGGGTTTGTTGCTCTTTTAGAAAAAGGAAGATTTGACGATGCTTTTAATGCAATGATTCGTTCTGAGAGCTATTTTAAAGAGGCGTCTAGATTGGAAGAGGAGGCGAGAAAAAGTGGGTCTAATACTAATGAACTTCTTATTCTTTTGGTTAAAGCGTCTTTTGCTCATTGGAAAGTCTTACGAGAAACAAGTGAATTCTTGCCCTCAGAGTTTAGATCGGAAGTTGAGAAATCGGCAAATTTTTATAGTAATTTTTATAGAGTTAAACTCAATTATTTGAAGAGTATCAATCTGGACACTTCTTCTTTGCCTCAATTATGAATTTATTTTTATTTTTTGAGTAAAAATACTTTTTCTCTTTTGAACTATTTTCCGCAGTTTTTCCTAAAGACGTTTTTCCACCTATGTTTTTTTTAGGTTTGTCTCAAGCCTGTTGTGATTTTTTTTGACACATTTAGTGATAGTTGACAACCACATGGATAGTGATAAATTAGTTATCACACGCTACAAATAGTGTTTTTGTTTTTCGAGCGTGAAACCTGAATGAAATGCCCTTTTTGCGGTGGGAAAAATTTAGAAGTTTTAGAATCAAGATCAGTTGAGGATGACAATTCAATAAGAAGGAGAAGAAAGTGTGCAAAGTGTGGGAGGAGATTTACAACCTATGAGAAGATAAGAGAAAAAACCTTATGGGTTGTTAAAAAGGACGGAAAAAGGGAACCTTTTATAAAAGATAAGATTAAAAGGGGAATTTTAAGAGCAATAGAAAAAAGGCCAATTTCTCTAGATTTAGTTGAAGATATTACCAGTAGAGTAGAGAGAGAAATATTGAAAGAAGAGAAGGAAGAAATTAGTTCAAAGTTGATAGGTAGATTGGTTTTGAAACACCTTAAAAAGATTGATAAGGTTGCCTGGCTTAGATTTGCAAGTGTTTATCTTGAGTTTGAAGATTTATCAGATTTTGAAAGAGCGATAGAAAGAGAAAGTTGAGCTATGAGAAAAAGAAAAACAAGATTAAGTGATTTGCCTCCAATTAGGGATGGCAAAATATCAGTTGACGATCTTTTTGCTCCCTCTTATGAGGAGATAATGGGTGAAATTGAAGCAAAGATTGGTAAGCGTCCTAAGTTGCCTTCTGATTTGCCCAAAGGTAATTGGACTGAACAGGCTTTGAAGGTGCTTCAGGAAAGGTATTTGGTTAAGGATGAGAATCTGAATGTTATAGAAACCCCGGAAGAAATGGTCTGGAGAGTTGCTTGGGAGATTGCATCGGCTGAGGCAAGGTGGGGTAAACACAGAAGAGAAGTTTTAGATATGGCGAAAGAATATTATAACCTGATGATTTCTCGCAAGTTTCTTCCCAATTCTCCTACACTGATGAATGCAGGAACAGCCAATGGTTTGCAATACTCTGCTTGTTTTGTTTTGCCTGTTGAAGATTCAATGGAGGGGATTTTTGATGCTCTTAAATATCAGGCACTAATTCATAAAACTGGTGGTGGCACAGGGTTTGCCTTTAGCAGGTTAAGGCCAAAAGGCGCGGTTGTTAAGACATCAAGAGGTATTGCGTCAGGACCGGTTTCTTTTATGAGAATTTTTGATGCTGCCACAAATGAGGTCAAGCAAGGTGGAAAGAGAAGAGGAGCTAATATGGGGATTTTGCGTGTCGATCATCCAGATATAAAAGAATTTATTCATTGTAAGGAGGATGGTGGAATAACAAACTTTAACATTTCAGTGGCAATAACTAATAGGTTTATGGAAGCACTTGATAGAGGTGAAGATTATGAATTGATTGATCCTAGAACCAAAAGTGTTGTTGGGAAACTTAATGCGGTTGAAATTTTTAATGAGATAGCGGAAGCTGCGTGGAAGACCGGGGATCCTGGTCTTGTTTTTATAGATAGGATTAACAAAAGTCCAGCTAATCCTGTTCCTCCTTTAGGTCCGATAGAATCCACTAATCCTTGTGGTGAACAGCCACTTTATCCTTTTGACGCGTGCAACTTAGGAAGTATCTTTTTGGGTTATTTTGTTGAAGATGGTGAAATTAATTGGAATGAATTGGAAGAGGTTGTAAAAAAGTCGGTTAGATTTCTTGATGATGTTATAGAGGTTAATCCATATCCGTTGGAGCAGATAAGAAAGATGGTTTTTAACACAAGAAGAATAGGTCTTGGGGTTGGAGGTTGGGCAGATATGCTTATTTCTTTAGGCATTCCTTATGATTCAGATGAGGCTTTAGAATTGGCAGAAAAGGTAATGTCATTTATTCAAGAAAAAGCTGTTCTTACCACTCAAGAGCTAGCAAAAGAACGTGGTCCTTTTCCTCTTTGGCCATTGAGTATTTATAAAGACGAAAAACCAAGGAGAAATTCTACAGTTACAACTATTGCTCCAACAGGCACGATTTCCATTATCGCTGGTGCCTCTTCTGGTATTGAACCTCTTTTTGCCATAGCTTATGAGCATGTTGTGAAAGACAAGCATCTGGATAGAAAGCTTTCTTTTATTAATCCTTATTTTGAAGAACATCTTAGGAAAGAAGGTCTTTGGAGTGAAGATGTTGAAAGAAAGGTGGTTGAGAAGGGTGTAATAAGGGATATGCATATCTTGCCAGAGAGAATAAGAAAAATATTTGGAACAGCTCATGAGATAGAAGTTGATTGGCATATTAGAACACAATCTGTTTTTCAGAAATACACGGAAAATGCAGTTTCAAAGACTATTAATCTACCTCATGAGGCAACGGTTGATGATGTAAAGAAAGCCTATCTTTTGGCTTGGGAAACAGATTGTAAGGGGATTACTGTTTTTAGGGATGGTTGTAAGGATGTTCAGGTTTTGAATGTGGGTTTGAATAAAGAAAAGGAGAAAAATGAAACAGAAGTTGGGCAGACTGTCATGATAGAAGAAAGACCTTTTGTGGTGAAGGGGGCCACATATAGGCTTGTTACTCCTGTGGGGACTGCGTTTATTACTATTAATGAAGACAATAAAGGTGAACCATTGGAAGTTTTTATAAATGTGGGTAAGGCAGGGAGTGATATTACTGCGGTAGCTGAAGCTTTAGGCAGGGTTATATCTACTACCTTGCGTTCAAGAGGGGGATCTCCTAAGGAAAGGGCAAAAGAAATTGCAATGCAACTTTCGGGTATTGGAGGAAGAAGATCGGTTGGTTTTGGAATAAACAAGATAAGGTCCCTTCCTGATGCGGTAGCCGCTGCCTTGTCTTACCACTTTGATTTTAGAATAAACGGGTTTGCAAAGCGCCATGAAACCTTGCAAAACGGTGCAAGTGAATTGAATAATAACGGTTCAATCAGTATTGAAGGTGATTTGCAAGAGAAGAATTATTCTTCAGATAGCAGTATCTTTCTTGAAGATAAAGGAGATTTTTATAGGCTTGCTGATATTTGTCCTTCTTGTGGTTCAAGTTCTTTTGTTTATGAAGAAGGTTGCTCGAAATGTTATGTTTGTGGGCATTCAGAGTGTTAGCCTGTAAATGATTTATACCAAAAGAGGGGATAAAGGGGAGACTTCTCTATTTAACAACAAAAGGGTTTCCAAGAAGTCCAAGATAGTAGAAGCAATAGGCGCGATTGATGAATTGAATTCCTACATTGGTATTGTTAGATCTATAAACAGATTTAAAAATCTTGATGCAGAACTGAAAAGCATACAAAATGATCTTTTTTTAATTGGCTCAATTATTGCGGGTTACAATTCTAGCTTTGATGAAAAAAGAATCGGCAGGATTGAGAAAAGAATTGATGATATAGAAAGCAAATTGCCGGTGCAAACCTCTTTTATTTTTTTGGGTGGAGATGTGATTGCAACGGGCCTTTTTTATACCAGATCTCTTGCAAGAAAGGCTGAAAGAAGATTGGTTGCTATTCAAAGAGAAATTGAACCATTGGTTCTTGCGTATATTAATCGGTTGTCTGATTATTTGTTCATTTTGGGTAGATGGATTAATTTTAAAAGTGGAGTAAAAGAGGAAATCTGGAAATCTTCTTAAATTTTCTGGCTACTATAACTTTGTTGTCTGCTATATAATGAACTCATGGCAACTCAAGTGGAAAGAGAAGGACAGATTGAGCAGCCACAAGCAGTTGAAAGACCTGATAGTCTTCCAGAAAGTATTGAAAAAAATATTCCAGGTGTTCAGGTTGTTCCTACACAATTTCAGAAACAGGTTACTGACGATCAGGGGAAACCACTTATTCAGACTCCGCAGACCAAAAAAATTATAATAGAATTACCAAAGCCGGAAGCGGTCTTGGAGGAAGAAAGTAAAGGTTCTCCAGATGAGGCGAAAACATGGCTGGCTAGGTTTTGGTTAAGGCTTATTGAGAAGGCTAGAGTTTTTGGTTGGCAGATTGTGGGTTTATTGAAAGCAGGTAAAAGTTAATATGATTGACCCAACGACCATTTTGGCTTTGATAGTTTTGGTTCTTTTTTCGGTCTTTTTTCTGGCTGGATTTGGTTTTTTTATCTTCACTATTTTTAGATGGAGGGGAAGAGAAAAGGAATCTCTTGATTCTGTCCTTCTTCGTGTACTTGTTCCGCGGACCAATGAGGTAAAAATAGATGCAATGGAACAGGTTTTTGCTTCGCTTTATTCAATCAAAAAAGGAGGCTGGAAACAGAAATTTTCTTTTCAGCCTTCTATTTCTTTTGAAATTGTAGCACGCGAGGGTTATATCAATTTTTATGTTTGGTGCCCAAGTAGATACAAAGACTTGATAGAAAAACAGATAAATGGTGCCTATCCAGATGCGGAGGTGGTTGAAGTTCCTGAGTATAACATATTTAATGAAACAGGCAAGGTTGCCTATAAGTCTCTTCAGTTAAGAGCGGAGAATTTTAAGCCGATAAAGGTTTACAAAGATTTGGCAGTTGATCCGCTTTTACCTATAACTTCGGTCCTGGCAAAAATGGGGGAGAAAGAAGCTGCTGCTATTCAGATTGTAATTTCTCCTGCCGAGTCCAAATGGCAGAAAGATGGATCTTCTTTTATTTCAGAAACAAAGAAGCGTGAATCAGACCCAGAAAAGGCGAAATTTAGTGTTTCAGGCAGAGTCTTGGAAGCAATTGAGTCAAAAATAGGTAAACCCGGTTTTGAGGTAACCATTAGGTTTGTAGTGGTTGCTGAAACAACAGAACTTGCCAAGATGCACCTTACTAACATATCAGGCGCTTTTGAACAATTCTCAAGTGAGAATAATGGTTTTAAGTCAAGAAAAATTCGCCATAAGGCTTCTTTTATGGAAGATTTTCTCTACCGGTATCAGCCGATGTTTCACTTTTGGGGTAACAGACCTTCAGTGTTGAATTCTGAAGAGTTGGCAACCATATATCACTTTCCAAATCGTAGTGTGACAACTCCAAACATTCAGTGGCTTAACGCAAAAAGAGCTCCCGCACCAAGCCAGATTCCTGAAGAAGGGCTTTTCTTGGGGATGAGTGTGTTTAGAGGTATCAGAAGAAGGGTTTGTATCTCGGATGACGATAGAAGAAGACATATATACATAATAGGTGCAACTGGAACTGGTAAGTCTGAACTTTTGAAACAAATGATGATTCAGGATATAAAGGAAGGCAAAGGAATCTGTTTTATCGATCCTCATGATACAGTTCGGCAACTTCTACCCCTGATTCCACCAGAGAGAGCAGAGGATGTTATTTATTTTAATCCAGCAGATACAGAACGACCAATGGGACTTAATTTGTTGGAAGCAAAAACCGAAGACCAAAAACATTTTGTAGCAACTTCAGTTATTAACCTAATGTATAAACTTTTTGATCCTTACAAAACCGGTATTGTTGGTCCTCGCTTTGAACATGGAGTAAGAAATGCAATGCTTACAGCAATGGCGGAAGAGGGAAATACATTTATCGAAGTTGTGCGTATTATGACTGATTCACGCTTTGTGCAAGAGCTTTTGCCAAAGGTTACAGATCCAATGGTGCGCCGTTATTGGACAGACCAGATAGCCCAGACTGCCGATTTCCATAAATCGGAGGTTTTGGACTACACAGTTTCCAAATTTGGTAGGTTTGTTACAAACAGAATGATGAGAAATATTATCGGTCAGTCGAAATCATCGTTTTCTTTCAGAGAGGTAATGGATCAGGGGAAGATTTTGCTTATTGATTTGGCAAAAGGGGAGTTGGGTGAGGAAAACTCAAGCTTTCTGGGCTTAATTTTAGTACCAAGGATTTTAATGGCAGCAATGAGTAGACAAGACACGCCAGAGGAAAAAAGGCGCGATTTTTATCTTTATGTTGATGAGTTTCAAAATTTTGCCACACCCGATTTTGCTGTAATTCTTTCTGAAGCAAGAAAATACAGACTTAATCTTTGTGTTGCCAACCAGTTTATTGGTCAAATGGAAGAAGAAGTTAAAAATGCTGTTTTTGGGAATGTGGGAACAAAAATAGCTTTTAGGGTAGGTGTGACAGACGCTTCCTATTTGGCGCGTGAATTTGCTCCCACTTTCAGTGAGGAAGATCTTTTGAATATTGAACGATTTAACGCTTTTGTTAAAACTATTGTGCACAATGAACCAGTGCCTCCTTTCTCTATTGATACTACAAAAGATATGAGTGAGGTAAAAAAGATGGAGAATCCAAAAGTGGCAGAAATTATAAAGGAGATGAGCAGACTTAAGTATGGTAGGGATGTAAGAGAGGTAGAGGCTGAAATAGCAAGAAGGGCAAGGCTGTAATTAGGCTATCAGTGATTGAATCAGATTAAATATTTCTTCTTTCCTTTTTTCCATTATTTGTTGATTTATCGCTTCTACAGTTAGCCTAATTTTGGGTTCTGTGTTTGATGCTCTTACATTAAACCAAAAGTCGTTGTAAGTAACACTTACTCCGTCTAATTCATCTATCTCTCCATCTTTGTATCTTTCCTTGATTGTTTCCAAGACTTTATTTTTGTCTGTTGTCTCAGAAAGGTTAATGTTGATTTCTCCTGAGTTTGGGTATTTTTTAAGAGGCTTTATTATGTCGGCAACTGGTTTTTCCTGTTGGCTTACAAAAAGAAGGAATTTTGCAAGCAAAATAAATGGTGTTTCAAAAACCCCCCAGTTGGTTTTGTAAAAGTAGTGG
The DNA here is from genome assembly GCA_013374855.1 of Candidatus Woesebacteria bacterium. Taxonomy (GTDB): domain Bacteria; phylum Patescibacteriota; class Microgenomatia; order UBA8517; family UBA8517; genus Ch104c. The sequence goes on along the minus strand of CP055308.1, from coordinate 163,461 downwards.
CCAGAAGACTCTCCTCCAAAGACAGCACCTTCTTTTATCATCTGTTCTTTTATAAGTGAATGTCCAACTCTTGTGACTGAAGCTTTTCCTCCCACTTCTTCTATCATGTCTTTAGTTATTTTTCCAGGTCTTATGTCGTAGCACACTGTAGCACCGGGATTTTCTTTTATTGCAATCTGAGCCATAATTCCCCGTAGAATTTCTTGCCTGATGGTGTTTCCTTCATTGTCTATAAAGAAATAACGATCTGCATCACCATCAGTTGCTATACCAAGATCCGCCTTTTCTTCAATAACCTTTCTTTTAATTTGTTCTAAATTCTCTTCTTTTAATGGGTCTGGTTCATGAGAGGGAAATTTTCCGTCAAGTTCAAAGTTTATCTTAACTAATTCTATTTGAGGCAGTTTAGAAAAGAAAGCTTCTACATCAAGAATCCCCATAGAATTGGCTGGGTCGACAACTATTTTCATTGGTTTTATTTTCTCAAGCGGTATTTCTTTGGTAAGGCTGTCGACCGCGCTTTGGGTGGTGTTATTACAGGGGCGGTAGCTTCCTTTTATTTTTTCTTCCCAATTACTTTCTGTTATCCATTCTTGAATTTGCCTTATACCTGTGTTTTCACTTACTGGGGCAGATTTGCTTCTGACCATTTTAAAGCCGTTGTATTCAGGAGGATTGTGCGAAGCAGAGACTTGAACCCCCGCATCATAATTGTTGTAACTTATTCCAAAGTAAAAGGTAGGAGTGGAAACAAAACCCATATCATATACCAAACATCCATTGTCTATTAGTCCTTGTATTAACTTTCCTTTCAATTGTGGGCTTGATAATCTCATATCGTTGGCTACTCCTACTGATATGTTATCTTTGTTCTTTTCTTCTTGGATTAGTCTGGCGAAAGCTCTGCCTATTTTATATGCTATTTCCTCGTTTAGCTCTTCAGGATACTTTCCGCGGATGTCGTAGGCCTTGAATATATTAGTCATTTGCTTTTTTAATTTACCTTTTTTTTATTTTTTTGGCAAGTTTGTTTTAGTAGGGTGTGTTTGTCAAAATATGAGACAAAATATATAATATAATAGCTATATTGAAGGTTTTTCTGGTCCGGTAACTCAGCGGTTAGAGTGCCATTCTTATAAAATGGAAGTCGGAGGTTCGAATCCTCCCCGGACCACCGGCCCTTTTAGGATTTACTAAGCTTGTCCAGAAGGTATTGAAGCTCGTTTCTGGTTTGCTCCACTATAAATTTGGCACAAGGTTTGTTTGTTTTAACGCTAAGCGCGTCAAGATTTAAACCAGCTGCCGCTCTTTCAAGTAAAGCAAGGTCAAGGAGCTTTCTTTCTTCATTGTTGATTGGAATTTTAGTTATTTGATCATCCCAGGTGCGAAGCTGATTTTCTATTTGTTTTGGTGTTAAATTCTCCTTGTCAGCAAGCTCATATCTGACCCAGTGTCTGGCAAATATGGTATCGTAAAACGGAGGTTTCCATGTCCAGTATAGGTTTGAAAGTATTACTATTTTGTCATTAACACGATAGAGGTCTCGATGGGAAAAATGTCCGTGTACAAATTCTAGTTTCACTCCCCTGTATTCAGAGGTGAGAACATCAATAGCTTCTTTTATAAGTTTTTGATCTTCTTTTTGGCGAAATGGGTGGTCTGGGTAAATCTCGAAACTTGCTTTTGTCCATCTCTCAAACCTGTTTTTGATTGTTTCTGCTGTAGTCTCTTTTGGTTTTTTAACCCATGGTTTTTTCCTGCAATTTGCGCGGTATTCTCTGTAAAAAGTAAAGAATTCTTCTATCTCTTCTTTAGTTGACGGCACTTTGACTACCAAGTTGTTTCCAACATCTTCCATTATATAAGCTTCATAACCAAACTTTTCGTCCCAAGGTATTTGATAATATATTTTGGGTGGTCTTATTATAGAACTTTCGTTTTGTTTCCTGAAGGATTCTATCATAAAAACTTCGCTTGTTTCTGGTTTAACTCCTTGGATTTTTAGTACGCAGGGGTTGCCTTCATAAGTACCTTTGTAATGGAAAGCGCCAATTTTCTTTGAACCCCACCAACCACTTTTGCTTATAAGATGCTTTTCGGTTTGAAGTTGGAAATAGAAGCTATTCTGTTTACAATTTCATCTATTCTCTCTTCTAGGTTTGAACTTCTGAAATATCCCGCTGAAACATCATTTGCCTTCATTTGCTATTTAGTATACTTGACCAAAATTATGGTTTCACTTACAATTCAGTTAGCTCTTGTTTATTTCCTGCTTCTTGGACTTCGGCGAGTTGAAGGTAGGATTCTGTGGTTGATATTCTTTTGTGTCCTGCCACTTGTGAAAGATAGGTAAGACTTACTCCGGCTTTTAAGTTTTCTATTATAAATGTGGTTCGCAGATCATTTACAGAATAGTTTGGCAATTCTGCCTTTTGCATATATTTGTTGATTACCAATCTTATGTTTCTTATTGCAAGTGGTTTTCCGTTTTTACTGACGAAGACAAAATCAGAATCAGCTTTTGGTCTTGTGTTTTTAATGTAATTTTCTAAAGCTTCTTTAGCTCTTTTGTTTAAAGGAACTACTCTTTGAGGTTGGCTTGCATAAGCCTCTATGGTTAGTTTATCGTCCCCTATATTTTTCATTTTTAAATTTGCTACTTCTGAAATTCTCAAGCCTGCCTGAAGTATTAGCTCAACAATAGCGGTTGTTCTTATATCATCTCTTACTGTATCTCTTAGTGCTCTGTATTCAATTTTGGAGAGGTATCTAGGCTTTTTCCCTTCAATTTTGGGATGAGCAACTTCTTGAGCGGGATCGTTGCTTATGTAGTTTTGGTTTTTGAGGTATTTAAAGAATGTCTTTATGGCATTCAGCTTTCTTGAAACACTTTTGGGCGTGTATTTATCAGCAAGCAATGCGTCGCGGTATGAGGATATAAATTCGCTACCCACTGATTGGATGAAGGGTTTTTGCTTGCTTTCAGCGAAGTCCACAAATTGTTCTATATCTGCCTTGTAGGCTATAATAGTTGAAGGAGAACGGCCCTTTTCGGTTAGGCTTTTTATAAATTCGGGAAGGACTGTTCTTAAGGCTGTTTGTTCCATTTTCGTTAATAATTGAGGCAGAGGTTATCTTTTATATGATAGCATAAATTGTTGTGGATTCAACCCCTTTATTAATACTATAGGGGCGCAAAGTTAGAAATTATGAGTAGGTATGTTATAAGTGATTTGAGAGAAAAAGTTGTAACAATCGTCTCTATTTTTGTTTTGGCAGTATCTTTGAAGACCTTTTGGGACAATTTTTTGAGGTTTAAAGAAGCTTCATCTAGTGTTGAGGAGAAAGAGAGAATAGTTGAAAGTTTAAAGGTGGAGAATGAAAGTATAAAAAAGAGGATTGAAGAACTTGGTTCAGATTTATACATAGAAAGGAGACTACGGGATAGTCTTGGAATGGCAAAAGAAGGAGAGGTGGTAGTAATCCTTCCTGATGATGAGGAATTAGAAAAACTCGTTACCGATTTTGAACCACGAAAAGTTCAAGAGGAAAAACCTGTTTGGCAAAGATGGTTTGATGTTTTTAATCTTTATTATTAGGAGAGTTTTGTGTTGCGGGGCTGGGAGTCGAACCCAGTCTGGAAGATTATGAGCCTTCCGTGCAGCCGTACACTACCCCGCATGACAAGATTATTATATCAGTCTGTGGGTGGTGATTCAATGGATAGGATTGTGATGGGTAAATTAGAGTAGGTGAGAGTGTTTTTTGGGAGACCAAACTTTGCAGGCTAAAGAATGCTTTATACTCTGCGGCTTTTTATGGTAAAATACATTTTACTTTGCCAAGGTAGCTCAGTGGTTAGAGCAGCGCATTCATAACGCGAAGATCGTGGGTTCGAATCCCACCCTTGGTACTACTATTAAATGTTGATTGATAACGCCTGTGGTGAGGGAAAAGATTACAAGGAGAGAGGAAATTGCAACAAACCGACTCCACTATATTTTCACCCCGACATTTGGCAGAGCTCACTTAAAACAAAATTTTTAAGACCGAGAAAAAATGCACAGGATCAGATACATATTCGACATTGACTTCTAATGGCTAGGTCTACAGGAGTTCCAATGAGATGGTTTAAAATACCAATCTCAAAGGGGGTGATTAAGTTGATTTCTCATTTAAGGCTATATGACAAAAGTGAGGTAGCTGCCCAAAGACAAAAGATTATCTTGTTCTATGAACACTTTGGAGAAAAAGCAACCAAACAGGCATTTGGAGTAGACAGAAAGCTTATCTATGTTTGGAAAAAGAGAATCAAAGAAAGAAAAGGTATCCAAGGTCTTGTACCCAACTCAACTAAACCAAAAAGTGTTAGATACCCAAGAACAGATCCAAAGATTGTTGAGTATATCAGAACGAAAAGAGAATTTGTTCTAAAGAATGAGCAAATACAAACTCAAGCCTCAACTTGATGAGTTTTGTTTGCAAAATAATCTCCAAATGGTATCAACTGCAACCATTGGGAGAATTATTAAAAGAAATAATCTGTTTTATTACAAACCAGCTAGAATATATCACGATCCTACATCTAAATGGGCTCATAATGAAGCCAAAAGGAAGAAAAAATCAAGGGTCAGGTATGCACCTAAACCAGAAGAATTAGGCTACATCCAAATGGATACTGTGGAAAAGATTATTGATGGACAAAAATGGTATATGTACCAGGCAATTGATGTTCAAGGGAAATCTGCCCTTTCCTTGACATACAGAAGACTTAATTCAAAAAACACAGTAGATTTCTTTAAAAAGTTCCAGTTTATCTTGCCTTACAAAATCCACACAGTCCAAACAGACAACGGAAAGGAGTTTCTAAAGCACCTTAGAAGTTATCTTCAAAAACAAAACATTAAACATCTTTTCACCTATCCGAGATGTCCAAGAATAAATGGTGTAGTTGAGCGATTCAACAAAACACTAAATGAAGATTTTATTGAACCAAACCTCAATCTCATATATGACCAAAAACAATACAACAAAAACTTAGCTGAATATATGATATATTACAACTGCATTAGACCACACGAATCATTAAATAATATGACACCGATTAACTACCTTATTCAGAAAGGAGGAATGTCGAAAATGTTGCGATCCTGTACACAATGTTTTTTTCGGGTAGTATAACGGGTATAATATATTTAAATATTTTTAGGTAGTTAAAAAATAAAAATTAACTTATGACACCAGAATACCTCTCGGCATTTCCTCCAGGATTAGGGGATGTTGTTGGCCGAGCCTTAATAGAGAAGGACCCAGATGCTTCTTTGGGGAGGTACGATGGTAGTGTCATATTTTTTTCCAGCAGGTTATCTCCTGAACAAGTGCAAAATTTACCTTTTTTTCAGAACGCTTTTCTTGTTCTAAGTCGTCAGCAATTTTCTGATACAAGTAATTTACCAAGAATTGTAGAGTCTTTATTTAATAATATCGATCGTGAATCTACGTTGATGGCAAGGCAGATTATCCGATTTTTTGGATGGCGCTCCTTTCGTTTTAGGGTTTCAGAAGAGGGCGAACTAAGACCAATATCACCTAAACAAATGAATAGATTGGAAAGAGTAACATCAAAATCCTTAGGTGTTCAAGTTAATCGAAGCAAGCCAGATTTTGAGATCTGGTTTCTTATCCGCAGAAGCGGGGAAAGTTACTATGGCCTAAGGTTAACTAACGATAGAGAAAAAAGAGAAAGAGGGGAATTAAGTAGAGAAATTTCATATCTTCTTAATTTTATTTCACAGCCAAAACCCCAAGATGTTTTTCTCGATCCATTTGCAGGGTCTGGAGCAATCCTTCTGTCAAGGGCTAAACATTTTGCCTATAAGGAGATAATTGGTATGGATATTGACCCCAAAGGCGTTGAGGTAGCAAAAAGACGACTTAGGAAATTTCCAGGAACGAGAGTCATGCGGGGAGATGCTTTGCAAATGAAAGAGATTCGAGGTGAATCTGTTGATGTTATAGTTACTGACCCCCCATGGGGTATATTTAAAAAATTTAAATCAGATCCCAGGAAATTTTACTATGAAATGTTAAGGGAGATGAGACGAGTTCTAAGGAGTAAAGGAAGATTAGTTATTCTTACAGCAGCTAGAGATGAAATGGAAGAAGCGATCGAAAACTTAGAATGGCTTCCTAATGAAACTTTCGATATTCTAGTTTCGGGAAGGAAGGCTGGGGTTTACTACTTTATTAAGCCGTAATTTTAAAATTCTAATTAAGAGTCTGATATTTATGGAAATTTATTACTCGACGTTTATTACGGGGTTTCAAGAAGTGGTCAAGGATGCTCTCAAAAAGAAGCTGAAAGACGTGCAAATCGATCTTGTTCTCGATGGTCTTATTATGTATAAAAGCAACGAAACGCTAAGGAGAATTCTAACTCTTCGTTTTTTCAACAACACCTTTTGGCTGCTTCAGTTTTTTGACGGCAAAGAAATATTCTCTGTTAGGGACCTCATCGAAATTTTTTTACAGAAGGGGAACTTGATAGGGCAATTTCCTTCTAAAATAATCAAGGACAGAAGAAGTTTTCGAGTAATTGTTTCCGAAGAGAATCGTCTTGTTTCCACAGACAAAAAAATGTTAGAAAATCTAGAAAATTTTTTAGGAAAGACATTTAAACTTAAGATAAATAGAGCAAAACCAGATATTGAGATATGGTTTCTTAAGCGAAGAGAGGGATTCTGTTTTGTCGGGATGAGACTTACTAAAACTCCTAATTATAAAAAGATACTTCGCAAAGGAGAACTCAGGCCAGAATTAGCTCATATTCTCTGTTTATTATCAGAGCCAAAACCTCAAGATGTTTTTCTTGACCCATTTGCTGGCTCGGGAGCAATTCCTTTAGAAAGAACGGTTTTACCCTACAGGCAAATTATTGCAAATGATAAAGATCCCAAAATGTATAAATATCTAAAAGAACGTGTAGATAAGTTAAAAAGAAGAATAACTGTAACAAATTATGATGCGCTCGATTTGCAGGTAATGGGTAACGACACGATTGATAAAATAGTTACGGACCCTCCTTGGGGAATTTATGAACAAGAGAAATTTGATCTCCCTGATTTTTATATAAAAATGGTTAAGGAGTTTTTGCGAGTTATTAGGAGAAATGGTTTGATGGTAGTTTTAACTGCTCAAAAGGAATTGTTTGAAAAGACAATGAAGCATTTCTATGGAAAGCTAGTTCTAATTGAAAAACATGATATTCTGGTTTCGGGGAAAAAGGCGGCGGTCTATAAGATCAAAAAGACTTAGAAATTAATAACTAGATACCAATGATTCTCTTAGCTGTCAAAAGAATTCTGTTTCAAAGTATCAAAAATTTTTTTGTAAGCGAGCTCGCTTAATGGGAGGCTAACAATGCAGATGCGACTGCGGTGATTTCCTTTCCATTTTATCCTTTTCCTTGCCAAAGCCACTAATGCTGTCAGCGAGATTTTATTTTTAATTTTCAGGAATTTTTGATAAAAATAAGAATCTTGATGACCTGCTTCAAAGTTGAAGGAGTATTATAGACTTTGTCAGTAACAGAGAACTGAATGATTAGCGGGTAGGATATTGCAGAGGATAGAATCTTTTGAAGAAGCAATGCACGAGCGTTAGAATTTTGAATTAATTCCTCTTTAGGGTAAAATAACCCTATGAAAAGACGAGTTTTTTCAGGTTCGCGTCCTACAGGCAGGCTTCATCTTGGAAATTATCTTGGTGGGGTTAGGGGGTATCTTGAACTTCAGGAAAATCCAGATTACGAAACTATCTATATGGTTATGGATTTACATGCCATTACGACTCCTTATGATAAAGAAAATTTAGCAAAATATACAAAGCAGGTGGTTATTGATTATCTCGCCTGCGGTTTGGATCCTGAAAAGTCGATAATCACGGTTCAGTCCCTTGTTCCAGAGCATGCTTATCTTGCTCATCTTTTATCATCTGCCGTGACAGTTGCCAGAATGCTTCATTTGCCAACCTATAAGGAAAAGATTAAACAACATCCAGATGGGGCGACTGTTGCTCTTCTTAATTATCCGGTTTTAATGTCTGCTGATATTTTGGCTTATAAGGCAGAACTTGTTCCTGTTGGTGTGGATCAGGAACCTCATCTTGAAGTGGCAAGAGAAATTGCCAGAAAAATGAACGATAAATATAATCTTTCTTTTCCGGAACCCAAGCGGTTTGCCACAAAAGGTGAATATGTACCGTCTTTAACAGGTGAGGGGAAAATGAGTAAGTCGGTTGAAGGAAGTTATATTTCTTTGGGCGACTCCTTTTCTGATATAAAAACAAAGCTCGCTAAAGTTCCTACTGATTTGGGTAAGGGGAGTGCGGTTCCCAAAGAAGGTGGGGTGGCAGTTCTTTTACAATTGGTTGAGCTTTTCTTGGGGAAGGAAGAGAGGTTTTCTTATGAGAAAAAATATTTAGGTGAGGGGATTAGATATCAGGAATTGAAAACTCGTTTGGCTGAGGAAATTTACGAGCAGATTAAGCCTATTCAAAAAAGGGCTTTTGAGCTTGAGTCAAAGAAAGGTTTTGTAGATGAGGTAATTTATGATGGGGCAAAGAGAGCTCGGAAGATAGTCTCTTCTGTTTTGAGCGAAGTGAAAGAAAAGATGGGTCTTTATTTTAAAAAATGACTGAAAATATAGATTTTGATACTTTCAGAAAAGTGGATATTCGCGTTGGTACTGTAGTTGAGGCCAATGTACCGGAATGGAGCCATTGGGTAATGAGACTCAAAGTAAATTTTGGGGAAGAAATTGGGGAAAAGCTATGCTTTTCGGGGATTATGAAGTTTTATAAACCAGAAGATCTGATAGGGAGGCAGTTTCCTTTTGTTGTTAACTTACAACCTAAAAAGATTGGCCCTGAAGGGGAGTTTAGTGAATGTATGATGATAATGGCTGTTCCTTCAGAAGATGAGAGTGTTGCACCAGTTCTTTTTTCGCTTGATAAGAAAGTTGAAGATGGGACGAGGGTTTATTAGCCTGCTTGCTCCAAACAAATTGCTACTATATAATAGCTTGGTATGAAAAATGAAAAAGGGATGAAAATCCCTGAGATGAGGAAAAAGTTAGAATTTAGAATAAAAATAAACATCTGGCGTATTCTTTTATTTTTTGTTTTTCTGATTTTGTTTCTCCCTTTTGTTCTTTCTTTAATTGAACTTGGAAAAACAAGCACAAATGTTGATATTTCTCAGGCTTTAAATGACATAAAAGAGGGTAAAATAACAGAAGTCTTGGTACAGGATGAGAAATTGGTTTTAAATTATGCTGATGGTTCAACTAAGTTTTCTGTTAAAGAACCCTCGGAAAGTTTTTCAGAGCTTCTTTCAAGGGAAGGAATTGAGCCTTCAAAAGTTAAATATAAAGTAGTTGACCAGTCTTTGTCCAAAACTGTAGTTGATATTCTTGCCACAATTTTGCCTGTTATTCTTTTTGCTGTTATTTTTCTTTTTATAATCAAAGCCCAAAATAGGGCGGCAGGGGACATTTTTTCTTTTGGAAAATCACGTGCCAGGCTTTTTGCCAAGGGGAAACAGAATGTTACTTTTGCCGATGTTGCTGGGGTTGATGATGCCAAGAAGGAGCTTGAAGAAGTGGTGGATTTCTTGAAGAGTCCCGAAAAATACCGAAAAATTGGCGCTCGTACACCCAAAGGGGTTTTGCTTTTTGGTCCCTCTGGTGTTGGAAAAACTCTTCTTGCTCGAGCTGTAGCAGGTGAAGCGGGTGTTCCGTTTTTTTCAATGGCAGGGAGCGAGTTTATGGAAATGCTGGTTGGGGTTGGGGCGTCGCGGGTTCGCGATCTTTTTGCTCAAGCAAAAGCAGCAGCCCCTTCCATTATCTTTATTGATGAGATTGACGCTATTGGCAGACAAAGAGGCCGTGGTTTTATAGGAGGACATGATGAGCGTGAACAAACCTTAAACCAAATATTAGTGGAAATGGATGGTTTTACTCCAAACGATAATGTTGTTGTGATTGCTGCTACAAACAGAGGCGATCTTTTGGATCCCGCTTTGCTTAGACCGGGTAGGTTTGATAGAAGAGTAGTGCTTGATATGCCAGATAAAGAAGGGAGGGAGGCAATTCTTAAAATTCACGCGCGAGGTAAGAAGTTTTCAGTTAGGGTTGATTGGGGAAAGATCGCAGACCGCACTGTTGGTTTTTCTGGAGCAGATCTTGAAAATATGCTAAATGAGGCAGCCATTCTTGCTGCGCGTGCCAACAGAAAGGGGATAGAATTGGAAGATTTGGAAGAAGCGGCAACTAAAGTTAAACTTGGCCCTGCTAAAAAGAAACTTCAAAGTGAGGAGGATAAGAAAATAACTGCCTATCATGAAGCAGGTCATGCTGTTGTTTCTTATTTTCTTCCTAAAATGGATCCTGTTGAGAGAATCTCGATTGTTGCTCGTGGTATGAGTTTGGGGCACACACTTATTCCACCGGCGGCAGACAGGACTCACGAGACAAGAAGTAGACTTCTTTCTCAAATTACTGCTATGCTTGGAGGAAGAGCTGCAGAAAAAATTGTTTTTAATGAAATGACATCTGGTGCGGCAAACGATATTGATAAGGCAACATCTATTGCCCGGGCGATGGTTGTTGAATTTGGAATGAGTGATTTGGGGCCGTTGAATCTTGGACCGCAGTATGATGTTTCAGAGTTTGGAAAGATGGAGTGGTATGAGCCTGCCAACATCTCTCCTTCAATGCAGGAAAAAGTAGATCTTGAAATAAAAAAGATAGTTGATTCTTGCTATCAAGAGGCGTTAAAGATTGTGAGAACTAAAAGGAAAAAACTTGATGCTGTTGTAGAAGAGCTTCTGAGAAAAGAAACGTTGACACGAGATGAGTTTGAGAAAATATTAAAGGGAGAATAGTTCTATTTCTTATGCTAACTACTTACTACTTTGTATCTACTATTTGTTTATGAGTAGGCTTGTTTTAATAGACGGTCATGCGGTTCTTTACCGTGCTTATCATGCTCTTCCTCCTTTGACCTCAAAAGTTGGCCAGGTTAATGCTGTATACGGATTTGTTTCTATACTTTTTAGATTGATTTCAGATTTACGGCCAACTCATATTGCTGTTTGTTTTGATCGAAAAGAAAAAACTTTTAGAAAAGAAATTTATGAGTCTTATCAAGCTCAACGTCCAGAGGCAGATAAGGAATTTATTTCTCAGATTGATATAACAAAAGAAGTGATAGAGTCTTTTGGAATACCCATCTTTTCCGTTGCTGGTTTTGAAGCAGATGATGTAATAGGGACTCTTGCAGAAAAGGCACACAGGGCAGGTTTTGAAGAAATCATTATTGTTACAGGAGACAGAGATATATTGCAACTTGTTGATGATGCAAAAAAGATTCGTGTTTATCTGATGGAGAAAGGAGTAACACAGGGTAGAATTTATAAAGAAAAGGATGTAGAAGAAAGATTAGGAATTTTACCTTCTGTAGTTGTAGATTACAAAGCTTTGGTTGGTGATTCGTCTGATAATTATCCTGGGGTAAGAGGAATTGGGCCAAAGACAGCCATCTCTCTTTTATCAAAGTATGGTTCTCTTGATAAAATTTATTCGTCAATTGATAAATTTCCTCCCAAACTTGCCAAAGTCTTGCTTGATGGTAAAAAGGATGGCGAACTTTCTTATAGATTGGCAAAGATTGAGGATAAAGTGCCATTGGAGGTAAATTTTGATGATCTAAAAAAATGGCAGATTGATAGACAGGCTGTCTTTGACACATTTGAAAGAATTGGTTTTAAAACCTTGGCAAAAAGGGCAAAAGAATTGGGAAAAGTTTTTGTTTCGGAAAGTCAGGGAAAGCTGTTTTAGTGATAATTTGCAATACTTGCTCTTGATTTAGCATTAGTTCTTAATTTGGATATGAAAGTTGCTTTAGTTCACGATTACATAAAAGAGTTTGGTGGGGCAGAGAGAGTCTTGAAGACATTGACTGAAATTTTTCCTGATGCTCCTATTTATACTGCTTTTTGTGTAAAAGGATCAACTGCGCACAGAGAATTTAAGGATAAAAAAATAATTGAAAGTTTTCTAGCCCCTCTTTTAAAGCTAGGAAAGCTTTATAGTCCTCTTCGTTTTTTAATTCCTGTTATTTGGGGAAGCTTTGATTTATCAGATTATGATTTGGTTATTACTTCTTGTAGTTGGTATGTAACACGAGGTTTTAAGATTGGAGCAAAGACAAAAGTTGTTGCTTATTGTCATACTCCTCCTCGTTGGCTTTATGGATATGAAACTTCAGTTGGTTTTACAAGATATTGGCCTGTCAAGGTTTATGCTGCTATCGTTGGACATTTTATAAGGCTTTATGATTTTTTAACTGCTCAACCTCCAAAAAGAGATAGAATTCCTATTAGAGCAGGAGTTGATGTTTTTATTGCTAATTCAGAAAATGTAAGACAAAGAATACAAAAGTTTTACAGGCGGGATGCTGTCGTTGTCTATCCGCCGGTGGAAGTGGAAAAAATTCAAAAAGTGTCTCGAAACTTGAGAACATCGCAAAAAGAGGATTATTTTTTGGTAGTCTCAAGGCTGGTTGGAGCAAAGGGAATAGAAGAGGCAGCGGTTGCTTTTAAAAATTTGCCTTATAAGCTCAAAATTGTTGGTGAGGCTGCTGGTTACTCGGATGTGATAAAAAGATTAAAAGAAGTTTCTGGTGGAAACATTGAATTGCTTGGAAGGGTCTCTGATGACAAGCTTTACAAATTGTATGCTCTTGCAAAAGGGTTTATAGCGCTTGCTCGTGATGAGGATTTTGGTATTACTCCTGTTGAGGCCCAAGCTGCAGGTACGCCTGTTATCGCCTATAACGGAGGGGGGTTTAAGGAGACTGTTATTGATGGTGTGACAGGGATTTTGATTAATTCTACAGATGAGGAATCTATAAGAAGTGCTGTTTGTGAATTTAGTAAGATAAATTGGGATAGAAAAAGAATCCAAGCAAATGCCCGTAGATTTAGTAGGGGTTTGTTTGTAAAAGGAATAGAAAGGGTTATCATAAAAGTATTATGAGAGTAGATTATTTGTGTGCTCTTGAATTTTATTGACTTATGCCAGAATTACCAGAAGTAGAAGCAATTAGAAGCCAGCTTGAGACTTTTCTCAAAGGACACAAGATTGAAGACGTTATAGTGTCTGATAAACGATCCTTTTTGGGAGATAGGAGGGATATTATTGGATCTTGTTTTGTAGAGTTTAGTCGATTTGGAAAAGTTTTGTTTCTTGGTCTTGATAATGATTTTTCTTTGATTGTTCACCTAAAACTTACGGGTCAGCTTGTTTATCGCGGACCGAATTTAAGAAAACCACCCCCTCTTTCTGAAAAAATTGTTGGTGGCCTTCCGGGAAGATACACACGTGTTGTTTTTAAGCTTGACAGAAATGGCTTTCTTTACTTTAACGACCTTCGTGTATTTGGTTGGATTAAGGTTGTTAAGAATTCTGAATTTAAACCTGAAGAGTTAGTCAAAAGGCTGGGTTATGAACCTCCTGCTGTTCCCTCTCCTTCTTTGCCAACTCTAACACTGAAAGATTTTTCGAATATTTTAAGTAAGAGCAAGAAAGCGGTTAAATTGATATTAATGGATCAGGAAAAAATTGCCGGAATTGGGAATATCTATGCCAACGATGCACTTTTTCTTGCGGGAATTGACCCAAGACGACCTGCAAATAGTTTAAGGGATTATGAACAGAATAACTTATACAATTCTATAATAAAAGTCCTAAAAGATGGTATAAAAAGAGGTGGTTCAAGTGAGAACACTTTTGTGAATGTTGATGGCACAGAAGGCAAGTATCAGGATTTTACTTTTGTTTATGGAAAGGTTGGTCAAAATTGTCCTCGTTGTGGTGCGGAAATTAAAAAGATACAACTTGGCGGCCGGGGTACCTATTTTTGTGAAGGTTGCCAAAAATAGGTTTTATTTTTCTAGATAAGTTTTGATTATTTCTTTAGCATTTTTCTCCACAGAATACTTTAGTGCTGTTTTCCTAGCTTCGTGTGACATTTTTTCAAGAAGTTCTCTTTCTTTAAAAAGATCAATAATAGCTTCGGCTACCGTTTTGGGGTTGTCTTTTAATAAAAGTCCATTTTTTTTGTTAATTATCAAAGATTCAAGGTTTGATTTTTCAAGGCAAATTACTGGGAGCCCGCAGGCAAGTGCTTCAAGAAGTGATAGTGGCATAACCTCTGATTTTGATGGAGTAATAAACAGGTTTGCTGATTGGTATATTGATGGCAGGACTTCTTGATTTATTTTGCCTCCAAGAGTGATATTGTTTTCTAATTTGTTTTTAAATATTAGTTTTGAAATTTCTGGAAGAAGTTTTCCGTCTCCTATGATAAGCATTTTAAAATTGAAATTTCTTTCTTTTAGATTTTTAGCTATTTTGATGAGGTATGTTGGATTTTTTTCCCTTTCTAATCTTCCTGTAAATACTAATGTTGGTATTTTGGTTTGGTTTAAACCTGGATTGAAAATTTTTGTATCGACTCCGTTGAAAACTACTCTTGTGTTATTGATTCCAATCTTGTTTAATCTTTTTTCTGTTTCAGGTGAAGGACAGATTATCTTTTTGCATTTTTGAGATAAGTTTTTTAAGTCTTTGATTATTACTTTTGATGTGATTTGGTATCCATGAGGGAAGTAATAGTTTAGATATTGGTCGTATCTTGTATGAGCTGTAAAAAAAAGTGGAACGGACAATTTTTGGGAAAGGTAGCTTGCAAATTTGCCTATGATTAGCGGGTGGTGTGTGTGGATTATATCTGGCTTTATTTTTTTTATTTTATCAATTCTAATTATTGGTATTCCAAGTGGATAATTTTGCGCAAATGGGTTTGGAAGTGAAGGGTATCTTATTATGTTTTTTTCAATATCTTGATAACCGGGAAAAGTTGGCGCAAGAACAAAAACTTTGTGGCCCATTTTTTGAAGTGTTTTTTTTAGGTCTCTTATGTGAATACTGACCCCGTTTATTGTAGGTAGATAGGATGCTGTTAAAAAAAGTATTCTCATATGTAGTATCATACGATTATACTTATGACTTTAAGGAATTTAAAGCTTGAGAACTTTAGAAATATAAAGAAGAGGATTTTTGAATTTGATAGTTTGGTTAATGTGATTATAGGTCCCAATGCGTCGGGTAAAACGAATATTCTTGAATCTATTTTTCTTCTTTCAACAGGCAAAAGTTTTAAGGCAAAAATAGAAGAGGAAATGATAAATTATGATGCTAGTCTTGCGCGAGTGGAGGGAAAACTAGAGTTTGAGGGGAATAGAGAGATCGGAAGTGGAGGTAATCTTGATAAACCCAATGTTAGTAGCTTCAGACAAGCTAATAGTTTGGAGGTGGTGCTTACGCGGGGGGAGATAGATATTGGTGGGGATAAGTTTGAGAAAGCTCCAAGGAAGAAGCTTCTTGTTAATGATATTTCAAAACGATTGGTTGATTTTGCGGGTAATTTAAAAACTGTTCTTTTTGGTCCTTGGGATATGGATTTAGTGACACAATCTCCAGCTTTGAGGCGTAAGTTTTTGGATAATGTTCTTTCTCAAGTTGACAGGGAATACAGAAGATCAATTCTTTCTTACGAGAAAGGCTTAAAGCAAAGAAACAGGCTTCTTTTGCGAATTAGGGAAGAGGGATTGTCTCGAAGCCAGCTTCTTTTTTGGGATAGATTGCTTATTAAAAATGGAGATTATATATCAAGAAAAAGGGAGGAGTTTGTTGATTTTGCAAATAAACTTGAAATTGGCAGTAATTTTAATGATTTTAAGTTGGAATATGACAAAAGCGCTATTAGTGAGGCAAGGCTTGAGCAATATGCACAGGAGGAAATTGCAGCAGCAACTACTTTGGTAGGTCCCCACAGAGATGATATTATCTTTAAGGCGAAAAATTCAAACCAAAAAGAACGTGATCTTTCGCGTTTTGGTTCTCGTGGTGAACAAAGAATGGCTGTTTTGTGGCTTAAGCTTTCTGAGTTTTGTTTTATTGAAATGATTTCCGGAGACAAGCCTTTGTTTTTGCTTGATGATATTTTTTCGGAGTTAGATCACGAGCACAGAAAGATAATTTTCGATCTTCTTGGGAGGAAAGGTAATTACGCGAATTTTTCTTTGGGTCAAAGCATTATTACAACCGCCGACGACCATTATATTGGGGGTTTTGCTTCTTTTTTGATGATTAAATTGTAAGTTTATGGTAGGAAGTAGTATACAGATTGTTATATAATAAAGTTATGACAGAGAAAGAGAGCAATCCTAAAGGGATTAAAAAGGGTAAGGTGATAACAATTGGATCTGAAGGAAAGCCTGTTGACCCGAACAGTTTGGCTGTTGATGCTGCAAGAATAATTGCGCAAGAGACAGGTACAACAGTTATAGTTACAGATATTACCGAAGGTATAGGTGAAGATCCTGATGGTAGGCCTATTAAAATCGATCCAGCTTCTGGCCCATCTAATAATTAGTTTATTTTGTTTTTTTGGATCTAGTATATTTTTTAAAAATTCTGCCATCTACTACCTGTTGTCTAGATTGTAATTATCGGCGGAAGGTTAGTGAATTTGGGATTTATGAATTAGGTTTTTATTTTTTTTCTGACCATCTACTTAGATTGTAGGTTATAAACACTGCCAAGAAAGTGACAAGGAGAGCATAAATTGCAAGAGAAATTATTCCAGATTGTTTTCCAAAAAAAGGCTTAATGTATGTATTTACAGTTTCTCTGATCAGCTCGTTCCATGCAAGAGCAGCAACCAGTCCAAATCCAGAAGTGGCAAGGTCAAGTGTTTTTTTGATAAATTGCTTTCTTATTTTTTGTGCTTCTTCGACAGCTTTTTTGATCATCTCTTGTTTTTCTACCTCTTCTTGGTGGAAAGATTTTGCCATGATTTATTTTAACATATTTTTACCGCAACAGCTGCAGAAAAAATGCTATAATAGGGATATGTACTCTCCAAAATACACAATAACCAACAAAATACTTCGTTTTATTGGGAGAATTGAGGCTGCTAAGGAGGTTATAGAAAACGCTCCTCTTGTTCCTTCTTTTGAGAAGCAGTTTCGGTCTGATGCTTTTGTTCGTACAGTTCATCATGGTACCCACATCGAAGGAAATGATTTGTCTTTGCTCCAGACCAAAAAGATTTTAGAGGGAGAGTCGATAGTTGCAAGGCACCGCGATATTCAAGAGGTTATCAATTATAGAAATGTTGTTGAACTTTTGGATGAACTAGCATTCAAAAGGGGAGGGTATGAAGTTTCTATGCTTCTTGATATTCACAAACTTACAGTTGATAAACTTGTTCCAGAACAAGAGGCAGGTGTTTTTAGAAGAGTGCAGGTTGTTATAAAAAATGAAGAGACAGGAGATGTAATTTTGCGCCCACCTGCTTTTGTTGAAGTGCCCCACCTTATTGAGGACTTGATTGAATGGCTAAACAGCGATGGCGCAAAAGATATTCATCCTGTTATTTTGGCAGGCGTTGTTCACTACTTTTTGGTTGCCGCACACCCTTTTGTTGAGGGGAACGGAAGAACAGCACGAGCTTTTTCTACTTTGGTTTTAATAAAAAGTGGCTATGATATTAAAAAGTTTTTCTCTCTTGAGGAACATTTTGATGCAGATCCTTTTGTTTATTATCAGGCTCTTTCTCTTGTAGATAAACAATCGCCAAGTATAAACGATAGGGATTTAACAACTTGGCTTGAGTATTTTACAGAGGTTGTAGCTATTGAGCTTGAGAAAGTCAAAGAAAAAGTAAGAAGGATATCACTTGACACAAGACTCAAACTTAAAGTTGGTGAGCAAATAGCATTAACCGAAAGACAAGTAAGGTTAGTTGAGTATATTTCAGATACAGGTGGGGCAGGGATGAGAGAGTTAAGGAGAGTTTTGGATATGGTATCAGAAGACACAATACTTCGCGATTTAAGAGTGTTGCTTGAAAAGGGTATAATTAAAAAAGAAGGTTCAACTAAAGCAGCAAGGTATGTTATAGCAAAGAAATAAGATGAAATAAAATGTCGCCCAACGACCCTCAGTTTTTGTATATGATTTTGGTGTTACCCAGTCTTTTTGGCTTGACTTTAATTGGAGAGGGAATAAATAAGATACTTCATGAAGAAAACGGTGGTTTTTTGAACTTAATCTTTGGCATTTTGTTTATTGGGGTTGTTGTTTTTGCTTATTTTTTCTTTTCCACGATGATGGGTAAAACTTGACTGATCTTTTAGGTGTTATAATCTTCTTATGAGATTTAGTAAGCTTTCTTTATATCTTGAACAGCTTGAGAAAAATACTTCAAGAATCAAAATAACCGAAATTTTAGCTGAGCTTTTTAAAGAGAGTAAAAAAGAAGAAATTGATAAAGTTTGTTATTTAGTTTTGGGGCTTTTGAAGCCGAAATATGAGGGTATTGTTTTTAATCTGGCAGAAAAGATGGTTATAGAATCTCTTTCTTTGGCTTTTTCTGTTGAGAAAAGTAAGGTTATTGAGGTTTTTAAAAGAGTTGGTGATTTGGGAGATGTTTCTTTTAATTTGAACAAGAGTGAAAGTAAAAAGGATCCCACAGTTGAGGAAATCTATGACCTACTCCTTAAAGTAGCACTTGATTCTGGAGAAGGAAGCCAAGAGAGAAAGATTAGAAATTTTGCTGAAATTTTGTCTTTTGTTGACCCGCTTTCTTCCAAATTTATTACAAGAATTCCGTTGGGTAAGTTGCGCCTTGGGTTCTCAGATAAAACCATATTGGACGCTCTTTCTTGGTACGAGACAGGTGATAAGTCCAAGAAGCCGTTGCTTGAGAGAGCATATTTTGTTTTGCCTGATGTTGGTCTTCTGGCGATGAAGGTCAAGAATTTTGGGATTGATGAAGCTGTCAAAAATATCTCCCCTGTTGTGGGTGTTCCTGTTTTGCCAATGCTTGCCCAAAGACTGAAAGATCCTGAGGAGATAATTAAGAAAATGGGGAGGGTTGGTATTGAGCCCAAGATTGATGGCCTGAGGCTCCAGATTCATTATAAAAAAGGAAAAGATGGTTTTGTTAAGGCATACACTCGCAATTTGAATGAGGTCTCTTGGATGTTTCCAGAGCTTTTAAAAATTGAAGAAGCAAGCAATTCTTCTTCTTTGATTCTTGATACAGAGGCGGTTGGAGTAGATGAGGAGAGAAAAAGAATAGCTGATTTTCAGACAACCATGACAAGAAGGAGAAAGCATAATATAGAATCTTATTCTTATTCAGTCCCCATACAATTTTATGTTTTTGATATCCTTTTGGAATCTGAAGTTAATTTGATGAACAATCCCTATACTGAAAGAAAGAGTATTTTGAAAAATGTTGTTAAAGAGAATTCTGTTTTTAGAGTTGTTGATTTTGTACCAGCAGATTCTTATTCTTTGATAGAAGAAAAGTTTAGAGAATATTCGGTTCGTGGTTATGAGGGGATTGTGGTTAAAAAAATGGATAGTCCTTATGTCTCTGGCAGAACTGGATGGCGGTGGGTGAAGATAAAAGAGGAAAAGAAATCAGCCGGAAAATTGGCAGACACAATAGATTGTGTGGTTATGGGTTATTATGTGGGCAAAGGAAAAAGAACAAAATTTGGTTTGGGTGGCCTTTTGTTGGGGGTTGTGCAAAAAGATAAAATTTTAACCATCACTAAGCTGGGTACAGGTCTTACTGATGAACAGTTTGAGGAGATGTACAGACTTTTGAATAAAATTAAAACAGAGGTTAAACCAAAAGAATATGGAGAGGTGGATAAAACATTACTTCCTGATTTTTGGGTTGAGCCGTCAGTAGTGGTTGAAGTTGCGGCAGATGAGATAACCAAAAGCCCGGTTCATTCTTGCGGTTTTGCGCTTCGTTTTCCAAGATTAGTTAGAGTGAGAGATGATAAGAGTTTATCTGAGGCAACAACGGTTCCTGAGATAAAAAGGATTTATAAAATCTCCTGATTTTTATTGCTTCTTTTAGTATATTTTATTAAGTATGATATTCCTTTGGTTTTTTTTAATTTTATTTTTTTCCTTCTTGCTTGTTAGAATTGCTGATTTAGTCGTTCATTCTTTGAGAAAGTTTAGTCTTGAAGTTTCCTCAAGTGCTTTTGCGGTTTCTGCGGTGCTAGTTGCTTTGGGGAGCTGCCTTCCTGAAATAGTGGTTGCTGTTGCTTCTGCTTTTGAGAATAGGTCTTCTTTGTCGATGGGTAATATAATAGGGAGTAGTCTTGCTAATGTTTCTTTCTTGGTGGGATTTTTAGCTGTTATTTTTGGTAGGGTTAGCGCTAATACGCCATTTTTTAAACACGATTTGAAGTTTGTTTTTTTATCCCTTGGGATTTTTCTTATTCTTGCTATTGATGGTAGTCTTTCGAAGTTTGATGGGTTAATTTTACTTTTTAGCTACTTTTTCTGCTTAAAGGTGTTTTTATCTCAATCTGGAAGAGAAAAACATCTTTCTTTTGGACGACATCTGGCTTTACCACACTTTCCAGAAGTTTATATTTTTGGTTTTAAATTATGGAAGGAATTTGCTAAGATAATTTTGAGTTTTGGTGGGCTTTTACTTTCGGCCTGGGTTATTGTAAGGTCGGCAATTAATCTTTCCTCTTTTTTGAATATTTCCTTTTTTGCTGTTGGCTTTATGCTGGTAGGTTTTTCTACAACCCTTCCGGAGTTGGCGTTTTCCGTAAGAGCAATCAAAGATAGAGAAAATTCTATGTTTTTGGGAGGTGTTCTTGGTTCTTTAGTTGCCAATTTTAGTTTAGTTGCAGGAATTATTTCATTTTTGAGTCCAACCGGAGTAATTTTCCTTGATTCTTATCTTCGTTCTATTTTAGTCTTTATTCTTCTTTTTATTCTTTTTGGGAGTTTGGTGATGCATAATGGAAGTTTTGGAAGAAAAGATGGTTTTATTTTACTTTTTCTTTATTTTGCTTTTCTCTTCTTTGAATTTTCTTGATCTTTTGTTTTGATGTATTAATACATTAATACAAAATAAGTGGTAAAGTCCATTGTTCTTTTTCTGCAAGATGTTGACTTATTGTTTTTTTTCTGAGAATATAGTTAAAAGGGGGTGATTGAGAATGGCTGAAACTAAAAAAGAAGGAACTGGATTAAAAAAGGAAACCGCTGCTGCTCTTTCCTATGTCTTGGGAGCAATTACAGGAATTATTTTTCTTATTATGGAAAAAGACCCATTTGTGAGGTTTCATGCAATGCAATCGATAGCTGTTACTTTGGTTTTCTTTGTTGCCTCTTGGCTTGTGGGAATTTTGGGGGTTGTATTGGGTCTGACAATATTTCTTGCATGGATTCCTGCCTTATTGGGGGGAGTTGTCTGGATTGGAGGCTTTGTTTTGTGGCTTATGCTTATTTATAAAGCGTATTCTGGGGAAAAGTGGGAGCTTCCTTATATTGGTAAATTTGTGGCAAAGATGATTTAAGTATGTCTGATTCTGCCGAAATGATTAGGCAGATTAGAAAATATTATAGGCTTAATGCTTTAGCTGTTTTTTCTGCTATGAAAAAGGTCCCCCGTGAGAAGTTTGTATTACCTTCGTATGTGCATCTTGCTTATTCGGATAATGCTTTACCTATTGCTTGTGGACAGACAATTTCCCAGCCTTACACTGTTTGTTTTATGAGTCATCTTTTAATATCAGGTCTTAAAAAGAGAGATAAAGTTTTGGAGATAGGTACAGGTAGTGGATATCAAGCTGCAGTTTTGTCTTATCTTTTTAAAGAAGTTTATACAATTGAGATTATAGGTAGGTTGGCAAAAGAAGCAAGAAAAAGGTTAAAAAGGTTAGATTATAAAAATATATTTGTAAGAAAGGGAAATGGTGAATTTGGCTGGGAAGAGGCGAGCCCTTTTGATGGAGTAATAGTAACAGCAGGGCTTTATAATCCTGTCCCCATTGCTCTTCGGGAGCAAGTTAGAGTTGGTGGCAGAATAATAGCACCTGTTGGAGAGGGAGAAGACAAAGTGATGCTTCGATTGACAAAACTTAAGTCGGGGGAATTTAGAAAAGAAAAATTTGGTATTTTCCATTTTGTTCCTTTTGTAAAACAGAGTTAAAAGTAGGAAGTGATAAAATACTTCTGTATGAAACTTTTGGCGGGTCTGGGAAACAAAGGAGAGAGCTATCGGAAGAACCGACACAATGTGGGTTTTGTGTTTGTTGATAAGGTTTTTGAAACCTTGAAAGAAGAAGGTCTTTACTTTTCTTATAGCAAAAAATTTGACTCTTTACTTTGCCAGATTGACGACTTAATCTTGGCAAAACCTCAAACGATGATGAATTTTTCAGGGAAAGCAGTATCTAAAATAGTTTCTTTTTACAAGATACCTATTTCTCAACTTTGGCTTGCGTATGATGATCTGGATATTCCTTTAGGCCAATATAAAATAGTTTTTGACAAACCTCCAAAAACTCACAATGGTGTTTTTTCGATAATTGATTTACTTAGTAGCAGTTCTTTTTGGCATATAAGGCTTGGGGTTGACAATAGAAGTAAAGAAAACAAAGAAAAAGGTGAAGAGTATATATTAAAAGATTTCTTGCCTGCTGAAGAGAAAATAATAGGAGGTGTCATTGAAAAGGTAGCTTCCGATTTTTTGAAAAGAGTTTTCCTAAAGTGAAAAAAACAAAGACGCAAGGTTCTTTTTTTAATATTGCCGATATTCTTTCTGATTTCAAATCAGATGAAGATAAATATATTACTTACGAGTTTCAGAAGTATGGCTACGAGCTGGCTCGTGAGCTTGGGGATTTGAAAAACCGCTCGCTTTATATAAAGCTTGCAAAGGAAACTCCACGCGGCCTTCTAGAGGCAGCAAGAAATTTTGTAAAAGATGCAAAAAATGTTAAATCAAAACCAAGGTTGTTTATGTGGAAGCTCAATCAGCTGAAGAAAGAAAAGAAATAGTTATCTTTTTTATAGAATAAAAGTTCAATAAACAAATCACAAGAAAAAACAGATTTAACTTAAAAATTAAAAGTTGAATTTTCAATTCAAAATTCAGGATTTCGATAACTTTTGAATTGTTCTCCATGAGGGTTTTGTTTGTTCTTTTGCTTTTCGGTTCTTGTTTTTCAGTTGTCTTTCACTCTTTTTTGCTTGTTCTGTATAATAATTCCAAATGAATCCTAAAGTTTCGGACTTGATTTACAAAGTAGTATCACAAATTCCAAAAGGTAAAGTTTTAACCTACAAGCAAGTTGCGGTATTGGTGAATAAACTAAATTCAGGAATTAAAATAAGTCCAAGATTTGTAGGAAGAATTCTTCATCAAAATTCAGATCCAGAAAAAATTCCCTGTCATAGAGTTGTGTTCTGGAATGGGTCTCTATCTGAAGGTTATGCTTTTGGAGGAAAGTTTGTTCAAAAGAAAAAACTGGTAGATGAGGGAGTTGTTTTTGTTGGAGAGATGGTATTACTTAGTTCTTGCTTATGGAAAAGTCAAGATTAGAGGTGTCTGTTTTTGGCAAGGTGCAGGGGGTCTTTTTTAGGGTTTTTACTGCCCGTATTGCTCGCTCTTTGGGTATTTGTGGCTGGGTTAGAAATGAGGGGGATGGAAGTGTGAGGATAGTTGCAGAAGGGGAAAAAAGATTACTTTTGTCCTTTTTAGAAAAAATTAAAAATGGCCCACCGCTTGCTAAAGTTAAATCAGTTGATGCTGAGTGGGGATGTTCTAAAGGCGAATTTGTTGATTTTGAAATCAAAGGTTGAAAGAGATGTGTTTTTGAGGTTATTATTAAGGTATGAAACAAAAACTTCTTGTTCATTATCTTTTCTTATTTTCCTTCTTTATCTTTGTTGCAATAAGGAGGAATTTTTTTTCTTTGGGTAGCTTTCCTTTTTGGATAGGTGGATTAATTGGTACGTTTTTACCAGATTTGGACCACATCTTTTACAGCTTTTTTTATAAAGAGGAGAGTAAATCTTTTTTGTCTTTCAAGACCTTTTTATCTCAAAAAAAATATGTATCTGCCTTTTATTCACTTTTGGAAAATGATGATTCAATTGGGGTTTCTGCTTTTCATTCTTTTTCTTTTCAACTTTTATTTTTTATTTTGACGTTTTGGATTTTTACTTCTTCATCCAGTCTTTTCGCGGTTGGATTGGTCTTGGCTTTTACACTCCATCTTTTAGTTAATCAACTTTCTGATTTGTTAGTGAAAGGCAATCTTGATTCTTGGTCTTCTGGTTTTTTTAGATTGGAAATCCCTAAAGGCAAGCATCTTTTTTATTGGCTTTCTATTTTTGCCTTGTTTGTCTTGATTTCCTTTGTTTTTTGATAGTTGACAATATTTGATTTGATATTTATATTCTTTTTGTATGGCACTTTTGGATATAAGATCAACTGATTTTCAGAACAAGGTCTTGAAGGCTCAAAATCCTGTACTTGTTGATTTTTGGGCTCCATGGTGTGGTCCTTGTCGTATGGCAGAGCCTGTGTTGGAAGAACTCTCAAACGATTATCAGGGCAAGGTGGATTTTTTTAAGGTTAATGTAGATGAGAATTCTGATTTGGCTTCTCTTTATGGAGTGATGTCTATTCCTACTACAATCTTGTTCAAGGAGGGTAAAGAAGTTTCTCGTCAGGTGGGTTTTGCAGGCAAGCAAGGATTTGAAGATTTGTTAAAGAAAGCTTGAAAAAAGGAGGTGATAATCATGGATCCAAATGACCAAAATCAACAACAACCAACAGGAATGATGTCCAGTCAACCAACTCAAGATATGGCTATTAGTCAACAACCACTTTCTGATCAGCCAACATATCAAGTTGGAGGTCAACAGGTTACTCAGGAGCCCCCAATGGCTGGTCCTGCTCCAATGCCGGAGGAACCTGAAAAAGTTGGAGATGTACCATTTGCAGCAGAGCCCTTAGTTCCAGATACATCTCAACCTGTAGTAAGTGAATCTGGTGTTGTTCAACCATCAGTATCGGAGGTTTCTCAAACACAAGCTGAACAGGTTAATCCAGTTGATCAGTCTGTGCAATATGGAACTGGAGAAGCTGTTTCTCCAGAATCTCAAGTAGAAGAAGGTGGGGGAAATAACTCGCAACAGGGTGTTTAGTTTATGGAAGAGAAGGTTTGGGATGTTTTAATAATTGGGTCTGGCCCTGCTGGTCTGACTGCGGCAATTTATACCTCGCGGGGGGCGGCGTCTACTTTAGTCTTAGCAGGTTCCTCTTGGGGAGGCCAGTTGATGTTGACAACTGATGTAGAAAATTTTCCCGGTTTTCCACAAGGTATTTTGGGACCAGAATTGATGGGAAAAATGAAGCTTCAGGCTGAAAGGTTTGGTAGTATTATAAGGTATGAGGATGCAAAAGAGATTAAATTGGCAGGTGTTTATTTTGAGACAAGGACAGATCAGGCTTCTTATAAATCAAAATCTATAATTGTTGCCACAGGAGCAGCTACTAAATGGCTTGATGCACCTGGTGTTAAGGAACTTATAGGAAGAGGTGTTTCTTCTTGTGCTCCTTGTGATGCTGCTTTCTTTAAAGACAAGAAGGTAGCAGTTGTGGGTGGGGGGGATTCTGCAATGGAGGAGGCTTTAGTTCTGACAAAATTTGCCTCTGAGGTAGTGATTATTCACAGAAGAGATGAGTTTAGGGCATCAAAAATTATGCAGGATAGGGTTTTACAGAACCCTAAAGTTAAGGTTTATTGGAATACAGAGGTAAAAGAAGCAAAAGGTGAGAACAAACTTACCAGCTTGGTTTTGGTTAATAACAAAACGGGTGAAGAAAGGGAAGAGCCTTTCGATGGACTCTTTGTAGCTATAGGGCATATTCCCCAAAGTGAAATTTTTAAAGGGTTTATCGAACTTGATGAAAAAGGATATGTTAAAGTTTTTGATAGTACAAAGACGAGTGTAGAAGGTGTTTTTGTGGCAGGAGATGTTTTTGATTTTAAGTACAAGCAGGCTGTAACTGCTGCCGGGTTTGGCTGCATGGCGGCTTTGGATGTTCTTGCTTATCTTGAAGAAATTGGAGGTTGACAAAATTGTTTTCTTAGGACAAAATTAGCCCTATGGCAGAAAAGGAGAAAGAAAGCTTCTTTGAGAAAACCTCTCCGTTCTTTATGATTCTTTCAGTGATTTTGGCTTTTTTTGTTGGCGTATTGTGGCAAAGAGTAAAAAACTCAGAAAGCCAGAATACGACAGTTACCAAGACAAATACAAATTTAGAACAACCGGTGCAACAACCCCAGCCTACAATTTCTCTTGATACTATAAAGGGTTTGTTTGATAAAGATGTAATTAAGTTTGGAGATAAAGAGAGAAAGGTGATTTTTGTTGAAGTATCTGATGCTAGTTGTCCCTTTTGTGGGATAGCTTCTGGCAAAAACCCCGAGCTTAACAGGTCAAGTGATAGATTTAGGTTGGTTTCTGATGGAGGCACCTACCGTGCACCGGTTCTTGAGATGAAAAAGCTTCTTGATGAGGGTAAAGCTTCTTTTGTTTACATTTACTTCCCTGGTCATGGTAGCGGGGAAATGGGAGCTAAAGCTTTATATTGTGCTTATGAAATGGACAAATTTTGGGAAGTCCACGATCTTTTAATGTCTTCTGCCGGTTATAATTTGCTGAATGAAAAGGTAAAAAATGATAAAACCAAGTCTCAAGAATTAGCACAGTTTCTTAAATCAGCTGTTGACCCCGATAAGATGAAAGCCTGTCTTGACAGCGGCAAATATGATCAGAGACTGAACGCTGATATGGCTCTTGCACGCGAGCTTGGTGTTTCGGGTACTCCCTGGTTTTTTGTAAACGACAAACGATTTGATGGGGCTTATAGCTTTTCTGAGATGGAACCTGTTGTTAAGGCTGCTTTGGGGGAATAATCCAGTTTTCTAGTATTTTGTAGGCTACAACTGCAGCTGTTCCCCAAACATTGAATGATTTGTTTATTCCAAGCATAGGCAGCTCTACTATAATATCTGCGATATTTAGGACCTCTCCTTTTACACCGAATGATTCATTTCCTACTACAATTGCACAAGGAAATTTTGCTCTTGAATTAAGTTCTTTATAACTTATAGATTTTGGTGATTGTTCAACAACAATAACTTGTACACCCTCATTTTTTAGTTTGTTGACTGCATCAATTGTTTTTTCTACCTTTTCCCAAGGAACCCAGTTTTCTGTTCCTACTGCGGCTTTGTGTATTCTTGAAGATGGAGGGTATTCCATATTGCCACAAAGGAAAACTTTTTTAGCTGCCACAGCATCGGCAAGGCGAAACAAAGAGCCTATATTGTATGTATCGAGAACCTCATCAAGTACAAAGTAAATGGGTGTTCTTTTTATTTTTTTAAGTATGTCTTCTGCCGGCTTTTTCTTTCTTAAAATTTTGGCGTTTAGTTTTTTCATATTTTGTATTCTAGCATTATTGACCTTTAGATGGTAAAATAAATTTTACTGGCCCCATCGTCTAGTGGACTAGGACATCGGGCTTTCATCCCGAAAATCGTGGGTTCGAATCCCACTGGGGTCACAGATTAACAAGTTAACAGTTGACTGTTAACCATTAGTGATTCTGGTACGAATAACCATCTTCCAACTTAAATTACAGGGAAAGAGGATTTTACTTCTGTGTTTGAAAAGAGTAATGTATGGGTCATAAAATAATACATTTCCGTTAATACCTATAGTTACTAGTATTTGGGCGTGTCCCAAAATGCATCCTATTACTAGCTCAGCATAGCTTCTGCCCATTATCTTCTTTTTTTCACCAAAAAGCGCATACCACAGACCATGAAGTTTTTCATGCTTCAAACCATATTTTTTAACCTCTGCAACTATAAGAAAGCATAAAAAGATCTTTTAAACTAAATTTTCCTCCAAGTAATCTTATCTTTTCTGGTGTTTCCAAGTAGATTATCGCTATCAAGTGAAATTTACCTGATAGGAAAGTCCTATATCTGAGACTGTGGACCGCTTTTCCCTTATAAACTTAAAGAGATCCTTCTTTCTACCAGCCCTCATCAAATTCACTATCAGAGATTTGTAACACAAACTATATCTCACTGTATACTTTATACAACAAACCAAATTGAACTGTTTCAAGTATAGTTTGAACTAAGAACTTACCTCTTACCTCAAAACACACTGAGCCTTATAATACAAACCTACTTGGCTATTATATTCAGTGAAACTCACTGATAAATCGTATGGTTTGTAATCTCTCTTTTGAGCAGAAGCGCCATCTAGCTTATTGAGATCGTTTGCATCCATGTTACATAAAACGAGGATTGTATCCATACTATTGTCGTCAGGTTTAGTCATAAACTCAGCTTGAGTGGTTGTAGGTGCCTGTTCAAGATACAGAGTCATGCCATAGGTCTTTCCAATTACGCTATTAGGACTATCTTTGGCTATTTTAAGCAACTCACTATGATTCAGTGATAAAACTTGTCTTGTAGATTCTGTAACGGGGCTAGGAGCTTCAGTTTGTTGCTCTTGACTGTTTAACTCTTGATTGCTTGGTGTGAGTGCTTTCCCAATAGTTCCTAGAACAATAAGCACTATAAAGCCGATAAGACCCCATTTAAGGATTTTCTTCATGCTGTATCACCCCCTTTTGCAATAATAAAATCTCTTCATATCATTCGTTTACTTGTGCTTTTGGGAAGATACAAAAAGCATCCCGCAAGCGATGACTTTTGTCATCCGTTAGCTTAGGTATAATAGAACACGATTCAATTTTACCAGATTTTTGCTTTATTATCTTGACTACCAATTATAGAATTCCTTTTATATATCATATGGTTCTAATAACTACTGGTAGTTAAGTACAGTTCGGATCATGACTGAGTCAGAAGTAATCATGTATAATTGTTGAAGATCAAGGAGATGTTGCTTCCAAAATAAATTCCTGTGGCTCGCATACTAATTGGGTCTGAAGACAAGGACAGACCTTGTCATGGGGATTTGTTTTTGTGATAAGATTGTTTTAATGTTTAAAAAAGGGGTTTTGCTTTTGTTTTTGATCTTTTCTTTCTGTTTTGCTTTTCCTTTCTCAACTTTTGCTAAAGACTATTCAATTCCAAAATTATCAATTGAAGTACATCTTCAAAAAGACGGATCGGCAATAATACAGGAATCAAGAACTTATTATTTTGATGGGTCTTTTTCTTGGGCAGATCAGTGGATAAATTTATCTGCCAAATGTTTGGGATGTGCTAACTACCAAGTAGAAGATTTTTCTATTTCTGATGAGAATGGTGTTTTTGTTGAGAATAACCTTTCTACCCCTTCTACCTACACGATAGATATTACTGCAGACAAATTTTATGTCAAATGGTTTTATACAGCTTCATATAGAGAAAAAACTTTTACTTTAAGATACAAAATAAAAAATGCAATCATCAATCAAAAAGATATTTCTGAGTTTTATTGGCAACTAGTGGGTGACCAGTGGGAAAAGGGGGTAGAAAAAGTGGAGGCTAAAGTTTATTTGCCTCACGAGGCCTCAAGTGATTCTATTTGGGCTTTTGGTCATGGTCCTTTAAATGGAAAAATAAATATAGTTTCAAATAGGGAAATTAATTTTTCAGCTGAGAATTTGCCGGCAGAAACTTTTTTTGAAGTGAGAGTTCTTTTTCCAAAACTTGAAGGAGCTGTTTTTGCGCAGAGTTCAGACAAGACATTAGAATATATACTTAAAGAAGAGCAAAAATTTTCTTTTCAGACAAAAACAAAAAACTGGTTTCCTGTTTTTCTGATCTTGTTTATATTGGTTTTGATAATCTGGCGAATGGTTTATTGGTTTTTGGCCTGGTATAGGTATGGAAAAGATCCAAAAGTTCCTGAAGTTAATCTCGCTGGCAAACTTCACGAACCTCCGAGTGATTTGCATCCTATTTATGTTCAAGCTTTAGTTGAAAAGAAAGTGAATGGTAAGGCTATAACCTCAACTATTATTGATTTGGTCAGAAGAGGAATATTATCGATAGGTAAGGAGAAAACAAAAAAACTACTGGGGGGTTTTACTGATAAGTATTATCTAGTGTTAATTGATGGAAGTAAAAGTATGAATAAATATGAGAAAAAACTTATTGCTCTTTTGTTTTCTGAAAAGGAGAAAATTAGTTTTGATGAGATAAAAAACATAGGGAGAAATTCACCTTCTAGAGCCTATTCTTTTTGGCAGGATATAAGAAAAGCAGGTGAGGATTTAGTAGATCTTGGATATTTGGAAAAGAAAGCTTCTGATCTTAAAAAAAGATTGGGAATAGAATTGGCAGTTTTTTTCTTTCTTAGTTTTCTTAGCTTCTGGTTTTTCCCTATTGTTTTGTTTGGAAGTGTGGGATTGGGATTGTATTTTGCGATGATTCCTTTTTTGTTTTTGTTTTTTCTTTCACTTTTTGTCCTGCTTTTTGTGATGGACAAAAGAACAGAGAAGGGGAATATGGAATTTGCCGGCTGGCTTGCCTTTAGACGTTTTTTAAAAGAGTATTCAGTTACCAAGAATTACCCAATAGATTCAGTCGTTCTTTGGGAGAAATATTTGGTTTACGGCTCTGTTCTTGGAGTTTCTGTTAAGGCGCTATCTCAACTTCCTATTAAATATTCTCAAGAGTTTGAGAAATCGCCATTATTTGTTGGTTTTTCTGGAATGCCAGGAAGTTCTATTTCTGTTTTTCAATCCTCTTTTTCTGGGTTGGGATCGGCTTTATCGTCTTTGTCTTTGTCTGCAAGTGGAGCGCGTGGTGTTGGTTCTTCAGGTGGATTTTCAGGTGGTGGTGGAGGCGGTGGAGGTGGGGGTGGGGGTGGAGCTGGCTAAGATTTGCAATGACTTGTGATTTTGCAAGTACCATTTTTTTTGTGATATAATCTTTACAAATGCCTTTGCACTCGGGTGGTGTGTATGAGGCTGCTTCGGAAAAAGTTGATAAAGACAACGAATTGGATCTTCTGGTTGAAAAATCAAGAAAGATAATTTTCGAAACAAAATCTGTTTTTCCTTTTGAACTTTTTCCTGACAAGATTACAATCTGCCCCAATAGAGTTACGATTACAAGAAACAGTTTGTTTTCCAAGTTTGAATATCCTATACAAATAGAAAACATAACAGGAGCCAGAATTTACAGGACGGTATTTTTTGCTACTCTCTACATAGATACGTTTGGAATTGCTGCGCCTGATCCGATAAGATTTCTAAAGATAGATGATGCCAGAATAGCAAGAAGGTATTTGCTTGCTCTAATTGAATGTAAAAAAGCAAATATAGATCTTTCTAAATACGAAATAGATGAGTTAAGGGAAAAACTGAAAAAGATAGGAAAAGTGAGAGAGGGGAAGTGATAGCTTCCAATTTACTAAAACTAGTTTTAAAAAAGGGGTAGATTGTGTTTTGTGAGCCCGGGAGGACTCGAACCTCCAACGCCCAGCTTAAAAGGCTGGCGCTCTGCCATTGAGCTACGGGCCCAAGAGGCAAAAGATATTTTACCATTCTAATTTTAAAAATACTAGACTTTTGCTATAATTTCTATACTTTGCGGGGTCGTCTAACGGTAGGACTCAGGACTTTGGATCCTGCTATCTAGGTTCGAATCCTAGCCCCGCAGCTAGTAGTAAAGTTTTCAATGATTTTGAATTTGTATGCCTTCTTTTTCGAATATTCCTCAATTTGTATTTTTGAAAGCTGAAAGCTTTAATAGAACAAGTCTATTTCAAGTTCTTTACTTATAATTTCTAGTTTTTATTTATTTTGTGATGTACGATTTTTCTCTTTGTTTACACAAGAGGATTGTAGGAGCTAAAACCCTTCTAGTCTGATTGTCTCGGCATCTTGATAAATTGTTGAAAGAACAAACTGACCATCCTTTGCTTGAATAAGCCAAATGTCTTCTCCACGGCAATCTCTCTTTTGAGAAAAAGTGGCATTTATTCCTCGTAATTGGCCAGTGTAGGGACCAAATTTAGCGGTTTTTCGCAAGACCAAATTTTGGATAACTTCGTCTTTAGTATAGCAATAATCTGCGTTAATATCTACACACTCAGATTTTGAGTTTTTCCATTCTGTAGAACAGAAACCAGCTCCTGGAAGCAGATTGTTTACCACCTCATTAAAAGTTTTACCAGTATATTTAGGATTTAAAAAAACTATATGTTCTCCTCCAAAGAACGATCCTGTTATGACAATTCCATCTGATTCTTCTCCACCGTAGTTAAATTTACTAGCTTTAGCCTCAGGGTAGATTCTTGACCACTCTGAATATTCCCATGTTCCATCATCTTTTCTTCCTTTTGGAACTCTTGACTCAATCCACTCGGGTGCTGTTACTCGAAGCCCCAAATCTGGCCGTTCCCAAATTGTTTTTCTAGTGTCACTCCAGCGTTGAGTTTCAAATTCTGTTTGGTCCTTTCTGTCTATGTCATGCAAATTGGGTTCAATTATTTGGACAGTAGAAATAAAGCTTTTAAATTTATCAAGTTTTTGGCTGTCTGTTCCTGTGCCATAATTAATTACGAGCATCTTATTTGTTCTAACAACAGCAAAGTAATAAAGGTCATATATATTTCCACTAGAGTCTTTGGAAATACTTAAATAGCCTTGGTGATTATTTGCTCCAAAATTCTCAAATATGCTTTCAGGTCGACCAATGTTATTTCTAAACCACAAACGACGTGAACCTCCTTGATAATCATAAATATAAAAACTTATCCATCCGTCGGGTAAATGTGCTGTATAGTTAGTCTTTGGATCAGAATAAGTAATTTTGGTGTTCTCAGGAAAAGAGGCGCGGACACCTATACCGGGAAGATCAATTTTTTTTATAAAACCGAATGCTGTTGGCACAATAACATCTGGCTTCAATGGTATTACTGGTCTTGATACTTCCTCATCAGTTGTAGGAGGAGTAGGAGTGGGGGTAGAGGTATAAGTAAATTGTTCCTTTGTTTCAGTTGCGGCTGTTTTTGAAGTTTCGTTTCTTGTGGAGAATTTCATACCTGCATAGAATGTGATTGAGAGTATAACTATTTCGGTAACAACAAGCAGAACAAACTTGATTTTTTTCTGATTAATAAACTTATTGTCAACAGTGGTTTGAGGGTAAAGTGGTTTGTTCTTGCCTCCTGCTAGATTTGCTTTTTCTTCCATAATTTTATTATGTTTTGTTACACATAGTTTAGTCAAGCACTAATATTTTTGTCTAAGGATTATTTTTGGGCTTTAGATTAAGATCGAGATTTGATACAGGAGTGTTTCTTTGAGATAATTTTTCTTTGTTGAAAATTTTTTTCCTCTTGCTTTTTACTTACAAAAAAAAGAAAATCTTTTTTGTATGGATTTTTTGCTTTCAATATTTGATTTTATTTTACATATTGATACCCATTTGGGGGAGATTATAAAAGATTATGGAGCTTTAACCCATCTTATTCTTTTTTTTATTATTTTTGCTGAAACTGGTTTTGTTTTTACGCCATTTTTGCCCGGTGATTCGCTTCTTTTTGCAGCCGGAGCTTTTGCAGCACTTGGTTCGCTTCATTTAAGTTGGCTTCTTTTGATTCTTTTTGCGGCAGCAGTTTTGGGAGATACAGCCAACTATTGGATTGGCCATTTTTTTGGTCAAAAAATTGTGGATAACCCCAGAATTCCTTTTATAAATCAAGAGCATATTGACAAGACTCAGGAGTTTTACAAGAAACATGGGGGCAAGACTATTTTTCTTGCAAGATTTGTCCCAATAGTCCGCACTTTTGCTCCATTTGTAGCAGGAGTTGGTAAGATGCATTATGGTAAGTTTATCAGCTATAACATTTTTGGTGGTTTTGTCTGGACGTTTGGTTTTACCCTTGCTGGTTATTTTTTTGGAAACCTACCTTCTGTTAAGGAGCACTTTTCTTTGGTTATTGTTGCGATTATTTTAATTTCTGTCATGCCTATTGTCTTTGAGTATATAAAATCAAAAAGAAGCAAAAGTAATTAGTCCTATACTTTGATTATTCTGTATGTTATAATGGTTTGTCTTGAGGTAGAATACTTCTTGGTGGCTCTTCCTTGTCTTAAGGCAGATTCCTCCAAAAGTATTTCTCACCAAGAGAATTATGAGGGGGTGAGAAATCTTGGAAGATAAAAAGAAATTATATGTAGGCAATCTGCCTTATTCTGTTAATTCTGATGAACTGAGGAAAATCTTTTCTGAATTTGGCGAAGTGGTCGATGCGATTGTTCTTTCCGATAAGTTTTCAGGCAGATCTAAAGGCTTTGGTTTTGTTACTTTTGCAACAGAGGAGATGGCACAAAGTGCGATTGAAGGTTTGAATGGGAAAGAGGTTGGTGGAAGAAATTTGGTTGTTAATATAGCAAGACCTCCAAAGCAAAGATAATATAGAGGTAAATACGATATTGACTTGAGTTGTGCTTGTGGTAGAATATTTCTTGCCGCAAGGCATCTTTTGAAATGGAACTGTTTTAAACCAGACGAAAGCTTATTTGGTAGCCCACCGTCTGGTGGGTTTTTTAATTAAAAGCGGGCACCTTAACAGTTGAAAATTTCAATATCCAAATTATGGCTGGGAGACCTCAATTTTGAGGCATTGGAATTACTCCAATGGGCAAGGCATGTGTATTGAAAGTCAAAGCAATACACCTCTGTCACTTTTTGAGGGTTTGATCCTGGCCCAGGGTGAACGCTAGCGGCGTGCCTTAAGCATGCAAGTGGAACGCCCTGAACTTGAGTGCTTGCATTCTGGTTCAGGGAGTCGCGAACGGCTGAGTAACAAGTAAGAACCTACCCACAAGTGAGGAATACCCTGCCGAAAGGCAGGCTAATACCGCATAATCTCATGCTTGCCATGAGTAAAGGGCGTAACTGCCCGCTTGTGGAGGGGCTTGCTCACCATCAGCTAGTTGGTGGGGTAATGGCCTACCAAGGCTACGACGGTTAGGGGAGATGAGAGTCTGACCCCCCAGAATGGGACTGAGACACGGCCCATACACCTACGGGTGGCAGCAACTGGGAATCGTGCGCAATGGGCGAAAGCCTGACGCCGCGACGCCGCGTGTGGGATGAAGGCCTTAGGGTCGTAAACCACTTTTGCCAAGAGGGAGACCTCTTGGCGAATAAGCACCCGCTAACTACGTGCCAGCAGCTGCGGTAAGACGTAGGGTGCGAGCGTTACCCGGATTTACTGGGCGTAAAGCGTGTGTAGGCGTTTCGGTAAGTTGCGCTTTAAAAACTGGGGCTCAACCTCAGGAATGGGCGCAATACTGCCGGAATCGAAGTATCTAGGGGCTGTTGGAACTTATCATGTAGGGGTGAAATCCGTTGATATGATAAGGAACGCCAAGGGCGAAGGCAGACAGCTGGGGATATCTTGACGCTGAGACACGAAAGCTAGGGGAGCGAAAGGGATTAGAGACCCCTGTAGTCCTAGCCGTAAACGATGCTCGCTAGCCCTGTGCCTTTTGGTGCGGGGTGTAAGCTAACGCGTTAAGCGAGCCGCCTGGGGAGTACGGCCGCAAGGCTAAAACTCAAAGGAATTGACGGGGACCTGCACAACCAGTGGAGCATGTGGTTTAATTCGAGACGAACCGAAGGAACCTTACCCGGGTTTGACATGCTAGGCATTTAGTTTTCCAGAGATGGAAAGCGATTTCAAATTTTTTGAAAACCTAGCACAGGTGTTGCATGGCTGTCGTCAGCTCGTGCCGTGGGGTGTTCCCTTCAGTGGGGTAACGAGCGCAACCCCTGCCGAATGTTAGATGTTCATTCGGGACTGCTGAGTTTATCTCAGAGGAAGTGGGGACGACGTCAAGTCAGCATGGCCCTTATGTCCGGGGCGACACACATGCTACAATGGCGCTTAACAATGGGTTGCCAAGCCGTAAGGCGGAGCTAATCCCATCAAACAGCGTCTCAGTGGGGATTGAGGGCTGAAACCCGCCCTCATGAACGCGGAATTGGTAGTAATCGGAGATCAGCCAAGCTCCGGTGAATACGTTCTCAGGTCTTGTACACACCGCCCGTCAAGTCAGCAAAGTTGGGGGCACCCGAACCTCAAGTGTTCTTGGGGGAAGGTGAACTCAGCGATGAGGATTAAGTCGTAACAAGGTATCCGTCCTGGAAGGGGCGGATGGATCACCTCCTTTCTAAGGAGTGTTTATACACCCAAGTTTTAATGTCGCCGTTTTTCTTTTAAAAAACGGGGCACCTCTTCCAGCCATAATCTGGGTATTGAATTTTCAATTGTGTTTAACAGTCTTTTGAAAACTAAATTTTAAGTTTTAGGTCTTTGCGGTAGAACCTCAAATTTCGACTGGTAATAAAAAAATTGGCTATTTTCTGTTGTGTTATTTTTGTTAGTTTGTTGAGAAGTTATGCCTAATACCTGCTGTTTTATCTGCGTATCGCTGTCGTGAGACTTCTATTATTTTTTCTCTGTTTTGGTTTTTTGAAAGGGGAAGTGGCAATGTTTGTGCAAGAAAAGGTCGGGAAGAATGGCCGTCAATCATTAGCTTTATTGCTATTTGGTAATTGGCAAGATTAACAAGATCGTTTTCGGAGAAAACCTCGGCAAATTCCTTGCTTAAAACAGATGCATCTTCTGCCCCCGCAGAAAAGGTGATTATTGTTCCAGCGTTTCCAAGAATTGCTTTTCTTACATTTTCTGGAATTTGTGCCATATACTGATTGGCAAGAGTGAGGGAAAGATTGTATTTTCTTATCTCTGAAAGTATTTTTATAAATGAGTCTGTGGCAAAATTTTGAAACTCGTCAACAAATAAGTAGAAAGGTCGCCTTTGTTCTACAGGTATGTTTACACGCCTCATCGCAGCAAGCTGAATTTGAGTAATAAGCATCGCTCCAAGCAGGTTTGCATTGTCTTCACCCAGCCTTCCTTGGGAAAGGTTGGCAAGAAGTATTTTTCCCTCATTTATTACTTTTTCAAGAGAAAGGGTGCTTTTTGGCTTGCCGATTATTCTCCTTATAAGTGGGGATGTTACAAATTGTCCAACCTTGTTTTGAATTGGAGCGATGGCTTCTTTTTGAAGCCTGTCAGGCATTTTTTCATACTCTTCTTTCCAGAAATGAATCAAACTTGGGTCTGTAACTTTTTGCAAGACATTGTTTCTGAAACCTTTATCAACAAGTATTTTTAATACATCAGCAAGTGTGGCGTTTGGATATTCAGTTAAGCTCATAAAAGAATTTCGCAGGATGTATTCCATTCTGGCAGACCAAACATTTGCCCATACTTTGGTAAAAATACTCATTAGCCCTGAGACTACAAGTTCTGCCTCTTCTTTGTTTGTAACCTCAAGCGGATTTATTACAATAGGAAAATCTCGATCTGATGGGTCGAAATAAACAGTATCATTTATTCTGTGTGAGGGGATGTAATCAAGAAGAATGTCACAAGTGTCTCCATGAGGGTCAATATATGCAACCCCCCGGTCTTTTTTAAAGTCATCAATAATCATATTTGCCATCATTGTTGATTTACCTGTTCCTGTTTTTCCAACTGCCCAGATGTGTCGGGTTCTGTCTTTGCTTTTTATTCCAAAAATCACTTCTTGGTTTCTAAAGATGGTTTTGGCAAAGAAGTTTATATCTTTTTTTGTCTCCTCATCCGCTGTGGCAACTGGTAGATTTTCTGGCGGTTCGTATAAAACGGAATGTCCCCAGCCAATTCCTGGTACTTTTATTTTTTCTGAAGGCAAATGCCATAGGGTAGCAAGTTCTTTTATATTTAGTATTTGATTTCCTTTAACTTTTCTTAAAATCAGATCTTTTCTGTTGTCGGTTCTTAAAAACGTAAATTTTCTTTTTTCGGTTTTAAAAGAATTTCCGTCGGCTCTTGCAAAAACTCCGAAGGCACTAGCCAACTCTTTTACGGTTCTAGTTTGGTTTGAAGCAATTCTTATTGAGGTTCTAAAACCTGTATAAGAAATTTTATCATTTATTATATTTTTGTCCGCTCTTGGGGAATAAGTACCATCGTCATTTTTTGTTCCCTTTTCAGCAAAAGACGCTCCTTTTTGTTGCCAAGAGGAATCTGTTGCCTCAAGAGCAAATTGAATTATTGCAAACGTATCAGGTGTTGATTTTGAAAGAATAGATAGAATAGATGACAGGGGATCTATATCAGAAAAAGTGTCATATGTTGCTATTGGATAGTAATTTCCTTTTTTTAGAGAAAGAGAAATTATTTCAAGAGGATTAATATTAATGTTATAAACTTGTGGGTAGGAAAGAGGGTCTGCTGTTTTTTCTATTATTACAAGAGGGTAGTTTGATTGAAGCTGGGTTGCGACAAAAGGGGTAATGTCTTTGTCTGCCGAGATCTGGAATCTTATCTGCTGATTAACAAGAGCTATTTCTAAAGCAAGGGGTTGAACAATAGTGCCTATTAGTCTCTCCCAAAAAGAGACTGCGTTTATTTGGGTCAGGGCAGACAGAAAGGTTTGGCAGGCTTCGGGTGTTGTCTTGCTGTTTCTTGGAACTTTAAGATTTAATGTGATTATTTCATCTTGATTTTGGAACATACACTACTAATTATAGCAGTTAGTGCATAATTTTATCTTTTTTCTGCAAAGGCTTTCTTTTGCGAGTTTGATTTAGGAAATTGATTGATATAATTGTTTTATGGGCAAAAAGGTTCTTGTTGCAGGAGGGGCTGGGTATATAGGAGGTTTTGTAATAAGAGCGCTTGAAAAATCAGGATATGACCCTTTTGTAGTTGATAATTTCTCTTCAGGCCATGAAAAAGCAGTAGAGGGATTTAGGTTTTATAAGATTGATATCTTGAAGGAAAAGGAAAAGCTTTTACAAGTTTTTGAAAAAGAAAATCCAGATAGTGTTATTCATTTAGGGGGTCTTATCCAGATGGGGGAGTCAATGAGGGAGCCTTCACTTTACTTTAATACAAATGTTGGTTTGAGTCTTAATTTGTTTGATGCAATGAAGGTTTTTGGGGTTGGGAAGATAGTTTTCTCTTCCTCTGCTGGTGTTTATGGAAACCCCGTGAGTCTGCCCATAAAAGAAGATGACCCAAGGAACCCTCTTAATCCTTATGGTGAGACAAAGTTGATGATAGAAAAAATTTTGAGTTGGATGAACAGGGCTTCTGTTCTTGAGTTTGTTTCCTTGCGATATTTTAATGCAGCTGGCGCATCTTTAGACGGGGAATTGGGTGAGGATCATCCCAACGAAAGTCATATTATACCGCTTATGTTAAAGGCTGCCTTGTCAGATTCCTCATTTACTATTTTTGGAAATGACTACAAAACAAGAGATGGGACGTGTGAGAGGGATTATGTTCATGTTCTTGATTTGGCGGATGCTCATGTTAGGGCTCTTGAATTCTTAGAAAGTGGCGGAAATAGTGGTTTTTACAATGTTGGGTGTGGTAGTGGTACAACGAATAAAGAGCTGATTGATATTGTGGAGGAGACAACAGGGCTGAAGCTTAATTACAAATTTGGTCCAAGAAGGGAAGGAGATGCTGATTCTCTTTGGGCTTCAAATCAAAAGATTAGAAAAGAGCTTGGCTGGAAACCAAAATATAATATATATGATATAGTAAGAACTGCTTATCTCTGGCACTCTAAAAACCCTAATGGGTATGAGTGAACTTTCTTTTTTTGTATTAATGTGTTAATACATTAATATGGGTCGGTTTTGGCGTGGGCGATGTTTTAGGATAAATTAATTTAGTGTAACCTAATAAATTGGATTAATTTAAATTTTCCTCTGTAGTTTTTTATAGTTATTTTTGTTTTGTAAAATAGAGTTTTAGAAAATTAAAATCCTTCTAATCTGATTTTTTCACTATCTGGATAAATTGTCGAGATAACAAATTGCCCATTCTTTGCTTTAATAATCCAAATGTTTTCTCCGCGACAGTCTCTCTTTTGGGAAAAACTAGCTCTTATTCCCCTTAGCTGGCCTGTATAAGGTCCAAATTTGGAAGTTTTTCTTACAACTAAATTTTGTATAACTTCTTCTTTTGTATAACAGTAGTCTGGATGAATATCTCCGCATTCTGATTTCGAATTTTTCCACCCAACTGAACAGTTGCCAGCTCCTAGTAATAGGCTGTTAGCTACGTCGTTAAAAGTTTTACCATTATATTTTGAGTTTAAGAATACGATATGTGCCCCGCCAAATAGAAGCCCTTTTACAACAATACCATCTGTTTCTTCCCCACCGTAGTTAAATTTAGTAGTTTCAGCCTCTGGATAAGTTCTTGACCATTCTGTATATTCTACTGTTCCATCATCCTTTCTTGGCTTTGGAACCCTTGATTCAACCCACTCAGGTGCAGTTATTCGAAATCCTAAATCTGGCTGTTCCCAAATCGTTTTTCTGATACTACTCCAGCGTTCAATTTCATTCTTCGTTTGATCGGATCTTTCTATACCCTGTAAATTTGGTTCAATTACTTGAACAGTGGAAATAAAGCTTTTAAATTTGTCTAGATTATTTTGGTTGTTGTCTATTCCTGGGTTGTATTGAATTACAAGCATCTCATTTGTTCTAACAACTGCAAAATAATAAAAGGTGCCTGTATTTTCACTAGAATCTTTGGGAATGCTTAAATAACCTTGATGATTATTTGCTCCAAAGGGTTCAAAGATGCTTTCGGGATATCCAATATTATCTCTAAACCAAGTGCGACGGGAACCTCCCTGATAATGATAAATATAAAAAATTATCGAGCCGTCTGGTAAATCTGCTGAATAATGGGTTTTTGGGTCAGAGTAACTAGTTTTGGTGTTTTTGGGAAAAGCAGCTCGGACACACCCATGCCCGGAAGATCAATGGTTTTTGTAAAACCGAATATTGATGGTGAAATGGCATTTGGTTTTAGTGGTACTGATGGTATTGATATTTCCTCATCACTTTCTGAGGGCATGATGGTAGGTGTAGGGATAAATTGTTCGTTTGTTTCGGATACGGGTGGTTTTGCAATTTCCTTTTTTGCAGAAAATTTCATCCCTGCATAAAAAGTTGCGGAAAGTATAGCGACTTCAGCAATAATAAATAGAACCTCTCTTAATGGCTTATTCTGATTACTAAGCTTATCGTTATTATTATTGACTTGAGTTGCTGGCGAGAAATTTTCTTTTTCTTGCAAGTCTTCTTTGACGATGTCTTTTGTCATTTTAACTTTAGGTTGGAAAACAGAACTAAGCAGACTGACAGCTTAATTATATCTTTTTTCTTTCTTTTCAACAAGTAAAAGGGTGTTTGTGTTTTCACTTAATTCTTGGTGCGTTAGCATTTTCTTCAATTTTTAATCTCTTTCGTAGCTTATTCGGA
The DNA here is from genome assembly GCA_013374855.1 of Candidatus Woesebacteria bacterium. Lineage (GTDB taxonomy): Bacteria > Patescibacteriota > Microgenomatia > UBA8517 > UBA8517 > Ch104c. The sequence goes on along the minus strand of CP055308.1, from coordinate 122,063 downwards.
CTAATTGACAGATGGGGTTGTGACCGTCGGGTTGGTTTACTGGTGTTTTCACCTACTCAAAATCTTACCTTAATAATTTCTCATTTTATTTTCTTTGCAGGAAACCAAAGGGGTGGTGTGAAACAGGGATTGGGAAAATTAAAACAGATGGGACTTCCAAGGAAGCAAGACTGCGATAATGATTGAATGCATATAACATTCTTGTTTATTTTAGGTATAACAAAAATTCCGTAAAGCAATGAGATTATAAAAATTAAAAACAGCGTAACAAGAGAAATAAAAAACATTTTGAAAAGATTTTTATTCATTTATTTTTTTAAATTTTATAATCGGAATGAATTTAGAAAATATTTTACTCTAGTTTAAGAAATATTGTCATCCCAATAATCTTTTTTCTCCAGAATTGTGGGCACGGATGGAGTCGAACCATCTACTTCTTACTTATCAGGTAAGCGTTCTGCCGGTGAACTACGTGCCCTTTTAACGGCATTCTTATTTTATGATAAAAAAATTTTTTAAGCAAACTTTTTTGCTCTTGACTAAATTTGCTTTTCTATATTATAATGACACTTGCCTTTTTGAGCAGGTTTGCGTTTTTTAATGAAAGCAATTAAATATATTACAAAAAATTTACGTCCTTTTTGTGGCGTGTGATTTTGAATATTATTTGTTTTATTAGGCAACCGGCTCAAAAGGCCGGTTTTTTGTTGCACTTTAAACACATGGTCCGTTAGCTTGGATAGCTAAACTTTTCCTTGCATGCGCCTGTCTTAGTATGGGCCTGTAGCTCAGTTGGTTAGAGCGCATCATTTGCAATGATGAGGTCAGCGGTTCGACTCCGCTCAGGTCCACTAAGAAAAGAGCGTGACAAGTCCAAAAGTTTGGGAGTTCTATTCTCCCATGGTCCACAGCACATTGACAACGAAAGAGGTCTTTTTTTCGCTTTATTAAACGGTAAAGCGAAAGAGAAAATGGGAAGGCCGAATATTTTAAGGTCTACTCACGCAAATGGTGGATGCCTAGGTACAGGTTGCCGAAGAAGGACGCGTAAGGCCGCGAAAGTCGTCGGGGAGCCGCCAAAAGGCTGTGATCCGTCGGTGTCCGAATGGGGAAACCCATACTGCTTTATCGCAGTATACTCACACCCCAAGTGACGCTCTTAGGAGCGCCTATTAAGGTGTGTAGAGGGAACCGTCTGAACTGAAACATCTAAGTAAGGCGAGGAAGAGAAAACAATAGTGATTCCGTCAGTAGCGGAGAGCGAAAGCGGAAAAGCCCAAACCTCGAAGGTTCCTTCGGGAGCTTTTGGGGGGTTGTAGGAGCCCAATAAGGGGAGTTTATTGTCTAGCAGAACAGTCTGGAATGTCTGACCATAGAAAGTGAAAGTCTTGTATGCGAAAGGCAATAAATTTCCTTGGGATTTCCTGAGTACCACGGTGCAAATACACTGTGGGAAGCTGGGGGAACCATCCTCCAAGGCTAAATACAACCTGTAACCGATAGTGAACTAGTACCGTGAGGGAAAGGTGAAAAGAAGGGCGGGACGCCCAGTGAAATAGAAACTGAAACCATTTGCGGACAAACCGCTAGAGCTTGTCTAATTGACAAGTGATAGCGTGCCTATTGAAGAATGAGCCGGCGAGTTGCTATTTGGTGCAAGCTTAACCTGCCTTGAGCGGGGAAGGCGTAGGGAAACCGAGTGCGAATAGCGCGTTCAAGTACCAAGTAGCAGACCCGAAACCAGATGATCTATCCATGAGCAGGATGAACCCATCGTAATTGGTGGGGGAGGTCCGAACCCGTTGGTGTTGCAATACCATGGGATGACTTGTGGATAGGGGTAATATGCCAACCGAATCTGGAGATAGCTGGTTCTCCCCGAAAGGTCTATAGGGACCGTGCCCATCATAAATTAGTGGGGGGTAGAGATACTGGATGGGTTATCGAGGGCAACCGAGATAATCCAACCAAACTCCGAATACCTGCTGATAACGGGTGGGTAGACAGCCACATCGGGCTAAGCCGATGTGACTAAAGGGAAACAACCCAGACTCTCGGCTAAGGTCTCTAAGTTTTTGACTTTTTGTCAACGGCAGAAAAGTTTTTCTTTTCTGTTGCGGCTAAGTTTTAAAGGAAGTTTTTCTCTTCAGACAGCTAGGAGGTTGGCTTAGAAGCAGCCACCCTTTAAAGAAAGCGTAACAGCTCACTAGTTGAAGGGAAAAGCGCCTAAGATTCATCGAGGATAAGCCGAACACCGAAGCCAGAGGTGCTTGTTCATTGGACAAGCGCGGTAGGGGAGCGTTCCAAATGCGGTGAAGTTCTGCCGCAAGGCAGGGTGGAGCGTTTGGAAGTGAGAATGCCGGCATGAGTAGCGAGCAAGCCCTGTGAGAATCAGGGCCGCCGAACACCCAAGGTTTCCGTCCCAACGTTCGTCGGGGACGGGTTAGTCGGTGCCTAAGGCAAGTCTCCACTTTGTGTGGAGAGTAGTCGATGGATAACTGGTTAAAATTCCAGTACTTGTCTTGAGACGCTATCAACTGGGGGCTGACGGAACGGGATGTCTGGAGCCTGCTTGTGAATTTAGCGGGTGCAAGCTGTGAGGAAGAACAGATTGGAAAATCCGTCTGTTTGTTTATTCAAGCAGTGATGCAAAGTCAGCAGAGATGTTGGCGATTTCAGCGCATTCTGTTTCTTAAAAAAGGCTCGCAGTGAGTTTCAAGTCAAGCCGTACCGCAAACCAACACAGGTGGGTTGGAGGAGTACTCTAAGGCGGGCGAGAGAAGGAGGCTTAAGGAACTCGGCAAAAAAGCTGGACGTAAGTTCGCAAGATGTCCTCCCGTCAATAGCTGCAAAGTTGTTGGCGGGCGAAGCTAAAGTCTGTCAGCCGACTGTTTATCAAAAACACAGGTCCGTGCAAAGGCGAAAAGCCGAAGTATACGGGCTGACGCCTGCCCAGTGCCGGTAAGTTAAGGGGAGCGGTGCGTAGCACTAAGTTTCCAACAAAAGTAATGCTTAACTTGCAATCAATAAGGATTGTTAGTTGCAAGCTGTAAGTTGGGGATTTGGTGCTACGCGCTGCGAACTCAAGCTCCGGTAAACGGCAGCAGTAACTATAAGTAGAATTGTAGTTGTAAAACTTGGCTGTATGCTGAGAAGTCTTGGCAGGTCATCTGTACTGCTGGTACGATTTAAATGTTCGTTGGCAGTGAAAATCAGATGAATAGAGACAATCAGCAGGAAAGACCAGAACATCTGATTTTACAAATCCAACTGCTCTTCAGGAAAAAATTGTTCCTTTTTTTTACAAAATACAATTTTCTTTCAAGTAACAAAAAACATAATTTTTCTCTCTTTAAAAGGGCGGTAAAAATTATGTATAAGAAGAAACATCTTACAAAAGATGGATTATCCGAATTATTAAAAATTAGAGAGGAAATTAATAAAGATAGGGGACGCAAAAGAAAGTATTCGATTCAAGATGTTCTGGAATCCTCAGAGACTATACGCCAAGCTACCTCTTAATCTGTAAGGTTTGAGGTAGATAATATAGTCCGATCTCTACAGAAATGTAGAGACTGTGTAAAATCACAGGCCTGTTTATCAGGATAACAAAATGAACTGTTCTACGGTAGCGAAGCCCCTTGTCGGGTAAGTTCCGACCTGCACGAAAGGCGTAACGAGCTGACAACTGTCTTAAGCCTTCACTCGGCGAAATTGCGATGGCTGTGAAGACGCGGCCTACTCCCACCAGGACAAAAAGACCCCGTGGAGCTTTACTGCAGTTTGGCATTGATTTGGGTGTTTCAACTGTCGAGAATAGGAGGGAGCCTTTAAGGCACCAGTGTAATACCTCTCTTTGGAACATTTCAAGTCTTACCTGACAGCCTTGCAAACAGGTTGGGGGAAAGTGCTAGATGGGCAGTTTTACTGGGGCGGTACCCTGCTAAAGTGTAACGCAGGGGCGCAAAGGTCAGCTTGGCGCGAATGGAAACCGCGCTTTAAGTGTAAAGGCATAAGCTGGCTTGACTGCGAGGCCGACGGGCCGAGCAGGTGCGAAAGCAGGCCTTAGTGATCCTCCGATTGCTATGTGGGTGGCACGGAGCTTAACGGATAAAAGCTACCCCGGGGATAACAGAGTAGTCGCACCCGAGAGTCCATATCGACGGTGCGGTTCGCTACCTCGATGTCGGCTCACCGCATCCTGGGGCTGGAGAAGGTCCCAAGGGTTGGTCTGTTCGCCCATTAAAGCGGTACGCGAGCTGGGTTCAGAACGTCGCGAGACAGTTCGGACTCTATCCGGTGGGAGCGTTGAATCTTGAGGGGAGCTCTCCTCAGTACGAGAGGACCAGGAGGGAGGAATCCCTGGTGTGCCGGTTGTGGCGTCAGCCGCAATGCCGGGTAGCCACATTCCTTGTGGATAACCGCTGAAAGCATCTAAGCGGGAAGCCCACCCCAAGATTAGGATTCGTCACAAGACCCCTCGCAGAATACGAGGTTATTCGGCTGGAGGTGGAAGCTCCGTAAGGAGTTAAGCTTACCCAGTGCGAATTGGTCGAAGACCTTAAAATGGTTTTCCCTTTTTTCTCTTTCGCTTTGCCGTTTGGCAAATTTTGGTTTTAAGTCTTTCGGTCTTTAAGAGCTAGGCGGAACCACCTGATCCCATTTCGAATTCAGAAGTGAAACGCCTAAGCGCCGACGATAGTTGTCTGGCAACAGACCGCGAAAATAGGCCAAGGCCGAAAGACTTAAGATCAAAATAGGAAAAAGGAGGTTTTTAAATTGACAGAAAAAAGTAAAAAGGAAGCAAAAAAAAATCTAACAATGGAGGATGTTCTTGCCTCTTTGGGAGGCAGGTTGCAGCCTTTAAAAAAAGGGCAGGTTGTTAAAGGTAAAGTAGTAGAGAAAAACTCCAATTCTCTTGTTCTTGATATAGGTGGCAAGTCTTTGGGTCTTGTTGCTGAAAAAGCCTTTATTGAAGCAAAAGATTTTGTCAGACACCTTGAAGTGGGAGATGAGGTTGAAGGAAAAGTTCTAATTCCTGAAACCCCTGATGGTTATACTATTATTTCTCTTCGTGATACTGCTAAAGATTTTATTTGGAAAAAGATAGAAAAAGCCTTTGAGAATCAAGAGGAAATAACAGCCTTGGTTAAAAGTGTTTCTTCTTCAGGTGTTTTGGTTTTGGTTTTTGGGTTGACTGGATTTGTTCCCAAATCTCATCTTACAGAGAAAAATGACTCAAATATCAATTCACTTTCTGGGAAAAAGCTTATTCTGAAAATTATAGATATAGATAAGGACACAAATAGAATTATATTGTCTGAGAGAGCAATTTATGAGAAGGAAGAAATGGAAGCCAAGAAAAAGGCAATTAAAAATCTAAATGAAGGGGAAATTTATAATGGGGTGGTTTCTGGGATATATGATTTTGGCGTCTTTGTCAGAATTCCTGTTTCTGTAGGCAAAAAAGAGATTGAAGTTGAGGGTCTTGTTAGGGTTTCTGAGATTTCTTGGGAGAAATTCAAAAAAATTGAGGATGTTGTAAAGGAGGGGGATAAGGTTAAGGTAAAAGTGATTGAGGTTAAAGAGGATAAATTTGCTCTCTCAATAAAACAGGCGCAGAAAGATCCTTGGGAAGAAGCAGCCAAGAAATATGTTCCTGAGATGAAACTAGAAGGAGAAATAGTAAAAATTTCTGATTTTGGTGCCTTTATTGTTTTGGAGCCTGGGATTGAAGGCCTTTTGCATATTACCAAAATTCCGCCTGCTACAAATCTTAAGGTGGGAGATAGGGTAAATGTTTATATTGATGAGATTAATATTCCGGAAAAGAGGATAAGTTTGGGGCTTGTTTTGACCTCAAAGCCAGTTGGGTACAAGTAAACTCTGCCTTTTGGAGAGTGGAAAGGCTTTTCTCAAATAGGGTTGCAGAAACTGAAATTACAGATTCTTTTGCCTTCTGTTGTGGGGATATATCAGACAGATGGTTTGCAGCAGGAAATGATTCGTTTGTTTACGAATTGGATAAAAAAATGTAGTTAAGGTTTATAAGAACGGTAGGTGGAGGAATTTACCACTGGAAGAAAAAGTACGAGTTGCTCATTGTTATGCTGATATTACAAATGAAGCTTCTTTTTTAGCAAAAGAGGAGGATTGGCAGATTAAATTATCTGCAAAAGAAATAAATTTGCCTGTGAGAATTGTTCCTGTTTCAAAATTATTGGTTTGTTCTTGCTGTGGCACTCCGGCTACTGTGTCTGATTTTGTAGAAGGACATAATTTGGAAGAAATTCCTCCTAAATTTAGGAGGAACCTTCCTTTTGATGTTAAAGAATTAACTTCCGCTTTGTCTTTATTTTCTTTGTTTTTGCAGAAAAATCTTGGGTACGATGGTATCTTTATTGTTCCCAGAAATGTTAAGCTTGGAAATGGGGTATTGTTCGTTACAGACTTGTGTCCAAGAATACTTTCTTTAGTGAGGAGGACTTCAAGCTAATTTTTGTTGGATACTAGTTCTTGAAGAAGGAAGAGAGTAGAGAGGGGGATCATAGTTCGGTAATTAGTTATTTTAATTTTAGGTTGTTAGGCAAATTCTAGATACTCTTTTATGTTCTCAATGTTTTCTTTATTACCTCTTGTAAGGAAGAAAATTCTTTTGAACATATTTGATTTTCAAAACCTAATCTTTTTGCCTCTTTTAGGCGTTTTTCAAGTCCAATAACCTCTCTTATTTCCCCAAGCAAACCGAGCTCTCCAACAGCAATTGATTTTTGAGGAAGTGACTTGTTGTAGTAAGAGGAGGCAATAGAAAGGGCAACTGCCAAATCACAGGCATTCTCTTCTATTTTTATTCCTCCTGTTACGTTGACAAAAATGTCCTGATCATAAAGTGGGATGTTACATCTTTTGATAAGAATGGCAATAATGAGCTCCAGTCTTTTTGAATCAATTCCTTGTGCAATTCTTTTAGGGAAAGCCGATTTTGTAGGGGTTGTCAAGCTTTGAATTTCAACCAAAACAGGCCTTGTTCCCTGTAGTGTGGAAGAAACGGCACTTCCTGATACATTTTTTGCTCCTTCTGAGAGGAAAATGCGGTCCGCATTAGTAAGCGAGGTTAGGCCTTTTTCTGTCATCTCAAAAATTCCCACTTCGTCTGTTGGACCGAAGCGGTTTTTTACAGCTCTAATTAGCCTTAATTGCATCGTCTTTTCGCCTTCAAACCATAAAATTGTATCAACAATATGCGCAAGAACAGCAGGGCCGGCAACTGTTCCTTCTTTGGTAACATGGCCAATTATAAAAACAGGAACACCGCTTTTTTTGGCAAAGGAGACTAGTCTAAAAGCAGATTCTCTTACTTGGCCAACTGATCCAGCAAGTCCGGAAAGATCGTTTGTAGATACAGTTTGAATTGAATCAACTATAACAAGGGCAAGGTTTTTTTGGTTTTGGACAAACGATTCTATAATGCTGTCTATATCTGTTGATTCAACTATTGAAATATTTGGATTTTTGACAGAAAGTCTTTTGGCGCGGACTGCAATTTGGTAGGCTGATTCTTCACCTGAGGCGTATATTACCTTACTTCTACCTGTGGAGATTTTGTTTGCAAGTTGTAGAAGAAGTGTTGATTTACCAATACCCGGCTCTCCTGCTAGAAGAATTGTTTGTCCTTTGACTATTCCACCTCCAAGGACGCGGTTTAGCTCGATGCTTCCTGTATTTACTCTTTCTGAATCTTGAGGTTTTATTTTCTCAAGTGGGAGTATATTAGCGGGCGTTGTTTTCCTTGTATCTTTTTGATTCTCTCTTTGGGTTATTGTTTCAACCATCGAATTCCAGGCGTTGCAATTGGGACATTTGCCGGACCATTTGGGTTGAGCGAAACCACATTGCTGGCAGACATATTGTGTTTTTTCTTGTGCCATATTTTTCTCAAGTATAAAAAGAAGTGTCTTAAAAAGCAAAAAATATTGTCAGGATTATGGATATAGATTATAGAATCAAAGAGTGGGTAGCCGAGAATTAAAAATTAGAAATTGTCAGCTTTTGATTGATAATTCTTAACTCAATGCTCTAAAATCTGTTTTTTGACCTACCAATCTTGTTAACAACTTATCCACAATTTTTTATTATTTTTTATTTTGCCTATTTTATGGCATTTTTTTAATTAAAAAAACTATAGGAGTGGTGATTTTTAACTTATTTTTTATTATAGGGTTTGACTTTTAAGGTTCTTGATGCTAGAATGATTGCGGTACTTTGGAAACAAAAAAAGAGCACCCGGCCCGGGATGGGCAAGCCTCGCTTATCGCTGGTAGGGTTCCGAACACATCGGATAAAATAACCACGACTAAGCAAAGCTTGCGAAAAAGATAACTTTTTCGCCGAATGCTCTTTTTTAGGCTTTCTCCGCCTGAAGCGGAGAAGGACAGGCTTAAAACTTTTCCCTTTAAATTATTTATTACCAAAACAAAAGTCTGTCAAGAGCCAATTGCCGTTATACGGCTGTTTTAGACCTTAGATATAAAAGTCTTATAGTTTTATTAGAGGGCGTTTGAGTTTGTCTTTGCGGGGCGGGTGGATTGTAGGGCAGGCGATCTACCCGCTCCTTAAGGGCAAAACAAGCGCCCTTTTGCTTTATTTATGGAAAACCTTTATTTGAATACCTATTATCAAAGCCAATTTGTTGGAGAGCCTGTTCAGGTTGTAAGTTTAATTCCTGCCAAGGCTCGTTTTTCCATGGCTAAAATTTTGCGCTTGCTTGCTGTTTTTGCAATTCTAGCTTCCCTTTTGGTTCTTTTGGTATTGTATTTTCCTTCAGTTGTATATTTTATTGGCTCTGGTGCAAAACTACCGTCTTTGCTTATCAGAAAAGCTCATAAGACAGAATCTGTTGTTTTGCCCCCAATGCCTGTTGTGGAAAAATATCAACCTAGGTTTGATCCTTCTTTGCCGCTTGAGAACATGATAATTATTCCTTCTGTGGGTATTAATACTAAGATTAATGAGAAACCGGTTGAAAGTTATGAGGAAGCTTTGAAAGTTGGTGTTTGGCGAGTGCCTGATTTTGGAACTCCTTATGATCGCCAATTGCCTGTTATTTTGGCAGCTCATCGTTATGGTTATCTTAAGTGGAGTGTTCCGTATCGTTTGAAGAATTCTTTTTATAATCTGCCGAAAGTTAAAGTTGGTGACACGGTTGAGGTTGTTTGGCGGCAGAGGAAATATGTTTACGAAGTTTATGCGGAAGGAAAAGGTGAAGAGATTGATGATTATTCAGCTGATTTGATTCTTTATACTTGCGAATCTTTAACTTCTCCTATTAGGATTTTTAAGTATGCAAGGTTGTTGGAGGTATAATTATCCTATAGCGCTTGACAAATAAAAAACTATAGAGTATAATTGCTTATCATTATGAAAAGACTTATAGTTATATTTGCATTTTTGACAGTTGTCTTGGGCAGGGTAAACACTGCTTTTGCTCAGGAAACTGTTTGCACAACCGTTTACGGTGGCGGAGTTGTTTGTGGTGTAAAAGCACCTGAACACAAACCGGTTGAAACTGGAATTGAAGATTATCCTCTTCTTGTTGCTGCAGGACTTCTTGGCACAGGGTTTTTATTCTATCGTTTATCTAAAAAATTTGCTCTTTAATAACTTTGCCTTTAGGGGGTTCTCCTTTAAAGACAGAGACTGGCTTTTGAAAGCAGAATAAGTGTTTTTGGTTAGCTTTTGTATGGGGGTGTGAGCTCTCCTGTTTTTTTAAATTTAAAAGAAAGAGGAAGAGAGAACCGAAAATATGCTTCTGCTTTCAAGAGCAGAAAGGGTGTTTGTGGTTTGGCTTTTCTTTTGCGAGAAGTTTTTCAAGACTACAAAACCCTTCTTTAAAAAGGTGATTTTAGCACCTTAACAAATCGAGGCAAAAAACCTCTGGCAGATTTCTTATCTGACGGTGGGATTCTGAAAATTAAAGGTTTAATTTGTTTTTATTTTTGTTTTTAGTTTTCAGACCCTCACCGTTAGGTGAGTTCTCTTGCCAGAGAAAAAGTCTATATTCACAGAGGAGGAAGCCATGAAGAAAATACTTGTTTTGGTTGTTGTTTCGATTCTCCTCCTTACCGCGTGCGATGCGGTAAAGGGGCGGGAACCAGTTGAGCCGAATGTAGAATCTGAAGTCTTGGCATTACTAGCTACTCAGCAAGCTGAACTTGCTCAAACAGTGTCGGGATTGGCTACGCAAGTAGCAAATCTTGCACAAAATACGCAAGAAGCATCAAGCCCCGTGGATCTAACTGATGGAGTACCGCCGGCAACTTTAGCTGCACAGTTTTCTAACAATGGTTGGGAAATTAACGAAATTGATCTAAAAGACGATCCAATCGTTGCAGCTTGGCTGCCGAAGGTCCGAGCGCCAGCGCCGGAACTCTGGCCGACGTTTCCAAACGTTGCCAATCCGAAAGTGGCTGATTTTAATGTCGCTGACGGAGTAGAGTACGGACAGGATGATTCGCCGTTCTGTGAGCAGGATCAACGCTGTGACTGGGTTATACCAGCCTGGCACTATCGGCTTATAAGCGGTGATTACAAGTTTACCTCGCCTAAGTTTAGCTATTCGTGCCAAAATGTTGAAGGTCAAGACCGTAAAGGTTGTCTGATCATTTTGTTCAATGTAATGAACGAAAGCTTTACTTGGCGCGATCAGAGCGTTAATAACGGCTTTACCGTTATGGGACGCTACTGGAATGGTGAAGCTCTTGAATGGGCAGTCTGGGGATTAACCAGTCATGCAGCGGCTAATATGCTGAACTATCCAACGCTACGGAACTCAATAACGGGCGACGTGTTAAACGCGGGGAGTTCAATTAATGCTGGTGCAAACTGTGGTATTCAACCGAATGCCTGTGAAACTGTCGATGTAATGGTTATTGTGCACGCAGGAGATCGCATTCTTGCAACAATGCACACGACCGTGAGTCGATAGAATAAGAGTTTTTGCCTCGATACTGGCCCTGCACTTTTCTTCATCCTTTGGATGTTGAAATTTATTTTGTGCAGGGCCTTTTTATTTTTGTCTGGTATTAGAATAAAATAATAAGTATGTTTTCTAAAACTTTGCGTTACTTGGAAAGATTACTTTTTCCTTTTTTAATTTTTCTTACTGTTTTTTTTATCGCTTATAAAAATTATCAATCCGGAACTTATTTACTGGGTTGGGACTCACTTCATCCTGAATTTGATTTTCGTTTGGCTTTTCAGAGAGCTTTCTCTGGTGTTTGGAGGGAAGACCAAGGGGTGGGGGATCTTTTTACCCATTCTCATATGGCTGATTTGCCTCGTATTTTTATTTTATGGCTTGAATCATTTTTCTTTCCCCAGAACTTCTTGCGTTACAGTTTTGTTTTTTTATGTTTATTCTTAGGGCCTTTGGGTTTTTATTTTGCTTTTAAATTTATTTTTGAAGAGAATAACAAATTAGCAACCAATTTTTCTGCGTTTCTTGCTTCTCTTTTTTATCTTCTAAATCTTATTACACTTCAACATTTTTACGTTCCTTTTGAGATGTTTTGTGTTCAATTTGGATTTTTACCCTGGATTTTTTTGTTTTTGATGAAATTTTTGAGGAGTGGGGATAAGCACAGTCTTTTTTGGTTTTCTATTTTTACTTTTTTTGCTTCATCAATGGCTTATGCCTCTGCTTTGTATTTGGCTTTTCTTGTCTGTTTTGTTGCTTTTCTTGGAGTTTATTTTGTGCTTTCAAGAAATTTTATTACTTTTAAAAAAGTGTTTCTTGTTTTATTTCTTCAGATTGCTCTCAATGCGTATTGGCTTTTACCAAATTTGTATAGTATACTCAATGCTTCTTCAGTAATAATTGACTCGAAGATTAACCAGCTTTTCTCTCCCGAAGTTTTTTTGAGAAACCAAGATTATGGAAGTTGGCAGGATGTTGTCTTGGGGAAAAATTTTCTTTTTGATTGGCGGGCTTTTGATTTTGAGAATAATACTTTTGTCGATTTGATGGCTTCCTGGAATTCCCATTTGAATTCTCCTTACCTAAAAGAGCTTGGTTTTCTTTTGTTTGTTATTTGTGTTATTGGAATATTTTTTTCTTTTTTTGCAAAGAAAAAAGAACTTTGGTCTTTTATTTCTATTTTATTGATATCTTTGTTTTTTTTACAAAATATTAACGGCCCCTTAGGTAGAATATACGGCATACTCGTTGATAGATACGACGTTTTTAGAGAAGGTTTTCGAATGCCTTTTACTAAGTTTTCTATTCTTTACCAATTTTCTCTTTCTTTTTATTTTGGAGTCTTCTTTTATTATTTGTTTTCTTTATTTGGTCGCTTTAGGATTAGGTTTTTGGTTTATTCTTTATTATCTGCTTTAGTCTTTTTTGCTTTAGTGTATCGTTGCTGGCCATTTTTTAATGGTGAGTTGATTAGCTCTATTGTAAGAAGAGATTTGCCATCAGAGTATTTTGAGCTTTTTGATTATATGAGGAATTATGATGGAAGAATAGCAGTTTTTCCTGTTTATAGTCTTTGGGGTTGGGAATATCACGAATGGAAGTATGAGGGATCTGGTTTCTTGGGTTTTGGCATAGAAAGACCTATTTTAATAAGAGATTATGATCGTTGGAGTCCTTATAACGAGAGTTTTTACAATGAAGCATCAAGCACTCTTTACAAATATCATCTGATTGATTTGGACAGGGTCCGACCCTGTCAAGACAAGAAGGATTGCAAGAGGGAGGAAGAGCTAAAAGAAGGTATAGAAAAGTGGAATAAGGAAGTTGTTAGTGAATTTGAGAAGGTGCTTGAGAAGTATAATGTTTCCTATCTTTTGCTTGATGAATCGGTGGTGAACGCTGGCGGTGATGGCAAAATTTTGTATTTCAAGCAAATTAAGGATCTCTTTGATAAATCCTCCCGTATTGAAAAAGTTGCCCAGTTTGGATTTTTAACAGTTTATCACTTTTCTTCTTGGACAGGGTCCGACCCTGTCCAGACTCCGGGGAATTTTTTTAGTATCAATTCCGACTTAAAATATTCAAAATATGACTATATATATCAAAATTATGGGGAATATGTAAGCGGAGATGACGGTTTGTCAACGCCGGCTTTCCCTTTTGTCAATTTTGATCCGCGGGCAAGTGTCTCTTTTCGGATACTAGATGATGGAGAAAGGGAAAGTTTGGTGGTGGAAAATAAAGATTATTTGGCTAAGGTAGTTCTGCCTGTTGTTGAGAAAATAGAGGAAAAATTTGGAGAAGAGCAAGGTTTCAAAGAAGGTTACAACTGTGATCTAAAAAAGAAAGGAATCGCGGTTAAAAAGCGTCTTGATAAGGGAAATTTTTATGGAGCCTATGATGGAGGAGTGTCGTGTGACTGGTTTTATTATCCGACTCTTGACCGCAGCCGTGCTTGGCTTATGAGAATAAAGGGTAAAAACCTAGCAGGGAGAAGTTTGAAGGTTTATCTTCAAAACTTGCGGACAGGAAGAATGGATTTGGAAGAGCTTTTGAAAGCAGATAAAAATGGAGATTTTGATAGTTATTTTGTGATTTATCCATCAGAAAGCAAAGAAGTTTACGAATTTACAAAAAGCTACGAGAATATTCCAGAAGGTTACACTTTAAATATCGAAACACGTTCATTTGGCAAAATAATGTCAGAAAACATTATAGAAGATATTACTTTTATACCTATTGACATAGACTGGTTTTATCAGCTTACTACCTTTAAAGGAGGCTCCCTTAAAGGTGAGCAAAACAATCTTGAAGTTTTGAGTGTTAAAAAATATGGCACTTGGGGATATAAAGTTCAGGTGGGTTTTGATGGTCGGTCGTTAAACAATGCTCGTTATGAGATATTAGTTCTACCGCAGGGTTTTGATAAGGGATGGGTGGCGCTGGAGATACCTAGTTCCAAATTAGAAATTAGAGGCTACAAATTACTCAAACACTTGAAAGTTAACTCTTGGGCAAATGGGTGGTTGATTCCTGCGGGTGATTCTAAATCGGGAGAGGGTAGCTTTAAGGTTTTTGTTTTCTTCTGGCCGCAAGCTTTGCAATGGATTGGATTTTTGGTTGGTGGTATATCAGTTTTGCTTTTGATGAGGGGAGGTAAACCAAAGCTCAAAAGTTAAAACTTTTTAATAACTTATGATTTTTGTTTCATTTTCTTTAGGGATAATTTGTATGAGTTTGCCTGATATCAGTTTCCTGATATTTGCTGCTGCTTCTTTTTCCTATTGACAACTTTTTGCCTTTGTCATAAACTAACAATAGTTTCCCCCTCGGGAACTTAAGGTTTCTTCCTTTTGACGAAATGAAACTAAGTTAATCTAAATCCTTGGTTATGACAAACGATGAACCTTTTTTAATGGCGGATCAGAATCAGTCTTTACCACAACCTGATGTGGCAGGTAACTTGGGAAAAGGGCAGGTAGCAATTGAACCTCAAGGTAATGGCAAACCTCTTTTGACGGTTGATGAACGTGTTATACCGGATGCAAATCTGCCGACTGAATATGTTGAGGGGGTTTTGGATATTGCTCGTGAAGGGTCTGGCCTTCTTCGTCCAAAGTATCACCCGTCGGATCGTGATATTTATATCTCAGCAAGCCAAATCAGGCGGTTTAATTTGCGTGTTGGTGATTGGGTTGGTGGTCAGGCAAGACGGCCTAAGGAAAATGAACGCTATTGGGGGCTTCTTAAGGTGGAAAATGTCAATGGAAAACCAGTGGAAGAGCTTCCAACAGAGCGAGTTGATCTTGATGATATGACGGCTATTTATCCTGATACACGGATCAATCTTTCAACCGGCAAAGAACCGCTTTCTACCCGTGTTATTGATCTGATTGCCCCGATTGGTTTTGGGCAGCGCGGTTTAGTTGTTTCTCCGCCGAAAGCGGGTAAGACTTGGCTGATGAAAGATATTATTGCTGGAATTGCCAAAAATTACCCTGAAGGGGATTCAAAATCAAAAGCTAAAAAGGTCCATCTTATGGCTGTTCTTATTGGTGAGCGACCCGAAGAGGTTACCGATATTAAGCGTCATATGGAGGCCGTAACTGCTGGTAAAGGAGAGGTTGTTGCTTCCAATTTTGATGAGGCACCTGCTGATCAAACACGAGTGGGTGAACTTGCTTTGGAGAAAGCAAAAAGAATGGTTGAGAACGGTGCGGATGTTGTTATTTTGCTTGATTCTATAACCAGAATGGCTCGTGCTTATAACTTGGCGCTTCCAACTTCTGGCAGAACACTTTCCGGAGGTTTTGACCCTATGGCACTTTTCCCGGCAAAGAAGTTTTTCGGTGCAGCAAGAAAAATTGAAAATGGTGGAAGCTTGACAATTATTGGCACCTGTCTTGTTGACACAGGAAGCAGAATGGACGATCTTATTTATGAGGAATTTAAAGGGACAGGTAATATGGAACTTCATTTGGACAGGAAGTTAGCTGAGCGACGGATTTTTCCGGCAATTGATTTGACCCGCTCTGGGACAAGGCAAGAGGAGCTTTTGTATGATAAAGAAGATATGCCAAAGATTCTGACAATGAGGCGGATGCTTGATTTGATGAGTGATGATGAGAGAACAGAGCTTTTCTTGCAAAAATTAAAAGAAACAGAAGACAACAAGGAATTTCTTAATAAATTGACAAAAGGATAATCACTCAAAGAACTCAAAACTTGACTTCCAGTTGAAATTTATGACACAAACAAATCAAGATTAATCGAATTAATTATATCGTGTTAGCTTGGATTTTAATAAGTGTGGGTATAAGTTAGTTGTTATTGGGTAATAGACAATTACCAAGGTTGTGGGACAATTTTTATTGCATCTTGTCTGCCAGTATTAGCAGGTGATAGTTAAAATGAGGAACCTCTTGATTAATTTTTCACGAGTGTTTAAGATTAAAGTATAATGTTTCTGCCTAAAATTAGGAAAGTCAGATTTCTAATAAATACTACAGCAGGGGTGGTGATAACCGTTTTTTTTATTTCCTCATTAATATCAGCTGTCCTTTTGGCAACAAATAGGGATAATCCGACTCTTGTGAAGATAATGGCAGTGATTGACCCGGGAGGAGTAGGAGGTGGAACATCCCCACATACTACATTGCCAGATACTCAGGAGTGGCAAAGAGAAAGGGAGAAGGAGAAAAATAAAGATTTAAGTAAGCTGTTGCAGAATATTAATATACCTCAACCTCCGTATAACACAGGTGGTGGAGTTGGAGTAAATACGCAAGGTTTAGTTCAAAATATGAATAACCCACAACCTCCTTACAATACTGATGGGAGGAGTGCAAACGATTCAACAGAGGATAAACATCTTGAGATGGTTTTGAAACAAATAGTTTCTTCTGTCCCAAACGATTCTAAACCTCCATCCGCAGAGCCGTGCGCACTTGGAATGGCTACTTCTTCATGTTTTTGTTCAGCAAATTATTGTTATTGGAATGACTCTGCCGGGAAAACTCATCAGATATCAAAGAAGCAAAAGGGTACTTTAACAGCAGTGTTGACAATACTAGATTTTGCTGGTGCTTTATCTTCAAAATATGGCAAAATCTATATTGACACTGACTTGGATGGGTCTCCAGATGAACTTGCTACTGAGGATAATCTTGTGAATAATCCTTATATTATATTAGGCGCCGTAAGTAAGTCTTTGAATATGCCGGCAACCTCTCAAACTAAAGATCAAAATCAAATTCCTTCTCAATCTCAATCTCAATCCTTGCCAAATTTGAGGAGTATAATTCTGACTTCAAATGTTCAGGGCAGTACCTCATCAGTTCCCAGACAACAAATAAATATTCCACTGTCTCATATTGCTGCTACGGTTTTTGCTGAGGCATCAAATGGTACGGATCCTGTGAGTTATCAATCTCTGATGGCGTGGGTGCTTTTAAATAGAGCATCTGCGGGTACTGCCTCAACTTATACACAAGCTCTAGCTCCTATGTTGAGTAGTATTTTAGGCAATTGGTCTGGGATGACTCTTGAGCAGGCTACACAAGAAGCGATAGATAGGTGTTTGCAGAATCCTGATAAATGTCCTTCACAAAGTTCTCGGTTTTCTGCAACTTTGAGTATAGTTCAAGAAATTTATAACCAATTTTTAAATGGTGTTCCTGATCCTACTGGTGGTTCGTTGTTTTTTTCGAAACAAAGCAATCTAAATAGGGGCAATTTAAGCTTCAAAAGCTCAACTGAACTTCAAATTTGGTTGGCGCAGATGGCGTCAAATTATGCGCAAAAGAAGGAAGGTTTTCGTTATTTGATTACCGAGCCTTTTGTACAAAATGTTTGGAGCGCTTCTAAAGGGATACAGTCTACTGGGAAAGAACAAATAATGTATATTTGCAATGATCCTTGTTGTGCTGATGCGAGTTGCAAATAATAGAGTAATTCATCAAACTTTCTAGTTTGGTTGGATAATTTTCCATTTGGACTTCTGGCAAGCTAATATTCCATAAAAACGGGCAAATGTCTAATAATAGAATTCGTAATTATTCTTTGACTTCTTCTTTTCTATATGATAACTTTTATTCTTGCAAATGGGAGACTCTTTGGAACAGGTATTGGAGCTTTGGGAGGAGATTAAACTTTTTTCTAGAGAGCTTTCTTACTTTCTTTTCCATCGGTTGCGTCTTTCTTTTTTTAAGTTTGAGGCTGGTAAAAAAGTTTTTGCTGCTGCTTTGTATAAGAGAAGGGGGAAGCTAGCAAGCAAATTTGTTCACACAGGTATGGCAGCTTTGGCAGGGATAGGTGTTTTTATTGCCCCTATTGTAGCAAATGAATTTCCCGGTAGAAACATTGACCCTTGGAGTGTTTCTTCTGCTCCTTCTGTATTGGCATCGGCAACAGAGGAAGATGCTACAGAAACAATAGTTTCAGACAGAATCCGTGAGAAAATAATAGAATATACTGTTGCTGCGGGGGACACAATTTCTTCAATTGCTCAAAAGTTTAATGTTTCAGAAGATACCATCCGTTGGCAGAACAAACTTGATAAAAAGGGTACTATAAAAGTAGGGCAGAAGCTTGAAATTTTGCCTGTTACAGGTGTTTCACATAAGGTTCAAAAGGGGGATACAGTTTATTCTATAGCTAAAAAATATGATGCTTCGCCCCAGGCGATTGTAGATTTTCCTTATAACACTTTTATAAACGACGAGACATTTGCTTTGGCTGTTGGGCAGATTGTGATTGTGCCGGATGGTGTAATGCCTGCGGAAATACCCACAGCTCCTGCTGAAAGAATGAGACAAATTACTCCCGATGCGGGGACTGTTGTTGCATCTGGCAATTTCGTTTGGCCTGCATCTGGTTCCATAACTCAACGGTTTGCTTGGTATCATAAGGGAGTTGATATTGCTAATAAATCAGCCCCTGATGTTTTGGCAGCTGATGCCGGGAAAGTTATTGTTGCAGGTTGGCCTGATAATTATGGTTATGGAAACCGCGTTATGATTGATCATGGTAATGGTTATGTAACACTTTATGCACATCTTTCCTTAATTTATGTTAAAGTGGGGCAGACTGTTGCGCGCGGTGCAGCTATTGGCAAGATGGGTTCAACTGGCCGCTCAACCGGAACACATCTTCATTTTGAGGTGATTAAGTCGGGTACCCACCTGAATCCACTTTCGGTGCTAAAGTGAGATTTAGTTAAAAACTAAATAGGAATTAGATTTTATCCGTCTGAATTGTGGGGGATTTTATAGATAAAGATTGTGAACACATTACAATGCTAGTTATTTTAGAATATCAAATTACAAGGGCAAAAGAGCGTTAATTTGAGACCTAAGAGTCAATAGCTAAAATTAAAATCCAAAAGCCAAAAATTTAATATTATTTTTGAATTTTAACTCGTATTTTTGTTCGGATTGTTTAGTATAATATACTTCCAATTTATGGTTGATCTTCAGTAGAAGGGGTTGTTGGAGTGGGTTCTGATTCTTTGTTCTCTGGTGTAGCAACAGGGGAAGGAGGTGCAGCTTCTTCAGGTAGATTTACTTTTGGTTCCAATGCACTTTCTGGTTTTGTTGGAGGAGTCAGCTCTTTAGTTTCTGTCTGGTTTTTTGTTTCCTTTTCTTTTTTCTTGGATTCTATATTTTTAATTTCCTCCTCAACGATCTTTCTATCATCTGAACCTTCTTCAAGAAAGGAAAGAGTGTTTTTCATTTCAGTTAGTGCTTTATCAAATTCTCCTTTTTCCCGATATGCAACCGCCAGATTGTACCTTGCATTTGCATAGTCTGGTTTTGCTGCAACTGCTAATTTAAAAACATCTATTGCGCTTTCGTAATCGCCAATGGCAAAATACACACCCCCCAAGCTTATCCGCGTGAGCGGGTTTATGGGATCAAGAGCCACAGCCTGACTTAATGCCTGAATAGCAAATTGATCCGACCCTTGCGCAAAAGCCATAATTTGTTTATATAGATTACCTAGAAGTTCCCAGTTATCCGCTCTTTGAGGATTTAGAGATACAGCAGCCTTTCCTTCTGTAATTGCTTGTTGAATAAGGTTACTTATTAGAGTCTTATCATCATCTGTTATTTGATCTGGTTGTTTGTTGTTGACAAGAGATTGAGCCGCAAGAAAACTGATTTGTGCCAATGTGGAATGATACCTATCAACTTTTGGGTTTTTATTGATAGCACTAGATATTAAATTAAAGGCATCTTGCCCTTTATTTTGAGAAATAGCATCTAGCCCCTTTTTAAATATGTATTCGGCTAAAGCTATTTTTGACCCAAAGTATAGGATGGTAAGAACACCCGTAATAAGGGGTAGGCTAACTAAAGCTGATGCTAGTACAGAAGTTTGTTTTTGTTCCTTTTGTATAGTTTCGAAGCTAAAGGTAATTTTTTTTGTTTTTGCGTTTAGAGCAAGATAGGTAAAAAAAACGAGAAGTGGAGTGAAGTATGGACCTGAAAAAAAGAGCGCTATGGCGGAAATTGCAAGACCAATCTTGAGAAAATCAATTTCTATTTCTTCGTTGTTTGATGGAATTTCGTATTTATCTTTGGAAAATAAAATTTTGAATAATGCAACACTAAGGATTACTATTGCAAAAAGCCCAATAATCCCAGTTTCTGTTAACGTATGTAGGAAAAAGTTTTGAGAATTAACAAACTTTAACTGCCAGAAGTCTAGGTTGTTGTAGGCAAGCGGGCGAAATCTATTGAATGCTGTCAAGTAATTTCCGGCTCCGATTCCAAAGATAGGTGAATCTTTAATTGCATCTATTGCTATTTCCCAGGAAATTTTTGTAGAAGGCAATTTTGGTGAGAATTTATTTCCAGGTAATATTTGATATACATTGGATGCTATTGACGCGGTTATTAAAATAAGTGATAACCCCCACAGTATTTTTTTGATAACTTTTTTATCTTCTATGAGTAAATTGATAGCCAAGGGTAGAATCATTAGTAAAAAGATGAAAGTAGTAAGATTTCCGCCAACAGGGCTGAAGTTTTCTGTTTTTAGAAGCTCGGGCAGGAAGGATAGCTTTTGGTTTATTCCAGTTATGGAGAGTAAAGAAACTACAGAAGCTAAAACCCCGGAAAATATAAGTCCTGATGATATAAATTTCTTGTCATTTTGATTGGCGAATAAGTAGAAGATTGAAATAGCAGTAATTAAACTGGCAGTTCCTGGTAATAGAAATGCTTCCATTTTGTTTGGGCTTTTGATTATTGCAGATGATAAGTATGATATTGCAATCAACAAAACCGGCAGATCAAGGGATGAGATGTTAATTTCAAGTTTTTTGTTTGCGATAATTTCAGCAGATTTTACAAGTATTAGGAGAGAAACTGCTATTACTATGAACAATATCTTTGGAGTGTTGTAAGAATCGGGAAAGATTGAAATAACCAAAATAGGGGATACTAGTGTTGTAACAAATAGAATGTATTTTTCGATTTTTTTTAAGCTTTTGTTCATCTTGTCTTTTTTAAATTTAAGCTAAATAACTTGCTAATAAATATAGTATTTATTTTTCTTTCTTGTCAACCCTCAATTTTTCAAACAATATATTAAAAATAATATCTTAATATATACAATGATATATTTTTATTGATTAAAGTTTCAAAACTTATCAGATCTTAATTTTTAGACTTTGAATAAAGATTATCTTCTTGTCTCAACTACCCACCAGTTAAATGATACATCGATATCAAGAGCGCGGTTGAAACCGACAACCGCACGTCCTTCTTCTTTGGCTTTGATGTAAAGTACATAATTCTTGGTGTCTGAAGTTGGTGTGATGTATATTAGTGTGTTTTCAGTAATAGCGGGGGATAGTATTTCTATTTCTTTTCTGCCAGAGGGGATTATTGCGCTTCCTGTTGTTGCGTTTGTTGTGATTCTGCCATCTACAAGCTGTGCGGAATCTGTAGCTATTTCAGCACTTGCAATAACTAATTTGTCTGAAGTTATTTCTTTGAATTCTGCTGAACCGCTTGCTGTTATTACAGCGGTTGCTTGGACAGGGTCCGACCCTGTCCAGTCTTCTTCTTTTTGTATTGTAATTCCTTGGGAATATATCTGGCCGGCTACATAGAGGTTTCCTTGAATGTATACGTCGCCGTTTGTATCAATTTTTAATTTTCCTGCCATAATTTCAACTGGTGCCAAAGCAAGCGATTGGATAGAAAGAGGGGAAGATAGGGTGTTTATCGAGACAAGGTTGTTTGTGTTGTTTGAAATTATAAAGTCAGTTCCTAGCGTAAGAGAATTTGAGACGGAAAGGGAAGTTAAAGCGGCAGAGTTTGTGACAAACAAGTTTTGAATATTGGCAGTCTCGATATTGGCAAGTTTTGCAGATTGACTTGCAGTCTCGATGTTCCAGTCTGATGCCATTTGTAATAGTCTTTGGTCGGTCTCTGCTTCTCTTAGAAGTGCTTCAATTTGTTCCATTGTCACACCGCTTAAATTAGCAGTGCTTATATCCAAAATAGCCCCATCTTTCGCCACAATCTGATCTGCATATATTTTTTGTGCAATAACCTCATCAGAGCTTAACTTGTTTGCTGTCAGCTCTCCTGAGACAGATGCATTTTGAAGATTAGCAGAATCTACTTCTACTGAGTTGGCTTTTATGTTTCCTTCTACATCGATTGATGCTACTTCTTCTTGATTTTGGTTTTGAATCGAAAGACTGCCTTCTTCAGTTAGATTAACTTTAATGTCTTTTTCTCCGTCAAGTGGGGAAATGTTTGCTGTTTTAACAGATGGAGAAACAAGTCCAACCCTGATTAACATATTGTCAACCAAAGCGGTGGTTGCCTCTAGTTTGTCTGTTGTTATTCTTTGAGCTTCAACCAATCCTGCCTTTATTTTTCCAATAACAACCTCAGCAAAAGCAGCCAATTGGTCAACAACCGATCCATCTGCCTTTTGCACCTGATATTCTCCTGCTTGATTTTGAGCAATATTTAAGTCACCGGTGGAAGTAAGAGAAAGGTTTTGTAAAGAATCTTTAAGAATATTTATTTGGTTTTGCTGCTCTTTAATTCCAGCAAGAAGTAATGGTGTAAATTTGCTGTAATCAATTTGCATGGGGTTGGTAAGAGGATCGGAATTTGGATTACCAGATACAGCATAAGGGTAAATATCAATTAAATCCTGAGCCATAAAACCAATATTAGTTTTTCCTGGAGCAAATATAAAGTCAAAGTAATAGGGGGTAATTTTGTTTATTATATCAAGGGCGTCATTGACATATTTTAAGTTGGTCTTTAGCCTTTTATCAAAGTGGTATTGTACTGAACTCCTCCGCTACCATTACCAGTTATAGAGCCATTAAATCCCCAGTTTACATCATTTGAAAAAGCAATATAAACATCTGTGGTTGCTGGAGTCGATGTACCACCTTGATATATCACAAGTTGTCTACGATTAGGTCCGTTGTAATAGTTTCTTATTCTCATAATATAATTTGAACCAAAATTTTTTGTAATATCTAAAAGATTATCTGGTGCCGCAGTCCCAATGCCGACTTTGCCCGTGTTAATATTTAAAAGTGTATCGGTATTTCCACCTAACTGAGAGTTTAAGGTAAGTGTATTATCACCTTTGAATATGTCTATCTTTGTGAGACCTGTGGTATTGACTTTCCTAAAAAATCTTACTACCGAATTTAAAGTATTTGTACTGGTAATGGGATCGATTGACAAAAAGGTTTCATTTTGCATCCCTTGAAAGGTATCGAGTAGAGTATATTTATTACTATCTGCTGTAGCGGTTTGCCTAATAATTCCATTGACTGTGAGTAAAGACCCTGGACTCGTCGTCCCGATGCCGACATTACCACTCGTTGTGTCCATCACTAACCCCCAGCCTGCACCGGTACCGCCCCAAAATCCAACTCTATTATCTGATGCCATACCAATGAATGCTCTATCAGACGCAGGAGTTGTTTGATAAAGCCATATACCAGCTGTTCCAGCTGTGCCTTGTCTTACCCTTATTCTATCTGTTATATCCAATTTGTATTCTGGTGCTGTTGTTCCAATCCCAACTTTATTGTCGTTAGTCATAAATATTGTCGAAGTGCTAGAGTTGTTTCTTATATTAAATCCTCCTGAACCATAGTTAAGATACATAATATTATCGCTCCACCTTGGCCAAAGGTAATTTTCGTAATTCCCACTTGAATTTTTTGCTGCAAAGGTGGCAGTGTTGTCTACTCCAAATATAGTACTTCCGCCGGCAATGGTAAATTTATAATTGGGTGCTGTCGTCCCAATCCCGACATTGCCTGATGATCTGACTGTAAATAATGTAGGATCAGTTTGCAAACTACCTGCCCATGTTTTATGAATTACTTCAAAAGCATTGTTTTCATTTCCATACATCCAAACTATTGGGGAAGCTTGATTGCCAGCAACAACCATTCCAAACCCTCCCGCAGGTTCTCCTGTAGCTGTAGCCTGATTCCCTATTATTTCTACCACACTCCCTGTTGTACTACCAATAGTTCTGTTATAGCCTCTATAGTAGCCTGATCGAATAGTTATTGCATTGTTGCTTATACTTGTAGCAGCTGGTACATCCAGTCTTGTGACGGGATTGATTGTCCCAATCCCGACATTGCCATCACTTTTAATTGACAAATCTACACTTGAGCTTGCAGTACCTCCTGCGAAGAAGTAAATGGAGCCAGAAGAATAGGCATTTATTATATTTAAATTTACACCCGCTGCACCACTATATATGAAAGAATCACCTGGACCGCCGTATCCGGTGTAATAGGTGTTGTTGACACCCAGTTTGCCAAAACTGAACCCCTCAGTTCCATTATGGACTCCAAATGCGGCTGCAGCAGAATCACCATTATTATTGTTAATGAACTCGATGAATTCAAAAGAATTACTGTTTTTATACACATGGAGTGCTCTTGTTGGATTTGTTGTTCCAATTCCGACATTTCCTTCAACAATCATTCCATTTGTTGGAGCTGTGACATTGTAAGAAGTTGAGCCTATGTTTACTCCTCCTATTACACTTAATTTATTAGCAGGATTAGTTGTTCCAATTCCCAGTTTTCCATCTATCCAAACCTCGTTGGTGAACCACGCATTGTTGTTGGGGAAACTTACGACTAAGCCCCCCGATGAGCCGTATATGCCAGAGTCTGGAAAGAAAGCTTGGTCAACTTCCAATTTGCCGCTTATCAAAACATCGTTTGCAGCGGACATTCCGCGATTTGTGGCACTTGTGCCTATGCGGTTGTAAGTTTGATTGGCGGCGTTTCCTATCTGTAGAGTTCCTGTTGTTAAGCGTAGATTGCCATTTACATCCAACTTTGCTCCCGGTGCTGTTGTTCCAATACCCAAATTTCCGGAAAAATAGTTTGCGTCTTCTCCCGATGAGTATATTCCGTAACTCAAGGAAGTCCCGGAATCAGGAATATTGAGATTTATTCCTTTGACTTGATAATTTCCGCTAACAATGTTTGTTGAAAGGTCAATATTTAAACCATTCAAAGCTCCAGCTAGGGTAGTGGAATTAACAAAAGACATGTTAAAAGCATTTCCGGAAGTGAATCCATTACCCAATTGAACATCAATATTTCCAGTTTTGGTTGGTTCAATAACCACATTATTGCCGCTTGTAGTGTACATGGCATAGTCAGAAGCATCGTTTTCATATAGAAGTGCTAATTTTATTTGTCCATTGCCATTATTTTGAGCGCCAACAGGAGATGTGTCGTTAAACACTGACCAAGTACCTTGGACAATAATATCGGAACCAGAGACTGTTGAATCATTAACAGCTAAAATACAATTACTATTTGTGGGGCAACTTGTTTTGTGATGAGTATTGTGGGCTTCAATATCTCCTGCAGTTGTCCCATAGGTTACATTAGAATAATAATTTACAGCTTTAGCATTGGTTCCTGAGTTAGAATTTCTAGGATATACAAAAGAGTTATAAATTCTAAGGTCATTATTGCTCTCGTTGTAAACTGCATACACAGGTCCGTCAACACTGTAGTCTATTGCAATATAAACATTGTAGACAAAATTGATACTGGTTGAAGAATTGTTTTCTGTAACATGAAGAGCAATATTTTCTGATCCTGTTGGATAAATGAATAAATTTTCAATGTGAGACCCATGTCCACTTAAAGTTACTCGTCCATCAATCCTAGTTGTGGGGAATCCTTGTCCTTTAAGACTGACGTAACTTGGCACATTGACATCTTCATCGTAAATTCCGGCCATTATCCAAATGATATAAGGGTTGGAATAAGAGGCATCACCCGCATTATTAATGGCAGTAATTGCTTGGTTTATGGTAGTGTAATCACCGCCACCATTTCGATCTACAGTAATGACATTGTCGTAGCTTGTGATAGTTTGAGTAGCATAAAAACTACCATTAACATGGAGTTTGTATGATGGCGCAGTTGTACCAATCCCTATATTTCCTGTATGTGTGATTCTCATTGCTTCTGTATTGTTGGTGGACAAAATTAAATTTCCTGTGCCAGCAGTGGTTTTTATTTCTAGATTTGCATTACCATCAATAGCTTGTATTTGTGCCCAAGTACCTGCAATGTTTAATTGATTTTCTATAGTTGTAAAACCGGCTACATATAGCTTTGTTGATGGATTTGTTGTTCCAATTCCCACATTTCCTTCAACAATTAATCCATTAGTTGGAGCTTGGGCATCAGAGAATGTTTGAGAACCAATGGCAACACCACCAAGTACTCCCAGTTTAGTGTTGGCATGTGGGGAAGTAGTGCCAATACCAACTCTATCGGTTATTGTGGTAAGTCTGACGACAGTTCCATCATCTGTCCATCCGCCAGCAGAACCAGTTAGACTTCCAATTGCAGTATCTAATTGTTTTATCGCATCTTGAACATTTGTATTTCCTGATATATATGTCATTGAATCATCGTATAAGCCGATAAGTGATGCGCCGGAGGAAGTGCTGGTGTTATCGTTTAGCCCAATTCCACCAATAAAAAGATCTGCTCCTGATGCAAGAAAAGTATCACCAGATGATTCGACTAGAAATTTTGTTGATTCTGTTACCCCTGATCCAAGTTTCAACAATGCAACATCTGTTGCAGTTCCTCCGTAATACCCATGGATTAAAGCACCTGATGTAATTTGTGCATTTTGGATATACAAAGAATCATTTGTTGTGCCGCTTGCTAGAATCGACACTGTTCCGTCAGAGGCAGGGGAGAGAATGATGTCGCCTGCCACAGATCCTCCGTTTGCCTGAAGGGTAATTGCTTCGCCTTGAATAGCAAAGTTCCCAGAGACGGATTTTATTTTTGGTCCGACTTCTGCTAAAACCACCTCGCCGCCTGCGTTCATTGTTAGCACTGTGTTTTTTGTGGCAGAACCTGTGGCATCAATTGGATATCCTTGTAGAGTTTCTGCATTTAGAGCGTAAGCGACAGTTGCAATTTGAATTCTTGGAGTAGCTTCTGCATCGGAACCCACTTTAACACCAAGCCAGACTTCAGGATTTTCCGAAAATACTGAAGCGCTAATTGCGGAAATTCCTGTACAAGTATAGCCTTCTCCTGATTCTGTGCCAAGAAGGATAGAAAATATCCCGTCCTGGTCTGGAGTGATTGTGCAAGGGACACCAGTGGAATTCCAGAGGGTATTGCCACCAGTACTTGCGTCATAAAGCTTGAAAACCACTTGTGTTGCAGTCGTTATGGGAGTGTTGTATTGATTGGTTAGCCTGCCTTGAAAGGATAAGTATCTTTTGGGTGGTGTTGGTTGCGTTGGGTAGGCAATTGGAGTTTGAGTTTTGGCAAAGAACTGCTGATATGCTCCAAATCCAAGCGCTGCAGCAAAGACGATTAGGATTGCTAGGTGTAGGTACCTTGTAAATGCTAGGGAATGATATGTTATGTACCATTTTGGACGATTGTAAAGAAGGTTGTAGACAATCCTTTGTAGTTTTGGTTTATCCGCAAGATATGCGGTAATTCTTTCTCTCCAAGGCTGATAAGAAGGGTAGATTCCCAAAACACTGCGTTGAATGTTTTTTTCTGAAATTTCTGAAAGAGATTGTTCGATTGGTTTAATGTAGGCAGTTTCTTTCAGGTATTTTTCAACGGGGTTGATATTTATCTTTTTTTCAGAGAGAGCCCAGCTAAAAAATTTCTTAAATGATGCGACTTTTCTGTCTTTTGTGTTTTGTGGCGCATGAGAAAGTTCTATTATTAGATATCTTTTTATGTCCTTTGATATTATCTGATTTATTTCTTTTTTACCTGTTTTTTCAATCCATTTTAAGAATTGACTTATGTCTGAAAGATAATTTTTTATTGTGAGAGGGGATGCTTTTTGAGATTCAAGAAAAAAAGAAAATTCCTTAACATCTTTTTCAAAAGGTGAGAGGTCGTGAGCTTTGGAAATGTTTTTTACTCCTTGAGCGAAATCAAATGATATAAATTGATTTTCGTATAGGAATTTTGAAAAAATTCTAAGTGTTGACAATCTTCTGTTTAAGGTTGGGGCAGGAGTTTTATTGGCAAGCAAAAATTCTTTGTATTCGTTGGCTGTTTTTTTAGAGATAAATGGTAGTGCTTCTTGAAGATTTTGGCAGTCGGCACCGATAGCTTTTGCCTTAAAAATTAGCCAAGCAGAAAACAAAGCTAGATCTGATTTGTAGTTGCGGTAAGTTTTTTCCGAAACACTACAGGACTTTAAATATTGCAGAAAAAGTTTTGTTATGCGATCTATCATAGTTTTTTAATTAAACTCTTGTTCTGAAGCTGGATTATACAAGTTATATGCATTATACTACTTATAAATTATTTATATACACTTGTCAAGGGGTAATTGAAGTTAAAATAATCCTAAAATAAGGCATATTTTTCACGGATATAATAATATTTTTACCGCAACTATATTTCGCTTACCTGAATATATCAAAATATAATTTTTAACTTTCCTGTAGTTTTAGTATTATTTGGTTTTATTTCGTGTGCGGAGAAGACTTTAGGATAAATATAGGATATGCGTTAAATAAGCGGAGAAAATATTTTTAAGTTTTTAAAAAGTGGATTATTTACTTCTTATTTATTGTTTTGTTTTAATCTTAATTTAAGATAGAAATTGTTGCTTTCAATGCTAGAGTGCTAATAAAAAAAATAGTTAAAAAAAGCCTATTTTTTGAGATATTGTTTTTACATAAAGACTGGAGGGTACAAAAAAGTTGGAGTTTGGATTTAGATAATTAGATAAAGAGATTCTAGCATATAAGAGAATATAAAACAAGTTTAGATGTGGGTTTATATTATTGATTCTGGATTATTGTAATTGCATCTATAAAATTAGATGAAGATTTAAGGTTAATTCAAAATTAAAATATAGAAGTTCAGGAAGGAAAGATTGTTAAAGTTTTTAATTCGGGTTGCAATTTTTTATTTGGAGTTTATTGTTTAATTTTAGATTTGTTATAATGGGTATATGGATAATAGTAAACAATCTTTGCAGACTGCCAGAGATGAATCTGATGAAATTATTTTGCAGAAAGAGAGTGAAATTGAAGAATATGCCCAAGCATTAAAAAGGGAAAGAATAAAAAAAAATCTTTGGATCTTAATTTTGGCTTTATTTGTTTTGTTTCTTTCACTCTCGGCAGTTTATGGAGTGTACTTAGTGGGTCAGACAACTAGAGTCAGAAGTAAAGCTTATGAAACAACTTCTCGTGCTGTGGAACTTTCCAATTCTTATCTTTTCGCATCGCCGCTTAAGGCAAAAGTTGGTGGCGAGAGAATAAGAATCACGGTTTTTATTTTGGACGGTCAAGGCCTTGGGGTTTCTGGCAAAAAAGTGATTTTGGGTAAAAATGATAAAATTCAAACAGAGGAAGTACAGGGGACAACTGATGATGTGGGCAAGGCGATTTTTGATGTATATTCTAATTCACCCGGAGTTTACCAGATAGAAGCTTCGGTTGAAGGAAAAATTATTCCCCAGAAGGTCTTAGTTACTTTTGAGTGATTTTTTATTGCCCTTGCTTTTAGTTTTATAGTGTTTTCCCTTTCTTATTGTTAAGTATATCAAAAAGATTAAAAATATTACCTCTAATATTATAAAAGCCATCAGTGGCTCACCAAGGACAATGTTTATTAGGTATTGGGTGATTTTATTTATAAATTCCAAAGTGGGTGATTTTACTTGGTATGTAAGAGTATTGCTTTTAGGGGAGTTTTGGTTTTGGAATGTATATGCGGTAAAGATTCGCCATTTAGCTTGAGAATCAGTAGGCAGATTGAATTCAAAGTTTCCTTTTTCATCAGACTTTGCTTCATATTTTGGTAGGTAGTATGCAGACACTTTCTGTATCATTTTGATTTTCTTAAGTATATTTAGAATACTTTGTTGGCTTTCTTTGGCAAGGTATACTTGTATAGGGGAATTTGGAATTGCTTTGCCAACAGCTTTTATTTGTGAGTTCACTCTGGTTTCTTGATTTTCAATGACAATTATGGGAGATAGAAGTACAGGTCCTATATTATACTCTTCTTGACCGGTAGGTATCTTGGGAAGGCAAACCGGTTGAGTTGAAACTTCTTTATAGTAGCCTTGTAGGCAAAGTTCTGGGTAGAATTTTAGGGATTCTGTTATATCAGGTAGTGGCACATTGTTAAACTCAAAATAACCGTTCTCGTTTGATGTGGTAAGTTCTAGGACATTTTTTCCGGTTAGGGATACTGGGATACTAGCGGGTCCATAGCCGAATATTGTAAGTTTAACTTTTGAAATTATTACTGGAGAAGGGGTTGGTGTAGTGGGAGTCAGAGTTGGTGTTATTTCTGTGGGAGTTGGTGGAGGTGTAGTTGTTGGTGTTCCTGTTGGTATTGGTGGGATTGTAGGTGTGGGAGTAGCCTCTGATGGTATTTTAATTGTTGCTGACATATCAACCTCTTGGTTTATTGGAGTTGATGTTTGAGCTTTAGTTTTGATGGGTGTTAATGTGAGAGTGATTATAGAAATTGTGATTATCGATATGAGCGTTATGGATATGGACAGGATCCGACCCTGTCCAGCCTGTAGATTGCATATTTTGCTTGGACAGGATCCGAC
The DNA here is from genome assembly GCA_013374855.1 of Candidatus Woesebacteria bacterium. Lineage (GTDB taxonomy): Bacteria > Patescibacteriota > Microgenomatia > UBA8517 > UBA8517 > Ch104c. Next base: position 91,445 of record CP055308.1, on the reverse strand, counting down.
CCTGTCCAAAAGTCTGCCCAGAATTTGTGTTTTAGTCATTTTCAATTATTAGTTTTTCTATGTCTTTGGTGGGGTTTTTAATACCTGCTTTGACAAAATCGGAATAAGTGGAGAATTTTTCTGTGGGTATTGGTGACCAATCTGGTCTTTCGAAGAATTTCAAGACTATTTCTGGCTTTATCCAATCTGCCTTTTTGTATCCTATATAATATTGATAGCTTGAGTACGGCCAGCTTGTGACAAGGTCCGTCCTTGTCACAAGGGAGAGTGGGTTAAGATGGATATACCTTGACAGATGAAGTAGATAGGAGTCGTTTTTTATAATAACAGCTTTGTATCTTCCTTGGAAAAGAGTTCCTTGTCGGTTGTATCGGCGATTGAAATACATAGCATAAGTTGTTGAGATAGCCCTCATTAACTTTGTTATTCCATCTTTTGTTTTTTGTTTAACGAGAAGATGAAAGTGGTTGGGCATTAGGCAATAAGCTATAAGGTCAATTTCTCTGTTTAGATTTTTTAGAGGTCTGGGTCTTATGGGTTTATTGTTTGGAGCGGCAATTTCGATTGGGTGGTTTATAGCTTCGTTTTTTTCTGAGAGATAGTATTTCAAGAGGTGAAGAAAAACTTTGTAATCTTGGTTGTCTATAAAAATATCTCTTTTTTCTACACCGCGGTTGTAAATGTGGTAATAGGCATTTTCGGCGAAAATTTTTAAACTATTTCTGGCAGGCATCTCTAAAGTTTTCTTGACAAGGTCCGTCCTTGTCAGAAAAACTAGGTTCAGTCTAGGATAGGTCTATCTATTTGTCAATCCCAAGTTTCTTGACAAGGTCCGTCCTTGTCAAAAAGGGGGGTTGGTTATTTTTGGGGTGGGATGGAATCTTTGAATTTTTCTTTTAGTTTTTCGATTTCAGAAATTTCTTTTTCAAGTTTTGACTCTAGTTCTTTTTGCCTTGATTTTATTTTCTTAGTGATAAGAACAATAAGAACAATAGCGATTGCAATAGCTAAGGTGACTGCTAGAGTTATCTTCCAAGGGAAAAGCCATACAACTTGGGTTGCAGAAAGCATTTGATTTGAATCTCCATACATTGCAAGAAGAGAAACATTGAATTTGCCAATCATTACCTTGTCTCCAAGTGCAGCCTCATAAACTCTTGAGTTTTCGGGAAAGATATTTTTTTCTTCCAAAGTATATTCTTCAATTATCTTTCCTTGAGCGTTTGTTAGTGTAATTTTTCCTTTTGGGGTGATGTGATAGCTTCCATTGTTATAAATTTCAGCTTTTGCTACAACTGGTCCATATTCAAGAAAGGATGGTACCTCAAAAGATTTTATGACAGCCTCTTCTGTTATTGGTCCGTTGACTCTTATGTTAATAAGGCCTGTTAGCCTTGAAGTTGTAAGTTGTTCTCCTTCTTTTTGGGTAACAAATTCTCTTGTGTTAGGCAGCGTTCCTGTTGGTTCAAAATAAACAGCTGCATATCTTCCACCCGGGCTTGCGTTTTTGGGTACTTCTATTGTCAGATTGATCTTAACGCTTGTATTTGCTCCAATAACAACTTTATCTTGACTTGCTTTTATCCAAGAGGCAGCTGAATATTTTGTTGGGATGGTTTCTCCCTCAAGTAAAAATGGTGTTCCGCTTTTGTCTTTAACGATAAAGTCAACAACCTTAATGTTTCCGGCAACCGGGACATTGGCTTGATTGAAAAAGGTTATAGTTGTTTTTTCAGTAGAGCCGGGATCAACTTGAACAGTTTGTCTTGCTGGAGAGACAGTAAGAGGAATAACAGATTGAGCACTTGTAGTTTTGGTTGCCAAGATTAGTAAGACGCTTAAGATTATTGTAGATTTTATCTTTTGGGCAGAAATTTTCATATTGGATTAGAAAATAGGGACAGCTGTATAAGTTATTTTATTATAATAAAATCCTGCAGGTTGTGTGCCAGGAATTGCGATCCGGTAACACACGTAAATTTCGTTATTGTCGACCGGACCAGAATTTGTCATTATAGAACTTCTTGTTTCTCCACCTTGTGTGTCAGCAATTTGTTTTGCGCAAAAAGTTCCTGAACCACTTGTACTCGTGCAAGGGTCGTCTGAATTATAAACCCACATAGCATCAGTTCCTGTTTTGTTTTGTAGGGATATACCAAATCCAGGATAAGTTGATGCGTCTGTCCAATTGTAACCCGTGGATTCAGAACAGGCACTTGAACTACAGACGGTATCTCTTATACAAACTGCTGATCCGAATGTGAAGTGGCCAGAAGTAGGCGCAGTCCCTGTACAAGTTACGCCATTTTTGCCCATTTGGTCGTTTTCTTGAATATAAACATTGTATCCCGAAACGGCATTGGTTGAAACTCTTAAAACCTGACTTCCTTCATAGAAGGTTGAGGTTGTAGCTATTTCACCCCAAGGAATAGCTGTTGCTGTAGTTGTAATATCAGTTGTTTGTCCGCATCTTGTATTTCCGCTTGACTCACCTGACACTTGGAAAGATAGGGTCTCGGTAACTGTTGCTGACACAAATACTCCTTCCACAGGCGCTGTTAGGGCATTTGATTGGTCTATGACGTTATCTGTATTATCTCTTGTTTTTATGTTTATTGGATATATGTCGGCAACACCTTGAGTTCTAGCGCTGATTGTAGGGGGAGGGATCACAATACCTTTTGTTGGAGTACCTATGGTTACAGTGATAACAGTGTTATTGGCTTCGCATTGCGAGCCGCTTCTGTCTATTCTTATTGTGTGATCGGTTGTTAAATTGCCAGGAGTTATTGTTTCGGTTGTGGACCAGTGAGCGGGATTACAAGATCCTGAAGTTGACACGCTTGTAGAAACTTCATTAGAACTAATTCCGTTTAAATCAAATCCGCCAGTTGTTGTGGTAGCGGCATCGTCCGGAAATCCGTCATTGCTTGTTGTTGACGTTTGGTCATCATCGCTTGGAATTGTTATTAAAATATCTCCGCCATCAGGAACATTGTTCGTTAAGGTGAATTGTATCGTTAGAACTGCACTTGAAGTTGCAATAATTAAATCACTTGAGTTTGGTGTAGAAATTAGAGGTGGGTTGATGGTGAATTCGTCTCCGTCTGTTCCTTCGGTGGCGACTACTGTGTAGCTGGTGTTGTCACGACAGCCGGAGAAACTATTGGGTACGATACAGATAGAGTCGCCAATGAAAAGATGATCTACATCTTTGTCAGGGTATCCAGATGTATCAATGGTGATTCTTGATTGTCCTGCTGATCCACTTGCATATCCTGCCATGTATGAAAAACGTGAATTACTAAGGGATGCGGTGACATTAGTAAGGTTTGCGGATTTTGTTTTTCGAGGGTTTACAACTACAAAGATAAACGATAACAAAACTATAAACAAGCCAGAAAAAAGAATAACAATTTTAGGAAATCCTTTTTTTTTTCATCTATTTTTAGGCTATAACGTTTTTTTCTTTTTGTCAACATTCCTTTTAGAATTGTTGTTTATCCAAAGGAATATAACAAGTATTATTGTAGTTACCCCAATAACGATTAAAGGTGCTCCAAATGTGTTTATCGTCTTTTCATATTTTTTTTGATCTTCTGTTTGGAAGGTTAAAGTTGCTTTGTAAGGTCCAAAAAATATTTTAGTAGGCACTCGACAGGGGATAATTTGCTGATCTTTGATACAGTTTATTGTTCTTGATGACCCGGCAATTATATTTTGAGGTGCAAGATTGAGTATGTACTTTTCGCCAAGTATTGATGTTACTGTAATTTTACCGTTTGGTTTAAAAAAGGATGTGCCTTTATTGGCAATTTCTAATCGGTAGGTTATCTGCCCGAAAGAATCTATAAATTTGGGTGCCTTGAATTCCACGATTTCTGGCCTTGGGTTTATTTTGCCGTCTTTTGTTATAGTTAAGATAATATTTGATCCTATTTCTGCTTGGGATATAGCTGCCTTTGCGTTTGGCAAAACTGTTATATTGTCCAATTCTGTTCTGAAAACTAAAGTAAAATAATAGTCTCCATCTTCTGTTTCTTGAGGAGGATTGATACTTATTTTTATTTCTTTTTTCTCTTTTGTGGCAAGCTTTATTTTTTCTCCTAAATTTATTTTTGGGTTTTCTATTTCAAACCAAGATTTAAGATTTAAGGGATCATATTCCTTTAAGCTTTTATCGATCTTGGCGACCCCTCCTTTATCTGTTTCTTTGAATTGATAGATGTCAATGGATATTTCAGTATCACCTCCGCCATTTTCTATTATGTAGGTTTGTTCTATTTTTTCAGCGGGTTTGACAACTGCCTCTAGAATTGGTGGAGATACAGAAAGAGAGACGGTTTGGGCAGATGTTAAGGTAGCGGATGACAGGTAAAAATTAGCCAAAATTAGGTTAAAGATAGTAATCAAAAATAGCAAAGGAATCTTTTTTGTTTTTTTCTTTCTTCTGTTTTCTTGTTTGTTTTTGCTTGTCATAGTTTTGGACAGGATCCGACCCTGTCCGAATGTTTAAAGTGACGGTATAGCTGAAAACCTGATTATAGTAGTGTAAGTTCCTGCTTCTTGTGTTCCAAGAATATTTACCTTGTATGTAATAGTGGCTTGACTTTCCCAAGGCCAAGTGTTGTTGGGATAGTCCCAAGTAACTTGATTTTTGGACATAATAACAGCTGCGTCTTCGTTTGCTGAAAGATCAGCAAACGGCCTGAAATAATTTGAATTTACAAAATCAGAAGGAATATCATCTCCTGACATATTAAAGCCAAATCCTTCTGTTGTATTTTGAGTCCAAAGACCAGCCTGAGTTCTTGTACAAGTACCACTATCACAAGTGGTGTTTGGTATAGTTGCTGTTCCTGATACTAGTTTTAAAGGATGGATTTCTTGCGCCTTAACTACGTATCCACCTGCGCCTCCTGCTTTTACTGTGAGTGTTGCTGTTCTTGTCTGAGGGGTTTGTGGCAAAACCTCGCCGAAGTTTATGGAGATGTTTGAAATAGAGAAAGAGAAAGGAATAATTGAATGGATATATTGAAAACCAGATCTGACACGATAGTTGGTAGATGAAAAAAGTCCCGGTGCGGTTTGACCAATGGTTGAGTTTGTCCAGTAATTTGTGGATTTGGGAACTCCAGCGCCGGCGTTAAAATTTGGAAATTGTATCTGATAGTTTTCTGATCTGATATTGGATTGAGAAAAGACTGTTTTTGACAGAATGAATAAAAAAACCAATAACGAGGCAAAAAGTGTGTTGAGCAATTTTTTTGTCTTATTTTCCATCTGATATACTAATTTACTTTTTGTTCTATTTACTTATTCTTTTTTCAAGCATCTGCGCACTTTTTAGAAGCCCTGACAGTTGGTTTGAAATTTCAGTTATTTTTTGTCTCTGGAAAGAATTTATTTCTTTTTGGCGGGCAAGTTTATCTAGGTTTTCCCAAATTTTAATCAATCTTTCTTTGAAATTGGTTGAAGTCCATTCACGAACTGTTTTTTCCTGTTCTATGACCTCCTTTGTCAAAAGTTGTTCTTCTTTTTTAAGAAACGCTACTTTTGTTTCTTCTTCTTTTGATTTTTCGTAAAACTTTGCAAAAAGGAAAGAAAGTGGAGCAATAAGAACAATTGAGAGAATCTGAAGAGTCTCGATTAAAAGCTCTTTTTTGGGTGTGGCAAGAAAAATAACGATTGAAACTACCGATACTATAATGGCCATATATGGTCCAAAAACAAAAGCAACACCAAAAAGCAGGAAATAAACAAGGAAAAAAACAGGTGAGAAAAGCGAACCTGTGGAGAAAATTATCAGATAAGCAACAAAGGTAAAGATGATAAAACTTGCTATTAGCTTTTGTTGGGGAATGATTTTTATTTTTTTTGAAAAAGCTTCAAGAAGAATATAAAGTATTATACAAAGTGCTGTGATTTGCAGAAAGTATTCTGACAAGGTGGTTTGAGAAAATATAAAAGCAAGCCCTATGGCAATTGAAAGAATAAGAGCTTGAATTGTTTTTTCTTCAAAATTTGTGCTCATATTTTAAGTGTAGTCTAGTTTAGAGGTGAATACAAGACTAGTTGCCATATCTTGATACGGACAGGGTCGGACCCTGTCCAGCCTATTAATTGCAAAAAGGTTTTTCAAATTATAAAATTTACTGCAAATGAAGCAAAAAACTCCCAAGTATGACCACCGCCTGATAGAAGAAAAATGGCAAAAAAGATGGGTTGAGGAAAAGATTTTTAGTCCTGATATAAAAAACTCAAAAAATCCTTTTTATAATCTTTGGATGTTTCCTTATCCTTCAGCAGAAGGACTTCATGCGGGTCATGCTTTTGCCTCAACGGGTTCTGATATTTACGGCCGTTTTATGAGGATGAAGGGTAAAGATGTCTTTCAGCCGATAGGCTATGACTCTTTTGGAATCCATTCTGAAAATTACGCTTTAAAAATAGGAGAACACCCTCAGGCAATGCTTGCCAGAACTACAAAGCACTACGAAGAACAACTTAAAAAAATGGGTCATGGTTATGATTGGACAAGAACCGTGACTACCTCAAACCCCGGTTATTACCGCTGGACTCAATGGCTTTTTGTTCAGCTTTTTAAGGCTGGTCTTGCTTATCAAAAAGAAGCGGAAGTTAACTTTTGTCCGTCTTGTAAGACTGTAATTGCCGATGAACAGGTAATTGCAGGTAAATGCGAGCGTTGCAACAGCGATGTTCAGAAAAAGAGTTTGAAGCAGTGGTTTTTTCGGATTACTGATTATGCGGACAGGCTCCTTGAAGGGCATAATAAGATTAAATGGAGCGAGCGGGTGGTGGTTGCTCAAAAGAATTGGATTGGCAAAAGCAAGGGAGCTTTAATTAAGTTTCCTCTTGTGGGTTTTGATTTTTCAATTGAAGTTTTTACCACGCGGCCTGATACTTTGTTTGGTGTTACTTTTATGGTTGTCTCTCCTTCATATGCTAAGAAAAACCTGATTAGGTTTTTGTCAGAAGGCAAGAAAAAAGAATTAGACGAATATATCAAAAGAATTCAAAATATAAAGGAAGATGAAGGAAAAGAGAAAACTGGTTTTGATAGTGGGTTAAAAGTTAAAAATCCAGCTGATGGTAAGGAAGTGCCTTTGTTTGTGTCAAATTATGTATTGGACGACTATGGAACAGGGGCTGTAATGGGTGTACCTGCGCATGACGTGCGTGATTTTGATTTTGCCAAAAAGCACAGCCTTGAAATTGTGCCTGTAATTGAAGCTGATTGGGATTTTGAAAAAGGAGCATATGATGGGGAGGGAAAGATAACAAACTCGGGTTCCTGGAATGGTAAGCAATATCCTGCAGATTTTGATTTTATACTTGAGGATATTGAAAAGAAGGGTTGGGGAAAGCAGTCTTTTAGCTATCATCTGCGTGATTGGCTAATATCAAGGCAGCGTTATTGGGGGCCTCCTATTCCTATGATTTATTGTCCACAGTGTGCTAAAAAGGGTGTTTCCTATCTTACCATTGAGGGAGGTTCGCTTAGGGGTGATCAGTCAGATTGGGACAGTAGTGGCTGGTGGCCAGTTCCTGAAGAAGAGCTTCCAGTTTTACTGCCTGAACTTTCTGATTGGAAGCCTGAAGGTTCCGGTAAGGGTCCTTTGGAGAACCATCCGGAGTTTTACGAAACTAGATGTCCGCATTGTGGTGCTTTAGCAAAAAGGGAAACAGATGTCTCTGATACCTTTTTAGATAGTTCGTGGTATTTTTTGCGTTATCCATCAGTTGGAATTGATAGCGTTCCTTTTGATGCTGATATAACTCAAAAATGGTTGCCTGTTGATCTTTATTTTGGTGGAGCTGAGCACTCAGTGCTTCATCTGATGTATGCGCGCTTTATAACAATGGTTCTTTATGACTTGAAGCTTATTGATTTTGATGAGCCTTTTCCATTTTTCTTTGCTCATGGCCTAATGATTAAGGATGGGGCAAAAATGAGCAAGTCTCGTGGTAATGTGGTTAACCCCGATAGCTACATTGAAAAGTTTGGAGCAGATACTCTAAGGCTTTACCTTATGTTTATGGGCCCAATGGATGGCTATCCTGATTTTCGTGATGAGGGAATTGAGGGTATGAATCGGTTTGTTAGGCGACTTTGGCGGCTTTTGAATTCAGGTTTAGTGGCACTTGACGAAAATCTGTCTCGAGAGATTCGTATCAAAATGCATCAGACTATAAAAAAGGTGACCGAGGATATTGAAAGATTTTCTTATAACACTGCTATTGCTCAAATTATGGTCTTTGTCAATTTTCTTGAATCCTTGCAGGGACAGGCTTTTAAAGGTGGGAAGACAAAAGTATGGGAAGAGGCAATTAGGACATTAACTTTGTTATTAGCGCCTTTTGCACCACACCTTGCAGAGGAAATTTGGCAAAATAGATTTGCAGAAAAAGGTAATTATAAAAGTGTGCATTTTGAGGCTTGGCCTTCTTTTAATCCTAAGCTTGTTGTTGAAGAAAAAATTAGAATTCCAGTGCAAGTGAATGGTAAATTACGTTCTGTGATTGAAGTTGATTCTGATAAAGCAGGGAATAGGGCATTTGTGGTGTCTCTTGCAAGGCAAGACGTCAAAGTTGCCAAGTGGATTACAAAAGAGCCTAAAAAGATAGTTTTTGTAGCAGGGAAGTTGTTGAATTTTGTTGTTTAATTCATTTGTATCGCATCTGTTCGAGTTGGATATTATAAAATAGGAACTCAATAATCAAATCGCAACCTGCCAGATTCTGCTTATAATCTTTGTTTCTTTTATGTTATTATTTTTCTAAATGCCCCCGCTTGAGATTATTGATTTTGGGAAAGAGGAAGAAAGAGATGGGTTTGACTTTGAGAAGTTTTTAGTTGAGAATAAATTTTTGTTTATTTTTGTCTTTGCTGGCATCATTCTGGTTGGTTCTGGTTTATTTTTTTTAAAAACAGGTGGTTTTTCTTCAAGCAAGGTGGAGATTATAGAGACGCAGGAAGGAGGGCAAATTACTTCTGAGTTGATAGTTGAAATAGCTGGTGCTGTAGAAAAACCCGGTGTTTATAAATTACCTTCCAATTCTAGAATTAACGATCTTTTGATAGCTTCAGGCGGGCTTTCAGCGGCAGCTGACCGAGATTGGGTATCTAAAAACATAAACAGGGCAGCAAAATTGACAGATGGACAGAAGGTTTTTATACCCGATAAGCAGTCGGGACTATCAAGTGCTAACAAAAGCGGGGGGTATCAAAATATATCAACCGTTTTGGGCAATAAAACAGAGTCTTTGATAAATATTAACACTGCAAGTGCTAAAGAACTTGATTCTTTGCCGGGAATTGGCCAAGTTTACGCCCAAAAGATTATCGAACAAAGGCCTTACTCAACTACTGAAGAATTGGTAACCAAGAAAGTTATCCCTAAGTCAACTTACGAGAAAATAAAAGACAGAATAAGTGTCTGGTAGTTGCTGCCACTTGATGATTGGACAGGGTCGGACCCTGTCCATATCCTTGTGGGGTTGGCTGTTATATACTTAAGAAGTGGAAAGCAGGGTGGTTCAAGATGTAGCTTTTTTCCTCTTTCTTTCTTTAGTGGCTGTTTTTCGCTTTTTAGCTGTTAAACCTGACTTAAAAGACGGATCAGTGGTTATTATCAGAGACGAAAGGGTTTTATCCGAACCTCTTAGATTTGATAGATCACAAAGGATAACTATTTTAAATTTTAAAGCATATCTTCCTTTGTACCCGGAAGTTGAATATGGTGATGTTCTAACTATTAAGGGAAGGTTAAATCTAAGAAAGAAAACTCTTGAGAATGCTGAAATTATTTCTTTAAAAAAAGGAGGAAGGTTTTTTGCCACAAGAGAAAGAATTATAGATTTTTTTCAAAAAAGTCTGCCTTCTCCTTATTCCTCGCTTGTTACAGGAATTGTTTTGGGTTCAAAAGAGGGGATTTTACCTTCTTTCTGGGAAAAATTGAAAAAAACTGGCACTGCTCATGTGGTTGTGGCTTCTGGAATGAATGTTTCTTTGGTCGCGTCTTTTCTTTTTTTATTTTTAATACCTGTTGTTGGCCGTCAAAAGGCTATACTTTTTTCTCTTTTTGGAATATGGGTTTATGCTGTTTTAGCAGGCTTTGATGCGCCGATAATTAGAGCTGCCTTAATGGGGAGTTTGGCTTTTACAGCATTAGCTCTTGGAAGGCAGTATGACACCCTTCGCATTTTGTTTCTTACCTTTTTTGCAATGGTTATTTTTAACCCTTATTGGATTTTTGATGTTGGTTTTATTCTTTCTTTTGTGGCAACACTTTCTCTTGTTCTTTTTTCAGGTAAAGTTGATCGGCTTTTGAAATTTATCCCTTCCTTTGTGAGACAGGATTTTTCAACAACAATATCTGCACAAATTTTGGTTTCTCCGATACTTTATTTTACATTTGGATACTTTTCTATATATTCATTTTTGGTTAACGGACTTGTTTTGTGGACTGTGCCTTTGATTACTGTATTTGGAATGTTAATTTCTTTTATTTCCTTGCTTCTTCCTTCTTTGGCTTCTGTTTTAGTCTTTATCATATACCCTTTGACTTTTTGGTTTGTGGAGATTGTGAGATTTTTTGCTTGACAAGTTTGGTTGGACAGGGTCGGACCCTGTCCAAAGATATTATGAGAAATAATGTAGTTAAATTGGTTTTTTTGATTTTGGGGCTGTTGGGTGGTTTGGTTTTTCTTTTTGTTCTCGATTCTCCACGAGCTGAATTTAATTTGGTTGCCTGCGATGTGGGTCAGGGTGATGCGCTTCTTGCCTTTTATAAAACAGATCAGATTTTAATTGATGGTGGGCCCAATTCTTCAGTTTTGGATTGTCTTTCGCATTATATGCCTTTTTGGGATAAAAAAATAGAGCTTGTTGTTTTAACTCATCCAGAGAAGGATCATTTTAGAGGTTTGATTGATGTCTTTGAAAATTATAAAGTTGATACATTTCTTACTCTTCCGATTGATTCTAGCAGTCAGGAATATAGTCTGCTAAAAGAAAAGGTGGGGAGTGGGGGTATTCGCGTTATAGAACCTGATGTTGGTAAGGAAGTGCGAGTTGGTTTGATGCATTTTGTAATATTGCACCCTTCGCAGTCGTTTTTGGCTGAAAAATCAAGTGTTAAAGAATTGGGGCAAATGGATCAAAATAGTTCTATTCTTGGGGCGCGCACAACATCTAAAAGCCCTAATGATTTTTCTATAAACTTGATCTTGAGCTTTGGCGAATTTGATGCGCTTTTAACTGGCGATCTTTCTCCGTCTTCGGCTTTGGAAGTTGGATCTGCTTTTTCTTCTTTGGGTGTCCTTTCAAGGTTGTCTGTTGAATATATCAAAGTACCTCATCATGGCAGTAAAAATGGATTAACGCAGGATTTGCTGGAATTAATAAAGCCAAAATTGGCAGTGATTTCGGTGGGGAAGAATTCTTACGGGCATCCCCATAAGGAAATTCTTGATATGCTTTCTTCTTTTGGTGTTTCGGTTTTTAGAACAGACCAAATTGGTGATGTGGTGGTTGCCTCTGATGGCAGGAGATTCTGGGTAAAGCGTTGAGAGGGGCTATAGAATAAAAATCCAATAAAAAAATGCAAGAACCAAAGAGGATTAACTAGATGATTTAAAATTCAAAATTCAAAACCTGCCTGACCAGTTAGTGCTTGAGAAGAGGAAAATAAAGGATATAATTTCTTAATATGAAGGATAGGATTGCAGAGGTTGTTGCTTCTTCTTTGGGAATAGTCACTAGCGAACTTTTGCTTGAGATTCCGGAGAATCAGGATTTTGGCGATTACACAACAAGTATTGCTATGCGGGCTTTTGCTGATAAAAGTTTGCTTGAAAAGTTGCCGGAAAGTGTTAGAGATTCCAAAGATCCATACGATTTGGCTTCATCTCTAGTTGTCTTTCTTGAGGAAAAAACTGATCTTTTAAATTATGTTGAAAAAATATTGGCAATTAAACCCGGCTTTATAAATATTTGGCTTAAAGATGAGATATTAGTTGATAATTTGATACATATAAGTAAAAAACATTATTACTATGGTTCAAGTGATATAGGAAGAAACAAGCGGGTGGTTATTGATTATTCTTCTCCAAATATTGCCAAAAGATTTTCTATTGGGCACCTCCGCTCAACCATTATTGGGCAATCGCTTTATAACATTTATGAATTTTTAGGCTATAAGGTAATAGGAGACAATCACTTGGGTGATTGGGGGACACAGTTCGGCAAACTTATTTATATGCTAAAGCGACATCCTTTAGAATCAGTTACTGTTGAAGGATTGGAGAAGTTGTATGTAAAGTATCATCAGCTTGCAAAGGGCGAAGAAAAGGAAAAAATGGATTTTGAGGCGCGCGCTTGGTTTGCAAAGCTTGAGAAAGGTGTTCCCATGGCGCGGGAGATTTGGCGCAAGTGTGTAAGCATCTCAATGAGGGAATTCAACAGAATTTATGATCTTTTGGGTGTTTCTTTTGATATGATGATGGGAGAGAGCCGATATTCTAATGTTCTTAAGCGGTTGCTTAAGAATAAACATTTCTTAAGCTATCTTTCTGAAGGGGAAGGAGGGGCAAAAATAATAGATTTACAAGAGTATGGAATAAAAACTCCTTTGATGTTCTTAAAAAGTGATGGAACAACTACTTATGCGGCGCGGGATTTGGCCTGTATTTATTACCGTATACGTCGTTTTGAGCCTCATGTTATTATTTATGAGGTAGGGAAAGAGCAGACCCTTCATTTTAAACAAGTTTTTGCTGCAGCAAGAAAACTTGGTTGGGCTGGCGATTCGATTATTTTGCACCATACAGCGCATGGTCTTTACCTTTCTCCTTCTGGTAAAAAATTCTCAACCAGAGAAGGTGATGTTGTAAACTTGGAAGAAGTACTAAAGGAGGCTATAAGAAAAGCAGGAGAGATTATTAATTCCTCAAAGACTGCTCGCGATATTCCTGAAAAAGATTTGGAGAGGATAACAAACGATATCGGGATAGGAGCAATTAAATATTTTGATTTAAAGCATGCAGTAGGAAGCGATATTGTTTTTGACTGGAACAAGATTCTTGATTTAAAAGGAAATTCCGGGCCTTATATCCAGTATACTTTTGCACGGACTAATTCTGTCTTGGAAAAAGCAAAAGAAAAAGGGTTTATTGTCAAAGATTTAGAATATTGCGATATTGAAGTTTTAAGGCTTGATTTAACCGATGAAGAGCGGGATATTGCCCGCCTTCTTTTTCATTTTGGGGAATTTGTTAAAAAAGCAGCTGTTGATTTTTCTCCAAAGGTGATTTGTGATTATTTGTTTGCTCTTTGCCAGCGTTACAATAGCTTTTACGATAAATATCCAATTTTGAAGGAAAAAAACTCCAAAAAGAAAATGTTTAGGCTAAAACTTACAGAGGATATTGGGTGGGTGATAAGAAATGGACTTCGGCTTTTGGGTATTGAGGTGGTTGAGAGAATGTAGTAAAAAGCCTTATGGATTGCAAAAAAATAATTCTTAAGAATAACTTGCGAGTCTTGCTTGTGCCAAGAGATGATTTGAAGTCTGTTCTTGTTAATTTGTGGGTAAAAACTGGCTCTCGTTTTGAGGAAGATGAAAAGGCTGGTCTTTCTCATTTTTTGGAACATATGGTTTTTAAGGGAAGCAAAAAAAGACCTTCTGCAAAAGCCATATCAGAGAGCATTGATTCAATAGGGGCGGAAACCAATGCGGGTACTTCTAAGGAGTGGACTAATTTTTATATAAAATCCCGTGCGGATGTTATAGAAAAAAGTATTGATATACTTTCTGATATAGTCTTGCATCCACTTCTTAAAGAGGAGGAAATTGAAAAGGAAAAAGGGGTAATTTTGGAGGAAATTGCAATGTATGAGGATACTCCAATGACTAAAATTTATGATATTTTTGAAAATATTACATTTGCCGGTTCTTCTTTGGCGCGGGATATCGCGGGGACGAAAGAAACGGTAAAGGGTTTGAAAAGGGAGGACTTCTTGAATTATCGGGAAAAGTATTATTATCCGGAGAACATGCTTTTGAGTGTTGTAGGTAATTTCAAGGAAGATACTCTTTTGAGGTTGGTGGAGGAGTATTTTGGGGAACTTAAAAAGACTGATCAGAAACCACTTTCAGCTTGGGATAGTTTTGACCAGAAAAGGCCGAATGTTTTTTTAAAGAAGAAAAAAACAGACCAAGCCCATTTGATTGTTGGCTTTAGGGGGGCTGAGTTTGGGCATAAAGACAGGTATGCTGAGGCTGTTTTGTCTTCTGTTTTGGGTGGTGGAATGAGTTCGCGTATGTTTATCGAAGTACGGGAAAAGCGCGGGCTTGCTTATGCGGTCAGGGTGGGTGTTGATCATGGAGAGGATTCGGGGAGTTTTCTTACTTATGCTGGGGTGCAGACTGCTAAAATTAAGGAAGCAATAGATGTAATTTTAGATCAGTATTTTGGCTTGCGTGACAGAAGATACAGAATAGACAAAAAAGAATTTTTCAAAGCCAAAGAGTATTTAAAGGGGCATTTTGCGCTTTCTTTGGAAAACACGCACGCAGTCTGCGATTTTTTCTCGCTTGAGGAGCTTTATCTGGGGAAAACTCGCAAGATTGAGTCAGTTTTTGAGGAGATTGATAGAGTTAAGGTTGAAGATGTTTATCGGGTGGCAGAAAATTTCTTCCGTGAGAACCGTCTGAACATTGCCGTCATTGGCCCGTATGAAAAGGCAACTTGGTGGACAGGATCCGACCCTGTCCATAAAATTTGATTTTCTCTTTTGCCATTTGAGTTTTTGATTTTGGTTGTTATAATCAGACTGGTATGTCTAATATGGAGAAAACAGTAGTCTTGATAAAACCTGATGCTCTTCAGAGAGGCTTGACAGGCGAAATTATTCATCGATTTGATAGAAAAGGGTTGAAGTTGGTGGGCATTAAGATGCTAAAGCTTACTGATGAGATACTGGACGAGTGGTATGCTCATCATAAAGATAAATCTTTTTTCCCCAATCTTAAAAATTTTATGGAATGGACGCCAATTGTAGCCATGGTTTGGGAGGGACTTGATGCTGTTGCAACGGTTCGAAAGATTGTTGGAACGACCAAGGGTAGGGAAGCGGAGGCAGGCTCAATAAGGGGAGATTTTGGAATGAGTGGAAGCCAAAATCTAATTCATGCTTCAGATTCGGTCGAAGCGGCAGAAAAAGAGAGAAAACTTATTTTTAAAGATAGTGAGATTTTTGATTATGTTAGTGCATCGGAATGTCTTATCTATTCTAGGGAAGAGGTGGAAAGTTAAGATTGAGTTGTTTCTTTTTTTTATTCTCCAAAAATGATTTTTTCAAGCTGAGATTCTCTTGCTCCATCATCTGGTCCTTGTTTTGTTTGGTGTTGTTTTTCCTCTATAGAATTGGGTTTTGGAGCGTTGTGGGGTATTAATTCTCCTTCTTCACTGGGCCTGCATCTTGGTTTTGTTTCTTTTAGCATAGTTCAAATATTTTAATACAAATGGGCTGTTGAGTAAAGACCAATTTAAAGGGGTACTTCGTGCCAAGGTATCTATAGGACTTCTTTTAGGAAGTTTTCTATTAGCCTTTCGTATTCTTTAGTTATAACGGATGCTACCTGCCAGTCTTTATATTTTGCTGGCGACATAGTTTCTTCTAATAATTTTTGAATCCTCTCTTCGTTCGTCGTTGCAGGCTCTTTTGGAGAGGATTCGCGGGCGAGGGCGTTTAGATATGCTTCTTTTAGTTTGGGTAGATGTATTGTTTTTATATATCTAGTTCCACTAATGTCGTCTTCAAAGGAAAGAATTTCTTCATAAAATTGTCTTTTTAATCCTTCCTCGGACATTTCCAAAGCATTTTCTCCTAATATTTTAAGGCTTTCCTGCAAAGTGTGTATATATATTATTTCCCTTATTGTATTTGTGAACATATAGGCTGCATTCTGTTGTTCTCTGTTTTCAAAGCTTATATCAACTTCTCCCTTAATTCCAAATTCTTTATAAGCTTGAGCGATATAGTTTGGATCTTTAAGGTTTTTTATTATCTGGGGCAGTTGCTCCAAGGACCATTCTTTTATTTTTTTTATTGTTTCTTTTTCAGCTCTAGAACTTTCTAGATTTGATAAAAGGTTATTTGTGAAAGGGAATTTTAAGTGAAATTTTTCCTTTTTATATTCCTCTGGCATTTTATCGTTTCTTATAATGAATCCTAGAGCTTCTCGTATTATCTCTATTGATGCTAGAGAGGCCACGACTTCTTTTTTTATATTTTCTGGTAGTTTTTCAATTCTTTCAGGGAAGGTTTCATCTCTTATCTCCTGGAATATTTCTTGGATGGTCTCTTGGTATGGTTGGAGTAATTTATCTTCTGTTTCTTGGTTTCTATCAGTCATCCTTTCATTTTATTACTTATTGTTTTTTTGACAAGCACAGACCTTGTCAAGTGAGAGATTCCAATTCCTCTCATTTGTTGGGCATTGTATGAACCTATTTGTTTTTCTTGTTAGTTCAATTTTGTTGTAAGTTATTGGTTTGTAATATAGAATTCTCTTGTGGGAACTTTATATGTTGTAGGGTTGCCAATAGGGAATTTAGAGGATATTACTTTTCGGGCTTTAAAGGTTTTGAAGGAGGTAGATCTGATATTGTCGGAAGACACGCGAGTTATAAGTAAACTTTTGAAACATTATGATATAAATAATAATATTTTGAGCTATCACCAGCATAGTAGTGATGAGAAGAAATTTAAGATATTGAATTATCTCCAGCAGGGCAAAAATATAGCTTTAGTAACCGATGCTGGCACTCCCGGAATTTCTGATCCCGGTAATGAGCTTATTGATTTTCTCTACAGAGCTGGGTTTTGTAAGGTTGAGGTGGTGCCGGGGGTGTCAGCTTTAACAGCGGCGCTTTCTGTTTGTGGTTTTCGCACAAACAACTTTGTTTTTCTTGGTTTTTTGCCTAAGAAGAAAAAGCACAAAACAATCACAAGAGTCAAAGACTTGGGGTTTACTTTTGCTTTTTTTGAATCTCCGAAAAGGGTTTTAAATTCGCTTGTTTTTCTAAAAGAAATTTTTGGTGGAGAAAAGCGGGTATTGGTAGCTCGCGAGCTTACGAAGATTTATGAGACTTTGTATAGAGGGAGTATTGATTCTGTTATTGATGAGCTTTCTTGTGGAAAAATAAGAGGGGAATTAGTAGTTGTAGTTGAGGGAGAGTAGTGTTTTTTGCTAGAATTAGCCTATTGCCGGTGTAGCTCAAAGGATAGAGCAGTCCCGTCCTAAGGGAAAGGTTGGGGGTTCAACTCCCTCCACCGGCACAATTCTTTACTTTATGTTTACATGATAAAGATTTGCATCTTGTGAATCGGAGCCAAGATTGGTAAGTATAATGATTCTGTCATTTGTTAGGGAAGGGAAAGCAAACGGAGCAAAGTAACTTCCTGAATATACTTCTTGCCTGTTTTTACCATCATAATCCATAACAATTACTTTTCCTTCCTTTGCCCACATAAGGTTGATTGATGTTGGAAACCAAACTATTTTTTCCTTTGGAGGGGTTTTGTTTTCCCAAAGGTTACCTACTTGTAAATCTTCATTTTTTTCTGATATTAAGAAATTCCGATCTTCTTTGATATCATAAACATATGTATTATACTTTTTGATACCTCTTTCCTGTTTTTGAGTAGAGGCGCCGGGAATTGGTTTTATTATTTCGTCTGGCAAGTTGTAATCAGATTTGGCGGTGTATAAAATTTTTGTTTCATCAGGGGAAAAAGTTATATTGGTTGCATAGTCTTTTATAATTGGCGCTAATTTTTCAGGTAAACTTTTAATTTTGGAGGCAAGTATTTTTTCTTTTTCCTTTTGCCATTCAGAAATTATTTCATCAGCTTTAGCTGCTACATTCACTCTTTTAGTTTGTGGGGTGAAAATGTTTGTATCTAACAAAAACTTGCTTTTGCCAAGAGTCAGAAGAATTTCTCTGCCATTTGGAGACCAGACCCAGCTTGCTTCTTTTAAATCTCCATCTGTGATTCTTCTTGGATCGCGAGAGAAGCCAAGGGGTAGATTTATATTGTCAAGTATCCATAAGCCCTCTTTTTCTTCTTCTATGTTTTCTTTGGTTGCTGGAACCACAAATGCAATCCTTGTTCCATCAGGGGATGTATTGGGATTTATAGCGGTGTTTAATGTAATTGCTGAAAGTGAGGGCGCCAGTTTGAAAAGTTGTGCTTCTATTTCAGTAACTTCCTCTTTTTTAATAGTTATTCTTTTTTGCCAAGTTGAATAGCCTTCCTTTTTGATAGTTATATCATACGATTCGGGTGGGAGAGATAGGTTTATATTTGTGGCGCCTTTTACTTCTTGATTTATAAGCACTTGGGCGCCTTCTGGATTTGACTTTACTATTAAAAGACCGCTTGGTTTGACGGTTAAATCTTTTCCATCGATCCTATAACCTCGTGCGTAAAGAAAAAGCAGATAGCTCCCAAGCCCAACTATCATTATTGTGGCAATTAGAATAAGAATTCTGATTTTGGTCATTGGCAATATTATAGCTTAAAAAGGGTAAGTATAGAATAATGTTTGTGAATTTATTATTTACAGCAAAAAGATAATATAGAACAAAACAGAAGCTATATCAGATTGGATTGGATGGTGTTATTGTAATTGCGGAGTAAATTCAAAAATTCAAGAATCCAAGTAAAAAACTTATTAAAGTTGTTAGATTGGTGAAGTTTTGGTTTTTGAGGTTTATTTTTGAATTTTAACTTTCTTACAATTGCCAATTTTTTTTTGATAGTCTAAAATGACTCTTACAAAGTTTTCATTAAATATATCTTAATACTATTTTAATATATCAAAATAGATGATAGAGATAAGGAAAAAAATAGCAATAGATTTGGGTACCGCTAACACTTTGGTTTGGGTGGCAGGAGAGGGAATAGTAGTGAATGAGCCAACGGTTGTCGCGGTATCCGCAGAGAGTAATGAGGTAGTGGCAGTAGGGGAAGAGGCAAAAAAGATGCTGGGGCGAACCCCAGAGTCTTTAATTGCCTCACGCCCAATGCGAGATGGAGTTATAGCAGATTATCAGGTTACAGAGGCAATGCTTCGTTATTTTATTCAAAAAGTAAGCGGGCAGTTTTTATTTTTCAAACCTGATGTTATGGTGTGTGTGCCGGCAGGATGCACGCAGGTTGAAAGAAGAGCGGCACTTGATGCAACTCTTTCTGCTGGCGCAGCTCATGCGTATTTGATTGATGAACCATTGGCGGCTGCAATTGGAGCAGGTATCCCAGTTTCAGCTCCATCGGGACATATGATAGTAGATAGTGGAGGGGGTGCAACAGAAGCGGCGGTTATTTCTTTGGGTGGAGTTGTTGTCCACAGAAGCGCGCGAGTGGCTGGGAATAAAATTGATGAGGCTATCCAAGAATACCTGAAGAAGAAATATAATTTGATAATAGGAGATCAGACTGCAGAAGAGATTAAAGTTAAAATAGGTTCTGCTATACCCGAAGGTAAAGAGGAAAAGCTTGAAGTATCAGGTCGCGATTTGGTTTTTGGTCTGCCAAGGAGTGTGGTCTTGACATCCAAGGAGATAACAGAGGCTATAAGAAATGTGGTAAATCAGATAGTTGGTGTGGTAAAGTCGGTTCTTGAGGACACACCGCCGGAATTGGCGGCTGATATTATAGATAAGGGTATAATTATGAGTGGAGGAACAAGTCTTTTGACTAATTTGGACAAATATATGACTTTAGAAACGGGGGTTCCTGCCCATGTTGCAGAAGACCCACAGCTTTGTGTGGTTAAAGGAACTGGTTTGGTGCTTGAAAACATAGAGCTTTGGAAGCGGAGTGTGACAACTAAAGGTTAAGCTTATTGTTAAATATAAAAATATAAATAATAGTAATTACTACAGGTTCTTTGAAAATAAGTTTTCTTAGTTCTAAATATTTTCTCTGCGTTAATTTTTGCGTTTATTTTTTAGCAAATTCGAGTAAGCGGTTTTTAGTTTGAGATATTTTATAGTTTGATTTGTCTTTTTTGAAAATAATTGAAGATAACTTGAGGATAATTAGTCAAAATTAGGTTTAATTTTTGTAGAATAATTTTGTTCATAAATTGGTTTTTTTATTTCAGTATTTTGTGTTTATATTTCCTGTAGTATAATGATTTTTCTAGTCAAGATCAGATTTTATCTATATGGATCTGATTTTATAGAACTAGATAATATCTTTTACTAGGGGAATTGAATAAAGCATCTATGATTTCCTCTAGTTTAGGTTTGTTTTGGTATTTTTGTCTTTTTTTACATCTTAAAACAAGTTTGTTTTGTAAAAATTTACTAAAAATATGTTAAAAAATGCCCTAAATAAGGTAAAAATATTAGATGTAAACTTGAGTAGCACTTCAATTAATCAAGTGCTAAGAGAATCTAGAGTTAAAGCTTTGCTTTTTGAAAAAAGAACACCTAGATTTTCACCTTTGGTTATTACAACTCCAAATCCGGAGATTATTTTGAAGGCGATTTCAATCCCAAAACTTCATTCTTTTATAGATAAATCTGATTTTGCGGTTCCTGACGGAGTGGGACTTTTACTTGCTGATTTCTTTTTGAATCTTAAAAGTCCAAAAAGACCATTTTCTTTCTTGGTTTTGCCTTTTCAAATGTTTTACGCTGCATTTTTGTGCCTTTTAAACAGAAAGAATATTTCTTCTCTTAATTTGATTAAAGGACGTGAGCTTTTTGAAAGACTTGTTTTTTTGGCAAATAAGAAAGGATGGAGAGTTGTTTTTCTTGGCGATAAGGGAGAAAGCGCTCAAAAAGCAGCAGCGGTCTTGCAGAAAAGCTATAAGAAAATTAAGATTTTTCCTTTTGTTGGGCCTGTTCTTGACGGATATGGGCAACCAGTTGGTCTTGAAAATGAAAGAATAGAAAGTGAAGTTCTGGAATCTGTTAACAGAATTAGGCCACATTTTTTGTTTGTTGGTTTTGGCGCACCAAAACAGGAGCTTTGGCTTGACAGAAATCTTCCCAATCTTGAGGTTGGTGTTGCAATGACTGTGGGTGGGTCTTTTGACTACGTCTCAGGCAAAGTTAAGAAACCTCCCAAGTTCTTGGAGAAACGGGGTCTAGAATGGCTCTGGCGACTTGTGATACAGCCCAAGCGAGTAGGGAGGATATTTAAAGCTGTTGTAGTTTTTCCTTTAAAGCTTATTTCTTGGAAGGCAAGAAAAAAGGCTATTGACAGAGGTGTTTCTCTTTGATATTTTGTGATTGATTAAAGTTTAATTTTAGCTTTGACATAATATCTAATTATTATTAAATATAACAAAATAAATCAATGGATGAGGTTAAAAGGAAAAGAAAGAAAATAAGGCTTGAGGATTTGCCTGATTTACTTACCGTTCGAGAGGTAGCAGATTTGTTGCGCGTTTCTCCTCTTACAATTAAAAGATGGGGCAAAAGAGGAAAACTCGTTCCAATAAGAATCAACTCTCGCGGTGACCGTCGCTATAAGAAAGAAGCTGTTCTTTGGCTTCTTGGCATCCAGCCTTCACAAGAGTAGGGCAGAGTCTTGACTTCTTCTTCTGTCTTCTGATATCATTGCTTCCAAAGCAGGCAAAAGCTGCTTGTACCTTGACAGGCTTGGTGCAAGTGTTTTCTTCTTCAAGAGGGTAATCTTTCTCTTCAAACCACTATTCTTGTGGGCTGACTCCCAAAAGCGGGAGGAATACTAGCCAAAATTAAAAAAAGGTCACTGAGAGAAAAGAAAAACCCCAAAGAAGAGAAACCTTGTTTTCCAAGCAAAACCAATCCGTATCACTTTAGTAGTCAGCCGACTTTTTTGGCTAGAGGAGTGTGCGAAATGGGTGATAAGGATAAGGGGCAGGTGCCTAATGGGTGGAGCAATCGTTACGGTTTCAGCCAGTATAAAGACCTAGTTGAAAGTTACCTGTCAAATGGGCCGCGTCCAGGAGAGGTGGTTAAGGTTATCAAGGATTTAGAAACTGGTTGGGAAACCCATCTCCACCGACATCCAGAGGGATTGACTATTTCAAGGTACGACCCCAATGGTAGACCAGTTGAGCGCTACAATTTCAACACTGGTAAACAGGAAAAGTAGCTCTTCTACTGGTTCAACAACTAAATAGTGGGAGTTTAAGATAAAGCTGCTGGTTTATCCAGTACTCGTGCCCCACCACGATAGAGAATCATTCTCCAGCTTTATCTTTTTTATTGTGTAGATTTTAATTGGTATAATTTAAATGTATGCCTATTAAATCCAATAAGTTGTTTTATCCAGAAAAAGTTCGTCGTGTTTTAGGTCCTGATTGGAAGAATGAAGTTACTGTTTTAGAAGAAGCTAACGCGCAAATAGTAGATCCTTGCAGTTTTTATAGAGAATTTAAGAATGGAATTTTTACTAGAATTCTATTCGAAACTCCAAACAAATATAACAAGAATAATTGGATAAGTGTCTCTCTTCATCAACCTTTTAGAAAGTTATTAGCAGGTGGTGTTAGTTTTGACTATGTTACAGATGTAAAATATATGTACAGAACGCATGTTCTGGCCGTAGGTTTAAGGCAAAAGGACTTCTATTCACAACTTCTTGTGTTTAGCGATGGGGATTATTGGTCTAAGATAGGAATTCCTATCTCTGAATTTGGCGAGTCTTATATAGGTTTCCAAGGAGCTGACAAGGAAGAAGAGTGGTATACTATACTTTAATAGTTGTAGTTTGGTTTTATCCTTTGTGATGAGGAAGATAAAATTGAAAATTAAAAAAATGCGAGTAGTCTTGTACACCTTAGAAACAGAAGCAGAAAAGGGAAATTTCAAGAATCCTTGAAGAAAAGAAGAAAAAGGAATATTTGAACCAAATTCTGTCTCTAATTTATCTTATCAGTCTCAGACTGACAAATTACAAGTAACTTTTAACTTTTAACAATTAACTGTTAACAAGAATAGGACAAACAACAAAGGTTAGAAATCACAAATCACTATTCACCAACTCGTTTTCTACCTGATGCCACTTATCTCTGTTCTACATTCTTTATTCTATATTCTAACTTTATTCCTTGTAGCCTGTTGGCAGTTGGAAGTTGGTAGTTTGTGAAGCGGTGTTATAATACTTTAAATGAAACCAAAGTCGCCAGAGAAAATTTTGCAATATTATCAAAAACGTATATTCCCAAGAATCGAAAAATATCTCCAAACCCCTGATTTTCCTACTCCATTTAAAGTGCCGCGCAAATGCAAAAGAGAAGAGGATTTCTTCTGGCAGGTGGTTTCGGATTATCCAAAAAGAAAAGGAAAATATCTGCGGCCTGCGCTTTTGTGTTTAACTGGCCAGGCAATGGGGGTAAAACTTGGTGACCTTTTACCACCTGCTTGTGCAATGCAAATATCAGAGGATTGGCTTTTGATTCATGATGATGTTGAGGATGATTCACCAAAAAGACGGGGTCTGCCGGCTCTGCACAGGATTTATGGGAACGAGTTGGCGGTAAACGCGGGCGATGCTCTCCATAATATTATGTGGAAGGTTCTTCTTGATTCAAGAGAAGTTTTAGGGGAAAAGAAAACTTTTGCACTTGCTAACGAGTTTTATGTTCAACTTTCAAGGACAACCTTAGGACAGATGACTGAGATAAAATGGACAAGAGATAAAAAAATGCGATTTAATGTATCAGACTGGTACTTTGTTGCCGATGGAAAAACGTCCTATTATACGATAGCCTGTCCGATGAGGCTTGGGGCAATTGTTGCTGGAGCAAACGATTTTCAACTTGAGAAACTTGCCCAGTTTGGAGTTTTGTTGGGGCGTGCGTTTCAATTGACAGATGATGTTTTGGACGTGACAGGAGATTTTAGTGGCAGAAAAGAATTTGCCGGGGACATTTATGAGGGTAAAATCACTGTTTTGCTTGCTCATCTTTTTGAAAAAGCAAATCAGGTAGATAGGAAAAAACTGAAAAGTGTTCTTGAAAAAACGCGTGAAGAAAAGACAAAAGATGAGGTTTTGTGGGTTGTTGAGAAAATGAAGGAATATGGTTCGATTGATTATGCTCGTAAGCTTGCCTTGGAATGGAAAGATAAAGCGACGGAGTATTTTGAAAGTGAGCTTGGATTTCTTTCCAAAAACCCATACCGCATGCAGATTTTAACAATAATTGATTTTATTACTAACCGAAACTATTAATTAGCTGGCATTTTTTTATGCTTTATTAAGTTAATTCAAATATGGATTTTGTTTTTTGTTTTTGTCTGTTATAATTTTTGAGCAGTATTTTTAAGATGAAAATTAAAGAAGGTCTAAAGCTTCCAAAGGGAACAAAAATTCCAGATCACATAGCAATGATTTTAGATGGCAACCGTCGTTGGGCGAGAAGTCGTGGTCTTCCTCCTTGGGAAGGACATAGGGCAGGATATGAGGCTATTAAGAAAGTAGCCAAAGCTGCGCGTAAAATGGGAGTTCACACATTTACCATTTGGGCTTTTTCAACTGAAAACTGGTCCCGTCCTAAGGAGGAGATAGATGCAATCTTGGATCTTTTGCGAAAGGGATTAGTTGAGTTTTTGAAAGAAGCTAAAGAAGATAAAGTACGCCTTGTTCATCTTGGACGCAAAGATAGATTTCCAAAAGATGTTTCTGAACTTCTGACTAGAGTGGAAAAAGAGACTGCTCACTTTAATAAGAATATTCTTAATTTGGCTCTTGATTATGGTGGCAGAGATGAAATATTAAGAGCGGTAAAAGCAATAGTTGCCGATAAAATTCCTCCTGAAAAAATAGATGAAAATCTGTTTGCTTCTTATCTGGATACTAAAGGCCAGCCTTATCCATATCCGGATCTTTTTATCAGAACATCAGGAGAACAACGAACCTCTGGATATCTTCCTTGGCAAATCGCTTATGCAGAGTACTATTTTGAAGAAGAGCATCTTCCAGATTTTACTCCTGAAAAATTAAAAGAAGCAATTCTTGATTACTCTCGCCGCCGTCGCAGATTTGGTGGAAATGATGTTGAGCGTCATTTTACTTTCAAGCCGGAGGTTGTTGCCAGACTTGAGCTTTCTTGGTGGAGGCTTTCCAAAGTGCCGCAGGGAGTAAGATTTCGCGATTTTGTGATCAGCTATCTTAAAGAGCAGTATGGCATATCAAAACAGCTTGCAAAGCAGGTTGGAAAGCATTTTGTAGAGGCCTTAATAAGCGGGGACAGGCACGAGTGGGAAGAAGCAAAGACTTCGCTTAAAAAGTTTTATCGGCTTTTGGCTTCTAATTTGAAACTTGCTTTTGAGCCTGATATTGTTGCCTCGCTTCAGGTTAACAAATGGCGGAAGATAAACGGTGCCCCCGATCCTGTAAATGCGGTTGAGGCGGAAGAGACGGTTAAAAATCTTTTGGCTGAAGAATATCGCATTTCTTCTTTTCAGTTTCAAAAAGCAGCTCATCTTCGGGTATTGGCGGAGATGGAGCGCAATAAAGCCTTGGCGGGGATGGGGGAGCGTCATTGGCAGCTTGCTTTTGACTATTTAGAAAAGTACTACAGAGCCCTCAAAGAAAGAATAGCGTAGGCGCGCTTACTGCAAACTGCCAACTAACAACTGCCAACTAACAACAACGCTCCCCGCGAACAATTAACTATTAACATTTAACAATTAACGGATAGAACACGCAACCTTGAACAGATCTCCTAATAAGGTCTGGCCTTTAATAAAGGCGAGACCTTTATAGAATCAAATTACAAATTACAAAGCAAAAATAACAAATAACAATTAACAATTAACTATTGACCATTAACCATTGACCATTGACCCTTGACCATTTGAATTAACTTCTACTCTCCCGCTCTTCTATACAACATAGAACAAAGAAGAAAAATTCCAAATCACAAATTCAAAGAACCAATCAAATTACAAATTACAAACGATACACAAATTCCAAATTACAAATCACCCTCCTTCGCCAAGGCTACGGAAGGGCAAGCAGAAATAACTAATAACTTCCACTCTTCTACTCTCCTGCCCTTATATGGCAGTGTCCGACGCTGTTCCAACCTCCCAACCTGTCCCAACCTAGCTCAGCCTCATTTTCCGGTATTGACAATCCTTCTTTTTATCCTATAATATCTATATTAGCTTTTTCTTATTCTGGATTATGGAAAGAGAAAATAAAAGTCATCCAAGATTAGATGATCTAGATGACCCAATAGCGAATGGTGATAGGGTCTTTTTTAAGGGGGAAGAATTTGTAGTTATTAGAAATAGACCAGATAGTGAGCACCTTCTAGGGGAGGTTATACTCTTTAAGGATGCCGGAAAAGATGGAGCAAAAGTGGTTTTTCTAGGGTCGACTCGTGGCTTAAAAAGAATTTTTAAAAAGAGATTATATGAGTAATACTGAGAGCAATACTGAAATTAGCAGGCGTGAAGCGCTAAAATTAATTGCTTATGGAGGTGCGGCAGGAGCAGCAGCGGCATTCGGATTGTCTAAATTATTCCAAGCGAGAGAGGGACAACATGATAATTTGCTTCTTGAAACCGATTTTCGCCTTTTTCAAAGTAAGATAGAAGACAAAAACAATGACCCTGCCTATATGGGTATATTTGTTTATCTGCCTGAGGTCTTAAAAAGAGAAGGTATGGTTAATAATGAAATGTACCGTCTTTTGGGGGAAAATAATAAAGATAAGCTTCTGTTCTATAAAGAAAAAGGCCTGTCGTTGGGAGTGGAACTTTTATCTAATCCCGATAATTTGCCGGCAAATCATCGGGATATTTACGATCTTTTAAAAGAACAGGGTTGGAAGGATCCTGTTTCAATAATGTCTTTTAATGAATTGTCCACTGGAGGGTATGGAATGAAATATTATATTTGTGGAGAACATATTACTCTTCGAGATGCCGCTAGTTTATCTTTTTCTCTGCCGGGAGAGGTTAAAATTTCAAAAGGAGAACAGGAAAACCATCTTTTTCAAAATGAAATTTTAGAAAAACTTTTTGGGTACAGGCCGGAAGTTTTGTTTGCATACGGTTTTGGTGTCTATACCCTAGATCGAGATAATGACAGTAGTTTTGGGGGAATGAATAGAATAATTAATTCTACTTTTACAGAGTGGGTGCTTGATAACGAAATTCGTGATGTAGATTCTATTGTTTTTCCGTCTTCTGCCGGTAGCGCTGGGAGATTTATTTTTGAAGACTTATGTAGAAGAGCAAAAATGACCTATCGTCAAGTTATTGAGATGTTTATGAAATCTGATGTAGATAATTTTGCCAGAGAGCTGTCTTCAGGAATTGATAGAACAAGAATTATGAACTTGCCAGAATTGGGGGCATTTTTCCTAAACTTAACTTCTTTTGTGGAAGAGGTTGCTCCTTTATTGGATGGTGAAGATAGGAATAGCTGGAGTCAGAAATGGAATGAATCTTTAAGTTATTTCTCCGAAAATTTAATTCCCCATATTCCTTCTCCGGGCGACAAACAGAAAATGCAGGGGTAATTCAGGGAAAAAATATTTTGTTGTTTAAAGTTGTTGTTTTGCTAGTGCCAGATAGCTTGACATTGGACTAAACCTTTAAAGGCCAGGCCTTTAAAGGGTATATTCTATTTTTATTTTTGTTTTGGTCTGATATAATTTTGGGATAGCCTTTTATGAATTTAATGAAAAGCGATAAAAATTTAGAACTTCCCAAAGGGACAAAAGTTCCGGATCATATTGCAATGATATTAGACGGCAACCGCCGCTGGGCGCGAAGCCGCGGACTTCTCCCTTGGGAAGGCCACAGGGCAGGGTATGAGGCAATTAAGAAAGTTGCCAAAGCCGCACGACAAATGGGAGTTCACACATTTACCATTTGGGCTTTTTCAACTGAAAATTGGTCTCGTCCGAAGGAGGAAATAGATGCTATTTTGGATCTTTTGCGAAAGGGATTAGTTGAGTTTTTGAAAGAAGCTAAAAGGGATAAAGTTCGCCTTGTTCATCTTGGTCGCAAGGACAGATTTCCAAAAGATGTTGCTGAATTGTTGGCTAGAGTAGAAAAAGAAACTGCTCATTTTGATAAAAATATTCTTAATTTGGCTCTTGATTATGGTGGCAGAGATGAGATATTAAGGGCAGTGAAGTCAATAGTAAAAGACGGAGTTTCTCCTGAAAAAATAGATGAAAACTTGTTTGCATCTTACTTGGATACAAAGGGACAGCCTTATCCCTACCCGGACCTTTTTATCAGAACATCGGGAGAACAGAGAACTTCAGGATATCTCCCTTGGCAGATGGTTTATGCGGAATATTATTTTGAAGAAGATCATCTTCCTGACTTTACCCCCGAAAAGCTAAAAGAAGCAATTCTTGACTATTCTCGCCGCAGAAGGAGGTTTGGTGGAAATGACGCTGAAAGGCATTTTACCTTTAAACCAGAGTTGGTTGCCAAACTTGAGCTTTCTTGGTGGAGGCTTTCCAAAGTGCCACAAGGAGTAAGGTTTCGCGATTTTGTTATCAGTTATCTTAAAGAGCAGTATGGTATATCAAAAAGTCTTGCTGTTCAGGCAGGGAGGCATTTTATAGAAGCCTTAGTAAGTGGCGATAAACATAAGTGGGAAGAGGCGAGAGTTTCGCTTGAAAAATTTTATTGCCTTTTGGCTTCTAACTTAAAGCTTGCTTTTGAGCCCAATATTGTCGCTTCGCTTCAGGTTAATAAATGGCAAAAGATAAATGGCACCCCCGACCCGGTGAAGGCTGTTGAGGTGGAAGATACGGTTAAAAATTTGTTGGCAGAAGAGTATCGTATCTCTTCTTTCCAGTTTCAAAAAGCGGCTCATCTTCGTGTGATGGCTGAGATGGAAAGAAACAAGGCTTTAGCAGGAATGGGAGAGCATCATTGGGAATTAGCATATGATTACCTTCATAAGTACTACAAGGCTTTGAAAGAGAGAGTGGCATAATATTGCGTGGGAGGATAAATACTCTTTCTATCTAAAAATTTGATTTTTGTGTTGGGAAATAAATTTTTTTGACCAGGTGAATTTTTTAGGAGATTGGAAGTCTAATAAAGAATATTTCTTGGTTCTTGACAAATGTTTTTAGTTTGTCTAAATTGAATTAATGCCTAAAAGCGAAGCGAAAAGTGGGAATGCTTTTTCTTTTGAATTTAAATCCTTGTCTTTCGATAATAATAAGTTTATTTATTGGGTAAGCTTCTTTTTGTTTAGGGCTATTCTAATTTTTTTTATTTATGCTTTATTTTCTGTTATTTTGTGTTTTATTAGCTGGTTATTAATATCAAGGACCTATATGCTAAAAGATATTAAGAAGATAGGCTTTTTTAGTTATTTAATTCAAAACAAATATATGAGTTTTGCCTATACTTTTTTAACTGGTTTTGTATCATCGAACAAATTCGATTTAAGTAGAGATTTCTTTTGCCCTTATCCATCTCACCCTTATTTAATAAGGGGTAAAAACTATGCAGGAAATTTTACTTATGGCTTTATTGGTAAGTATAAGGGTGGAAGAGAATTCAATGTGAAGGAAGATGGTTTTGACAAGCAGTATGTTGTTATGGAATTACTTTCTAAAGATGGTAAGACTTATTCTTTTAGGTATGACATTAGTTCTTCTTCCATCTTGCCTAGTCTTAATAATAGTGGTGATTTAGGATTACCGGAGTTATATAATGAAATTCCAGGAATTTCATATTCATACATCTTGAATGGAAAGGTAGGTTATAATTATTGTAGATCACTTAGGAATATTATTATTTATGATTATTCCTGTGTAAACTTAGATGGTCTTGATAGCTTTATGAATCCTAATTGTAATCTAAGTGTGCCCGTGTCTGTATCTTCTTTGGAAAATTATTATAGGGACAAACTAGTATTTGTTAAGTTTTTGAGTAGTTTTGATATCAATGAAGTAATTAATAATCCGGATTTTCAATATGATATTGTTTTATCGGCTAGCTATTAGTGCATTATGTTAGTGAATGTAGATTGGAAGCAAAAGTTAAGTTTTAATTATTTTTTTAGGAATCTTTTACTTTTAGTTGTATTTTTTGCTTTATTTTTGTTTATTTTCGAATTAACAGCCTTTTTGCCTATCCCTGGGAAGTGGAGGTTGGGGTTAGACAATTTTTATCTTGAATTGGCTAGACATCTTGTATTTGTTCCAACCTATCGCTTTCCTCTTTCTGCTTATGAGTATAGTTATTATGATAATTCTTTGTCATCTACAGTTAGTGTGGGTTATGGTTATATAAATTACTTGAAGTTTGAAGAAACTATTCCTGATGGCGTAACTGATATAAGAAGTGGTGCTTATGACCCAATTATTAAAATGACCTTGGGGGTAAGAGGGAGGTTATTGAATAGGGAAAATAATTTTGTTCTTGAAAATACAAATTTGGATAATATAACTTTTGGCTTCTATTACCCAAAAGGGAATATTTTTTTGTTGCCTAGTAGGATTTTTAAAGAAGACCAGTTTTTAGAGGTGGGAAGGCATTTTGCTAAAGGAAAGCCTCTTTTTGTTTCATTTGAATTTAATTTTTCTGATATTTCAGAAGGTGATTTTATTAGGTATTTCTTAGATGATAGTGGTAGAGTTTTAAGGATTGACTTGATTGATTCTATTCTTTACCATTAGTATGTGTAATTTATGAGAAAAATAGACTTTCATAAGCGTGGGTTTATTTGAATTTAGAAAATGAAGAACAAGATAAGTTTTGCTTATTTATTGGATAAATTAGCTAAGGGAGTGGTATTTTTAGTCTATTTTCTGTTTATTTTTTATTCTTTGTCTTTTTTTCTTAAAAATTTTTATGCGAGTGCGCAATGGGAGATAGTTCTTGATCAAGATTGTTACAGATCTAGTTGTACATATGATTTTAATTGGTGTACTAACTGTGGTAGCAGACCAATACTTGCTGGTTATTGTAGGGGGGATTGTGGTGAAGCACCACGTAGAAATAAGGTAGTAAAAAAAATAGGGGATAAACCTGGTAATTTTAGTCCGCCACAGTGTAGCTATTACAATACAACTTGCCAAAGCTCTTTACAAAGTTTATTAGATAGCCTTCAGGGAAGTAGCAGCGAGGATGATTTAAAAAAGGCCTTTCAAAGTAGCAAGGTTTTCTATAAGTCAATTGCACGCACTGCTTCTACAGTTGATTATTATTTACCTGAAACGAGGCTAGATGATGATTCAGTTGAAAAAAGTCGAGCGGTGGAAGAACCTATTTCATTAAATACTGTTGGCTTTGTCGATGCATTCTTATCTGGAACTTCAAAAATGTTTTCTGTTTTTAATAACAAATGTACGCAACAATTAAGGGAGTATGGCTACATTTATATACCTAGTGATGGTTGGTATTCTTTTGGTTACAGGTCTAATCTTACAGGTTTGGAACCTGGCGCTTGTTATTATTGTCCTTTTAGTAGTCCTGGTGTGCCTTATTCAAGTTGTAATGGCAACAACCGAAATGATTCTTTTGCGCGGGTGAGTAGTGGTCATTGTCGTGGTTCATATAAGTGTTCTGGTGATAGTGTAGACTTGACATGTTCTTATAATAGTTATAGTGATTGTGATTTTAGGAGAGTAGGTAGTGGTGACGAAAAAGAATATATATGTTATGGTACTGAGTACAAGACTTTAACACCTCCACCTAGTTTTGGTTGTAAGCCAAATTGTGGAGGCAAAATTTACACTTGGATATCAAATGGTGGTGGTTCAGGAACACAAGCTGATCCGTTTTTACCATCTCCTTATATTCCTCCTGATGAAAGTATAGAAGCTCCCGAGATACCTCCTTCTGTAAAGCTGGATTATACTTATAGTTGGTTAGTGAGCCCAACAACTGATTGTGCTGATTGTTATAAAACAGATGATAATATAGAAAGTGAAAGTAATGTTAAGTTAAGAGACGATAAAGTTACAAGAAGTGGCACACCATTTGGTGTTACCTATCCAAATGGTGATTTTTACTTTGTTAGGCATTTTCCTGATAATAATGAGGATAGTAATTTAGGTACGGCTGTTGCGGATGCTGATTTGGAAATTGATCTTGGTAGCGAAAAGTTTGTGGATTATCTTACTTTTGATTTTCTTTACAGGAATCAGTACGGTCAGGTAATAAATGTTCCCAAGGAGATTTGGGTATTTTGTGATGGTGAAAGGTCTGGAGTTGTTTATCCTCGTGTCCTCTTCAAAGCATCGAACAATACGACATCTTATACAGAAGACAGATTATCAGTACCTTTGAGGAGAAATTGTAGCAGTTTGAGAGTTAAGTATTATATTGGGATTGCGGAGCCGGGGGACACAGTGGACACACCAACCTATCTTCAAGAACTTAAGGTTTGGGGTCAGAATAATCCTATTGTTTCAGAGGATGCGGTTAGGGTGGACAATGTTCTTGAAGAAAATGTTAGAAGGCAAGATTGGAGTAGAGCTTATAGCTTTAGTTTTGATAGTTATGCCGTTGATAGGAGTAATCCTGTTGATACAGTGTTTTTTGGTCCTAAGTATTTCAAATCTGGCTGGTACTTGACTCAAATGTCAATTGCAAATTTAGATGGTAGTCGCATTTATGGTCCTCAGTTTTTGTGGAGAAGGTGTACTAGTAGCGACCCTAGTTCTTGTGGTCAAGCTTACCCTTATGAAGAGGATCCTAACATTGCTGATGGTAATCAAAATCCTTTAGGCGCAAGACTTAGTCCCTGTCAGCCGGCTAGTACGCCTTGCCAATGCACTATCAAGCCATCTATTCCTCCTTTTGTATCTGGAGAAACGAAGGACGTGACTTTGGTGACTCTTGGGAATTATGATCGTTCTTCTGTATCTGTTTCTTCTTCTGATACATCTGTTTTGTCAATAAACAGTACTAGTGTTGATGATGCAGGTAATGTGAAGGTTAACGCAACTGCAGGGCAAGTGGATGAAGTAAAGACTGTTACACTAAATATTAGCGCAAACTCTTCTGACGAGTCGGAATTAGCCTGTGGCACCACAGATGTTCCTTGTTCTGTTTCTGTAATTGTAAGGCCTGGTAAGTTCTGGCAGGCTAAAGATGCTGATGTTATTGCATTAAATGATATAGCCTCATATATTCCTGAAGGTAGTTATCTTCTGACTAAAGGTAGTAATACTTCTGGTATTGCCTTCTATAATGGAAACATTAGGATAGGTGAGGGGTCTGTTTCAGAAAGTGGATGGGGGGCAGTAAAGACAAATATTGCCTCTGTCTACAACTTGTATAACTATTCCTACTTTGAAGGCAAAGTTCCTTCTGAAGTTAGGAATGGGTGGGGGAACTCCCAAGGTGTTATTAATAGTCCTGTTAGTCCATTATCTCTTTCTAATTTTACAACAGGGAATAACAGCATACTAAAAGACAACTACTATTGGACTAAAGTGAATGGAGATCTTCAAATTTCTTCTTCATCAAACTTTGATAAAAAACTTATGCTTTTTGTTAATGGAAAAGTGACTATAAAAGGGGATATTACATTAAGAAATGCTGATGTTGGTAATAATGGTTTCCTTATGGTTATAGCAACAGGTGATATTGAAATTGACCCTGCAGTAACAAGAATTGATGGAATATTTGTTTCTGATAGTTCTTTTTCTACAGGAACAAGAGGATCAAGGCAAGACAGCCAACTTAAGGTAAATGGTACAGTTATTGCCAGTAATGTTATCCTTAGGAGATCCCTTCCTGTAAGCCAAGCTCAAACCACACCTGCTGAACTATTTGAGTACAAACCCAACCTTCTCTTTTCTATTCCTTACTACTTCCATCAAAGAAACTTAAACTGGAGGGAGGTAAATCCGTAATAAATACAATAGTCTTTCACAAAGGGGGAGGAGATCTTTGTAATTGGATTATAAATTCTTGTAAATAGTGTACTTGCTTTAATTTTATAATTTTAATTGTATTTACTATCTTTTTTCCTGCTTTACAATTTGTGTTGACAACGATGTTTTATTGCTATATCTTTTAATTAGACAAATTGAATAATGAAATTAAAACTGCCTTTTAAGCTAAAAGTAAGATATTTTATTTTTCTCTTCGTCTTCCTATTCGTAATTCTTTATACTTTATGCTTTATGTTTTCTTGGAGTGTTCGGAATCTTAATTTAAATGCCAATAGTTTAACTTTTGTTTCCAAATTAACCGCCGGACCATTTTCTTCTTTCTATAACAGAATTTTCCTTCCTTCATTAAAAGTTGTTCTTCCTGAAGAAGCTTCTGTTTTATACTCTCCCTATCCTAGGGGGCTGTTTCTTTTAGATAAAAAGGTAGATGAATTTGGAGAGGAATATATTTACGGCGGATATGGTACCATTGTGGTAGATGAGAAAGTTATGTCTGATTATATGAATTTGTTATCTTCTTCTGCTGTAAATTATTGCCCAGTTGTTGTTAAATTTAATGAAAGATGCAAAATTAGGTTTGATTTTGTTTTTGGTAGATCTGGTTTTTATTCGTATGGCGGTGAGCCGTTTTTTGGTTTTGATCTGGGTAAATATATAAGAGAAAGCGATAATAAGCCTCTTTATTCAGAAGATAACTATAACCCTTGCAAACTTAAACCTAATAGTTTAGTTTTTGTTTCCTTTGAATCAGATGAAAATAAAACCAATGCTTTATGTGATAGTGGGTATGGAGGATATAATTTGTCGTCAGTTGTTCTTTTTTCTAATTTTAGGTTTTAGTTTATTTTGTCTATGAAAAGGGGTCTTTTTAGAAATAGTCTAGTTGCTTTTTTGGTCTTTGTTTTTTTTGCATTCTTCTTTGTGAGATTTGCAAAAGCGGCTTATTATTGGTGGTATAGCCTGCCTG
This sequence comes from Candidatus Woesebacteria bacterium, assembly GCA_013374855.1. Lineage (GTDB taxonomy): Bacteria > Patescibacteriota > Microgenomatia > UBA8517 > UBA8517 > Ch104c. The sequence continues at coordinate 56,528 of CP055308.1, read as the reverse complement.
ATGGAGGTGTTTTTCAGGGCTGTACTAGCTATACAGGTACGTCACTTCCTTGTTATGGAACATTGGAATTGCCGCCAAGCCCTCCTCCTTGTGGCTTACCCAATAAGACATGCCAAGAGGTTAGGGATATGATTACTAGTAGTGAGGTTAGTGGTTATGTGCCAGATTATTTAAAATTAGGTGGAGGTGTTTTTACGAAGATTACATCTTCTTATGTAGGTAGCAATCGTCCTATTTTTTCTCCTGAAACAAACTTATTAGGCCAATCTGTTGGTGCTATTACCGCTTGGGCTTCGACAAGTCTTTTGAATATAGGTCTTATTGGTTTTTCTAACAAATTTTTAGATTTTCCTGATCAGTATCTGTATGGCTCTATTGGTTTTCCAGGTAGGTGTTGTAATGATTACCACAGAACTTATTCCTATATGTACATACCACGGGGATGGTGGGATTTTGCAATTAGCATTAATCAGTCTTCCCCTGTTTCAACTCTTTTTCCATCTTTTCCTCCGCCTATAGGTGGGGACCCTAATGTTACTCCAAATCAAAGCCAGTTCCCTTGTGTATATACCAGTGTTCAATCTGCCTGCTTCCCAGGAGAGCGAGATGCTGGGATACTTCCTTCTTATTTAGAGGAACTTTGTTTGAAATGTGGTGGGTCAGTTTATGGCTGGATTGGAGCAAGAGGAAGTGGAAGCAGTGTTTCTGACCCAATACGCTCTAATGTTTATGATTCTTCTATTTACAATCCAAGTAAAAGTTTGGAAGAGTTGTTTTCTCTTTACACATGGCGGGAGTTTACTAAGCCGTATGTTGCAGAAAACATAAAAAATCAAGCTCAGCAAGACTTAGACTACACTTACTCTTGGGTTGATAACCAGCCACTTAATAATACTGATAGTGGTGGCGAGATGACTGATGACAATCACGGCAGTGGTTATTTTTCTGATCCTGCATGGACTTTTTTTCAAAATGTAGTGGCAAAAATTAATATTAACATGGGTGGTTATTATTATTTGCAGACTTTGCGCTTTTACTTTTTTGCGGGTAAAGTTGGCGGTCTTTTTCATTTTCCTCCTGAAAAGATTCAAGTTTTTTGTAACGATCCGGGGAGTGTTGGGAAATTGTTAGGGAGTTTGAGCAGGCAGTCTACAGAGCAGCAAAAAACAGAATTGGTGGTAATGTTGGACGGCTCTGTTTGCAGGAATTTCACAATTACGATGGAGCCAAGGTGGGATAAAGGTGAGAAGACAGTTATAATTGCTGAAATTGATGTAGAAGGAATACCAAGAGGAACTTCTACTTCTGCCAAGGTTGATGAGATATGGACAGGACCAAGATATTATGAGGGAGGAATTTATCCTGTTCAGTTTTCCATTGATTTTGACAGAATTTTCAGGGCAGAGGATGAACCGGTTTTGGATTTTGTGACTAAGGGACAGAGATTACTTTGGAGAAGTTATAATCCTGCAACTGGGATTTATGGTCCTGTTAATGAGTATGTGCACGGAAACGGGTTAGCGAGATTTTTCTCATGTGGCCCCGGGTCGATTGAGGTTCCTTGCAAGTGCACTCTACAAAGTGTTGTTCCCTTTGTTTCTGGTGAACGAAGGGATAATGTCTTATTGGCTACCCTGTCAGACAATAACAATTCTTCTGTCACTGTCACATCGTCTGATAATAGCATAATTAGAGTTATTTCATCAAGTGTGGGAGACAATGGGGAAGTAAGAGCTAATTTGGAAGCAGGAGAAGTTGATGTTTTGAAAACTGCAACTCTGACTATTAGTTCTCCTGCTGCTGATGGCTCTGGTAAAGCATGTGGTAGTGCCGATGTTCCTTGTTCTGTTTCTGTAATTGTAAGGCCTGGTAAGTTCTGGCAGGCTAAAGATGCTGATGTTATTGCATTAAATGATATAGCCTCATATATTCCTGAAGGTAGTTATCTTCTGACTAAAGGTAGTAATACTTCTGGTATTGCCTTCTATAATGGAAACATTAGGATAGGTGAGGGGTCTGTTTCAGAAAGTGGATGGGGGGCAGTAAAGACAAATATTGCCTCTGTCTACAACTTGTATAACTATTCCTACTTTGAAGGCAAAGTTCCTTCTGAAGTTAGGAATGGGTGGGGGAACTCCCAAGGTGTTATTAATAGTCCTGTTAGTCCATTATCTCTTTCTAATTTTACAACAGGGAATAACAGCATACTAAAAGACAACTACTATTGGACTAAAGTGAATGGAGATCTTAAGATTAGTGCCTCTTCAGGCTTTAATCAAAAACTTGTACTTTTTGTTAATGGAGACGTAACTGTGGAAGGAGACATTACATTAGCTACTAATGGTAATGGTTTTCTGATGATAGTGGCAACGGGTGATATTAAAATTGATCCTTCAGTAACAAGAATTGATGGAATATTCCTTGCCGATGGTTCTTTTTCTACAGGGACAGAAGGGTCAAGACAAGACAGTCAGCTTATTGTAAATGGGACTGTTGTAGCCAACACAGTACAGCTTCAAAGATCTCTAACTCTAGATAAGAATCCTCAATCCACACCTGCTGAATTATTTGAATACAAACCGAATCTTATCCTTTCTATGCCTTATTACTTCTATCAGAGAAGCTTCAATTGGAGGGAAATAAACCCCTAGGGGGGTCTGGGGAATATCCTGAGTATGTTAAATGGAAGGAGTTGTCCGTTTGTATGTTCTTTGCAGTTGTATAAAAACGCCTCCAGCTGATGAGGTAAAGGTTGTCCACTCCGCGATTATCAGTCTGTTGTCGCCGTCGTAGAATTGAACACCTTCAGGCAAGGTTGGAGAAAATGGAAGAAACGGAACCTTTGATTGTGTTCTGAAAGGGTCGGCTATTATTACACGAGTACCCCCCTTTCTTTCTAGATTGGTTACTACAACCCAATGATTCAAAGAATAGTCCTTTTTTATTGGTTTGTAATCTACATTTATATCTACAATGGCAGGTCCGTATGCTAATAGTTGTTGCTCAACTACTTCAGGAGAAGCTTTTCTCCTGTTGTCTTTTGCTATCCATCCCTGCTGTTGCCCTATAGAATTAAGAATTTGAATTATTTCGTTTCCATATACCCCATTTGAGGATGGTTTGGTTAGATCTCTTTTGGTTGTCTTGATTGCTTGTTGGAGGACTTGGTCGTAAATATTTTCGACATTGACATCAGGTTTGTTCTCTCTTTGTTTGAAACTGGCAATTAACATAGTCATAGAAGCAATGGCACATTGAGACTGGTTTTTTTGGTTAATGAAAGGGAATGGTTTAACCTCCCTAAGGCAGTCTGGAACAAGACGGGAAACAAGAATCACCCCACCCAACTTTAAAAATTCTCTTCTTGATAAACTCTCTTTTGACATTTTGGGAGGGCAGTCTTGTTTGTCTGATGAATTATATCACTTAGGTATTGGTTTTTCAATTCAATATACAGGATCGCAACATTTTCGACATTCCTCCTTTCTGAATAAGGTAGTTAATCGGTGTCATATTATTTAATGATTCGTGTGGTCTAATGCAGTTGTAATATATCATATATTCAGCTAAGTTTTTGTTGTATTGTTTTTGGTCATATATGAGATTGAGGTTTGGTTCAATAAAATCTTCATTTAGTGTTTTGTTGAATCGCTCAACGACCCCATTAATCTTCGGGCATCTGGGATAAGTAAAGACATGTGGGACACACTGAGCTTGGAGGTAGGCATCAAAATGCCCCAAAAACTCAAGTCCATTGTCTGTTTGGACTGTGGTTACCTTGTAAGGCAAGATAAACTGGAACTTTTTAAAGAAATCTACTGTGTTTTTTGAATTAAGTCTTCTGTATGTCAAGGAAAGGGCAGATTTCCCTTGAACATCAATTGCCTGGTACATATACCATCTTTGCCCATCAATTATTTTTTCAACCGTATCCATTTGAATGTAACCTAAATTTGAAGGTTTTGGCGCATACCTGACTCTTGCTTTTTTCTTTCTTTTGGTCTCATTCTGAGCCCATTTAGATGCAGGATTGTGATATACTTTGCCTGATCTGTAATAAAACAGATTATTTCTTTTAATAATTCTCCCAATGGTTGCAGTTGATACCATTTGGAGATTATTTTGCAAACAAAACTCATCAAGTTGAGGCTTGAGTTTGTATTTGCTCATCCTTGGAACAATTCTCCTTTTGATTTTTAGGTTTGTTCTTGAATATATAATACTTTTTGGTTTAGCCAGGTTATTGTGAGACCTTGGAGAGTTTTTTGTTCTACTCTTCTTCTCCGAAATAAACAATTTTTCTGCTCACTCAAATGTCTAGTGGTTTTTTCTTCTTGGAGTTATTTTGATCTGGGAAGGTAGATTTTGTTTTTAAGGTGAGGGAGGGGATTTATCGGCCTGTGAGAACTTGTGGAGGCATCTTGTGGGTGTTAAGAAAATCAAGTAAAGGATCTTTTCCAAGGAGAGAATTGCCTTTCTGTAAGAGAATGTCTTGTGGAAATTGTGGATATGATAAAATCAAAATTGTTTTTATTCCTTTATCTATCGTTTTCCGGATAGCTTCAAAGGTTTGGGGTGGGAATGTGATAGCAGTGTTTTTTGGCAAAAAGGCATTACTGGGCTGAAGAATATAAACGTGTTGTGGGGTTCCTTTTTCTATTTTCCCTGTTGAAGGTGAGTATAGTATTTCCAGAGAAGCCCCCTCACTTGTGAGGTTAACACCAGCTACCATTGGAGGAATAGTGAGAAAACGTGGAACGCAAAGAGGTGCTCCGTAGAAACATCCCTCTTCTGTTGTGGGCATACCGAGGGAAACAAAATAGTGGGGCTGGGTAAACTTGTAGAAGGTGAGTATGGTATACGGATCTGATGGAATTTGGGTGCCGATTCTTTCTGTTCTAACCTCCATTTCTTTGTTTTCAAACGGTTTTTGAATGAATTTTCCTTTTGAATCTACCTGCCAGTAGGTTGCGGTGCCATCAATTAAGTTTATAGTTAGAATTTGTTGACCTGCCTCTCTTAAAATTCTAGAATCGTAATTAGGGGAAACTTTTCCTGTTTGTCTTTGCCATATTTCAGTTGATAATCCGGGGACATTTATTATAGTGCCTGTTATCTGATCGTTAGGTAAGTTTTGATATCTGGATAAAATCTTGTCTAGCGGTATTCCAACTTCTGGGCCTTTTTTCATACCTACATTATATTCAGCAAAAATCGGTTGTTGTTTGTTAATTCCTATGTAAGCAAGAGTATGGAAATATGTATTATATCCATGATGAGTGCGCCCTTTGTTTCTCAGGTAGAGTAATGAGCCGGGATTTATCTTATGCCAAGAGTTTATATCCGCGATTTGATTGTAGGAGTAGGTTTGAATAAGTTCTTTCGGTAGGAGAGTTGCTGCTGTTTCAAACCATTTTACTTGGAATATTGTTGATGCGTCTGGCATTGGATCTTTTGGAGGCTGAGGGGAATATTCATTGATATTGGTGGTGTTGGTTCTTACAAGGGGTATGCCATAGTATGAGGCAAATTGGGCGGCAAACATCGCGCAATCTCTTACTCCAAGTTCGTAAGGTTGGCCTTTAAATATTGTTTGAGCATAAAATGCAGCTTGATGAGCTGTTAAAGTGTTTATTGTTGTTATTCTTTCTTTAGATAAAAGGAGACTTACTCTTTCTATGATTTGATGAGGTATTGCCCCAGTAATTGCTACACCTGAAAGCTTCATAAACTCCCGTCTGGAAATTCTATTGTCAGTATCTCTCATTTGTGTATATTTTATCTTATTCTCCTCCGTTTTGCAACTATAGGATTTAATTTTGATGAGAGTAAGAGAATGGAAAAGTGGAAGTTAATTCAAAAGTCATTAAAAGGGTGGAAGAGTTGAAGAGTATAAGAGTATAAGAGTATAAGAAAGTATTTGTATCTGGTATCTGGTATTATGTATATCTGACTCTTGAGTTGTTTCTACATTCTATAATCTACATTCTATATTCTAACTTTGTTCTATGTTCTTTGTTCTATGTTGTATAGAAGAGCGGGAGAGTAGAAGTTGAAGATTTGATTTATGATTTATGAATTAGGATTTATGAATTTATTCTAGAATCTTAATTCACTTTGTTCTTTGTTCTATGTTCTTTGTTCTACTATTTCAAGGGTCAATGGTTAATGGTCAATAGTTAATTGTTAATTGTTATTTGTTATTTTTGCTTTGTAATTTGTAATTTGTAATTTGATTCTATAAAGGTCTGGCCTTTATTAAAGGCCAGACCTTGTTAGGAGATTTGTTCAAGGTTATGTGCTCTATCCGTTAATTGTTAAATGTTAATTGTTAATTGTTCGCGGGGAGCGTTGTTCTTTGTTTTATGTTCTAATCTTGTTGTTAGTTGGTTGTTGGAAGTTGTTTGTTCGCGTCAACGTTGTTGTTCACTCTTGGGTACTTACGGTATAATATAGATTATGAAATTTCTGCAGCTTTCTTTGTTGGCAGCTTTTGTTTTTGTCTTCTTTTGTGCAAAATCTGTTTTTGCGGTTTTTCCTGTGGTTTCTTCACCACCGCCAACTCCCATAGATAAGCAAATGGAATCGTCAAAAGTTGAGGAAATCACTACACCGTTGCCCAAGGTTGACATAACTCAAAAAACGGAAGAAGCAATAGGTCCTCTAGAAAAACTTTTGGCAGAACAAGGAATAGGCGCTGTCTGGCCGTTTAATTTTATGAAATATGCAATCAGAAAATCGGTTGCCGCAGGAGTGCCGGCAAACACGATAGTTTTACTTTTGCTTTTAACGGCCGTTGCCGCCTTAATTGCCGCCTCCCGTCATTTGATCGGCCTACGCGGTTTTGGAATTTTTATGCCGGCTGCTCTCTCGGTTGTTTTTATTGCCATTGGGCCTCTGCTTGGAGTTTTAATTTTTACCGTTATCATCTTTTTTTCCACTTTATTTAGAATGATTACAAGAAAACTAAAACTTAGGCTTCAATATCTTCCAAGAATGGCAATGCTTTTGTGGTTTGTGGTAATTGGGGTCTTGGGTCTTTTGTTTTCTGCACCTTTATTGAAAGAAATTGGGTTAACTAATGTTTCTATTTTTCCTGTTCTTATTCTTGTTTTATTGGCAGAGGATTTTTCTCGAGTTCAGCTTGGGAAAAGCGTAAGAACAGCATTAAACTTAACAGCTGAAACTTTAGTTCTTGCTCTTTTTTCTTATTTTCTTTTAACGCTTGAGCCACTCCGTCGATATGCGCTTTTAAATCCTGAGGTTTTTCTGTTTTTGGTAATGATAATCGATATTTTAGTGGGGCGTTATGTGGGTTTGCGTTTTATGGAGTATTGGCGTTTTAGAAAATTGATTTCTTCTTAAAAAAAGAATAACTTTTATATTCAAAAAATATGAAAATTTCTGATATCTTGGGAATAAATGCAAGGAATAAAATGTTTTCCTATGTTTATAATACTGCTAAAGGTAAGGCTATTGCTGCCTCAAAGCTTTTGACCAAAAAATATTTAAAAAAAGCAGGCGTTCCGGTGCCTGAAATTTATGCGAAATTTAAGACCTTTGAGGATGTCTGGAATTTTGATTGGAATACTCTCCCTTCAAGCTTTGCCTTAAAACCAAACCAAGGGCTTGGGGGAGAGGGGATAATAGTTGTCAAAAGAAAGGCAAAGGATGGCAATGGCTGGATTACTACGCAAAGGAAAAGAGTAACGGTTGACGATTTGAAGCTTCACACAACTGATATTTTGGAAGGGGCTTTCTCAATGGGCAATGAGCCGGATATTGCCTATATTGAAGAATATGTTGGGAGGCATAAGGCTTTTAGAAAATACGCCTATCGCGGGACGCCGGATATTAGGGTTATAGTTTTTAATCGTGTTCCTGTAATGGCGATGCTTAGGCTTCCTACCAAGGAGTCAGGGGGCAGGGCAAATCTTCATCAAGGAGCAATTGGAGTAGGGATTGATATTGCAACTGGTATTACAACTCGTGCTATTTGGCATGGAGAGATTATTAAATTTAAGCCTGGTACAAAACGCAAGCTTCATGGGATAAAAATTCCTAATTGGAATAAGATTTTAGAAACTGCTATATTGGCTCAGGAAGCTTGTTTCTTGGGGTATGTGGGAGTGGATGTAGTTCTTCACCCAACTAAAGGACCTGTTGTTTTGGAAATTAACTCGCAACCTGGCCTTTCGATACAGATGGCAAATGGAGTAGGGCTAAAGAAAAGACTTGAAAAGGTTGAAGATTTGAAAATAAGGGATGCGGAACATGGTATAAAAGTAGCTAAAGCTTTATTTGCGGGACCTTTTGCTGATAGAGTAAAGGTTGAAGAGGGTATAAAAATAGTAGATGCTTTTGAAAAAATTAAAATTAAATCAGCTGGTGGTAAAAAAATTGAAGTTGCCGCTAAAGTAGATACAGGTGCTTGGAGGACTTCAATTGATAGAAATCTAGCGCAGAAGTTAGGTCTTCTTGGGGAAGAAAATATCCTTTGGACAAAAGATGTAAGCAGTTCTCTTGGGAAGGAGAAGAGGAAGATTATTGGTCTTGTTTTTTGGCTTGGTGGGAGAAGAATTGAGACTTCCGCTTCTGTTTCAAAGAGGCATTCTTTGAAATTTCCTGTTATAATAGGGAGGAAAGATTTAAAAGGATTTTTAGTTAGGCCTGAAGTTGAGGCAGAAGAAAAAGAAAGATTGGTAAGAAGTTTTTCCTTGAAGGGCTTATGAAAATAGTATTACTTACAACGCTTCCATCTTTAGTAGAAAATGAGAGATTGAAGGAAGAATCCTTGTCTTTAGGTTATGATTTTGAAATTTTTGATCTTGGTGATTTTAGATTCTTTGTTGACGAATCAAAAATAAATCTTGGTCGTTTAGAGGAAGTTGCGAAGGCGGATCTTGTTATTGTAAGGGGTATTTTTAACAATATAAAGCCTATTTCTGTAGTTGTTGAATATCTAAGAAGCCTCGGTGTTAAGGTATTTGATAATAATTTTGTACAACACAAGTATTCAATTGATAAGGTATCAGATCTTTTGAAACTTGCCTTGAAGGGTATTTCTATTCCAAAGACTTTCTATTCTCGTAATTTTTCCGACTACAAAAAGGCGGCAGAAGAAATAGGTTTTCCGGTGGTTGTTAAATTGGTTCGCGCTGGTAAAGGATATTCCGTTTTTAAGATTGATTCAAAAGAAAAACTCTCTGAATTTATCGAAGATGCAGAATCTCAAGGTAAGGAGGCAAAAAGCTATTTGATGCAAGAGTTTATTGATTATGAACATGATTTACGATGTCTTGTTATAGGGAATAATGTTTTTTGTATGAGAAGAATTCCAAGTCCAGGGGAATTTAGAGCCAATTTTTCTCTGGGTGGAAGCGTCGAGGTCTTTAATATTAGCAAGGATGATGAAAAACTTGCCATTGATGCCTTGAAGACAGTTGATATGTCCGTTGGTGGAGTGGATATTCTAATAGGCAAAGACGGAGGACGCTATATTCTGGAAGTTAATCATACAGCTGGTTTTGTGGGGATGGAAAAGGCAACGGGTAAAAATATAGCTCGAATATGGCTTGAAAATGCCATAGAGAGGGCATTTTAAAATGAAAATCCTTATAGCAGGACTTGTTACAAATATTCAGCTTTTGAGGCTTCAGGAAGAGGGAGGAAAACTTGGACATCAGGTGGAAGGTTGCTACGCTGCTGATTTGATTTTGGAATGTAAAACTAATGGTTTTGATGCATTCTTGGCCGATGGCAGGCATCTAAAAGATTATAATCTCATTTATCTTATGGTTGGTAACAGGCGGTGGGAGTGGTATACGGCAGCTTCTTATTTAGCGGAAAATTTTGGGACTTTGATTGTAAATAGAAAAACTGTTGAGGCTGGATATAAATATTATTTGACGCCGGCGATTGACTACTTGCGACAGACTCAAAACAATCTTCCTTATCCTGCTTCTTGCGTTGTTTTTAACAAAAAAGGAGCAGAGGCGGTAATTGGTAAGTTTAATTATCCTTTAATTGTCAAAACCAGTGCGGGGAGGCAAGGGCGAGGAGTTTATTTGTGTCACAATTTTGATGAGGTTAAAAATGCGATTGAGGAGATTCACCATACAGGAGTGAAGGCTGTTGTTATTCGCGAGTTTATACCAAATGATGGAGATTTAAGGATTTTTACTGTCGGTTTCAAGGCAATAGGGGCAATGAAACGAGTTCCAACAAGGGAAGGTGAGTTTAGAAGCAATATCAGCCAGGGAGGAAGAGGAGAAAAATTTGAGCTGGATAATTATCCAGAAATAAAAAAAATTGCCGAGAATGCAGCAAAAGTATCAAGGACAGAAATTGCAGGAGTTGATATAATTATAAACAAAGACACGGGTAAGCCTTATATCTTGGAAGTCAATCCTTCTCCTCAGTTTGAAGGTCTTGAAAAATATACAGGCGTTAATGCCGCACTTGAGATTATCAAATACTTTGAGTCTCTTCGCAAACATTCTACCACACCCTCCGGGTGATACAGCTTCACTCCTCTCACTTTTCATTCTTTTTATATGATGAATAGGAGAACTGTTGACAGTTTGTTGTATAATTTAAGTGAATTGGTATGGTTGAGCAAGAAACCGGCGGATTGAAAGATTTATTGATTAGAGAGATGTTGATTTGTGCGGAAAGGGAGAAACCGATTAAGGTTGATATTGATAATTTGCGTGGTTTTTATGACAACTTAAGGGAAATATTTGGTTTGGAGAAAGAGGTTTCTCCTGAAGTTCGAGAATCTCTTGAGGCTTCTCAGTTTCGCGCAAAAATTGGCGAAGGAGGCGAAATTTTAGTTTATGATAGATCCAAACCAAAAGGAGGGAGGTGGATGCCTCTTCCTGCTGATGGCGTTTTAGATTCTTTTTGCAGAGGGGGAGAGGGTAAATTTGAAGATAGGGCTTTTGGTGTTTTTTCTTTGCTTGGTAGAGAAAAATTTGAGGCTTTGGTTCGATTTGCTCACCAGAAAGGGGAAGAACTTAATTTACCACGACTTGTCAATGATGGAGAGCCCCAAGAGGGCACTCGCGGCAGGGGGATTTTGCAAACAGCTGCCGATTTGATTGAGCTTGCTGTTTTGGATGATGAGAAAGGTATTCATAGGGCTAGCGAAATTGTAGATAGAATAAACAGGCGGATGCTTAAATGGTTGACGAGACAATATAAAAATGACCAAGGTAAGTTGGAACAGGTGAAGGCGAATTTTGTAGGAGTGTCAGAGCCTAAAAGAACAACCTCCAGTTTTCCTCCACAGCTTTTGGGTGAACTATTTGGTTTGTTGGCTAAATAATTTTCTTACTACACACCCTCCGGGTGATATAGCTTCACACCCCTCACTTTTTCTATTTTGTATCGATGTATTAATACATCGATACAAATATTTTTCTCTTATCCCTCAAGAAGGCTGAAGGTAGCGATAATCTCGTTTAATTCGGGGTTTTGACTGATATTTACTAGGTCAACTTATTTATTGCCTATATTTTTGACAACTAAGCTTTCCTCATTTTCATACTTTCAAGATATTCAGAGGTTGAGTTCCAAACTTCTATTGGCAAATCGTATGATTGCCTGCCTCCGTATATTAGCTCAACTGCGTTTGACTCGCAGTAGAAGTCCTTTATTGTCAGTTAAGACTTTTTGGGATACGCAGTTTGAAAGATGTAGTGTTTATTTTTTGAATTGTTTTAAAAATTGAATGCAGGGGTGCCAGGACTCGAACCTGGAAGAGCGGTTTTGGAGACCGCCATGATACCATTTCATCACACCCCTTTGAGAACACAATATATTTATGTTTATTATTTTATCTTATTTCTGATTTGCAATCCAGATTTACTTGACAAGGTCCGTCCTTGTCAACAGAGGTTTATACTTTTTGGATTTGTAGGAAGTCAAGTTCGACCGGGGTTTCTCTGCCAAAGATAGAGACTAAAACTTTCACCTTGCCTCTTTCTTCATCCATTTCATTTATTGCGCCAAGGAAACCAGAGAATGGACCATCGACAATTTTGACTGCTTCACCGATTGAAAATTTAGTTTTGAACCGCTTTGCGGGGGTTGAAACAAACTTAAATATATTTTCTACTTCGTTTTCACTTAGAGGGGACGGGTCTTTTCCTGTTCCTACAAAACCTGTGACACCTGGAGTGGTGCGCACGGCAAGCCATGTTGGGTCGTCAAGAATCATCTTTACTAAAAGATATCCGGGTAGAATTTTTTCTTTTACTGTTGCTTTTTTACCACTTCTAATGACGATTCTGTCTTGAGTTGGCACAAGCAGTTCCAAGACATTACTTTCTAGATTCATTGATTCAACACGTTGCCGCAATGTTTCTGCAACACGCATCTCGTGGCCTGAGGCGGTATGAACAACATACCATTTGGCATTTGGGTTTTCTTCTTTGTTTATAACAATGTGTCCAAAAACTTTTTCTTCTTGTTGATTTTTTTCGTCTTTTTTCATCTTGTTAGGATTTTAGTTAAAATGCTGGTAAAAGCAAAGTCCAGAAGCCCTACATATCCTGCTACTATAGCTGAAAAAACAACAACTGTCAAAGTCAGTTTTATTGTTTCTTCCTTTTTGGGCCAAGTAACTTTGGAAAGTTCAAGACGGACTTCTTTTAAATAGTTTATTATTTTTGACACGCTAGCGCTGATTTTAACAAAAAATATTTGCATAGGCAATATATAATCATATTATGGGAGAGAGACTGTTTCTTTTGCAAATTGCGGGAGGTGGTTTTGTATTAGCGAGAAGAACTGAAAGTGGACAATTTTCGCCAGTTGGTGAGGTTAAGAAAGAGACTTCCTTGCGATTTTCTCCTGAATATTTGGGTCACTTGAGAAATGTTGCGGCATGGGTGGCTTTTGAGCTTAAAGAGCAATATCCAAACATGGTAGGATTTATTGAAACTTGGGATCCTGATACCATTGCTGAAGGGAAACCTTCGGATTCTTTAAGGGTATTGGTGGGTGACAGAAGAGTTGAAAGAAGATTAGAAGGTATTTCTGAAACTCTATTTGATGTATTTGGTGCAAAAGGGATAAGTAATGAAGATAAAGGTTTTCTATTGAAAGCGGTAAAACAGGCAATTGATGGTCTTGCCGATATAGCCTACGGAGAAAAGCCGAAAACAAAGTGAGAAAACTTCCTAACTTTTATTATGAGAAGAAAGTTTGGAGAAAGGGCTTTGATGTTGTTTTGGGTCTTGATGAGGCGGGTCGGGGCGCTTTGGCTGGACCTTTGGTTTGTGGTGCTGTTTGTTTTGAGAAAGGAAAGTGGAAGGAAATTTTGACCAAAGTTGAAAATGAAAAAATTAAAATTAATGATTCAAAGAAGTTAACTTGTCTTCAGAGAGAGAAAGCTTCTAACTGGATAAAGAAGAATGCACTCTCTTGGGGAGTGGGTGTTGCAAGCGTTGCGGAAATTAACAAACTTGGTATAGCTAAGGCAACTTTTTCGGCTTTTCGTCGGTCGATAAGAGATGCTGAAAGGAGAATGAATAAGAGAGTAAATTTTATACTCGTTGATGCATTTTATATCCCTTACGTTGCAAATTTGCCTATGCCTTCAAAAAAAGACAGAAAAGCAAACAGAGGATCTAAAAACAAAAAAATATCAGCAAATCAGCTGGCTATTGTCCGGGGAGATGAAAAATCTTTTTCAATTTCCGCAGCGTCTATTGTTTGCAAAGTTTATCGTGATAGATTAATGGATAGATTGTTCAAAAATAGGGCCTATAAAAAATATAATTGGTCAAAAAACAAAGGTTATGGCACAAAAGATCATATAGAAGCTCTGAAAAAATATGGAAAAACCAGACTTCATAGAAGCTTGTTTGTTGATTCGATATTAATTAGGTAAAAAAGGTGGGGGATTTGAGGGTCGCATTTTAAAATTGGGGAGGTCTGCATGGAGTGAATATAATTATAGGATGCAGACTGTAGAATCTAGATTGTAGATTTAACAGAATGAAGAAAAAAGATACAAAAAATTACCTTTTTATCTTGATTGGAAAAATGTAATAAAGAAATCGCGATAGAAAAAAAGTTGATTTAAGGCTTGAAATCAAAGCTTTAATGAAAGCTTTCAGATTTTAACTTGTGCTTTTGACTTTTGAATCTTTTTTGAATGTCTCCTGTCCCGGCTGGGTATATTCTAAACCCTTTCAGCCTCTTTTTGCTCTTTTTCTTGCAAGCTCATCTAGAAACTTGAGGCGGTATTTTTTTTCTTTCCTTACTTGGGATTTGGGTTTGTATTCTTTTCTTTCCCTTGCTTCAATAACAATTCCCTCATCTAAAACCTTTTTTTTGAATCGGTTGATGAGCTTATCTTCAGATTCTCCTTTTTGTTTTTTAACAACAACCACAACTAATCGCCTCCTTTCTTATATAAGCAGTTAAATTTTAGCAAAATTTAATTATTACTTAAAGGGGAAATGAAAGGTAAAGTTAGAGATTTTTTATTCTATGCATAGAAAAATTAATGGATTCAAAAAATGTTTTTGGAATTATCTAGTAGCTTGTAAATTTATTAATTAAAGTTGGAATATTGTTTTAAAAGTTGCTTAATTTCTAATATAATTGACTTATTTTATTTAGATGTATAACCAATCTGAAGAAAAGATAAGGTTAAGCAGACGAGAGTTTTTAAAACTTATGGGCTTTGGGTCTGGAGCTTTTACTTTGGCATCTTTAAGCAATTCACTTTTAGGAGAAGTTTTGGATAGTATAGAGCCAAATTTAGAAAAAATACCTAATTGTTTATCTGAATATATGATCGGTTGGCGGGCAAGGCCTTGGGTTTGGGTTAATTTAGCTATAGCTTCTAAGTTTATTGGTGGTCTTAGGATAGATCCGGGTAAAGAATTTTCACTGAATCAGGCTCTTCGTTTTAAAGAGATGTCTAATGTTTCAAGGGAAAATACTGACCCAAATCTTGGCTATGTGGCTGCTCAGATGTCTGACCCAACAAAGCTTGATGGTTGGGGTTATGGTTTGTGTCTTGCTTCAACTGCTATTTTTAGGGCATTTTTAAGATCTCCTCTTCTTGTTTTGGAAAGGCATACTCATTTTGATATTTATCCTGAATATTTTAGGGACCCTGAGTATCCTCTTGGTACAGACGCTGCTATTTTTTATCCTGATCCGGGTGATAATTTGCCACAGTTTGATTTGAAATTTTTAAATCCTACTGATAAGCCAGTATTTTTGCATTTTTCTGTAGTTGATCCTTTTGGCGAAATAATTTTGCCACCTGGTAGAGAACTTTCACTTTTTTCTTATAAAGCTGTTTATCTTGAACATTTAGTTAGAATTTTGCGTCGTGAATTAGAAGAAAAAGGGGCAGGTTTGCCTAGTCAGTACTTTCCTGAAGACACTCTTGGTAATAGAAAGATATTTGTAAGAGCAGCTTTTTCTGGGGAAGTGGAAGGATATAGAGTTAGCCTTACTTCTGTTAGAAGAGATATGGATGGTAATTATTTTTTTCAGAGGGAGCTTTCTTTGCAAAATGGAGAGACTTTTAGGGAGGTTTTTGTGTCTGAATATAAATCCTAGTTTATTGTTATTTATCTTTTTTACACTTGCTTATCTTTATTTTGCATTCTTGTTTTGATGTATTAATACATTGAAACAGGATGGCTAATTGCTATATTGGAAATAAATATTCGTGAGATAGACTTTTATCTTGGTCGGGGTGGTGGGAATTGAACCCACTGCCTCTTGTACCCGAAACAAGTGGTCTACCGATGACCTACACCCCGTTTGGATAATTATAATTATACTCAATTGGGATATGCAAAAAAACAATTGTTATTAGAGTTGCCCTTGTTTTTTTAAATCTAATTCTTTTGTTTAATCCTGTAGTTATTTATGGTAGAATATACTTATATATGAAGGAGATAGATAAAGAAGAGAATTCTATTACTAGAAGAGATTTTTTAAAATTAGCAATTTGTCTTCCTCTATTACGTTTGGCAGATAAAATTTCTATAAATGAAGATGAAAACGAAGTAGTTATTTTTAGAAGGGTGGAGATTAATAGTCCTTTTTATGCCTTGACTATTGATGATTGTTGGTTGCCCGATGTTTTTAAAGAAATGCTTGATGTTCTAGATGAGAAAGAAGTACGTGTGGATTTTTTTCCCGTTGGTGTTGCTGTCTTAAACTTAGAGAATAAAATGCCTGGTATTTGGCAAAGGGTGGCAAATGAAGGTCACAAAATTGGTTACCATACGATGTATCATAATGATGAATCACCTTATCTATCAACGAGAGAATATATCGAAGATTTTGATTTATGGAAGCGTTCTTTAGTCTCAGTTATGGGCGAGAAGAATTTAGAAAAATCTTTCTCTGGTCTTGCTAGGGCTGTTGGTGGGTATTTTTCCCCTCAATTTTTGTCTTTTTGTAGAATAAAGGGGTTGATACCTTGTGGTTGGTCTATTACTCCTACTCCTGAAAATTTTAGACAAGGTCATAAGGTTAGACCTGGCGACATAGTTTTGTACCATGTTCGTAAAACTGATCTTGAATACTTAAGATGGTTGTTGTCAGAACCTGGTATAAAGTTAAATGCCACAGACATTAACTCTTTGATTCTTCTTAAAGAAGAAAATGAGAAAAACAAATCAATTTCCAATAAATTAATTATTGATTAAGTGTTTTCTTCTTCAAAAGAAAACCCCATGTTTAAAACATGGGGTTTTTGAAAAGTTTTAGATTTTTTATTTTATTTCTACTGTTGCGCCTGCTGCCTTGAGTTTTTCTGCTGCAGCTTTTACATCTTCTGCTTTTGCGTCTTTTAAGATTTCAGCAGGAACATTTTCTGTCATTGCTTTTGCGTCCATTAAAGTTAGGTTTTGGTTTATCTCTCGAAGTGCCTTGATCACATTTATTTTGTTTGCTCCTGCGTTTGTCATAACCAAAGTTTGTGTTCCAGAACCTCCTTCTTGAGACGCTGCTTCTTGCTGTCCTTCAGCTGCAGGCGTTGCCGCAGCAGGAGCGGCAGCAACAGGAACTGCAGAAACTCCAAGTTTTTCCTGCAATGCTTTTGTAAGTTCAGCAAGTTCAAGAACAGAAAGAGAACTTATCTTTTCTACTAATTCTTCGACATTTTTGGATAATTTTTCGTCTGCCATTTTTTACACCCCCTTTCAATTGCTTTCAGATTTGGTTTTCAATATAAAAACTAGCTTTTGTAAATTAGATTGAAGTGCAAATATTATCCCGTATAGTGGGGAGGATATAGATCCAATTGTTTGTCCCAAGAGGACATTTTTTGAGGGAAGTTTTGAGAGTGAAATCAAATTTTCTTTGTCTTGGAATTTTCCTTCTACAACACCAACTTTAAATTTTGGAATTTCAAATTCGCTTGCAAATTTTGCAAGTATTTGAAGAGGAGCAATTGGATCACCTTCTGTTATCACAAGGGCAGTAGGTCCTGAGAGAACAGAGTCCGAGCGCAAATTTTCCGGCATATCAGCCTTTTCAGATGCTATCTTAAAAAGGGTATTCTTGACAACGGTGAGTCTGGCGCCTTGAGTTTTTAGTCTTTTTTTAAGTTCTTGCTGAAGTTTTACAGAAAGACCCTGAAAGTCAACCAGAACCACGGCGGTGGCTGCCTTTAACTCTTCTTTTAAGTTTTCTACAAATAATGGTTTTTCTGCTTTTTTCATACTCTTGTTTCCTGGACAGGGTCGGACCCTGTCCGTTACAATAAAAAAGCGCCTCACCAAGGCGCAAAAACAAACTTTAGGTAATTTTATTTTTGCCCTCGGTGCGATTTACTTTGGGTTGACCCAAATACACACTTTCTTAGGGAACAGGCTATTATATGTTTTTGCGGTTGCCAAAGTCAAGATCCAAAGTTAGGATTGCAAGGTCTTGACTTTTTCTTCTTCTTCTTCTGATATCATCCCCGTCAAAGCACGCAAGAGCTTGTCGCACTTTAACAGGCTTGGGGTGTAAGGACTTCTTCTTCAAGGGGTGATTCTTTCTCTTCAAACTATATTCTCTTGGGCTAACTCTCAAAAGCGAGAGGAAGATAAGCTAAAAAACAAGAGGTCACTGAAGAGAAGAAAATTTCCAAAGAAGAAAAGTCTTACAAAGCCTAAGCAAAATCACTGTATCTGTCCTTTAGTAACTGCTGATAGTCAGCAGAAGGAGAGTGTGAGATGTCAGGACCTGGTGATGTGAAGAGTGGACAGTCGGTGAGAAACAATCCTGATGGAACTCAGCACTGGACATATTGGTGGACCGAAGGGGACGGGATTACTCACTGAGAAAGCTACAATGTGGATCGTGAAGGGAATGTGACTGATTACCATTATGGCCAGCGGTTGGGAGACACCGAAATTCACTACAACTATCACACCGAAAGCTGGGATGTTAAGTGAGTTGTTTTTAGCTCTTGCGTGTGTTAAAGTGTAGGGTACACAATAGAGATGTTTCTCGGTTTCAAGTAGGTTGTGTACCCTACACAATTACTTTTGTGTAATTGTTATAATTTAGATTGTTATGAAATTGAATGAAATTATAAAAGAGGTGAATTCTGCAGTTGTGGATTACATAGAAGGTAGAGATGGAGTGGGCAGGCTTGAGGAGAGAATGAGAAAATTTGTTGATCCGCAAGTTTTTCGCAAATTAACAAAATCGGGTAATGGATTATTGGTTGTAATAATAGATAGGGCAAGTTCCATCACATATTTAACTTCTGACTATGGATATAACCCCAAGGACCCAGGGAGTGTTCAGAATCTGCTTGAAAGATATTATCAAGAAATAAAAGCAGGAATTAAGCCTTCACAAACTAGCATCAAATACAAAGTTGGTGAGATTAAAGATTAATTTAAGCTTCTTTTAAAACAACTAAGAGTATTACGCCAAAGTAAAATTTTGTTTTTTGTGTTTTTTTTGGTGTATATTTTTTCTAATTATGGTTGATCAAGTTGCTGAAGTTGTTTCGCATTGGGTGGAAGCTCCGGTTTCAAGTGAAGGGCTAACTCTTGAAGTTTTGAGAAAGGGAGTTGATTGGTTAAAAGGGGATTTTAGAAATAGATGGAATAAAAATTTGCGATCTTTGGAGTCTTTGAAAGACAATAGAGGAAAAGAGATGCTTAAAATTTGCACGGAACTTGCCAATCTTCAACGCGATTTGGCATATTACCTTTTCCTTGTAAGTCAGAATAGAGACTTTTTGAGAGAATTAGAAAAGCCGGTGAGAGAGGCGTTATTTGGGGAAGGAAGGGATTCAGTAGTCAATGTGTTAGGAATGGATAGAAGGGGTTTTGTTGAGGGGTCTTTAGCGGGGGCGATCTCCAATCTTACTTTCTGGCGCCTGATTACGGAATCAAAACAAGATCTTGCTGGCAGGTTGGATTTTGCCCAGATGATTGTAGGTGGAGAGCTGGATGCTCGGTATGCTATTGATGCTGTCCTTGATTTTGGGACAAAAACAAAAGGGGGAAAGAAAGTTTTGCGGCTGGTTCAGCTTAAGACAGATCGTTCTGGGCAAGTTGTGGCAAATGAAGTTCATCCGAATGATCTAAAAACAGAATATCTTGGAGGAAGCGTTACAAAGAAAGATGCAGAAAGAATGATTGAAGGGGCAAGAGAGCGTTATCCTGATTACTATTGCCGTTTTTTTGCTGTTTGTGTGCCGTCTTTTGACAGCCCTCCTGTGAGGAATGCTTTTGGTATAATACATCCGGGATATCCTGGTAGAAAAATTTTGATTGATCAGTTTAAAAAAGAAGCGGAAAGAATTGGTCTTTTGCCCAATTGACAAAAAATGACGCAAGAAAATAAAAAGGATGATAAATTAGTGGTGGTGGAATCTCGTTGGGATTTTTTGAAGCAGAGAACACCTGATTTTTTAGAAGATTCGATGGCGAAAGTTGTTAAGTTTATCGCTGGTCTTCCTTTTTTGACTGATGAGCAAAAGCAAGAGTTTTTGGAGAAAATAAAGTCTTTACGGGAAAGAAAAGGTAGAGAAGATTAAATTTTCACTCTTACCGACGGACTCATTGTTGATTTGATAAAAAGCTTTGTTATTTGCCTTGCTCCAACAGCCTCGATTAAACTTTTGAGATTTTCCTCAAGTTTTGTATCATCCATACTCACTTTGCCGAAAATAGTATGAATTAAAGGGGCTTCTTTTTCTGTTTTGATGTTTATCTTATCGATTGAGAAGTTTTTAGCTTCTTCTTTATCTTTAATTAGAGTTCCTGCCTTTGGGTTGGGGAGAAGTCCTTTTGGACCAAGAAGTCTCGCAAAGGGCAAAAGCTTAGGCATCATATCAGGGGTTGCTAAAAGAACATCAAAGTCTATAATTCCTTTTTCTAGTTTTTTAATAGTTTCCTCGTTTGCTATTTCTATCTTTTTTGTTTTCCCTGTTGAATGGGGAAGTGTAACAGATACAGACAGCCCTTGTTTTTTGACAACAAAATGGGCTTCCATTGTTCCGTCAAATGAGGAATAAGATGTTTCTTTAACAAGCTTAATAGCCTCGTTTATTTCGTATTCTTTGGATTTGTCTATTTTTTGTTTGGCGGAAATGTATTTTTTGCCTCTTTTTTTTATTTTTATTTCTTTTTTTGCTTTTTCTTCTTTTGGAATCTCTGCCGTTATAATCTCCTCGCTTGCTACAACCTTGATTCTTTCTCCACCTTTTAGTCCTACTCCTTCTATTTTGGCTTTCTTTATTGCCTCTTTTTCTGCTTTTTTCTTTAGCCTTAATTTATATTTCTCCTCGCCGCTTAAGGCTTCTTCCTGACCTGTAACAAATACTGTTTTTGTTTTTCCCATATTATTCTTGAACCTTGACTCCCATTGATCGGGCAGTACCTTCTACTATTCTTTTTGCTGCTTCCAAGTCGTCAGTATTAAGGTCGTCCATTTTTTCTTTGGCTATTTTTTCTACCTGCTCTTTGGTTAATGTTCCGACAGTTTCGCGAAGCGCTTGTTTTGCACCTTTTTCAAGGCCAAGTTCTTTTTTAATCATATCGGCAACGGGCGCTTTTTTTATCTCAAAGTCAAAAGACCTGTCTTCATATATGGTAATGACTGCGGGAACTACCTGTCCTTTCATATTGGCAGTTTTATCATTGTAGGCTTTGACAAAATCCATTATGGCGACTCCGTGTTGTCCCAAAGCGGGTCCCAAAGGAGGCGCAGGCGTTGCCTCACCACCTTTTAGGTTTACTTTAATAACAACTTTTACTTTTTTTGCCATATTTCTGGTCTTGAAAGACAGAAGAAAGCAGAGTGGGGCTTTCGACTGTTTTCAAGTCTCCCTCCGGATGGAGGTGATTTGATTATATTAACTTAAAACTTAAAAGTCAAAAGTAACTTATTAAAAGTCTGACCTTATTTTTACTTTAATTTTGTGGTTTCTTTATGAAGGGTGTGCTTTTTGCAGCCGGGGCAGAATTTGTTTATTTCTAGTTTCTTTTCCATATTAACCTTATTGCGGGTTGTGGTGTAGTTTTGTCTGCCGCAGTCTTTGCACAAAAGCCCAACTATTTCTCTTGCTCCTTTTTTTGCCATAGGGTTATTTTACCAGTAGATTTGTTTTTTTCAATTGCTAATTAAAGGTAGTGAGCTGGCATCCGGGATTGAACCGGAGACCTCGAACTTACCAAGTTCGCGCTCTGCCGACTGAGCTATGCCAGCAGGAAGGAGATCAACTTCTTGATTATATCTTTTTGATATTTCTCTTTGCAAGATAGCTTTTCAGTTTTTGCAGGTTTGAGCTTTAAAGCTTAGTTTTAAGATTGTTTTAGATATGTTTCTTTTGATGCCTGGATAAATGAAGCGGCACTTGTAAGGTATTCCCCGTTTTTGTGAATGATGTTTTTGTTCACTAAGTAGTAGTAGTTTTCTTTTTGATCTTTTTTACCAAGAAACAAATTTTGCAATTCTGCATAGGTCTTACTTGGTTTGTTCGGTTGCTTGGAGTAGATGATATATTCAAACACTCCATTTACTATTATTTCTTTTGCTCTAAACCATAGATATGCCAAATATTCTTCTTTGGGGAATATTTTTTCTGCAAGATTTATTGAAAATTTGTGAGCATACTTTTCCTTTTCGTATCCAGATATTTCTATTTCCTTTTTTGAAGTTAGATGTTGTTTGGCGTGTCCTAATTCGTGGAGAAAAGTAAAAACACCAGGTAAGGCTTGGGTTCCTTTTGAACAAAAAATTTTACACATGTCTTTTTCTTTGTCATACCTGCAAAAAGGGTTTTCATCACCTTTTATTTCCTTTACTTTTATCTTTTTGGTTAGCTTTTCTATATCGGGATCATATTTTTTTAGAAGTGAATAAATTTCTTCCGGGATTTTATATTCTGTTTGGGTGGAGTGGCTTGCACATTGAGTATAGTGTTCTGTCCAGTATTCTTTCGGTATGTTTTTCTTAAATTTCACTTTCTTATTAAGGAAATCAATCAATATCTTTGAGTCCTTAATAACGTTTTTAAGGATGTTATTTGGTATATTGGCATCTGCGGCTATTTTTTCAGCGAAATTTTTATATCCTTGGTATTTGGAAGCCTTATTTAAAATTTTGATTAAATTGGCAAACACTGCTTCTGCTTCTTTTAGGTCTTTGGCGTATCTTTGGAATCCTGCAACCTTATTAGTGAAAGAATCATTTGTTATTAATATTTTTCTTATACTTTTTGCCTTTTCTTTGGGAATTAATTTTATAATTTTTAAGTATTCCAAACCTGCGTCGTACATAGTAGCCTTGTATAGTGTATTTTGTGTTATTTTTTCTTTATTGTTTTTATTTTTCATTTTTCTTTATTTTTAAGGTAAGAAAACTTTGGTAAAAGAACAGAAAGCAGGGGAAAACTTTGGCAATGGCAGCACTTCTAGTTTTCCCCTGCTTTGGTGTTGGTTAGTCTCTTTTTACTTTTTCAATTTGACACGTCAATTTAACGCATCTTCTCGGGCGGCTTTCCAAGCTGCCTCAACTCCTTCTTTAGAATCTTCACAGTCTACCTCAGCGTCTGATTTTGTATAACCATTTCTTGTGGCGTACCAAGTTGCAACATCCCACGGTAGACTACTTGTTTTGGCGGTCGAATCAGTTGTGTTATTGTCGTCTGGGTCTTTACCTCCGGGCCCCATCTTGGCACCTCCTGATAGTTAAATTTAAAAGAGCTAACCAACACTTTACTGGGGGGTAATTGTAGTATAAGTTCTTTTGTTTGTCAATTTTTTATGTAGTTTTGGTATGCGGTTGTTATTGTTTTATTTCTTTTCAGTCCGATTATGAAATTAAACAAGCGTCACCAAAGGAGAAAAAGCGGTATTTGTTTTTTATTGCTTCTTGGTATGCTTTTCCGATTAGGCTTTCTTGAAAATTTTTAAACTTTTCTTTTGTTTGAGGATAGGAAACAAAAGCAGATATCATTGCCAAAAGAGTGGTTCTTGGCAAATGAAAGTTGGTTATTAAACAATTGGTAAGTTCAAATTTGTAAGGTGGGTATATAAAGATATTTGTTTTTCCTGATGTTTGACCTTTATCTTTTGCCAGAGTTTCAAGCACTCTTGTTGTGGTTGTGCCGACAGCAACAATTCTTTTTCCTTGTGTTTTTGCTCTGAATATTTCCTGAGCTGTTTTTCTGTCTATTTCAAAATATTCAGAATGCATTTGATGGTCTTTAATATCCTTGACTTTGATTGGAGCAAATGTTCCTATACCAATATGCAATGTAAGGTATCTGATTTTGACTCCTTTTCTTTTGAGCTTTTCTATTATCCTTTTTGTAAAGTGAAGACCTGCGGTTGGTGCTGCTGCTGAACCTATTTCTTGGGCATATATTGTTTGATAATTTTTTCTTAGTTTGTTTTCATTTTCTTTTGTCTTTATATATGGGGGAAGGGGAGTCTTTCCATATTTTTCTAAAAATTTTATAACCTTTTCTTTTGGCAAATTTACCTTTATTTTTGTGTAGTCTTTTTCTTGCTTTATGGATTTTATTTTAAGGTTTTTAAAAATTGCTTTTTGTCCTTCTTTGAAACCCGGTTTTGTTAGGACATGCCAAAGGCAAGGCGATTCTTCTTCCAGAAAAAGGATTTCGAGTTTCCCTCCAGTTTCTTTTTTGGCAAATAGTCGTGCGGGGAAGACCTTTGTTTTGTTGAAAACTAGAAAATCTCCCTTTTTGAAAAACTTGTCAATCTGGCTGAATTTGTAGTGGTTTATAGTTTTGTTTTTTCTGTCGATAACCATTAGTTTGCAACTGTCTCGTGGGGAGGCGGGTTTGTTTGCTATAAGAGAGTAGGGGAGTTGATAATCAAGCGTGGTTATTTTCATTTGTTTGAAAAAGAAAGGATATTGTTGGTGGTGTTTGTGTTTCTTTTTGTGCTGGGGCCAGGATTCGAACCTGGGTAGCCCGTTCGGGCGACAGTTTTACAGACTGTTGCGTTTGTCCACTCCGCCACCCCAGCAAGTTTTGAGCCGGAGGTGGGATTCGAACCCACGACTTGCTGTTTACAAAACAGCTACTCTGCCGCTGAGTTACCCCGGCAAGATCATAAAAGTGCTTTTTGTAATGATTGCACCTTTGTCTTTAGATTGTAAACTTTTGGTTTCTTGTTTTCAATTTTACTGAAACCTTTAAATCAAGGGAGACATTGTAAATTATAGCAGAGTAGGAGATAAAGATTAAGAGTTTTACAAAAGAGCGACCCCGCTTTGGGGATTCCGGTTGAATTTTTCCCCGGATTAATCCAGGTGGGTGGGCTCAACCCTATCTACTTTGAAATAGGGCAATTTGCCCTCCCTTCAAGAAAGCTGGTGAGGAAAAAGCTTCCCCGGAACTTCCCTGTAAAGCAGGGTCATTGTTATTATACCAATAATATCAAGAGGGCAAAAGAGGTCTATCTATATCAAATTTCCTTGGGGTATTAGTATTTTGACAAAAAAATTGACTGCTGTTCCCAAAAAGGCAGAAAGAGGAGTTACTCCTCGAAAAGAAAAGAAAATCAAGGCAAAAAGGATGATTAAGCCATATCTATTTAAGAATCTGTCTGCCTCTTCTGCTTCCTTTTCAGGAAGTATGCCAACAAGTATTTTTCCTCCATCAAGCGGGTGAATGGGTATAAGATTAAATACGCCAAGCACTATGTTTATTAGGATAATAAGGTAAATAAGAGGTAGAAGTGGTCCTGTGGGTATTGAGTTTATTACAAGGGAAAAGGTGATTGCTGTTAAGAAGTTAGCCAGAGGACCAGATAGAGAAATTAGCGCTGTGTCTTTTCTTGGGTTTTTGAGGTTAAAAGGGTCAAACATTACGGGTTTTGCCCAGCCAAAAACGAAGGGTGAGCCGATAAAAATCAGAAATAGGGGTACAATTATAGTTCCGTAAAGGTCAAGGTGTTTTAATGGGTTTAGACTAACTCTTCCCTCAAGTTTTGCTGTTGGATCACCAAGTCTGTTGGCAGTCCATGCATGTGCTGCCTCGTGAACACTCAAGGCTATCAGGAAAGCAATTATTTTATAAAGTGTTAACATTTGACTTTTTTTACTGTATAATCTATTGTGCTTTAATATTATGTCTTATATTTGTCAAATTTGCAAAAAGGGAAATGTAGTTGGCCGCTCGCACACTCACAAGCGTGGAGTGGCAGGTAGACGTTGGAGAAAAAAGACTACTAAAACACCAAGACTTTTTAGGGTTAATTTGCAAAAAGTAACTGTTTTGTTAAATGACAAGGAAAAGAAAATGAGGCTTTGTGCAAAGTGTATTAAAAGAATTAAAAAATACAAATCTATAGGGGACTATAAGAGTATCTCAATAATCTAGAAGGCTGTTTTGGGGATAGCCCTCTCTGAATTGTTCCCAGCTTACTTTATTTTTTCCTTCAAGTTGCACTTCGTCTAAAACTAATCTTTTTTCTTCTAGGTGGCTTTTGATTATTTTGAGTCTTTTCGGATTGGAATCTTGTGGTGTAAGCCTAACTAAAGTCCAAACACATGGCCATGGGTACATAGCTCTAATCAGATTATTTACATTTTTTGAATTTGCGCTTATTTTTTTGTTTACTATAAATTGGATTTCTATAGTTTTTTCTCTTGGAGATTTTCCTTGCAAGAGTGGAGCAAGAATAGAGGAATCAATAAAAGCCCAGTCTTTTTTAATTTCTTTGCAAAAAACAGCTTCTTTGTCGTTCTGTTTTTTGAGATTTATTTTTCCATCTAAATAAGCAGGCAGAAGTTCGAGCAAGACTTGAGCACTTTTCTCAAAAAGCCTTTTTCTTAAAGTTTCTGTAGTGTCATTTTCTTCTATTTTCTCTTTGAATTGACAAACTATATCTCCATGATCAAGAATGTTGTCAAGTTTAATGATTGAAACTCCGGTTTCTTTATCTCCTGATGCAATTGCAGCTTGTACAGGAGATGCGCCGCGGTATTTGGGAAGCAAAGAGGGGTGAATATTCAAGATTCCTTTTGGAAAAATATCAATTACTTCTTTGGGAATTATTTTACTGAAAGAGGCTAGTATTCCTAATTGTTTTTCAATATCACTCTCTTTAAGTTTTTTCAGATCATAAAAAACTGGTATTTTTTTGCTATATGCCCATTTGTCAACTGGAGAGTAGGTAAGTTTTTTTTCTCGTCCAGCTGGAGATGGGGGTTGTGTTGCAACAGCTGCTATTGGATTTTCGTTTTCTTTTGTCTTAAAGTACTTGTAAAGCACCTCAAGAATAGGAACTACATAATCTGGTGTTCCAAAGAAGACAATTTTTGTACTTTTTATATTTCTACTTTTTCCCATTCTCCGTTTTTGTATTCAAAAAGAGGTTTTTTCTCTTTAAGAATGTGATCTGTAAATAAAATCCCGTTCAGGTGGTCTATCTCATGGGCGATAATGTGTGCTTGAAAGCCTGTGAAAGTTTCTCTTCTTTTCTTTCCTTCTAGATCTTGGTACTCGAGTAGCAGCTTGACTGGTCTTTTTACATTTCCATAAAAGTTTGGTAGTGAAAGACAACCTTCTAAGATTTTGTCTTTTTTCTTTTGCTTTTGGGGTACTGTTTTTTTGCAAGAGATTAATTTAGGGTTGATAACGATTTTAATTTTATTGTCTTTATCCAAAAAGGCAAACATAGAAAGCGGTTTTCCAACTTGACAAGCAGCAAGACCAACTCCTTCCGGGTCCTTTTGCGCTTCAAGTGTATCGATTAAATCTTGTGCCAACTTTTTGATTTTTTTGTCTATTTTTTTTATTTCTTTTGCTTTTTGCCGAAGAGCAGGATGTTTTGAGTCAACAATTTTTAGAATCATTAGCCTATTATAGCAGAATTTGAAGCTATTTAGTTTCTTCCAACTCTCTTTTTGCAATAGTGTCGTTGGGGTCTATTTTTTCTAAAATAAATAGAAGCTCTTCTTGGGCTTTTTTCTTTTCACTTAACTTTTTGTAAACAGTAGCAATAGCCAATCTTGGTTCTTTGTAGGTTGGCTTAAGATCAATGCTTTTTGTCAGCATCTCTTTTGCTTTTTGCCACTCTCCTTTTCTTGCATAAAGAAGTCCTAAGTTGTAGTAGATTTTAGGATCAGTAGGTGCAAATTCTGAAAGGTTGGCCAAAGCTTTTTCGGCGTCATCTTGATAATTTGGGTCAATTAGTGAAAGCTGAATTACTATGGAAGAATAAGTTTTTCTGAAGAAGAAATTATTGGGGGATATTTTTATAGCAGTATTGATTTGTTTTATTGCATCGTTTACAAATTGGGTTACTAGATTTTCTTTTTTTTGTTCATAAGCAACAAGAGCCATTCCAATACTTGACCGCGATATCTCTTCGTAATAAATGGGCTGGTATGGGCTTTTCTTAATAGCCTCTTCTAGGTTGTTTTTTGCCTCAAAGTAATTCTTGCTTTTGTTTAGACTTTTTCCCTGATTGTACAGAATATCCGATTGCCAATATTTTATTATTTGGATAATAAGCAGACTTGAGATTAGCAATATTACTAAAAGTAAGGGATTGCTTCTAGTTTCTTTTTTTTCTTTTTCTGGTTCCTTGTCAATAGTTGTGGCAAAAGCAGGGAAGAGGAAGAATAAAAGGTTTGTTGTAACAACGGAAAAACCAAATATATTTGTAATAAGGAATCCAAGATAGCCGGATAGAAGAGCACTTTTAAGGAGATTTTCTTTTTTGCTAGTTTTTGCCATTATGATCAAAGAAACTGATATTATTAGAAGATAAGAGAAAAATCCAATAACTCCGGTGTTTGCAAGATAGTTTAGATATTCATTATGTGCTTTATTGTAAACAAAATCCCATTCTGATGTTAGATTATGTTCTTTTGGTTTGAATTTAAAATAGGAAAGAGCAAAAGTTTCAGGGCCTGTACCAAAAATAGGGCTATTTCTCCAAATCTCGATCGCTCCTTTCCAGACTATCTTTCTTATTTCTCCCGATTCTGTTCCACCTGTTTCAAGCGATGTAGTAGTTTTGGTTTCTTGAATTGTGCTTTTTCTTTGGAAGAATTTTGCGATTGAAGGGGTCCAAGGAGTTCCTATGATAATGATTATTAATGCAAGCAAAAGGTGATATGTGATAATTAATTTTGGTTTTACTGCTTCTTTGTGACAAATTGCTGATTTAATCCAAAATGTTGTGTTGGCAACCATAAAACCAATCAGACCCGATCTTGATTTTGTAAACAAAATCACAAGAAAGTACATGAGAGACAGAGCAAGGTAATATTTTTGTTTTTTTAGTTCTTTGAAAGAAAAAGCAATAACTACTGGAAAGGTTATGACTAAAAAAGCAGCAAGCCAATTTGGCTGACCGAAAGTTGAAAAAACTCTTGCTTGCACATCCTGAATCCAAATGTTTTTGTCTATCCCTAGTTTTTGGAGAATTGCATAGGTTAAGACAAGAATAGTTGAGGCAACTATTGTTTTTAGTATCAAGATTGTTTGCTTTTTGTCTAAGTTTGAGACAAAAGCAAAATAAAGGAGTGAATATGATATTAGAGAAAGAACTCCACCATTGAATCTTGAATAATATCCAAAAATAGACATATTTCGGTCAATAGAAAATGTGGTAGAAGCAAGATTTGCGATTATGAATGCTAAAATTGGCAAATCAAGGATTGTTTTTTTGAAGATAATTTTTTTTTCAGATATCATTCTTGCCAGCCAAAGTGAGGTTATAACTGCAGTTGCCAGATAAACAAGAACGATTTTGTTAAACTCAAATATCTCAGAAGTTATGGGAACTACTGTTATTGGAAGAAAAAATAAGAGAGTAAGATACGAAATAAATAAGGCTTTGGTGAAATGTTTTTCCATAACAATAATTTAACATCTGGTAGTTGGAATGGCAATCTTTTGAAGTGCAAATCCACTTTGAATTGTTTTAGAGAAAAGATATACTTTAGCCAAAATGACAAAATGAGAAAGCAGCTTAACAGATTAAAACTTAAGCTTGAGGAATTTAACCCCAAACTTTTCTTTAGTGGGTTTGTCTTTGGCCGTCTTTTGTCATCTTTGTCTTTGGATGTTGGTATCGATCTTGGTACGGC
This sequence comes from Candidatus Woesebacteria bacterium, assembly GCA_013374855.1. Taxonomy (GTDB): domain Bacteria; phylum Patescibacteriota; class Microgenomatia; order UBA8517; family UBA8517; genus Ch104c. The sequence goes on along the minus strand of CP055308.1, from coordinate 26,945 downwards.
GAATACTTTGGTTTGGGTGCGTGGTAAAGGAATTTTAATAAGAGAGCCTTCTGTGGTGGCAAGGAATAAGAAAACCAAGGAGATACTAGCGATAGGTAGTGCTGCTCGGAAAATGTTGGGTAAGGCTCCTAAAACAATAGAAGTTGTGAGACCATTAAAAGATGGTGTGATTTCTGATTTTGATGCAACTGAGAGCATGCTCTCTTTTTATATCAAAAAAGTTCATGAATCAGGTGGAGCTATTCCTAGAATTCCACGTCCAAGAGTAGTTATAGGAATTCCGTCGGGCGTAACAGAAGTTGAGCGTCGGGCGGTTTCTGATGCTGCTTTGTCTTCAGGGGCAAGAGAAGTCCATCTAGTTGAAGAACCACTGGCAGCAGCAGTGGGTGCAGGATTACCTGTTGACTCTCCAGAGGGAGTTTTTATTGTAGATATTGGTGGGGGAACAACAGAAATTGCTGTTATTTCTTTAGGTGGGATTGTCTTGGGAAGATCAATAAGAATAGCAGGTGATGAAATGAATGAGGCAATAGTTAATTATGTTAGGCTAAAATACTCTCTTCTTTTAGGAGAAACAACGGCAGAGGAGGCGAAAATGTCTATTGGGAGTTGTTTTTCTGAAAAAGAAAAGTTTTTTGTGGTCAGAGGAAGAGATTTAGAGAAGGGTTTGCCAAGATCTGTAAAGCTTTCTAGTTTTGAGGTTAGAGAAGCAATTTTGCCAATAGTGAATGAGATTGTAAAAAATATATCTGATGTTTTGGAGGAAACTCCGCCTGAACTTGTGGCTGATGTCATGCAAAGTGGAATTTATCTAGCGGGTGGCGGGGCTCTTCTTGAGGGTATAGATAAATTAGTTAGAGACTCAGTAAATATACCGGTTAATATTGTTGATGATCCTCTAAGTGCTGTTGTCAGAGGTTGTGGGAAGTTATTGGAAGATGTTGCTCTTCTTTTTAAGGTGAGGTTAACAAGGGGATTAACATAATGCAATGTTTGAATATAAAAAAGAAGATTCCTTTTGGCTTGTCTGGTTTTATAGGACTTTGCTTTTTGTTTTTTTGGCAGTTATTTTGGGTAGAACTCTGGAATTGCAGGTAATAAAAGGAGAGTATTATCGCACATTGGCTAAGAATAACAGCTTAAGGAGAGTGCTTATTTCTGCGGAAAGGGGAAAAATTTTGGCTCGGGGTGGGGAAGTCTTGGCAACAAGCCTGTCAGTTGATAAATTTGTGGTTTTTGATCCTCACTTAGGTTATATAAAGACTGAAAAAGGAGATGATGTTGATTTGAATAATGCGGAGAAAATAATAGAATGGCAAAGGCACTACCCGCTTTCAGAGAAAGCAGCTCATATAACAGGATATGTTAGCGAGGTTTTTACAGAAGAATTGGGTAAATCTTATGATTATTGCAAGACTCTAGGTTTATTAAAGTCGGGTGATATCATTGGTCGTGGTGGTTTGGAACAATATTATGATTGTTTGTTGCGCGGAAAGGATGGGGAGCTTTTAATTGAAGTAGACACAAGAGGGGAAAAAGTTCGTCTTTTGGGCAAAAAGGAGCCGCAGAAAGGCAAGGATTTAAAAACTACTGTTGATTACAAGTTGCAGGAGCAAGTTTCATCTCTTTTTAAAGATTTAAAAGGAGCAGTGGTGGTTACTGATAAAAATGGTGAAATTCTTGCTTTTTATTCTTCTCCTTCTTTTGACCCTAACACTTTTATTTTAAAGGACACAAAGAAACTTGAATCTATTTTAAAGGATAAAAATCAGCCTTTGTTTAACAGGGTTGTTGCCGGTATTTATCATCCGGGGTCTGTGTTTAAGCCATTGATTTCAGTAGCTGCTCTTGAGGAGGGTAAAGTAGATAGAAATTTTCGCTATTTGGATACTGGTCAGGTTACAATAGAAACGCCATATGGATTGTTTTCTTATCGTAATTGGTACTTCACCCAGTATGGGAGAACTGAAGGGGAAATAAATTTGACTAGAGCTTTAGCGAGGTCTACTGATACCTTTTTTTACAAGGTGGGAGAGCTTTTGGGGATTGAAAATATTGTTGCTTGGTCTAGGAAGTTTGGTCTTGATAAAAAGACTGGGGTAGATATTGTTGGAGAGGTGGAAGGATTAGTTCCAACTCCGGCATGGAAACTGAAGGAAAAAGGGGAAAGCTGGTTTTTGGGCAATACCTACCACTTTTCTATTGGTCAGGGAGATCTTTCTACAACAGTGATAGGAATAAATACCGCGATTGCTGCTATTGCTAATGGTGGAAAGCTATGTAGACCACATTTTGTTGGAGAGCTAGGATGTCGAGATTTGGGTATTAGGAAAGAAAGTTTGGAGCTGGTTAGGGAAGGGATGATTGGTGCTTGTTCTCCTGGTGGAACGGGTTCTACTTTTTTTGACTTTCCGATTAGGGTGGCTTGTAAAACTGGAACAGCAGAAACAGGTAAGAAAGAAACTAATCATGCTTGGTTTACTTTTTTTGCTCCAACTGATGATCCTCAGATCGTCGCTACTGTTTTTGTTGAAGAGGGCGGGGAAGGTTCAAGGGTGGCAGGTCCAATTGCTCGCAAAATTGCTGATTTTTGGTTTTCAGAAAAAACTGCTCAATGACAGAGAGAGAATATCTAATTTGTCTTTCTTCATTTTTTCCTTTTGGACCGGCTCGTCTTTCACTTCTGCTCTCTTATTTTGGTAGTGCCAAGAAGGTCTGGGATGCTAGTAATTCTTCTTTGGTTTCTGTGGGATTGAGAGATAAACTGGTCTTTGATTTTGATTGTTATAGAAAAAAATTTTCTCCTCGGGAGTACTTAGGGAAGTTAGATAAATTGAAAATTAAAGTTTTTGTCAAATCTGATAGTGATTACCCTAAAAATTTACTGGAAATAGATTCGGCACCTTTGGTTATTTATGTTTTAGGAGAGATACAAGATGAGGATTGCAATGCGATAGCTATAGTTGGTTCCCGCAAAATGACATCTTATGGAAAAGAAGTGACTGAAGTTTTCTCTTCGGAATTTTCAAATGTTGGTATTACTATAGTTTCAGGATTGGCTCGCGGTATTGATACTATTGCTCACAAAATAGCTCTTGAGTCAGGTGGAAGGACAATAGCAGTCTTGGGATCAGGTATTGATGTTATTTATCCTCCGGAAAACAGAATGCTAGCTTTGGAAATAGCAAAAAACGGTGCTTTGGTTTCTGAATTCCCCTTAGGATATCCAGCCTTGCGACCTAATTTTGCTTTTCGCAATAGAATAATATCTGGACTTTCGAAAGCTGTTCTTGTTGTAGAAGGCGAAAAGAAAAGTGGAACATTATTAACAGCAAGTCATGCTGCTGAACAAGGAAGAGTTGTTTTTGCAGTTCCTGGCCAAATTACCTCTCCAATGTCTGGAGCTTCTGAATTTTTGATTAAAAATGGTGCGAGAATAGCATTTTCTCCTGCTGATGTTCTGGAAGAATTGGATTTGCAGTTTAGATTGGATAAAAATAAAGCTTTGAAAGTAGCTCCGACAGATGAAGTGGAAAGCAAGATACTTGAGATTATATCTAGGGAATCTCTGCATCTTGATGAGATTTCCAGAATTTTGGGGTTGGAAGTTTCTTTGATTTCAGCTAAACTTTCGCTTATGGAAATAAAGGGTTTGGTTAAAAGTTTGGGGGGAGGAAGTTATAAGAGAATATGAATTTGATAATAGTTGAAAGTCCAACCAAAGCTAAAACTTTAAGTAAGTTTTTAGGAGGAGACTATCTTATAAAGGCTTCAATGGGTCATGTTAAAGACTTGCCGAAAAATGTTTTGGGAGTTGATATAGAAAATAATTTTGAGCCGGATTTTCGAATAGTTGAGAAGAAAGAAAAGATTTTAGATGAAATAATTAAGAGTTTAAAATCGATAAATGATGGTTTTATATTTCTTGCTACAGACCCAGATAGAGAGGGGGAGGCGATAGCTTCTCATATAGCAGAGATTATTTTGGATAAGGCTAAATATAAGAAAGATAAAATTAAGAGGATTACTTTTCATGAGATAACAAAAGATGCTATTTTTGAATCTTTAAAAAAGCCTGGGGACATAAATAAAAAGCTTGTTTATGCTCAAACAGCAAGAAGAGTTTTGGACAGATTGGTTGGATATAAACTATCTCCACTGCTTTGGAAAAAAGTTAGAAGAGGTTTGTCTGCGGGTAGAGTTCAAACCGTAGCAGTTAGACTTATTGTTGAAAGAGAAAGAGAAATAGAAACCTTTAGACCAGAGGAATATTGGGAAATATTTGCGGTTTTTTCGAAAAAACGGGAGAAAAGAGATACTTTTAAAGCTAAATTGATTAAAATGAACGGTAATAAGCCGAAAATCTCAAGTAGAGAAGAAGCATATTTTATTTTAGAAAAAATTAAAAAAGCTAGTTTTTTAGTTTCGGATATTGCAAAAAAAGAAGTTAGAAAAAAAGCTCCGCCTCCCTTTACTACTTCTACTATGACACAAAAGGCGGCAAATCTTTATTATTGGTCTTCTAAGAGAACTATGACAGTAGCTCAAAGGCTTTATGAGAAGGGATTGATCACATATCACAGAACCGATTCTGTTAATATTGCACAGACTGCTTTGGAGAGGGTTCGTGATATTATTGTTCGAGATTTTGGTAGTCAATATCTTCCGTCTGTACCCCATTTTTTTAAGAAGAAAGTAAAATCAGCTCAAGAAGCTCACGAAGCAATAAGACCTACTGATGTATTTTTAAAGCCTTATTCTAAAGATCTTGAGTTGGAACCTGATCTTCATAGGCTTTATGATCTTATCTGGAAGCGTTTTGTTGCATGCCAAATGTCGGATGCTATTTATAATGAAACTAAAGTTAATATAGAAGGTTTAAATGATTCTGATAGGTTTTATTTTTTGTTGTCTGGATTAAAGCTTAAGTTTGACGGCTGGCTTTCAGTTTATTCAAATAAACCGAAAGAAGAAGATATCTTTATTCCTGATTTATCAAAAGAGGATGAGGTTTTTTTGATTGAACCAGAAGCAGTGCAGAACTTTACTCAGCCACCATCTCGCTATAATGAGGCATCTTTGATAAAAACTCTTGAAAAATTAGGTATAGGAAGACCTTCTACTTATGCTCCCATTATAAGTACAATTCAACTTAGAAATTATGTTGAAAAGAGAGATGGTAAGTTTTTCCCTACAAAAGTTGGGATAGCAGTTAATGATTTTTTGATTCCAAATTTTAAGGATACTTTTGATTATAGTTTTACTGCAAAAATGGAAGAAGGTCTTGATGAGGTTGCAAGAGGGAAGGTTGAGTGGCATAAACTTATCTCTCTTTTTTGGGATTCTTTCAGTAAGGTTCTTTCTGAAGTTGAAGCAAATTCTACAAGAGTGAAGATAGAAACAGAAAAAGTCGGTAGAAATTGTCCAGAATGTGGGAAAGGGGAATTGGTTGTAAGAATAGGAAGGTTTGGTAAGTTTATTTCTTGTTCAAATTTTCCAGAGTGTAAGTACAGGGAAAAGTATGTGGAAAGAGTGGGAATTTTCTGTCCTGAATGCCAAAAAGGTGAAGTTGTGGTGAAAAAAACAGGAAAAGGCAAGAGGTTTTATGGATGTTCCCGCTACCCTGATTGTAAGTGGGCTTCTTGGAAAATGCCTAGGAACTAAAATGAAGACGGCTTATTTGGAGAGAATAGAGGATTTGAGAATGATTCAAAAGTTAAGACTCAAAATTAAAAAAATTTTGTGATAAGTTTTAAGTCTTATTTTTGGATTTTGAGTTTTGATGTGTCTAATCTGGTTTTTTGGAAAGACTCTGGGAGGAGCAATGCAAATGGTTACGCCTCCAATAGTGTTTGATGAATACAGAGGAGATGGTAGCTATGTTTAAGTTAATTTTAAAGGTTTTCTTATATGAAAAGAATTAGTTTATCGGAACTTATAAAACAAGAGGAAAAAAGGCAAAAGGAAACTTTGATGATGATTCCTTCTGAAAATTACACCTCAAGGGCGGTAAGAGAAGCTGTTGGTTCTGTCTTGATGAATAAATATTCTGAAGGCTATCCTGGTAAGAGGTATTATCAGGGAAATGAGATTGTTGATAGGATTGAAAAAGCGGCGGTTGATTTAGCCAAGAAGCTTTTTGAGGTAGAGCATGTTAATGTTCAGCCTTATTCTGGTTCTCCTGCCAATGATGCAGTATTATTTGCTCTTTTAAATCGTGGAGATAGAATTTCAAGTCTTAAGTTATCATCCGGAGGGCATTTGACTCATGGGCATCCTGATATTACTTTTTCTGGGAAGTTTTTTAAGTCTTATCAATTTGGGACGGATGATAATGGTGTTATAGATTATGATGAAGCAGAGAAGCTGATTTTGAAAATTAAGCCTAAGTTGATAATAATTGGTACAACCTCCTATCCTCTTATTATTAATTGGAAACGTTTTGCACAAATTGCAGATAAAATTGAAGCTTGGTTTGTGGCTGATATATCTCATGTTAGCGGTCTGGTTCTGGCTGGTGTTTATCCGTCTCCTGTTGAATTTGCTCATATTATTACAACAACAACACATAAGACATTAAGGGGACCTAGAGGAGCTATGGTTATGGTTACAAAGAAAGGTTTGGTTAAAGATGCTGGTGTTGCTTCTAAAATTGATAGGGCTGTTTTTCCTGGTCTTCAGGGTGGACCTCACAACAATACAACAGCGGGGATCCTACAAGCTTTGATTGAAGCAGATAGCTCTAAATTTAGAAAATACGCCTTACAGGTTGTTAATAATGCAAAGGTTTTAGCTAAGGGATTGAAGAATGGAGGTCTGAAGCTTGTTAGTGGTGGAACTGAAAGTCATCTTATGGTGGTTGATTTAAGACCGATTGGGCTTTCTGGAAATGTGGTTGCCGAATCACTTGAGGTAGCTGGTATTATTGTTAACAGGAATTCTGTTCCAAATGATACAATGCCTCCTTTTTATCCTTCGGGGATTCGTCTTGGCACACCAGCATTGACGACAAGGGGAATGAAAGAAAAAGAAATGGAATTAATTGCTGGCTTGATTACAAAGGTAGTTGGTTATGTTAAACCTCACAAATTGCCAGAAAGACCTAAGGAAAGATCTGAATTTTTAAAAAGATTTAGGGATAGGATAAGGAAAGATAGATTCCTCTTGAATATTGCGAAGGAAGTTAGGAAACTTTGCAGTGAATTTCCAGTTGATTTTTGAATTATTTTTGGCTTCTTCTTGAGTAATAAATCTCTATGGTCATTTGTTCTAGAATTTTTTTCGTTTTCTAAACATTGTTGTTTGTTGGAATCTGAAATTTGGTGTTTTTTTGTAGTCTTGTATAAATTTGATTCATAATCTAGAATTAGCAATTATAATTTATGGTATTTATTTTTGATGGTAGAAGTTATTTTTCTCAAAAAATTGATAAGCTTAAGGAAAAAATAGGAAAATTTAAAACAAAGCCATCTCCTCATCTTGCTTCTATTCTTGTATTTCCTGATAAGGCAAGTCTTTTTTACACTAATCTAAAGAAAAGGGTGCTGGAGAGTTTGGGTGGTAATCTTTCTGTATATGAGTTTGGTAAGGATGCAAAGATAGAAGAATTAGCTGCTTTTATTGATAAGTTGAATAAAAATAAGGATGTACATGGAATTATGATTCAATTGCCACTACCTTCTTGTTTTTCTGCTGGTGATCGTGATTTTCTGGTTAATAAAATAGATCCTGCTAAAGATGTTGATGGTATGGGAAGTAATTCTTTTTTTGAGAATCCAGCTGCTCTTGCAGTTTTAGAGGTGGTAAACTATTCTGCCAATATTGTGCGACTACCATTGAAGGAGGCTCCCTACAAGGTGGTTGTTATAGGGTCTAGGGGGTTTGAGGGAGGTAAAATTGTTGACCTGCTTCGTAGAGAAGGCTTTAGAGTCTTTGGTGTTGACAGAGGAAGTGTGGTTAAGAGGAGATTGATTAAAACTGCAGATGTGGTTGTTTCGGCAACAGGCACCCCCAGTGTTTTGGGGGTCAAAGATATCAAAAGCGGTGCTGTAGTCATCGATTTGGGTTATCCAAAGCCCGATGTAAAAAGGGATGTTGTCGATAAGGCTGCTTTTATTTCACCGGTTCCTGGTGGAGTGGGCCCTTTGACAGTTTATTTTTTAATGGAGAATCTTTTTGGTGCTTTAGAGAAGAATACTTCTTGATAAGTTTATTGCAAATTGATAATATTGCTAGGTTGTGATGAAAACAAAAAATAAATTACAAATATCAATAGAGAAGCTGGCAGAATTTGGAGCCCATCTTGGTCATCAATCAAGGCGGTGGAATCCTAAGATAAAGGAATACTTGTATGGAGAGCAGGAAGGTGTTCATATTTTTGATTTAATAAAGACAAAAGATCTTCTGAAAGATGCTTTTCTTTTTATATCGGAAGCTGTTTCTGAGGGTAAATCTATTTTGTTGGTATGCACAAAAAAACAATTGGCTGAAAAAACTAAAGAAATTGCAGAGAAATGTGGAGTTTATTATGTAAATCAAAGGTGGCTTGGTGGGACACTTACCAATTTTGATCAGATCAAAAAATCACTTGGCAAGATGAAAGATTTGAAAGAAAAGCTTGAGAGCGGTCTTTTAAAGGATTACACAAAGAAAGAAAGGCTTCTGTTACAAAGGGAATTAGAAAGATTAGAGAGGTTTTTGGGGGGATTGCAAGGGATTGAGAATAGACCTGATATCTTGTTTATTGTCGATACAAAAAGAGAAAAGACTGCCTTGAGTGAGGCGGCGAAAACTGGAGTTTCCACAATTGCTATAGTTGACAGCAATTCTGACCCATCTTTAGTTGATTACCCCATTCCCATGAATGATGATTCAATTGAGGCTATTTCTTATGTTTTTGATTTACTTTCTGAGGTAGTATTGCTTGCTAAATCCGGTAAGAAATTAGAAATAGAATGAAAATAGACTTTGATCTTATCAGAAGGTTAAGAGAAGAAACAGGTGCTCCAGTGATGAGGGTTAAAAAGGTTCTGGAAGAATGCAATGGTGATGTTGAAAAGGCTTCTATTATTCTGAAAGAGGAGGGTTTTGAAAAAGCCGAAAAAAGAGCAGACAGAACTACAAGTCAGGGGGTTATTTCTTCTTATGTTCATCATTCAAAAAAAATAGCTGGTCTGGTGGAACTTTTGTGCGAGACAGATTTTGTTGCCAGGAACGAGCTTTTTCAGGATTTAGCGTATGATCTGGCAATGCAGGTTGCTTCCATGTCGCCGAAAGATGTTGACGACCTTTTGTCTCAGGATTTTATAAAGGATCCTTCAAAGAAAGTCTCTGATTTAATAAGGGAAGTTATAGCAAAAACAGGAGAAAATGTAAGGGTTGGTAGAATAGTTCGTCTGGAATTGGGTAAGGAATAATAATAAAATAAAAAGTAATGCTTGACGAAAAAGCTGTTAGGTCAAAAATGCAGGCTGTTTTGGATTTAGTTTCCTCTGATGTTGCTTCTGTTCGTGCCGGTCGAGTTTCTCCATCATTGGTGTCTGATTTGATGGTGTCTGTTTATGGTGGGCAGCAAAGACTAAAGGTTCAGGAGCTTGCAACAATTAGTGTTCTGGATGCCCAAACTTTAGAGATTGAACCTTGGGATAAATCAATAATTGGTGAAATAAGGCAGGGAATTTTAACAAGTGGCATTAATTTAAATCCGATAATAAGTGGAGAGAAAATAAGAATAGTTGTTCCGCCTATGACAAGTGAGGACAGAGAGAAATATCTTAAGCTAGTTTCAACCAAACTTGAGGCTGGCAGAGTAATGATACGTCAGATAAGAGGTGATTTTATGAAGGAGATTCAAAAATCTTTTGAAAATAAAGAAATGGGGGAAGACGATAAATTTGATCAGGAAAAAAGGCTTCAAGGAATAACCGATGAGTTTGTTGGGCTTATTAATGAACTTGGAGAGAGGAAGAAAGAGGAGTTGATGCAAGTATAATGTTTATATCAATTTTAACTTTTATAGTAGTTCTTTCCGTTTTAATTTTAATCCATGAACTGGGTCATTTCTTGGCTGCTAAAAAAGTTGGTATTTGGGTTGAGGAGTTTGGTCTAGGTCTTCCGCCTAGGATTTTTGGTAAAAAAGTTGGTAGTACTATTTATTCTCTTAACTGGTTTCCTTTTGGTGGTTTTGTGAGGATGCATGGAGAGGAAAGCTCATCTAAAGTTAAAAAGGAAAAAGCTTTTATTTTCAAGTCTAAAGGTCAGAGACTCTTTGTAGTAACAGCTGGGGTTTTGATGAATTTTGCTTTGGCGATTGTTATTTTTTCTGTTGTCTATTTCTTTACCGGCATCCCAAGGGATACGAAAATTGTTAGAGTGATTGATGTCTTGCCCGGTTCTCCTGCTCAAGAAGCTGGTATCTTGAAGGATGATGTTTTGGAAAGTGTAGATGGTCAGTTGATTGACAATACCTCATCTTTTGTTTCTTATATTGATTCAAAAAAGGGAGAGAAAGTCTCCCTGATAGTTAGAAGGGGAGAGGATAAGTTGCCACTTAAGGTTATTCCTCGAGTTTCTCCTCCAGAAAACGAAGGGCCGCTTGGGGTTATTATATCATCTACGGAGGTTTATTATCCACCAGTTTGGCAAAGGCCTTTTTATGGAGCATTTTATGGGGTGAAAGAGGCTTTGTTTTGGGGAAGAAATATTGCTTCAAGCTTAGTAGATATGATATTGGGTCTTTTCAAAGGTAATGTTCCAAAGGATGTTTCAGGACCTGTTGGCATTTTTGCTGTTACGACACAGGCAGCTAAACTTGGTATTTTTACTTTGCTTAATTTTATGGGTATTTTATCTTTAAATCTGGCGGTTCTTAATATTTTTCCTTTCCCTGCTCTTGATGGAGGGAGGCTGTTTTTTATTGTTTTTGAGATAATTTTCAAGAGGAAAGTTCCGGAAAAAATAGAATCTGCTATCCATATGGCAGGTATGGCGTTCTTGCTTTTATTGCTTGTTGCCATTACTATCTTTGATTTCAGAAGACTTATTGCTGCAGGTGGAATATCTGGTTTTTTGAACTCTTTTTCCAAATGAGACAATCTGATCTTTTTCCTAAAACAAAAAAAGGGGAAATTAGGGATGCCGTTTTTGCTAACCACATTTATTTGGTAAAAGCTGGTTTTATAGATCAGTTAATGTCTGGGAGTTGGACTCTTTTGCCTTTGGGATGGAGAGTGGTTGGCAAAATAAACCAAATTATAAGAGAAGAGATGAATGCTATAGGTGCTCAGGAAATGCTAATGCCACTTTTGCACCCCTCATCTGTTTGGAAAGAAACCGAAAGATGGAAAAAAGCAAGAAGTATTATGTATCAAATAAAGGATAGTTTAGGAAAGGAGTTTGGACTTGCTTTTACTCATGAGGAGATAGTTATGGATCTTCTTAGGAAAAACATCCAAAGTTATGCAGATCTGCCGGTTTATGTTTATCACTTTTCTACTAAATTCAGGAATGAACCGCGTGCAAGATCTGGAATATTGCGTGGAAGGGAGTTTTTAATGAAAGATTTGTATTCTGCTCATATAAGCGAAAATGATTTAATGGAGTATTATGAAAAAGTTAAAAGTGCATATTGTAAGATTTTTGACAGGCTTGGTTTTTCTTATCGAGTGATAGAGGCTTCTGGTGGTGTTTTTACCAAAAATTACACACATGAGTTTCAGGTGCCTGTAGATAGTGGTGAAGATTTAATCTTTTATTGTGATAGTTGCGGATGGGGTCAAAATAAGGAAATTTTTCTAGGAAAAGAGGGTGATTTTTGTCCTTCTTGCGGCAAGGGCAGAGTCTTGTCAAGTAATGCTATTGAAGTTGGTAATATTTTTCCTCTTGGAACTTGGTTTGCTGAAAGGATGGGAGTTTATTATATTGACAAAGACGGTAAAAAGAAGCCGGTTTGGTTTGGTAGTTATGGTATAGGACCAACTAGAACAATGGGTGCGTGGGTTGAAGTAAGCCATGATGATAAAGGAATAATATGGAATAAGCAAATGTCTCCTTTTGATGCACATTTGGTCTTGATAGGAGAGGGCAAGGTTCGGGAAAAGGCAGAAAGTGTTTATTTGAAATTGAAAAAGGTCGGTTTTGATGTTCTGTTTGATGATAGGGATGTACAAGCAGGCGAAAAATTTGCCGATTCTGATTTGATAGGTATTCCGGTGAGGCTTGTGGTTTCTGAATCTGTGCAAGATAACCTAGAATGGAAGTTTAGAAATTCTTCCAAAAAGGAGATACTTTCTTTTGATGCTGTTGTTAGGAGATTAAAAGCTTGAAGTAAGGTGGTTTTGAGAAAGAAAATAGTTGTAATAGGTGGGGGAACTGGTACTTACCAGGTGCTTTCTGGTTTGAAGAAATATGATCTTGATATTTCTGCTGTTATCTCGATGTGTGATTCTGGTGGATCTACCGGTCGTTTAAGAAAGGAGCTTGGAATTTTGCCACCTGGAGATGTAAGACGTGCAATACTTGCTTTATCGGATCTGCCCTTTGCTCAAAAGACTCTGGAGGAACTTTTCAATTTTCGTTTTAAAGATGGCGAGAGTCTTAAGGGCCATTCTGTCGGAAATATATTACTTGCTGCATTGACTCAAATTACAGGTAGTATGGATAAAGCGATAGAAGAAGCTTCAAGGATTTTGCAGGTGAACGGGAGTGTTTATCCTGTGACTTTGGATAAGACTAATTTAGTTGCCATACTTGCAGATGGGACAAGAATATATGGAGAAAAAAATATTGATCAAAGGGAAATTAAATTGGATTTGCCTATTAAAAAGGTTTATCTCAGCCCTTCTGCTAAAGTGTATTCTAAAGCGGCGCGGGTGATAGAAGGAGCGGATTTGATACTTATAGCACCGGGAGATCTTTACACCAGTATTATTCCTACACTTCTTGTTAAGGGTGTAAATGAGTCTATTTTAGCTTCATCGGCGAGAGTAGCCTATGTGGTTAATCTTATGACCAAAAGAGAGGAAACTGCGGGCTTTAGGGCTAGTGATTTTGTCAGGGAGGTTAAGTACTATCTTGGCAAGGCTTCAGATAAATTAAGTTATATTCTTGTTAATAAAAAAATAAATCATACCCAGTCTCAAGTTAGACGATGGTATAAAAAGTTTGGTAGTGTCCCCGTTGAAAATGACTTAAGAGGAAACTCTGATCTTAAGTTGATTGAGGGAAATTTTGTTAGTAGTACAACTTTTTTTAGGCATGATCCCGATAAAATAGCTCGTTCTATATTTTCTCTACTTGAAGAGTAATTCTGTTGATTGTTGATTATTAAATTGCAAAATTTAATGATTTTGGTATCTGCTTTAAGGTTGTTTATTTGGTTGGCTTTCTCTGTTTCGATGTATTAATACATCGAAACAAAAAAATCTTATCTCTAAATATTTTTTTGCTTTTGTAAAAATTACTCTTGAAAAAGATTATCAAGATCTTATACTTAAGTCATAGTGGAGGACTGTATTTTTTGCAAAATAGTAAAGGGCGAAGCTCCTGCCAATAAAGTTTGGGAGGATGATGAAGTTTTGGCTTTTTGGGATATTAGGCCTTCAGCTCCGGTTCATATATTAATTATTCCTAAGAAGCATTTGGAAAATGTTTCAGCAGCAAGCAATGAGGATCAGGCTTTGTTGGGTAAGATTCAGCTCATTGCAGTTGAGGTTGCCAAGAAGTTAAATATAACCGATGGCTTTAAAGTTTTTACTCTAAATGGTAGTAAAGCTGGTCAGGTAGTTTTTCATTTGCATTATCACTTACAGGGTGGTTGGAAGGAAAAAAATGATTAAAGACGAAATTACCAAAAAGATTGGCGATGCTATGAAAGCTCGTGATGAAGTTCGGCTATCGACTCTTCGTCTTTTATCTTCTGCTTTGAATTATGAATTTATAGCGAAACAGAAGGAATTAACAGAGGACGAGGAACTTCTGGTTGTTAGAAGGGAGATTAAAAAGAGAAAAGAGGCAATAGATGTGTATCGAAAAGCAGGCCAAATAGAAAGGGCAGAAAGAGAGCAAAGGGAACTTGAAATTTTGGAAGAATTTATGCCTGAAGTTGCTTCGCAGGAGGAAATAGAATTTTTGGTGGAACAGGTTATTAAAAAGGTGGGAAGGTCTCCATCTAATTTTGGTGTGATTATGAAAGAAGTAATGGGTAAACTTGGATCAAGGGCTGACGGGTCGTTGGTTTCTGGTATTGTTAAAGAAAAACTTTCTTGAAACCTTTCTTTTTAGTTTTATGATAAAAGTAGTTGTTTTTAAAACATCAAACTATCCTATTTCTACTCCTTCATTGAAGAGAAAAGTGAAGGCTTTTCTTGCGGCAAAAGGTATAAAATCAGATACGGAAGTTTTTATTTCTTTTGTCAGCAAGCCCAGAATGGTCCAAATCGCCAAAAAATATTTAAAGGAAGGAAGTGTTCATAATGTCTTTTCTTTTACTGAAAAGGAGGTAGCTTCGCCTTTTGTTTATCCTCCAACTAATTTTACCCAACTTGGTGAGGTTGTTGTTTGTTATCCGAAAGCGGTAGAAGAAGCTAAGAAGGAAAATCTAACATTGGATGAGAAGGTCTGGCAGCTTGTAGAGCATGGTTTAATGCATCTTTTGGGTTATCATCACAAGTAGGTATGTCTTTATATTTGAAGTATCGTCCTCAGAGAATTTCAGATCTTGATTTGGATAGCGTCAGGGAAGTTTTGGATAAAATGGTGGAAGGAGGAAAAATTCCTCAAGCTCTTCTTTTGGCAGGTCCCCGTGGAACGGGAAAAACTTCAGCAGCAAGAATTTTAGCTAAAGTTGTAAATTGTGAGGAAAATTCAAGAAAAGTCAAAGAACCTTGTAATAAGTGTGACCAATGTGTTTCTATCACAAATGGATCAAATATTGATGTTATAGAAATAGATGCGGCAAGCCATAGAGGGATAGATGATGTAAGAGCACTTATTGAGTCGGTTAAACTTGCGCCAGCGAGAGCAAGAAATAAAGTCTACATTATTGATGAGGCTCATATGCTGACACTTGAGGCCTCTAATGCCTTACTTAAAACACTTGAGGAGCCACCACCTAGCACTTATTTTATTTTAGCAACTACGGAGCCTGAGAAGTTAATACCGACGATAAGATCAAGGGCCACAATTGTTAGTTTTAAAAAAGCTAGCAAGAGAGAGATAGTTTTATCTTTACAGAAGAAAGCAAAAGCAGAGGGTAAAAAAATCGACAGGAAAATTCTTGAGCTTATAGCTTTGCGCTCTGATGGTTCTTTTAGGGATGCGGTTAAAATTTTGGAAGAGATTATTAACGAGAGTGTTGAGCTTAGTTTAGAGAAAGTAACAGAATATCTTGATAAATCGGTTTTTTTTGATGAGTCATTGCTTATTAAAAAGCTTGTGGAGAGAGATTCCTCGTTTGTTTTAGATTCTATAAAAAAGCTTTCTGAAAGTGGTATGTCTGCTGAAACTTTGGTGGATAAACTTCTTCTTTTTGTGAGAGATGAGATTTTAACTTTGGCTGGCCTGAAAGCGGGTAAATCTGATTTTGATAGGGAGACTTTATTGGCATTAGCTGAAGATTTGCTTGATGTAAAAAGGGGTCTTAGGGATATCTCTGGTTTTGAGTTTTTGCCTCTTGAGATTTTTGTAATTAGGTATTGTGAGAAAGGATCGTCTAATGGGGGTAATAATCATGTTAGAGAAAAGGTTGAAGTTAAGGGAGATGATTCAAACCAGGAAGAAACAGCCGATTCTGCACCATTGAGAAATGGAGAGAGTTTGATTGGTAGCGCGAATTTATCAAATGAAGTATGGAAAAACATACTAAGTAGAGTTGGATCTGTTGACATATCAGTAGAAGCTCTTCTTAGGGCAGCAAAGCCTCTGAGGCTAGATAGTGGTCTTTTGGAACTTGGAGTCTATTACAGCTTTCATAAAGGAAAATTGGAAGAGATCAAACATAGACAATTATTGGAGAAGGTTTGTTCTGATGTTTTTGGACATAATGTAAAAGTTATCTGCAGCTTGATTAAGCCGCCGGAAACTAAACGAAATGTCTGTGATGTCATTTTGGAGGAAAAACAAGGTGATGATATAATTGAGGTTGCTAAAAAAATTTTCGAGAGTTAAAATTTATTTATGTTTGATAAATTCAAGCAGTTGGGTGAATTGAGTAAGTTGAGATCTCAGGCTAAAGCTTTAGAGAAGGAGTTATCTCAAATTAAAGAAACGGTAGAAAAGGGTGGCGTAAAAGTGACAGTTACTGGCAATCAGAGAGTTGATTACCTTGAGATTAATGGTGAGCCTAGAAAAGACATTGCTGATGTTATAAATGACGCTCTTAAGAATGTTCAGAAAAAATCTGCCAAAAAGATGTTTGAAATGGGTGGTGGTTTGAGTGGTCTTCTTTCGAATTTTGGAAAGTAAACCCAATTCCGGTTTACTTGGTTTTCTTTTTCCTCTAAAATTTTATTAATGAATAAAAGAAGATCTTATCTTTCTTTTCTGGTTTTGTTATCCTTTTTTGTTGTTCTTTATTTTTCTTTTTTCTTAATTAGGAATAAAACATCTTTTTTTGGGAAAGCTTTTGGGAAAAAAGCAGATATTTTGGTTGATGCTGGCAGCGCCTTTGATTTAGAAAGGTCTTATGTCTGGAAAAATTTGGCTCAAGGTGGAGAAGAGAATGGTCGAATGCTTTACCCAGTTGTCTCTAAGATTAAGAAAATATCACCTGATTATATTAGGATAGATCATGTGTTTGATTATTATGAAGTTGTTAAGGGGAGAGAAAATGGAAGATTAATTCTTGACTGGTCAAATCTTGATTTGACTATTTCTGATATTCTGGCTGCTGGAGCAAAACCTTTTATTAGTCTTTCTTATATGCCGGATGGAGTTTCAAATGGAGATGTAACGGATGTTCCTCAAAATTGGGCTGACTGGGAATTTTTGGTGCGTTCCTTGGTTGAGCATATAAGTGGCAAGAATGGGCTTGCTATACCCGATGTTTATTATGAAGTCTGGAATGAACCGGATCTTTTTGGTAAATTTAGAACAAAAGGGAAAAAGAGTTATCTTGATCTTTACTTTTATGCTCATAGGGGCGCTGTTTCTGCAAAAAACACTTTACCTTTTAAAATAGGAGGTCCTGCGATAACATCTCATTATAAGAACTGGCTTGTAGATATTCTTAATTTTGCTTCATCTAATTCTTTAAGGTTTGATTTCTATTCTTGGCACACTTACTCGCCTGATTTGTTGAAGTTTGAGAGTGATGTAATTGAGATTGAGAAAGTTCTTTTAGATAAAGGTTGGGATAAAAAATTAGAGCTTATAATCAGTGAGTTTGGTATTACCGGCGATAATGATAAAAGGTATGACACATACTTTTCTGCCATTCACAATTTAGCCGTTACCGCACTTGTTGAAGGAAAGATTGATAAACTTTTTACTTTTGAAATAAAAGATGGTTTGGGTGGAGAAAAATATTGGGGCAGATGGGGAATTTTGACTCATGAAAAATGGGGCGAGCCGATGGAGAAGCCGCGGTATAATTCTTTTGAATTTTTAAATAAAATGAAAGGTTATTCTGTAAATACAGCGGGGTTTGGAAGTTGGGTTCGTGGTTTTGCTAAAAAGGAGAAAAACACTATTAGGCTTCTGATTGTTAATTATGATGCAAGAAACAAGAATTATGAAGCTGTACCAGTTAAGTTTATAAACTTAGCGCCCGGTAATTATGTATACAGCCGATTTTCTTTTTTAGAAAGTAAGGAAGTTGCCAGAAGCAATATTGTTGTTGGCTCATCTGGAGTTTGGCAGACAACTGAATTTCTTGATCCAAACACGGCTTTTATAATTGAGCTTTCCCCTTTGACACAAGCCCCTTAGTTATTGTAATGTTTTGATGTTATGAAAATTCCAAAGGTTCTGCAAGATGTAATAGACAATTTTCACAAGCTTCCTGGTATCGGACCAAAAACTTCTCAAAGACTTGGTTTTTATCTTTTAAGAGTTCCTGAAAGTCAGCTTGAGGATTTTGCTGATTCTCTTCTTAATCTTAAGAAAAAGACTTTTCTTTGTTCTGTTTGCAAAAATGTGACAGAAAATGAGATTTGTTCGGTGTGTGCTGATGGGAATCGTGACAGAAGCGTGATTATGGTGGTTGAGGAACCACTTGATTTAGTTGCTTTTGAAAAAACCGGTAAGTTTTCTGGGTTGTATCATGTTCTTCATGGAAAAATTAGCCCGCTTGAGAATATTGGGCCAGATGAGATCTTTTTTCAGCAGCTTTTGAAAAGACTCGAAAGTGGAAATGTCTCAGAAGTGATAATTGCTACGAACCCTACAATGGAAGGGGAAGCAACGGCGATGTATATTTCCAAGGAGATTAAAAAAAGGTATTCTGATAAAATCAAAATAACTCGTCTTGGAATGGGAATACCAACTGGTGCCGATTTGGAATATGCTGATGACTTGACTTTAACACGTGCCTTGGAGGGAAGAAAAGATATCTGAAATATGACAAACCCCGTCCAGAACATTGCTAGCCAGATTAAAAGTGCTCCGCAAGATATTGCCAAGAAGGTAGCAGAAGAAACATCGGAGGTTTTAGATGATGTAATAACGCAAGTTTTAGGGAAAAAAGATATATCAAACAATTCTCAAAATAATGATAGTAGTAATTTTCTGGGTTTGAATAGAGAGGCTTCTTTTAGTGAAGAGGAAAAGAATAGACAAAAACAGGCTGATTTATCAAGACTTCGTGAACTTGAGTCTGAAATTGAGAAGATTGGGATAGAAAAAACAATAAGAGAGCTTCAAGAAAAAATTATGGCAGGAGAAACTGTTTATCTTGAAAATTATCCAAACATCCCCATAGAGCAAAAACAGGTTTTAAGAGCCCAAATGGAGGCAGTTAGAGAAAGACTTGCTTCCCAACAGCAAGCGCAACAGCCAAAGTCAGAACCTTCTACTAGGCTGTCTCGGCGTCTTTTTGGCTTTGGAGGATCCAAGAAACACGCAGAAGACCTTCAACGGTCAACTGAAACGCGGATGCCGCCGTCGGGGTGATGTAGATAAAGTTAAAATTACATTTTTGGAGTTGGGACTTCAACAAAAAAGTAGCATCTTGATAGTCTAGTTCTGCAAAAGTGAGCTAGTTGCAAAATAAACACATAAGAACCCAAGATAAAGAAACATTTAATATTGCTAGTTTGGTTTGTATTAATGTATTAATACAAAGGTAAAATACTGATTGTGTGTAATCCCATGGTTTAAGGGGTGTGAATTGAAATTTATTATTAAATATAGAATCCTATTATGCTACAATAGATTCCTAAATAGAAATGGATATTTACTTTTCAAACACCTTAACTGGCAAGAAAGATTTGTTTACTCCAATAAAGGAGGGTGAAGTGGGGATTTATTCTTGCGGACCAACAGTCTATTGGAATCAACATATTGGTCATATGTATGCTTATACGCAGTGGGATGTCTTGGTTAGATTTTTGAGATCGGCAGGTTTTGAGGTTAAGTGGGTAATGAACATAACGGATGTGGGTCATATGACCTCAGATCAGGATGAGGGGGAGGACAAAATGGAAAAAGGTGCAAGAAGGGAAGGAATAGATGTTTGGCAACTTGCTCAAAAATATATTGATCAGTTTAAAGACAGCCTCTTTCTTCTAAATATTACCTTTCCTGATGTTTTGTGCCGCGCAACTGATCATATTGCTGATCAGATAGAACTAATTAAGAAAATTGAAGCGCGCGGTTTTACTTATAAAACAAAAACCGGGCTTGTTTTTGACACGTCCAAGTTTCCTGATTATGCAAGGTTTGCCAGTTTGAATCTTGAGTCCCAGAAAGCTGGTGCTCGTGTGGAAGTTGATCCGGAGAAGAAGAATCCCTGGGATTTTCTTCTGTGGGTAACAGGAAAACCGAATCATCTTATGCAGTGGGATTCTCCTTGGGGTCGAGGTTTCCCAGGTTGGCATATTGAGTGTACAGCAATGAGTGTAAAATATCTTGGAGAAAATTTTGATATACATACGGGTGGAAAAGAACACATTCCTGTTCACCACACGAATGAAATCGCACAAGCTTATGGTGCTTTTGGGAGACAAACTGCAAATTACTGGCTGCATAATGACTGGCTTACCTTAAAAGGAGGGGAAAAAATGAGCAAAAGTAAAGGGAATTTTATTACTGTTCAAGAATTAAAAGAAAAGGGTTATGAGCCTTTGGCGCTGCGCTATCTTTTTTTAAACTCTCATTATAAGAAGGGGATAGAGTTTTCTTGGGAAGGTCTTGAGGCTGCTTCTAATGCGCTTTTGAGGTTGAGAAACCAGCTGAATAGTATAAAAAATGATACAAGAAGAGAGAGCTTATCCTCGGAAAAACTTTCGAAACTCGATTATTTTAGGGATTCTTTTATGGGTGCCTTAGCAGATGATTTGAATACTCCACTTGCTTTATCCTTTGTTTGGGAGGCATTAAAAAGTAATATACCATCCTCAGATAAATATGATCTTATTATTTTCTTTGATGAAGTCTTGGGGCTAAAGCTATCTGAATTTTCTTTTGATATTCCTGAAGAAGTTAAAAAATTAGCTGAAATTAGAGCTAGTCTTAGAAAAGAAGGAAAGTTTGAAGAGGCAGATAAAATAAGACAGGAGATAGAAAGTAAAGGTTTTGGAGTTAGTGATTTGCCTGATAGGACAGAAGTTTATCCTATTAAATAAAAATGCTTAGAGCAGTAATTTTTGATCTAAATGGGACTATTCTTTCAGACGAAGATGAATATTCGCTTTCTTTTTTGCGAGTTTTAGAAAGTTTGGGTGTTAAACCTGAAAAAAATTTTTCTCATACA
This sequence comes from Candidatus Woesebacteria bacterium, assembly GCA_013374855.1. Lineage (GTDB taxonomy): Bacteria > Patescibacteriota > Microgenomatia > UBA8517 > UBA8517 > Ch104c. The sequence continues at coordinate 6,037 of CP055308.1, read as the reverse complement.
AAGGGAGTTGGATTGAAGGCGAACTGGGAATTTTTTAAAGAAAAATATAATCTTAAAACTGATTTAACTTTGGACGAGTTGTCCAATCTTACACAAATTGAGTACTTATCTCTTTTGCCTAAAGTTAGATTGAGGAAGGGTTTCGTTGAGCTGGTGAATAATTTAAGGAAAATTGGAGTGAAGATAGCTCTTGCTTCCTCTAATAATTATTCAGTAGTTCAGGCTGTTATTGACCATTTTGGAATAGCTGATTTTTTTGATGTAATAACAACTATGGAGGAAGTTTCTTTGAGCAAACCGTCGCCTCAAATATTTACAATAACAGCAGAGAAACTAGGAGTGGAACCATATGAATGTTTGGTTTTTGAAGACAGTAAAGCAGGAGTTGAGGCAGCAATTTCGGCTGGTATGGCAGTTGTTGGATTGGCAAGAACCAAAGAAGATAAAGAAGATTTATCTGATGCCCATAAGATCATTTCTGGCTTTTCTGAATTTAATTTTTCAGAAGGCAAACTCATTAATTAAGATTTATCTTTTTGATATAAAACGTGGGTTCTTCTTTTTTTTCTTCGACTATAATTCCAACAAAATCTATTTTTGGAAAATTTTTCCTTATTTCTTCCCAGAATTTTTCTGAAAGTTTATTGGTAAAAGTTCCATATCCGGCCTTTTCGCTCTGATTGCAGAGTTTGTTTTCCCACTCCCTTATTATTTCTAGTATTTTTTTACCTTCTTCGTTGAACAAAGCTTGGTATTTTTCGGGATTGGTGGAATAAAGAAGATGAATCTTGGTAAATTTCTCAAATGCCTCTTTGTTTTCATCCATCATTCTTTGGTAATATTCTTTGAATTTTGTCATAATTGTTTATTAAACACTTTGTTTTTGTTTTGAGCAAGGGGTATTTATTTATGAAGAAGGTAGCTATTTCTTTTGGGTTTCTTTTTATTTTTTCCCTTGGGTTATTGGTTGGTTTTTGGTTTGGAGAGAGCTTTTATCAGAAACCAAAAGAGAATTTGGTGTCAAATTTTGTTACGGATCAAAGAGAGGAAAAGTTAAAACCACCCCAAATTGTTCTTCTTGCAGGAGGTGATATTATGCTTGGAAGAAAAGTTGGTTATACTATGACAAAAACTCGCAACTTTAATTGGCCTTTTGAAAAATTAGCTGATGTTATCAAAAGTGCTGATTTTTCTTTTTTTAATTTGGAATCTCCATTTTTCCGCAGTTGCAAACCAACCGAAACAGGTATGGTTTTTTGCGCAGACTTTAATGCAATTGACGGATTGCTTTTTGCTGGGGTTGATGGAGTTAATCTTTCCAACAACCATATTAGAAATTACGGAGATGAAGGTTTGGAAGATACAAGGAATTTACTTAAAGAAAATAAAATTGGATTTTTTGGAGAAGGGGAAAACCCTTTGATTGTTGATGTAAAAGGGATGAGGTTTGCTTTTCTGGGTTACAATGAAGTTGGTTTGGGCGAAAAAGCCTACCGAAGTCTTAAAAATCAATTGCGGGAAGAGGTTTTAAATACGCGACCATTGGTTGATATTTTGATAGTCTCTTTTCATTGGGGTAATGAATACACAACAACAATATCGCCCAGACAAAGAGAACTTTCTTATCTGGCAATTGATGCGGGAGGGGATGTGGTAATTGGGCATCACCCTCATTGGGTTCAAGAGAAGGAGATTTATAAAGGAAAACCGATTTATTACAGCCTTGGGAATTTTGTTTTTGACCAAATGTGGTCTGAAGAAACAAGAAAGGGAATTTTAGTGAAACTTGTTTTTGAGGGTAAAAATCTGATTGATGAAGAAATTTTACCTTTTAAAATTTTTGACTTTGGGCAACCTAGATTTGAGGAGTAAAATTCTAAATATGGAAACAGGAAGTGAAAGAGGAAAGGGGGAGTTGACAGAGAATGGTAGGAAGTTTTGGGAGACTTTTATTGAAGTTTTGAGTAAGATTGATCCTAGCTGGGTTAAAAGAATGGAAGAAGAGGGTAGTAAGGCGGTTTTCTTTATCTTAGGATCTGGTGCTTCAGATGCTGAAACAAGTGCTCTAACACAAAAATTTCCGAAAGCTTTAAGGTTTGCGGTTGATATTAATCCTGATAGCGGACCTTTGGTAGAATTTTATGGATTTTCTTTTATTGAGGCTTCAGCTGATGACTCTCGTATATATCAGGGTAGAAAACCAGATTTGGTAATAATTAGAAATCCAAGTCCTGGGGATAAAGAGATGTGGAAAGAAGCAATTGAATTAGCTTGGTCTAATATGGCAGATGGTGGAATTCTTTATCTTTCATCCTCCCATTTTGATAAAAGTATAGTTTCAGAAATGATATCTTTTGCCCTAGGAATTGATAAGGATGTTGTAGAGGGAAAATGGTTGCAAAACAAAAACCTTCTTAGTGGAGCGTTTCCTGACAACTTTGTTATTTGTTTTCAAAAACCTTCTTTGAGTTAGAGTAGAGATCGGGAACCTGACTTTGTGATTAAGCAAGTTGCGACATAAATTTTTAAATCTTTTCGTGATAAAATTGCTCTATGAGTTTGTCTGTTGGGAAAGAACAAGTTATTCCACAACCTTAGACTTCAGATTTGGATTGATACTGCCTAACAAAAGGACAGTCAGAATTATAACCCAGAGAGATGATTACGGAAGGATTATCGGATCAATTTCTTCAGAGATGCAATTCAAAGCTTTAGCTGGATAAATGGTATATAATTCGAGGAGATGATTGAGAGAGAGCCTAACAAGGAGCGTTTTCGAGAAGAAAACCCTCAAGTTTTGATAGTGAGCAGGAAATTAGATCCTCATGTAGATATCATTGCCAGAAAGTTGAATGAAGAAAGGATTCCTTTTGTCAGATTCAATACAGAGGATTTTCCCTTAAAGGTTTCAGTTTCTCTTTTGTTTGACGAGGATGAAAGAGAGCAGATATTAAGATTTCCACAAGGTAGACAGATTCGTGGTAATCAGATAAAAGGTGTTTGGTATAGACGCCCTGCGGATTTTCAATTTCCACCCGAGTTTTCTCCAGCAATCCATGTTTTTGCAGAACAAGAAAGCAGGGCGACTATTATGGGGTTATGGGAGCTTTTAGATTGTATTTGGGTCAACCATCCTGAACGAAACCGAGTAGCAGAATTAAAAATAAAACAGCTTAGAGTTGCAAGCGAAGTTGGTCTTGAAATACCGAGAACTCTAATAACAAATAATCCTGAGGATGCAGAAATGTTTTTCAAAAAAACTGCTAGGTCGAGAGGGGTTATTATTAAGCGACTTGGAGGTGGAATAGTTTTAGACGGGAATCAGGGTTCAGCAATTTATACAAGTCTGGTTTCTGAAGGTGACATGAGAGATATTGGGAGAGTTAGATATACACCTGCTCTTTTTCAGGAATATGTACCAAAAGATGTCGAGTTAAGGATTACGGTTGTTGGTGATAAAGTGTTTCCTGTTGAGATTCATTCACAGAAGAGTCATAAAGCTAGGGTTGATTGGAGAAGAGACACTTTGAATCTAGTGCACAAAGAACATGTACTTCCTAGGGAGATCGAACAGAAAATTATTAATTTTGTTCATAGGCTAGGACTTAAATTTGGGGCTATAGATATGATACTCACTCCAGATCAAAGATACATCTTTCTGGAAATTAATCCAAACGGACAATGGGGATGGGTAGAGGATTTGACAGGGCTTCCAATCTCCGATGCAATAATTGATCTTCTAATGGGTAATAGGGATTAATCTTCCTTATTTAATTCTTTTTCTCTTGCTTTTAGTTTTGCCAGTGGTTCGATGAGGTATTTTTTTCTTTCCTTGTCAGAAGTGTGTTTATTGAGAGGGGCAAGTTTATATTTTCCTTGCTTTTTGATAAATTGAGAGCCAAATTGTTGTGGCAGCCCAATACTTAGTAGTAGTCTGTCCAGAGTGATGGCATATAAATTTTTTCCCCATGGTTCACCGAGGTGATGACTGACAGCGGCAAGGGCTGTTGCAATCAAATATGATTTATAATTCTTACCATGGTGAAAAATGAATGATGCTCTATAAAAATCATCAGCAGTTTTAATTTTTTTGGCTTTCAGAAGTTCTAGTACCCTTTTAGAGGCAGCTTTTTCTAGACTTTCTAGTTTCTTTACGAAGTTCTTATCTTCCCAATCTTGGTCAGTGCTTTTCGATCTAATTTCTTGAATCTTCTCAAACAAAACTACCAACTCTTTATTTGAGTTTTTGCTCTTTCGGAAAAAACCTACTCTTTTGCTCATGGAATGCGTTTAGTCATCGACATAAGTATCGGTTGTCCAGTGTTTATCTCCCACCTTTGTTATTCTTTGGCAAGTTGTGGGTGGTCTTTCAGGATTAAACCCAGACATTAATACAGATGAATCACAGCCATTGTTGTCAAGTATCCAGGTTTGTGAGTCTTCGTCATAGCGACCAGTTGCGTCAAGTATATCCTCTTCATCGATTGGCTCCATCCTATTAAAACCTTTATTATTTGGTAAAACTCTTTATATTTAAGTGATTTTACAAACAGATGTCAATTCTTTCTGTTGGGGTAAAACAAGCCACTCCACAACCTTAGACTTCAGGTTTGGATTGATACTGTCTAACAAAAGGACAATCAGAATTATCACCGAGAGAGATGATTACGGCAGGATAATACGCTCTACGCTACCACCACTCAGTTATGAGAGTCATACAATGCCCACAAATAGCTTATAATTAGGATATGTCTGGTAAGAAATCAGTTGCTGCTAAATCACTGAAAAAGGTTGAGGATTGGTATACGAACTTCTCAGAACAGCCAGGAGTTTTATGGTTTAGGGGTATTCTCCAGTCTTTAGATGTGGAGTTTAATCCAAGTGTTGGGGTAAAACTGAGTGTTGGACAGTTTTTAGAAAGATTTATTTTTACCCAGGCAGAGGTTATTGCTCGAAAAAGGACTGAGAAGGCAATTAAGTTATTAAACCAGAAATTAAAGAAAGTTGCTCTGGATTATAAACATTTGAGCGAGAATGTTGAGGAGTATGGAAGGCTTCTCTTGAGGTTTTGTGGTATGATAGGAACGCAGACTTATGAGGAACTAAGGATGGCTTATGTTAATCAACTGTCAAACTTTTTCGATGTTAAGTATTCAAAAGAGAAAAATAAACTTTTCTATCAACAACTGCTTTTTAGACTTACAGTTGATCATTTACATATTTTAGTTTTTGCAGAGCAATATCTGGGAAGTGATGCTGGACAACGCCACGAGAAATCAAAAACATTAAGAGATGTTATTAAAAACGAATTTGTTAAAAAAGGCTTAGACGAAGCATTGGTTTATGGCTTGATTAGGGATTTAGAGTCAATGGGATTGATGAACGTCACACAAGCTCCTTTATGGGGAGGAGACTTGGATCAGTTATGTGTGAGTGATTTGGGTCAAAAACTGCTAAGGCAAATAAGAGATGAAACTTAATGTCTATTGCTTTCTAACAAGATTGATAGATCTTCCTCGGTTTCGTAGGTTTTGACATAATCCTGAAGATAACCCAGTTGGTAACTAAGGGACTATCGCAACTATCAAGCCAGTTATCAGCCAAGAGTGGCCTTTGTAACCCTTTCGTCCTGCCTGGCTGGACAAATGGAACGATTTTAGGCAAGCCAACTGGCTGGACATCCTAGAATTTCCCGAACTTACCCTACAGTATACACAACAACTGCTAACTGTAGTCTAAGAGTTCATCTCGAGTAGTTTCAGACAGCTTTTTTTGATAAAATAAAAGCTAGACTATGGGAGAAAAGGAAAAGATGTATTCAGAATTCTTGGAAGTTTCAAAACAAACGGGAGTGCCAGTAAAAAAAGTGCTAGATATATTTTGGTATTTATCGAGAGGTAAACCTGTGGAGAACAACGAACTTGTCCAAAAAGTGGGAGTATCAAGAAACGCCCTAAATCAAGTAAAAAAAGCTCTGTCTGTTTATTTGAATCCATCGACAAGGGAAACTTCTTTGAAGAAAGAAGTGGCTGAGAGA